>JBFLWU010000056.1:0-33150 GCA_040757625.1 Thermodesulfobacteriota bacterium | reverse complement strand
GCGCTTCCTGGTTAAAGCGGATTCTGTCGGTTATGTGGATTTTATGGGGCAGTTTTTGACTTTATATCGGTAGCTCAATAAAAAAAATAGAGGACAATGCTGCTTTTAGCATAATCCTCTATGAGATTTGAAAAGTGGTGGAGCTGAGGGGGATCGAACCCCTGGCCTCATGACTGCCAGTCATGCGCTCTCCCAGCTGAGCTACAGCCCCAAGTTTAAAAAATTTTAGTAACAAAATCATAAAATCGTGTCAATAAATATTTTTGGTACTTCAGCTACCCATGGGAATTTTTCAGGAGGCTCGCTAACCGCGGGATTCGGTTGACAAACTTAAAGTTTGAAATTAATATTTGCCAAAATATTTCATTAGGTTAAAATACAATTTTATCAGGGCCCTTTTGGCTTTGGCAGGTACTGGCGGGGAGGAAGGCTAAAGCGCAGGGTAAACTTTTTTGGCAGCAGAAGATAGGTTCCAAAAAGACGATGCATGATGCCGCCGAAGCGACTGTTTTGGTGGAAACCTGCCGCCGGGCTTGAATTTACAGAATTTTAAGATTCTGCAGAAGGTATTTAAAATCCACGCATAATAAGTAATTTTTAGGAATGACTATCCACAAAAAGGTTTTGACATGAAACCTAAAGACAATCGTCATCCATTCGGAGCCATACGACAGCGACCTTCAAAGCAGGGCATTTACAAGGAGTTTGATGCTACCGAACTTTATTGCACTCGCTGTAAACGGGCGGTACCCGTACGAAAACGCTTGTTGCTGATCATACCGGAAGGAGATAAGTACGAATACGTGTGCAAGTTTTGTTCAGAGTCGGTAGGAACCAAGATTGATAAACAAACCAAACCCGTTAGTGTGATTGTATAACTACTCAAAAGGGAGATCTGATGCTCAATTTAATGCGTAAATATGCGACAAGCTGGATGATCAAGTTCATTTTAGGCGCAGTTGTTGTTGTGTTTGTGTTTTGGGGGGTGGGTAGCTTTCGTTCTCAAAAAGCGAACAGGGCGGCTATCGTCAACGGCGAGGTTATTACCGTTGATGAATATCGTGAAGCCTACAATAACATTGTCGAGCAGTTACGACAACAATTTGGAAACAATTTAAATGACGGCCTGATAGAGATGCTTCAGGTCGAAAAACAGGCGATCGACCAGTTGATTGACCAGCGGCTGATCATGCAGGAAGCGAAACGGCTTAATTTCAGAGTTACCGACAAGGAACTGAGCGAATCAATTCAAAAGATAAAAGCCTTTCAGTCTGCGGGTATATTCGACAATGGGACCTATAAAAGGGTTCTGTCGCGCAATCGACTGACTCCGGAAGAATTTGAAGTTCTGCAGCGCAAGTCCATGCTGCTTGACCGGATGAAAAACTTTATTGAGGATGGCGTCAAGGTTTCAGATGCGGAGGCACTGGAATGGTACAACTGGAAAGACACGGCAGTTAGTATCGATTTTGTGCTGTTCAAGCCTGATCGTTATCAAGATTTAAGCACAACGGACAGTGAAGTCAAAGCTTATTTTGAAAAAAACAAAACGACCTATAAGACGGAACCGAAAGTTAAGGTCCAGTATCTTGAATTTGATCCCAAGGCATATGAATCTCAGGTCAAGATAACGGATGAAGAAAGCAAGGCTTATTTTGACGAACACGGCCAGGAATTCAAAAAGCCGAAAACAGTGGAAGCCAGACACATTCTCTTTACAGTCGAACAGGATGCAGACCCACAGGTGGTCGAAACCGTCAAGCAGAAGGCCTTAAAGGTATGGGAAATGACCAAGGACGGAAAAGATTTTGCAGAGCTTGCGAAACAATACTCTGAAGGGCCGACCAGAGATTCCGGTGGATATCTTGGAACCTTCAAAAGAGAAGACATGGTTGATCCGTTTGCAGATCGAGCCTTTAGCATGAAAGCAGGCGAAGTCAGTGAGCCGGTTCGAACCCAGTTCGGATGGCATATCATCAAGGTGGAAAAGGTAAACGAAGCCAGTACCCTAGCATTTTCCGCTGCGAAAGCCGGGATTGTTAAAAAATTAACCACGGAAAAAGCCAAGACGATGGCATTTAACGACGCCGAGTCGGTATATGAGTTGACGTTTGACGAGAATGACTTGACGAAGGCGGCAGCCGTCCAGAATTTGACCGTTCATACGACCGATTTTTTTACACCGCAGGGGCCGCAACAGGGGATATCGGAAAAAAGCAAATTTGCTTCAACCGCATTTTCACTCTCGGAAAAGGAGATTAGTGAAGTTCAGGATTTCGGCGATGGGTATTATATTATTCAGTTGCTTGAAAAAGTTCCGGAAAGTATTCCTGATTTAAGCGCTGTCGCTGAAAAAGTTAAAGCGAACTTGATTAACGAAAAACAGAAAGAAAAGTCTGGCCAAGAGGCAAAGAAATTTTTGGAGGCCTTAAAGGGCGGAAAATCACTTAAGGACGAAATCAATCGGTACGGACTGCAGATTAAAAACACCGGCTTTTTCAAACGCAACGAGCAGATCCCTTCAATCGGATATGAACCGAATATTACCCGTGCAGCGTTTGCGCTTTCAGGCGAAAAAAAGTTTCCGGACACGACCGTTGAAGGCAATAATGGATTTTATGTAATTGTATATAGCGGGAAAAAAGAGCCGGACCCGACTGGCTTTCAAAATGAGAAAGATCAAATTGTTAATAGCCTGATGGCGCAGAAGCGCTTAAGAGCTTTTAGCGATTGGGTGGCACAAATCAGAAAGGATAGCCAGATTCAACTGGGAAAGAACTTATAATAATAGCGCTCCGACCCCCAAACAAGTAGCTATTGCCTTTTATATAAAGAATTTTTACCGATTAGGATGATGACGATGGCATTGCTGACAGATGACGATCGATTGGTTTTACTGAAGTTGGCACGATCGGTAATAACGTCCGAGCTGTTGGGAAATAAAAGCATTGTCGTTAACCCCAAAGATATCTCTCCGGCGATGCGACAAAAAAGCGGATGTTTTGTCACCCTGCATAAGGAGGGATCGCTCAGAGGATGCATCGGGACGATCGAACCAACCACCTCATTGCTTTCCTGTGTTGAAGCAAACGCAATCAACGCTGCTTTTAGAGACCCTCGCTTTTCACCTTTAAGTGGGAAAGAATTGGACGAGATCGATATTGAGATAAGCGTGCTCACGGCACCGCGGATGTTAAATTTTAAAGATGGCGATGATTTAAAAAATCAACTTGTAGCAGGTGTTCATGGCGTAATTCTGTCACAGGGATATCGCAGGGCCACATTTTTACCGCAGGTCTGGATGCAACTTCCACAAAAGGAAGATTTTTTAGAACACCTCTGCCTCAAGGGCTGCATGACGCCTTCCGCCTGGAAGGATCCCCAGACTCGAGTGGAAGTTTATGAGGTGGAATATTTTTCAGAAAAGCAAATACTCCATAAACATAGTTGAAGCCGATTTTCCTGACGATATCCCTGCCGCACATCTTTTCAAGGCGTCTGCGACAATTTACATGATGTCCCCCCAAATCGCTTTAAGATCCACGTCCTTTCCGGCCGACGAATCAATACTGCTCGCTCCGTTTGACTTGTATTGGAAGTCATTTTAAATTTTCATCTGAGGCCTGATATCTGCAATGTCCCGCCAGTGGCGGAAGCATTCTTTACTGACCTGATCCGAAATTTTGAGACGACTCCTAAAAAACATAGGCAACATGCTGATGCTGGCATCATCACGGGGTTTATTATAGTTGTATTGACATTTGACAGTGTATGTACTACTGCTGTAGTAAGTAGTGGTATTTGAATAATTATTAAAGGAGGAAACCAAATGAAGAAAATCAAAGATCAGTTGAAGACGATCGCAAAATCATTGACGAGTTTGTCCAGGCAAGTTGAAAAAGCTTCCAAACAAGTAGACAAAATGTCTCTTTCAATAAAAACGACAGTAAAAAAGAAAGCCCCGGCAAAAAAGAGAGCATTAAAAGGGGCGCCCGTAAAAAGACTGGCCGCTAAGAAGTCTAAGGCAAAAAGCACGGTTCTTGACTCGGTTTTATCCGTCATCAAACGCAGCAGAAAGGGTGCGAATACTGATACGCTTAGAAAAAAAACAGGCTTAGGCGCCAGACAACTCAGCAATGCGCTATACAAACTTTCAAAAAGAGGCGTGATTGTCGCTAAATCGCGCGGTCTTTATACAATAAAATAACGACAGGCGGTCTGTTGAGGGCTCTTTCCCCGCCTGGTGAGATCCGTGAGTTTTATGAAAAATAAAGGCAATGCCTTTTCTCCTTTGAAGTGACAATGAATGAGACAACTGAGGGCTACCACATTTCTGAGGAGTCGCAGAAGGCGGTTGTTTCTCTGGGAAAAAAGGAGAGATTTCTCTCAAAGCGCAAAAAAACTTCCGGTTTGCCGATACGATACACAGGCTGAAGAATTTTTACTACGCCAGACGCAAACGCTTTCACTACCCGAAATACACCCCTTCCAACGAATTTCTGATTGGCGTTATTTGCCTGGATGATGCGCTTACCGGTAATTTCCTGCGGCGACAGCCAATTTTTGTGTCCATATGCCGGAAAAGCATCATAAAACAATCCATTCAATTTTTACCCGAGGCATCAAGTTCTGATTGAAGCCATATTTTAATTTCATCATCGATGGCATACACGCCTTTATTATGGCCGATCGAGTCTAAAAAACGATTTTTGAGTTTTGCAGGCAAATTTATTTCAGCCAGTTCATCGGCTTGTTCCGAATTTCGCCGTATCAGGTATATTACCGGTATTTCTCTCCAGGTGTTGATCACAAAGTAAAGAGAAACGTCGTCTTTTGAACGGATGACAAAATTGCCGCGGGCCCAGTTGTTGCCCCATTCAAGATAAAGTCTAACAGCTTCTTCAGGGGTCATGTCCCAGTCGATAGCGTTTACAATCTCTGAATTCTTCTTGATATCTTCTAACGTTAACATGCGGCCTCCTGATGTCGGGAAAGTAAACCAGATTTATGTTTAATGTAATACCCGTCGATGAAACGTCAACATCAAGGGGCTTTTAAAAAAAATGTCTATGGAAGGGGGAGAGATATGGACATCCCTAAAAAAATGAATATATTCAGTTATAATTTTAGTTGGCCCAATAATTCATCTTTCAGCTGGTGAAGTTGAAAGATCACCCGCAGGGTGATCTGCATTCAACTCCGTGTGTTGCCGAAATCCGATCCGAATAAAATTTATAATTTATACAATCTGTTAGGATAAATATTTCCATTGAAATTCAAATCTGTGCTTTCCTATGGATACCACATATGATACGATGAAACTAAACGATAACTAATAGCAATAATAGGCATCCCCGCAACGGCGGGGTAAGACCCAAACGGCGCGGGGACCTTAAGACCATTTAGTATGAAAGGAGAAAAAATGGGAAAGTTGAGAGGGTCACAGACAGAAAAAAACCTGTTGGCGGCGTTTGCCGGTGAGTCTCAGGCGCGAAATCGATATACATACTTTGCCAGTCAGGCCAAGAAGGATGGGTATGTACAAATATCAACCATATTTGAAGAAACAGCCAGCCAGGAAAAGGAACATGCCAAGAGGCTTTTCAAGTTTCTGGAGGGCGGCGATGTTGAATTGAACGCAACGTTTCCGGCCGGGGTCATCGGATCCACCCTTCAGAATTTGAAAGATGCGGCTGCCGGGGAAAATCATGAATATACCAAAATGTATCCAGAATTTACAAAAACAGCTCGGAAAGAGGGCTTTGATACGATCGCAGATGTAATGGAAGCCATTGCGGTGGCTGAAAAACAGCATGAAAAGCGCTATCTCGCCCTTGCTGCCAATATCGAAGCCGGGCGAGTGTTTAAAAGGAAAACAAAGACTGTCTGGCGGTGTCGAAATTGCGGTTATTTGCATGAAGGGGTCGGGGCGCCGGAGGAGTGTCCGGCCTGTGCGCATCCCCAGGCACACTTTGAACTGCTCGGGGAGAACTATTAAAGCGGTCATGATCGAAACGGATGAATAATTTTGGAAAAGAGACAATGTATTCGACAAATCAATCTGAATCTTTAAATTTAATCTGGGGAAGGCATGCAACAATCAACTGATATTAACCTGAAAGGAGTAAAAAATGGCGGAAAAATTAGAAATTTATAAATGCGAAGCTTGTGGAAATATCGTTGAAGTTCTTCATGGCGGCGGGGGTGAACTGGTATGCTGCGGTGAACCGATGAAGCTGATGGTTGAAAATACTGTTGATGCCGCTAAAGAAAAACATGTTCCGGTTATTGAAAAGGTTACCGGCGGCGTAAAAGTCAAGGTCGGCAGCGTTGCCCACCCCATGGAGGCGAAGCACTATATAGAATGGATTGAAATCATCGCCGACGGCAAGGCCTACCGGCAGTTTCTAAATCCCGGAGAGACCCCTGAAGCAACGTTTAAAGTCGAGGCTCAGAAGATAACCGCTCGCGAATATTGCAACCTCCATGGACTTTGGAAATCTTGAGGACAGGAGGGGACTGTCTCCAGCCGGTTTGCGGGGTGAGATTTAGAGTTTTGGCTTCGGCGTCGATCGGCCTGTTTACGCCGGAAATAACCGCAAAGCGTTATATTAGGCCGTGTCCGTTGGGCGGCAAACCGGCTCGGCCGTCAGGCCGGAGGGAAGAGGTGTTCTTTCACTCAAGGCCGGCTTAACGGGATCATGGCGTTCGAATCGAACAAGGTTCGATTAAGAAATGAATCCCCACCGACAGTCTTATTCGTAAATTTTAGAATATAGGAGACAACATGACGACCAGCTGGAAATGCAAAAATTGCGGTTACACGCTGAAGGCAGATGTGCCGCCTGAAAAGTGTCCGTCCTGCAAGGAAAAGTGTGAATTTGTTGATAATACCTGCTATACGCCCGACTGTAACGCTGAGGGCGTTGACAAAAGGATCGGATAGCGAACCCGTGTGAATGTCAGGGTCAATTCGTCTATGGTTCAACAAGTATGATGTAATTTTTTCAGGGAGGTGCTGTGATGGCGAAAGCGCTGATCGTATGTGCGACCAGGACCGGCGAAACGCGCCAGATTGGCGAGTTGATTGCTGAAGGATTAAGGATATCCAATGTTGAAGCGAGCGTCGTCAATGCAAACAACGTAAAAACCGAAGCGGATTTCAAAGGCTATGACGCCCTGGTGTTTGGATCGGCAACTTACCATGGTGATATGATGGAGGCGATGAAAAAGCTGCTTTTTTTAGCGGAAAAAGCGGGGCTTCAGGGAAAAGTCGGCGGAGCTTTTGGCGCTTTTGGATGGAGCGGCGAAGCTCCGGATCGCATTTTTGACACAATGAAACACATCCTAAAGATGGATATGGTCGGCAGTGCTTTGCGCCTCAAGTCCAGTTCAATCGGCGGTGGAATACAGATGGCGCAGGATTATGGACGCGAAATTGCAAAAAAAATCACTCACTAAACCGATTAACAGAAAGTTGCAACTGCTTATTATACCCGGAGGTGATTATGTCAACCCCTCAACATTGTCCTGGATTTAAAGAGTTTAAAAATCTCAAGGCCTTCAAATGCCGGTGCCCGGAATGTGGTGCGCAAAAAGAAATATTTTCCGATGAATTCAATCGTGAGCATGTCTGCGGCAAATGTGGAAAAAAAATAGACTTTAGCCAGTGTACGCTGGAAGGGCAATCCGGCTGAAAAGGCTTTGCATCTGCCGGATACATTGCGGTTTCATGATCGGCCCCAACCCCTATCAAGATTGGGTACCGTACGCACTAGTGCGGGATTCCCGCCTAACTTTTCCAATGAGACTTTTTTCAGAAATGGCAGTCGGGTATATGACCCGCCTGTCGTACGCTTTCGGCAGAAGGCAACGGTTTTTGCGGGAGATCCCAACCGCACCGGTGACCACTTGAACCATTCTTTCGTTTTAGAATTTCGAATGGGGACTTTTTGATGATAAGCGGATTACATCCATTAAAAAAAATAATTCTCTTTCCCCTGATGTTTATATTGGCAACGGGCGTTGCTATCGGCGCCGCCGAAGTTAAAAACGGCGCAAAGGAAATCGAGCTGTCCGGCGGAAGCCTTGGCAACGTTTCTTTTCCCCATCGCCGTCACCAGGAGGCTCTCGACAACTGTAACAACTGTCATAACCTTTTTCCCCAAACTGCCGGCGCCATCCAGGAGCTGATTAATCAGGAGAAGCTGAAAAAGAAAGATGTCATGAATCAATGTACCAAGTGCCACAAGGAACTGGCCTCTTTCGAAAAAAAAGGCGGCCCGGTTAAATGCAAAGATTGCCACCAAAAAACTTGACGGGGTTAAGTTTATGCTGATGCTCGGACTACAAGGCAGTCCCCGCTTGAAGGGGAACACGAATTATCTGCTTTCAGCTTTTATGGAGGAAGCTCGGAGATCTGGCGTGCAGACGCACATCGTTCAGGTCTGTAAGAAAAAAATCGAACCCTGCAAGGAGTATATTGTCTGCGAAAAAAAAGGGTTCTGCCCGATCAATGACGACATGAAGCATGAAATTTATTCGCTTCTGCGCGAAGCTGAAATCGTCATTGCGGCGACCCCGGTATTTTTTTACAATACTACCTCCCAATTGAAAGCGCTTATCGACCGGAGTCAGACGTTGTGGGCCAGAAGATACAAGCTGAAACTGGTGGATCCCGGCAGTAGGACCCGGCGCGGCTTTTTACTCGCCGTGGGGGCAACCAAGGGCAAAAACCTTTTTGAAGGGCTGCACCTGACGGCAAAATATTTTTTTGACGCCATTAACGCCCGCTATGAAGGGGGCTTGACATACCGGCAGATTGAGCAGCCGGGGGATATGGAAAGGCATCCGGGCATTGATGCAGACATTAAAACCGCAGTTGCCGGGCTGATAAAACCATTGTTGGGGCGCCCCCGGATTCTTGTTTTGGGACGCGAAAACGCCGCTCGCAGTCAAATGGCGGCTGCGTTTCTCCAGCTTAAGGCCGGCGATAGAATTGAAGTGGTAAGCACCGGGATGGAACCGGCCGAAAAAATTCACCCTGCAGTGGAGAAGGCCATGCAGGAAAAAGGGATCGATATGGCATTTCGTCGACCGAAGCAGGCTCAGGAGATATTCACCGGCGAGCCGCCTGCCTTAATTGTTGACGTGGGGGAAAAAACAGGCCCCCATATATTTCCCGGAGTGGAAAGGCAGGAGTGGAAGATTCCTTCCGTTTCAGAATCGCCGGGTATGATATTGGCTGAAATCAGAGATAGAATCGAGAAGAAGGCGGAGGAGGTTATCCAAAGGTTTTAGAAGTCGTCTCGAAACCCACCCGGAGCATGATTGATCCGCTTTTAGGCGGCGGGGCTCACGGGCCAGATCCGAAATTCGGAGAAGACTTCAAGTCCGGATTTCAATTGATTTGGGATCGGATCGTTGCTTTTTGGAGCGATTCCATATATAAAAAGGCCATGGTTGTATTTTTGAACTGTTGATGGTTTCAAAAACAGACCGTAAAACTATTCTGGTAACAACAAATCATCAGAGAGGAGGGGACCGAATGGATAAATACGTATGCACGGTATGCGGTTATGTTTATGATCCCGCTCAGGGAGACCCGGACAACGGTGTCGCCCCCGGCACAAAATTTGAAAATCTTCCCGATGACTGGGAGTGCCCGGTGTGTGGCGCTTCAAAGGACGATTTTGAAAAGGAATCGTAAAGACTGGTGACGATTTTGATAGCATGCTGAATCAATTGTATCGAACGGGGATGCCCTTTTCTGTCATAAGAAACTTACGGACAAAAAGGGCATCTTTTTTTAAACAAACGGGATCGTATGGCTGCAAATAAACAGAGGGAGAGAAATGAAGCCGACTGAGATAGCAAAGGGAATTTACGACGTTGGGGTAATTGACTGGAATATCAGAGACTTTCATGGATATTCCACCGATAGGGGCACCAGCTACAACGCCTATCTTATTTTAGACGAAAAAATCACGCTGATCGATACTGTTAAAAAGGAATTTGCCGATCAACTCATTGAAAATATTTCGGCCATTGTGGACCCAAAATCCATTGACTACGTCATCAGCAATCATACCGAACTGGATCATTCCGGGGGGCTTGCCCGCATTATGCACCGAATCGGTGAAGACAAGCCCCTGTTCTGCTCCAAGATGGGAGCCAAAAACCTAGCCCTGCACTTCCCGCAGAAATGGAGTTTTAGACCGGTCGGCAGCGGCGAGGAGTTGAGCATCGGCAAGAGAAAACTGACATTTCTGGAGACCCGCATGCTTCACTGGCCGGACAGCATGTTTACCTATCTGAAAAACGATAAAATTCTTTTTTCAAGCGACGCTTTCGGACAACATTATGCCGGCCAGGAAAAATTCGACGACATTATCGGCGATGCCATCATGCCGCATGCTAAAAAATATTTTGCAAACATCCTGCTCCCCTATTCCGGATTGATTTTAAAACTGGTTGATCAGGTCTCGGCACTGGGTCTGGAAATCAACATGATCTGCCCGGATCACGGAATCATCTGGCGGCAGGATCCGGCTAAAATCATTCAGGCCTATGTTGCGTGGAGCCGTCAGGTGCCTGAGAAAAAGGCAGTGGTTGTTTACGATACCATGTGGCACAGCACGGAGAAGATGGCCGATGCAATTACGGCCGGGCTCATCGACGTCGGAATCGCCGTCAAACCCATGCACCTGAGAAAGTGTCATCGCAGCGACATCATAACCGAAGTGATGGATGCCCGGGCCGTTATTATCGGCTCACCGACACTGAACAACGGACTGTATCCTACGGTCAGCGATTTCTTGACCTACCTGAAAGGGCTCAAGCCCAGCAATAAGATCGGAACGGCGTTTGGCTCGTATGGCTGGAGCGGTGAAGCGGCCAAGCTGATCCGAAACGAACTCGAAGCCATGAAGATTGAAATCGTCGCGCCGGAGTTAAGGCTGCAGTACCTGCCGGGTGCGACGGGGACGGCGGCCTGCTTTGATTTCGGCAGCAACATCGGTCGGGCGATTTTGGGATAGAAGCGGATGAAACGGCCTGAAGTGGAATTGAGCGACTGCATCCTTTGCGAAGTCTGTATGACGGTGTCTCCTGCTGTTTTCAAACTCAACGATGCCGGCTTTATTGAGGTGACAGAATTACCGGTGTATCCGGAAGCTGAGGTTGACGAAGCGATAAAAAACTGTCCGGCACGTTGTATTTTCTGGGGTGAATCGTGAACAGGCCCCAGTGGCTCTCGCAGCAGGCGCTTGAGCTTCCATTTCCGGGTCGGGTTGTAGTCGATGACACGCAGCGCTAAAATCGGGGTCAGAGAATTAAAGCAGAGGATTCACGCGCTGTTGCGACAGGATGACTTTGAAGCTGCGTTGACCGCACTGGATCAACTGCCGGCCAGGGAAGTGATCAATCCGTTGCTTTATTTCTTTTACAACAGGGATGAGCTTGTTAAATGGCGGGCGGTGACGGCCGTCGGGGCGGCGGTATCCCGGCTTGCCGGAACGGACATGGAGTCTGCGCGGGTCGTAATGCGTCGCCTGATCTGGAATTTAAACGATGAATCCGGCGGCATCGGTTGGGGGGCGCCCGAGGCCATGGGTGAAATCATGGCCCGACATAAAGGGCTGGCAAGGGAGTATGCCCGCATCCTTGTGTCATATGCGCGAAAAGACGGCAACTACATTGAGATTGAATCTCTCCAGCGCGGAGTTTTATGGGGGCTGGGGCGGCTGGCCCGGGCATTTCCGGAACTTCTGAAAGATACCGGTGTTTTATTTCCTCCATACCTGGAATCGACGGACGGCATCGTTCGGGGGCTGGCGGCAAGGCTGTGCGGGATACTTCGTGTGGATTCGGCCCGGGCATTTCTGGAGAATTTAAAAAGCGATAAAACCCCCATACCGCTTTATTGCAACGGGAAGATATGCATGGATCAGGTAAGCCGGATTGCCGGTGACGCCCTCTCCCGCATGAACCCAGGCGTTATTTATCAGTGACGATCTCTAAGTCGGTGGCGTCAGTTGCCGGCCTTGAAAAAGCAATAGTCAGAGGGTGCCAGACCGAACAGGCGCCCAGGGTAAAATTATTTCAACCAACTTGAGCGTTAAGGATTTCCGGATCGATGAAATGGACAGATGAAGCCGAGGCTGCCGTAAAGAAAGTTCCTTTTTTTATTCGGAAGCGGGTGCGGGTTCGGGTTGAAAGCGAAGCCGCCGCCGCCGGGAAATCTATTGTAACGCTTGCGGATGTGAAAGCGACCCAGACGCGGTTTCTATCGAAAATGGATTCCGAAATAAAGGGGTATGGACTGGAAGCCTGTTTCGGTTCCGGCGGGTGCCCGAACCGCGCAAATCCAAGCGAACGGCTCTTTGAGAGACTTGAAGCGCTTTTAAAAAAAGAAAATATTCTGGGATTTCTCAGGGAACAGGTAAAGGGGGATCTGAAATTCCATCATGAATTCAGAATCACGCTGGCGGACTGCCCGAATGCCTGCTCCCAGCCCCAGATCAGGGATATCGGCATCCTCGGGGCGTGCCAGCCGGATCTTTCGGAAGAACCCTGCACCCGGTGCAGCGCCTGCGTCGAAGCATGCAGGGAAGACGCCGTTCGAATGGACGCAGCGCAGGATCGTCCGGAAATTGATTATGATAAATGCCTATCCTGCGGTCAATGTCCGGCGGTCTGCCCAACCGGTACGATTACGGCAGGCCGGAAAGGGTACCGTGTGCAGCTGGGCGGCAAACTCGGCCGGCACCCGCGCCTCGCCAGAGAGCTGCCGGGTATTTTCAGCGAAGATGAAGTGATTGCCATCACCAAAGACTGCATCGATTTTTACAAACGAAACAGCAAAAACGGAAAACGGTTTGCCGAAATTTTTACCCAGGCGGAATTTGAGAAGCTGGCGAACCGCTACGGCCGCGCCCGCTGTTAGATTCATCTGTATGCCTATTATTCATAACGAACGGCAGCGTAGGCAGCCATCAAGTTTGGCGAAGCACAATCGGCAGCCGGCGCTGAACATCTCGGCGGCGAATTGAACCCCTATGAAGAACCTTATTTCCGAGAATGACGCTAAAGATCCATCCACCCAACAGGGGATTTACCCCAGCCGGCCCCGGGTGGCAGTGGGGGCGGTTGTATTTAAAGACGACAGGGTATTGCTGGTCCGGCGGGGTCGCGCCCCTGCCAAGGGTCTTTGGGCGATCCCCGGCGGAAGCATGGAACTCGGAGAGACCTTGCAGGCGGCTGCCGAACGTGAAATCTACGAGGAAACCGGGATCGAAATTCGGGCGGGGGAACCGGTTTTGACGTTCGACGTCATCGAGCGGGACGACGACGGTCGCATTCGGTTTCATTATGTGATTGTGGATATGATTGCCGACTATATCGGCGGCGTATTACGTTCCGGCGATGATGCCTTGGAAGCGCGCTGGGTTTCGGCAAAGGGGCTAAACCGGCTGAATGTCAGCAGCCGGACCCGCCGGCTTTTAACTGAGCGTTTCGGTTTCGGACGGTAATTGTATAGACGCTTGAATAATGCACGCACGCGTAGATGATCAGATGAATAACAAATCCCCTAAAAAAAAGACATGGTGAGGTGCCCGTATGAACAGTGTCATAAAAACGATAAAAGAGAGAAGAAGCATTCGCAAGTACGACACCCGTGAGGTTCCCGAAGATGTCGTCAACAACCTTCTGGAAACCTTCAGGTGGACGCCTTCCTGGGCAAATACGCAATGCTGGGAGGTAATTTGGGTTAAGCGTAAAGAATTAAGAGAAAAACTGGTGGAAGCAAGCTATAAGGGGAATCCTGCCAACAAGGCGATGGTTGAAGCACCCGTTCTGCTGGCCTTGTGCGCAAAGCTTAACACGTCCGGGTTCTACAAGGGCGAGGTGACCACCAAATTCGGAGACTGGTTTATGTTTGATTTAGGGCTGGCCGCCCAAACACTCTGTCTGGCCGCCCAAAGCCAGGGTCTGGGAACCGTCATTGTCGGTTTGTTTGATCATAATAAAGTCAAGGAAATACTGTTCGTTCCCGAGGGGTATGAAATTGTCGCCCTGATACCTCTCGGATATCCGGCGCATAATCCTTCGTCGCCCAGGAGAAAGGATGTCGGGGAGTTTCTGCATTACAACACTTTTTAAGGTAAACGACTTTTACTTTTTATCAACGACTCAGAGGTCGGGGGGGTGTCAAATGTTGCCTTGTTCGCCCACGGGAGCTATCCCCGGGCGGACCGCCGGCAAACGGTGAAGTGACTCCATAGGCATTTGTAATGAAACTTTTTGAGCCCTCAAATAACTTCATTTTAAGATGACAATGATAAACGAATCGGCAAGCTTATTTTCAACCTTCGGGCTGATTTTTTCCTTCTCGTTTCTGGTGGCGCTGACCGGGGCGATGGCCCCCGGCCCCCTGCTGACCTATACGATTATTCAGTCAATCAAAACCAGCCGGCGCGGGTACTTGACTGGCATCTGGGTCATCATCGGTCATGCCGCACTTGAAATGGGCATTATTATTTTTTTGCTGCTCGGATTTTCCTTTATCTTTAAGAAAATAATGGTGGTTCGTGCCATTGGAACAGTGGGGGGGATCATACTGGCCTGGTTTGGTGTCGGCATCATTCGAAATGTTTATACGGGCAACCTCTCCACTTGTTGGCTGCAGGGACCCGAACAGGCCGGATCGGAGCCAGCCGGGATAAAAAGGAAGGGGCTGGACAACCCGGTACTCGGCGGGGTCCTGGTTTCCATGTCAAATCCCTATTGGTGGGTCTGGTGGGCCACGATCGGGTTTGCTTTTATGATCCGGTTTGATGTTTCCTTTCAGAAGTGGCCCCGCCTGATCGCGTTTTTCGCGGGGCACGAGGCCGGCGATCTGCTCTGGTATTTGATTGTCTCGGTGCTGGCGTTTTTCGGGGTCCGGAACCTGAATAGAAAAATCTATTGCGGAATTCTGGTCTGCTGCGGCATATTTATGATTCTGTTCGGCCTGTATCTGGGATCATCCACCTTTTTGAGATCAACCCGCTAAGCGGCATCTTTTTTCAAAATTGATTGCGTCCTGTTTAGACCCAGAGGCAGCCGAGGATTGCGCCGGTCATCAGCGTTGCCAGGGTTCCGGCCACAATGGATTTTATTCCGAGGGTAACAATTTCGGTTTTCCGGTCCGGCGCCATAATTCCCAGACCGCCCAGCATGATGCCAAGCGAGCCGAAATTGGCAAAGCCGCACATGGCATAAGTCATGATCATACGGGAGCGGTCCGAAAGCGCTTCCGCCGGGAGTTGTCCCAGCTCGAGGTAGGCCAGAAATTCGTTTAAGATGGTTTTGGTGCCCATTAACCCGCCGGCGGTGACGCATTCATTCCAGGGGATTCCAATCAGCCAGACCACCGGCGCCATGGCCCATCCCAGAAGTCTTTGCAGTGTCAAAGGCTGATCGTGGACCGTGGGCAGCCACCCGAGAACCATATTCACCAGCGCCACCAGCGCTACCAGAACCACCAGCATGGCGATGATGTTGATCAGCAGCTTGACGCCGTCAATGGTGCCGTTGGTGATGGCTTCCATGGCACTTCCGGCTTCGGATGGCGCCTGGGCCACCGCATCGGTCTGAAGTTCGCGCGGGGCCGGGATCATGATTCTGGCAATGGCGATGGATGCCGGCGCGCTGATGATGGAGGCAATCAACAGATGCCCTAGTGCATCCGGAATGACCGGTTTTAATATGCTGGCGTAAAGCACCATGACGGTACCTGCAATCGTGGCCATACCGCAGGTCATCATGGAAAACAGTTCTCCACGGGACATCCTGGAAAGATAGGGGCGGATAAAAAGCGGGGCTTCGACCATCCCGAGAAAGACATTGGCGGCCGCCGACAGACCTTCGGCGCCGCCGACGCCCAGCGATCGCTGCAACAGCCAGGCGAATGCATTGACGATGACCGGCAAAATTCGCCAGTAGAAAAGAAGCGCGGAAAGGGCGCTGGCAACCAGAATTAGGGGGAGGCCCCTGAACGCCAGGATATAAGCGCTGCCGCCTTTGGCGGCGTCGGCAAACGGCGGGGCGGCCCCGCCAAGATATCCAAAAACAAAGGAGGTGCCGGCCTGGGTCGCCTGTTCCAGCATGGTAACCAGCGTATTTAGAACAAGAAAGAACTGCCTTGCGATGGGGACTTTGAGAAAGACCAGCGCCAGAACCAGTTGTACCAATACGGCAACAGCAACAGTTTTCCAGGGTATGTCGCTGCGTTTCTCTGAAAAGGCAAACGCGAGGCCGACCAGGGCAAACAGCCCGAAACCGCTTTGTAATATGGCTGACATGGTTTTGCTCTCCTGAAACTTGCGTTACGAGTGAATGTGTTTTTTAACGAACTTTGGCCGATCGGATTGTCGGGCGTATCGTGAAGGGGAGGTGCAATACACCGTACGATAAGAACGTGCCATAACCATCAAGCATCCGGAAGAGATTGGAGGCCGATCGCAGGTTTACGTTGTAGAGACGCCCTGCAACCCGATTCAGGATATAGCCGGTAAACTGTAACGATACCATAGCAATAACCGCCAAAAAGTGCCATCAAAAACTACCCTGATGGTGCATAAAAATATGAATGGATAGACGAGGATTTTAAGGGGTTTTATCTGGGGCCGTATGAATCAGCAGGCGATGAAAGAAATTTTTCAATACCATCACGACAGCAAACATCACACCGACCGGTATGCCCGGTCGCCAGGCTACCTGGACTGGGAAAACCAGCCCAATCCCTTCAGGTTCTATAGCGGGACCGCTCCCTTGCGGCTTCCGCTTCTAAAGGAAGATCCGGCGGCGTCTCACCCGGACTTATATCTTCGTCAGCGCAATCAGCCGCAACCGTTCGAGCTGAAAAATGTGGCCGGTTTTTTGGAGCTGTCCCTGGGATTGTCCGCCTGGAAGGCCGTTTCCGGCAACAAGTGGTCCCTGCGCATCAATCCCTCCAGCGGGAATCTCCATCCTACCGAAGCCTATCTGCTGCTGCCGGAGATGGATGCGCTCAAGAGCGGCCTCTATCATTATAACCCCTTTCTACATGCACTGGAACTCAGATGCTTTCTTCCGGACGAGATTTGGGAGAAGGTCGGGCAGCACTTTAAGACGAAGAGTTTTTTTGTCGCATTGAGCAGCATATTCTGGAGAGAATCATGGAAATACGGGGAGCGCGCGTTCCGGTATTGCAATCACGATATCGGGCATGCCCTGGCCTGTCTGAGTTTCTCGGGGAACCTGTTCGGATGGAAGGTCACCTGTTTAAACGAGCTGTCGGACCGTCAGCTCGAAACCGTTCTGGGATTTGACCGAACCATTTATGCGGATATGGAAAATGAACAGGCGGAACTGATGTGTGTGGTTTATGATCGTCGCGTTGAAGATGTTCCGCGGGGTTTAACAGATGAGACGGCGGCGTTGTTGGCAACAAGCGCTTTTGCCGGAACCCCCAACCGTCTCAGCCGCTCCGCGATCAACTGGGAGGGTATTTACCGCGCCGCCGACGCAACCCGAAAGCCGCGAACCGAAACGCGGAGGTTTCGTTATGGATGCCGCGAGGATTTTCAGACAGAGATATCGAAGTTGTCGGCAGCTGCGATTATCAGAAAAAGGAGAAGCGCGGTTGCCTTTGATCCGGCCGGATCCTTAAGCAGGGAACAGTTTCTGGCCATGCTGGACAAAACGGTTGCGCGGGACGGTCGGGCGCCGTTTGACATGGAGATTTCCGAGCCTTGTCTGAATCTGCTCATATTCGTCCATGCCGTTAGGGACCTGGAAATGGGGTTGTATCTTTTTCTGCGCGCCGAAAATGATCTGCAGGAGTTTAAGAACCGGCTCAAGTCCGGATTTTTGTGGCTGCCGGCGGCCGACGGTTTTCCCTTATATCTGCTTGAAGAAAAAAATTATCGGCGGGATGCCAAGATCATCAGCTGTGTCCAGGATATCGCCGGCGACAGTGCATTTTCAATGGGAATGATCTCCCGTTTTAGGGCCGTCGTCGAAAAGGAATCCTTTCGCTATCGGCGCCTGTTCTGGGAAGCGGGAATGATCGGGCAGGTCCTTTATCTTGAGGCTGAAGCGGCAGGTTTTCGCGGGACCGGCATCGGCTGCTATTTCGATGACGAGGTTCATGCCGTTATGGGACTGGAAACCGATCACTATCAGAGCCTGTATCATTTTACAGTTGGAAAGCCCGTTGAGGACCGGCGGCTTCAAACGCTCGGGCCTTATCATCACCTTGAACCGCAATAGCGAGCGAATGGCAAAACGGTTAAGCGTTCTTACCGGGGAAGGTTCAACTGCAAACGGGCGGTTAAGGAAACCTGCTTACGAAGGAAAGGGAATGATGCCACTGAAAGTCGGATTTGTCGGAACGGGAACCATGGGCCAACCGATGGCGCTGAATATCCTGAAGTCGCAATACGCGTTGATGGTGTATAACCGCACGGTGGAAAAAACCGCCGTCTTGACGCAAGCCGGGGCCTTGCTTGCCGATAACCCCAGGCAGCTGGCCCAGTGGTCCGATGTGATCATCCTTATGCTCACCGGCCCGGATGCCATCGATGCGGTTTTAGAAGGCCGCGCCGGCATATTGGCCGGATTGTCGGCAGACAAAACCCTTGTCAACATGAGCACGGTCTCGCCGGGTTATAGCCGGCGGCTGAGCGCGCGCCTGCAGGCCGTATCCACTGCGGCCATCGATGCGCCTGTTTCCGGCTCGAGAAAACCGGCGGAAGAAGGCAAGCTGGTGATTCTGGCCGGCGGGCCGCGGGCAAGGGTTTCCACCGTGGAACCACTGCTCCTTGCAATGGGGAAAAAAGTGGTTTACTGTGGCGAAGCCGGCCAGGGCGCCGCCCTGAAACTGACGTTGAACCTTCTGCTGGCGGTGATGATGGAAGGATTCAGCGAGGCGGTTAATTTCGGGGAGCGCTGCGGCCTTTCGCCTGAGACCATTATTGACACGATATTAAACGGATTGCTGGGGTGTGATCTTTTTCATTTCAAGGCCGGTATGCTCAGAAACGCGGCGTTTCCAGCGCAGTTTGCCCTCAAACACATGAGCAAGGATCTGGGGCTGGTTGTGGAGACAGCCATGCAGACCGGCGCAGTCGTTCCTGTCGCCCGGGCGGCAGCGCAATTATACCATGAGGCCTTAACGCAAAACATGGGGGACATGGATTTTGCCGCTGTTAAAATGGTGCTGGAACGTCTGTCCCTTTCTGAAAACCCTTAAAGGGAGGTGAACGTTGGATGCTTATCCGGAGTTGTTGGACAAAGAAGACAGCCTACTGCTGCTGGTAGATGTTCAGCAAACGATGCTGGCGAACTGTGTGGCGCCTGATCGGGTGCGGCAGAATGCTTCAATCCTGATAGATATCGCCCGGATTTTAACCATACCGATCATACTGACCGAGCAGAACCCCCGCAAGCTGGGTACCTTTTTGCCAGAGCTCACGGCGAAATCGCCGAATCCGGTCGTATTCAGCAAGAATCAGTTCGGCTGTTTTGAAAATGGGGCCATCCGGCAGGCCATCGCGGCAACCGGACGAAAGACCATTATACTGGCCGGCATTGAGGCCCATATTTGTATTTTCCAGACCGGTATCGGAGGCATTCAGCTGGGCTACCGTGTTCATGTCGCGGCAGACGCCGTATCGGCATCAAGCCAGATGAACCTGGATATCGGCCTGGGCCGACTCAGGCGCGCCGGCGCCGCGATCAGCTCCATGGAAATGGCAATATTCGAACTGCTCAAAAAGGCGGATACGGAAGAGTTTCGGAACGTTTTACCGCATATCAAAAAGATAGCCAGATAAAACTTTTGGATTCTTTTTCAAATCACAACACAAACGTGTTTTTTCCGGTACGCCAGGATCATCTGCGGCCCACGGCTAGTTATTGCCCCCCGGCCGGAAATGTGATAGAAGCGGCTGCGAAAATTTATACCCAATCAACAAGGAGGCTATACGCTGATGAAAGTGCTCAAGATTGCAACGATTCCGGGTGACGGCATCGGCAGGGAGGTGCTGCCGGCCGGGCTGCAGATTTTGGATACGGCCGCCGAAGTCCATGGCGGGTACCGCTTTGAGTATGACTGTTTTGACTGGAGTTGCGAGTATTATCTGAAACACGGTCATATGATGCCCGACAACGGTCTTGAAATACTGCGGGAATATGACGCCATCTTCCTGGGCGCCGTAGGATTCCCGGGGGTTCCGGATCATGTTTCGCTCTGGGGCCTGCTGTTGCCGATCCGACGAGGCTTTCGTCAGTATATCAACCTGCGGCCGGTCAAACTGCTGCCGGGGGTCAAAACACCGCTGGCCGGCAGAACTTCCGAAGACATCGATTTTCTGGTAGTGCGCGAAAATAACGAGGGTGAGTATTCCAACATGGGCGGGCGGCTCTACCAGGGAAGCGCACAGGAAGTGGTGGTCCAAAATACCGTTTTTACGCGCTATGGCGTGGAACGGGTTATCCGGTATGCTTTTGAGCTGGCGCGCAAGGCCGGTAAAAAACGGGTCACTTCTGCCACCAAATCCAACGGGATCAACTTCAGCATGCCGTTCTGGGACGAAATTTTTGAAGAGATATCCAAAGAATATCCGGACCTGACGAGCGACAAATTTCATATCGACGCCCTTTCGGCCCGGTTTGTAACCAACCCCAAGCACTTCGGAGTGGTGGTGGGCAGCAACCTGTTCGGGGATATACTGACCGATCTGGGTGCGGCCATTGCCGGCAGTATCGGTATTGCGCCCTCCGCCAATTTGAATCCGGAAGGGGACTATCCCTCTTTGTTTGAACCGGTTCACGGGTCCGCCCCGGATATTGCCGGCAAAGGGATCGCCAATCCCATGGGGCAGATCTGGAGCGGGGCCATGATGCTCGATCATCTGGGATTTCCAGAGTCCGGCATGGGAGTGATGCAGGCCGTTGAAGCTGTCTTAACGGATGGGATAGTGACACCGGATCTGGGCGGGAACGCTTCCACGACGGATGTCACCGCAGCTGTCTGCGAAAAAATCCGCAAGCATTCTTAAAGGCCGATCCATGGGAAAATTGATAGCAGTCGTTACCGGCGGAACCCGGGGAATCGGTCTGGGCATCGTTGAAGCCTTGCTCAAACGCGGCGCTTCAGTGGCTGTTACCTATCGCAACGATGAAAAAGCGGCGCAAAAAGCCCGTCAGCAGCTGGACGGTTTTATGAAATTACCGCAGCAGTTGTTGTTTCTAAAAGGTGACGGGGGAGACCCCGCGGTTGTCACGCAGCACGCCCGGCAGGTTTATGAGACCCTGGGTCCGGTCAACGTGCTGGTAAACAATGCCGGGATTATGCCGCAGAAATCTTTTGACGCCATTTCCTTCAAGGAGTGGGATGAAACCATCCGTGTCAATTTGAGCAGCGCATTTTACTGGTGCGCCCAAGTCATTCCCGGCATGAAGGCTGCCGGCTTCGGCCGCATCGTCAATGTTTCTTCTCTGGCGGCGCGCGGCGGCGGCGTGGTGGGGCCTCACTATGCTGCGTCCAAGGCGGGCATGCTGGGGTTGACCCGTTACGGCGCCCGGGAGCTGGGGCCCTTCGGGATTACGGTCAACGCCATCGCTCCGGCCTTTATTGGAGATGCCGGCATTTTTGCGGACTGGTCCCGGGAGCAAAAGGCGGCTTTAAAGGAAAAGGTCGTTGTTTCCCGCATCGGACAGGTGAAGGATGTGGTGCGTGCCTTCGAATACCTGCTGGATGCCGACTTTGTGACGGGTGTGACGCTGGATGTGTGCGGCGGGGCATTTATGATATAAATAAGAAGGGGATTAGGCTGAAGACTGAAGGCGGTATGGGAAGAATCAGGCTGCTAAAGTTCTTCCCGTTTTCGACCATTGGCGCACTATAGTCGTATCACCCGCAGATAAAGAAACCCTAAGTTTCGTATGAGCTGACTTAATCGGTTCCAAAAAGTCGTCAGCCTTCAGTCTATAAACCTCAGATGTTACGGTGTCCTCTTTTCCACAACGTACGATACCGTCACCTTGTCTTTCGATCCGGGTGATAGTTTCAGGGAGGCCGGCGACAAGGCCAGCCCGACAGTGAAGCTGCCGGATCTTGTAATCGAATCCAGAAAAACCTTCTTCGTGTAAATCGTTGTCACGTCTCTCAAAATCTTATTCCTGCCGATCATCTCAACGTAAGGGGGATCAATCGTCGCCTTAACCAGGATCAGCTCCGGCGACAATTTGCCGGTCCAGTCGACCTGAATCGGCAGTCGTTTTTTAATGGGTGAATCCAAGACCACTTCTATGGTTGAGGGCTTTACGCTTTTTAAATATACCCCTGGGGGCAGGGAAATATTCTCCTTGGTGATGGTGAAGGTATTGTTTCCGATAGCGGCATTTTTCAGGTCGATTCGAACCATCACCTGGTCAGGCCGGATCGATTTGATCAGGGGACCGGAGCCGCTTATGTTCAGATTGACCGTGTTGACGGACGTATCCAGTATTTCCATTTCCGGGTCCCGGTTCATGTAATCAATCGGTGTTTCCAGACTGATGAGTGTTTCCAGCCCCCTGGAAAAGCTGTACCAAATTCCGGTAACCAGCAGGAAGGAAATCAGGGCGGCAATCGACAGCTTCAGTTTTTCATTTTGAGGCGGCTGAATGGAAGGGGTCGTTGCTCCCACATGCTCAAGCAGAATACTTTCCAGTTTTTCCCTGCGGGTAACGGTTGTCATATGGGATCCTTCGGCAACCAGCACGGCCCCCTTTTCTTCTGAAACCAGTATGATCAATGCATCTGAAATTTCGGCAAGCCCCAGCGCCGCCCGATGTCGCGTCCCATAATGGGAGGGAATGTCCGTTCGATGCGTTAGCGGCAGGATGGCGCCTACCTCCGCGACCCGGTCCCCTGTGATAATGACGGCTCCGTCATGCACCGGATTGTCATGCCAGAAAATGCTCAGGATCATCTCTTTGGAAATCAACCCTTTCCAGGGCAGTCCGTTTTGAACCAGTTCCGTGATATCTTCCCGGCCGGGAAATACCAGCAGGGCGCCTATTTTTTTTCGTGCCAGTTCAAAAGCACTTTCGACAATGGCCTCGACGGGGGTGGGGGTCGTTTTGTGTGAGAATCCCCACAGGATCGATTTGATATTTTTTACCTGCAGAACACTGCGGATTTCATTTCTAAAGACCACGATGAGGATAATGGCGGCAACCGCCGTGATCCCCTGAATGGCCCAACTGGTGATAATGAGCCCCATGGATTCGGCGGTCATCTGGAAAAACCAAAGAAAAGCAAACCCGAGCAGAATGCGAAATGCGTTGGTTCCTCTCAGCAGAATGTAAAGGCGGAAAAGGATGTAGCTGTTAATCGTTATATCCACCACATCCTGCCAGCGGATACTTCCGACAAATGAAAGCAGTTCCATACAAAATTATTCCGTTACACTAAACCGCAAGACTTTAATTGTCCTGCCCTTTTGATCGGTTATTTCAATGCGCCAGGGGCCGATATCCGATTCCCTCAGTTCGATGGTGCTGAAGGTTGACCAGCTAGGGGGCTTGAGCGTCAATTTGATTTTGGTTGTCAGTTTGTCACGATAATACCAGTTATGATAAACATGAGTTTTTTTGGAGATTGCATCAAAGAAAGAAAAACAGGATAACTTGCCGGCGGTAATTGAAAATACAACGGCGGCGTACCGGGGGGAAAAGTCTTTGACGCTTTCACAAACGGCAGCCGAAACCAGGGTCAATTCCGGAGATGCGGCAGCGGCCGGCGAGATAGGGAAAGCCAACGGAAGCGGTAGCGCCGCCGGTTGCATGAGCAGGCCTGACAGAATCAAAGCAAAGATACCGGTGCGCAGGTTCATGGATTGGCCCTTCCGATTGAATGAAAAGATTATACCTATAATCCCGGTTCGATATGGCCGCGGGAAGCTTTTTTTAAAAATAGCGAAAAACCCACTGAAATACAAGCACAAAAAACTTGTTTTGATTTCCTCCTTGACTTGCTGAATCCTTTATTTTTATAATGCGAATCAATTAAAATTACCTGTTACTTCCAACTCTTATCCAGTCGTTTCTTTGTTTTTGACAACAAGCTGTTTTTCAGACGCATGTTTTAACCGGAGATCATTCCGCATTTACAAGGTTTAAAGGATGCACTCCTAATAGCAAGGGTTAAGAAAGTTATAGAAATCATCGGATCATATTCTATGGAAGGATTGATTCCTGATGTTTCAGCCCGACAGCTCACTTTCAAGAAAAACTGCTGATGCAGACGCACATCCCGACAAGACCTCCGGACCCGGTTTAAAATCCGAGAAATTTCGGGTGCTGGGGCTATGTTTGGGGGCTTCCACCATCTCGCTGGTTCAGCTGGAAGCCCTGCGCAGCAAAGAGGGTCAACACTCGTTCACAAGCCCAAACAGACCCAAGATCATCGACAAATCATTTCATGTCCACGAAGGCAATCCCAAAGACACCTTTCTTGCCGTTATCCGGGGCCTGGATATCCGCTCATTTGACAGGATTGTCGTTACCGGCCGCAGGTTCCGAAAATTTATCAATCTCACCACCATCGCCGAACCCGAAGCCGTTGAATACGCTTATCGGTTTCTAAAACCGGCAGGGGTTTCCTGTCCGGCTATTGTGTCGGCCGGGGGCGAAACCACCATGGTTTATATCCTGGACCGGCAGGGTCGGATATCCAATGTGGTTACCGGCAACAAGTGTGCCGCCGGCACCGGCGAATTTTTCCTACAACAGCTTCGCCGGATGAATGTATCACTTGAAACGGCCGCCCAGTGGGCGGCAACCGAATCCCCGCACCATGTTTCCGGACGCTGTTCGGTGTTCTGCAAATCGGACTGCACCCATGCCACCAACAAGGGGATTCCCAAAGCGAAAGTCACCGCGGGCCTGTGCCAGATGATGGCCAACAAAATCCTGGAGCTGCTGAAAAAGGTGGAACTGCGCAATATCATGATAACCGGGGGCACCGCCCGCAATCAGATGATGATCGACTACCTGCGCCGGGAAATTCCCGGCCTGATCATACCGCCGGAAGCTCCCTGTTTCGAAGCGCTGGGGGCGGCATTGTGGGCTCTGGAAAATGAGACCCGTCCCTTTCCCGCCGATTTGTCAAAACTTTTTTTATCCGAGATCCATTCATTCGACACCCTGGATCCGCTGAATGTTTATGCGAATCAGGTGACGTTCAAATCGATGGAAAGAGGGTGCATTCAGAGCGGGGATGATTGCGTCCTGGGGTTGGATGTCGGCTCCACCACCACCAAGGCGGTGCTCTTGCGAAAAACGGACAACGCCCTGCTGGCGTCGGTCTATCTGCGCACCGATGGGGATCCGGTGGGTGCCGCCCGCAAGTGTTACCGGCATATTTTAAAACAGGTCAGGGAGCAAACGGATCCCTCCCGGATCAGCGTATCCGGTCTGGGGGTCTGCGGTTCCGGCCGCCAGATCGCCGGGCTGCATGCCTTAACCGACGGGGTCATCAACGAGATCATTGCCCATGCCGCGGCTGCGGTATATTTCGATGCGGATGTCGACACGATTTTTGAAATCGGCGGACAGGACGCCAAATACACCTTTATCACCAATGCGGTTCCATCGGATTATGCCATGAACGAAGCCTGCTCGGCAGGCACGGGATCGTTCCTGGAGGAGTCGGCCTTTGAGACCCTCGGCGTGCGCATGGAGGACATCGCCGCCGTCGCCCTGAAAGGACGGCGGCCGCCGAATTTCAATGACCAGTGCGCCGCCTTCATCGCTTCCGACATTAAAAACGCCATCCATGAGGGCATCGAGCACGAGGACATCGTGGCCGGGCTGGTTTATTCCATCTGTATGAATTACACCAACCGGGTCAAGGGGAACCGCCCGGTGGGGGCCAAGGTGTTCATGCAGGGCGGTGTGTGTTACAACCGGGCCGTGCCTCTGGCCATGGCCGCACTGGTGGGAAAGCCGATCATCGTTCCGCCAGAGCCCGGCCTGATGGGGGCTTTCGGCGTCGCCCTCGAAGCCAAAAAAAGAATCGAACTGGGGCTGCTGAAGGACATCGCTTATGATTTGCAGACGCTGGCGGACCGGACGGTGACCTATAAAAAGCCCTTTATCTGCCGCGGCGGAAAGGAAAAATGCGACCGGCGCTGCGAAATCGCCACCATCGAAATTGAGGGAAAGACTTACGCCTTTGGCGGCGCCTGTAACCGCTACTATAATTTGCGACAGAACATCCACCATGACACCCGGCAGCTGGATTTGGTTCGGCACCGGCAGCACATGGTATTTGACACTTTCGGGGCTGTACGGCCTGAGCGCAGCGGGCAGCCCCGGCGGGGACGGATCGGGATCAACCGCAGCTTCCTGGTAAACACCTATTACCCGCTGTATGCCGGTTTTTTTACGGAACTGGGATTTGAGACGGTCCTCCCGGATGCTCCGAGCCCCGAAGGGATCAACCGGAAGAACGCACCGTTCTGCTATCCGGCCGAATTGACCCATGGTTTTTTTGCCACCCTGCTGCAGCAGCAAGATTTGCCGGATTATATTTTCCTGCCCCATTTTAAAGCCGTCCCCGCCCAAAACGGGTATGCCAATTCCCAGGTCTGCCCCTTTGTGCAGGGGGAGACTTTTTTCCTGCAGGCGACCTTTAACCGTAACATACGGGAACTTCAACAAAAAGGTCTGAAGCTGCTGACTCCGCTGATCAACTTGACCGGCGGGCTGGATCATGCCCGAAAGCCCCTGGTGGATACGGCGATGCAGATGGGTCTCTCACGCCGGGATGCGGAAAAGGCATTTGAAAAGGCCTTCCGGCAGCAAAGCGCTCTTCAGGCGGAAATGAAACGGGTCGGGCGGGAGATCCTGACCGAGCTGGAGAGTGACCCCGATAAAATCGCAGTGATCCTTTTTGCAAGATCCTACAACGGGTTTGTCGAAGAAGCGCACATGGGGATACCCAATAAAATCGCTTCAAGGGGCATTCGGGTTCTGCCGTATGATTTTCTGAGTTTTGACGACGAGAAAGCCAAAACGCACATGTACTGGGGAATGGGACAGCTTCTGCTCAAAGCCGCCAGGGCCGTTGTGCGCCATCCCCAGCTCTTCGGCACCTATATCACGAATTTTTCCTGCGGGCCGGATTCATTTCTGCTGGGGTACTTCAGGGAGATTATGGGCCGGAAGCCTTCCCTGACCCTGGAGCTTGACAGCCATACGGCCGATGCCGGCCTTGAAACCCGCATCGAAGCTTTCCTGGATATCGTCGCAGCATATCGACAGCTGCTGTCTGCAAAGAAGATTGTTGCCAGACCCAGCGCCTTTGTTCCTGCGCAGACGCTTTTACAGAACGGCGAACCGAAGGTGATTACTTCAGACAGGCAGACCCTGTCGATGAATGATCCGCGCGTAACCCTTCTGTTTCCCTCCATGGGACAGGTGTCCACCCAGGCCCTTGCGGCCGTGTTCAGCGGCAAGGGATACCATGTGGTGGCCCATCCGCCTTCGGACGAGGCCGTCTTAAAGCTGGGTCGGGCCAACACATCCTGCAAGGAATGCCTGCCGCTGATTTTGACCACCGGGACGCTGCTGAACTATGTCAACAACGGCAAGCGGCCCGACGAGGTGCTCGTTTACTTCATGCCCACCGGTTCAGGCCCCTGCCGGTTCGGTCAGTACCGCATTTTTATGGAAGATCTGGTCAGGCGCCATGAACTGCCGAACGTGGCAATCTTCTCACTGACATCTGAAAATTCCTATCTGGGCCTGGGGGCGGATTTCCAGCGTCGGGGCTGGTGGGCAGTTATTGTTTCGGATGTGATGGAGGACATCCGGTCCATGCTCCTGGCAAATGCCGGGGATGCCGATTGGGCCATGAGCGTTTTTCAGGAGGAATGGCGGGATCTCCTTTCCGCGCTGGCCCAGGGCGAGTTCTCACGCCTTGAAAACCAGCTTGAGCAAACGGCCCGGCGGCTTGGCAGGATTCCCATAAAAATCGAACCGGCCGAGGTGCCTAAGATTTTCCTGGCCGGAGAGATTTTTGTCCGGCGCGATTACCTGTCCCGCCAGTATTTGACGGAGCGCCTGGCAAAAAACGGTTTTGCCAGCATCTGCTCGCCGGTGGCGGAGTGGCTGTATTATTCCGACTACCTGATGGACAGCGGGCTGGCCGACTATCGCATGAGCAAGCTGGAAAAGTTGGAGTTTCTGGTTAAAAAGAACACCATGAGCCGGTATGAAAGACGGATCAAGTCGATTCTGTCCCGCTCCGGGCTGGTAACTGCAGAACCCGTCGATATCCGTGAGATCATCCGCAATGCCGCGCCGCACATTTCACCCAATCTGGGCGGTGAAGCCATCCTGACGGTGGGCAGCGCCATGAAGGAGATTGCGACTCACGCCTGCGGCGTCATTGCGATCGGGCCATTCGGGTGCATGCCCAATCGTCTGGCAGAGGCCATTCTCAATGAAACCATGAACCGGAGAGAAAAGCTGACGATAGACCGGGGCAGCCGCCTCCTTCAGGAAACGCTCGCCGACATGGAGGCATTGCCGTTTCTGGCCGTTGAAAGCGATGGGTCGCCTTTTCCCCAGCTGATCGACGCAAAGCTGGAATCTTTTTACCTTCGGGCCGAACGGCTGCATCAGCAAATGCTTTCAGCCCGCAAAGGCGCCGGGGTAAAGAAAAAAAGCAGATTCAATTTTGATATGCAGCCGGCTGCCTCCGCGTTTTAGCCGGCTGCTGAAACACCGCACCGGTGGGCGCCGTGCGAAGCTGCACCGTGCACGTCCGTCCGCACTCTTGCGTGAAGATGCTGTATGCGCCAAATAGCCGCGCGCCATGCCGGAAAAGGGTGAATCTTTTCTTTGGGTAAAGTTACAGAAATTTACTTGACAGCCAGGGGCGTATTTAATAAACATCTAATAATATTAAGGTATAAAAATCTGTTCGTTACCAGTATCAACATTTCCGCAACCTGACACCGGTCCTTTGTCATGTTAATCTTGAAAACATATTCTGTTTTTAACGATCTTTTCTTTAATTTTTTTAAACGAATCGCTGCAACTTAATTTTACATCGATTTCAGGAGGCATCCGTGAAAGCGAGACCTATCGAGTTCATCCGGTTTGCTGCGGTGATAGCAATTTTGTTACTTGCCATGGATACTGCCGCCGTTTATGCCCAGGTCCCCCAGGAAGGTGATACGGGCATGGTGCTGATTAAAAAGATCGTATTCAGCGGCAATACGGTTGTCGACACCGCAACGCTTCAAAAAGTGGTGGAGCCCTTTCTGGAACGGGAGCTGACCCTTCAGGAAATGAGCGAGCTGGCCGACCTGATTACCATGAAGTATCAGGAAAGCGGTTATATTCTGGCGCGCGCCTATCTGCCGGAGCAGGAGATTAAAGACGGGGTGCTGAAAATCTCCATTGCCGAGGGTAAAATCGGTCAGATAAAAGTGACCGGGAAAACCCACTATCAGGACCGGGTCATCAAACGCTATTTCGGGCAGCAGGAGGAACACGGGATTGTCAAGGAATCGCTGCTTCAAAAGGGCCTGCTGCTGACAAAGGAAATGCCGGAGATCGAGACCGAAGTCGTTTTAAAAGGGGGCGAAAAACCGGGTACGGTGGATGTCATCCTGGATACCAAGGACAAATCGGCCCTGACGTTTTCCGCCCATATGGGCGTTGATTACAACAACTTCGGTTCGGAAACCGTGAGCGTCGACCGATTCGGCGCATCGATTGATATCCTGGATCACAACTGGGGCACCCAGCTGAAATTAAGAGGGGTTACGGGCAAAAACCTGTCGGATTCCGGATTGGGGATCGCCGATCTTTCCATTCCGGTCAACAGCTATGGCACCCGGATCGGTTTATCGTACCTGGACGGCGCCTATGCCGTGGGGCAGGAACTCACCGACTTGGGCTTGACGGGCCGAACCGTCATCTTCGGGGCCAATATCTCGCACCCTTTTGTTAAGGAGAAAAATTCCGAATTTAAGACCACCCTGGCTTACGAAAACAAGCAAACCAAGAACCAGATTTTCGAAGAAACCCAGAGCACCGACGTGTTGAACACCTATACCGTCGGACTGGACTTTAATAACCTGGACCGCTACTTAGGCAAAAACATACTTAATTTTCAATATGTTCACGGCCGTCTGGACAATAATGAAAAGTATACCCCCAGCCGCTTGAACGCCGATTACTATTTTGACCGGCTCAAGCTGAACGCCACCCGGATTCAGCGGATTTTCGGCAATACCAATCTCATGGTGCGGGGCAGCGGCCAGCTCAGCCACTACCGGCTGCTGCCCATCGAACAGTTTGTCATCGGCGGCTACGGCACCATCCGGGGTTATGAGCCCGCCACCTACCTGGGGGATTCGGGATACTATGTCTCCACCGAGCTCATGTTTGCGCCCCCTTTTATCGGCGATAAAACCCTTTTCGGACAGCGGGTGGCCCAGCTGTTGCAGTTCGCGTTCTTTTACGATCACGGCGGCGCTTTTACGACCAAGACGCAGTCGGATGAAATCGGATCGGAATTTTTAAGCGGCTATGGCGGCGGATTCAGGTTGTACTACAAGGATATTTTTACCTTTAAATACGACATCGGTATTCCGGCCGACCGGGAAGAGGGCAAAGATTACTTTATCAACTACTTCATGTTTTCTTTAAATTTGTTCTAAAGAAAACCATATTTATTCGCAAAGCCGCCAGGTCGCAAATTTATAATCATTTATTAATATCAATTGATTGGTTTTGCTGTCTTTGCGCCGTGGCGAGTGATTGTGAATTCATCAATGCATGTAAAAAAAACGAAACCGCTAAGGATTCTTGCAGCGGGAGACGGCGCCGGTATCCGTGACCTTTATGATGAGGTATTTCAGTCTCACAATCGGCCCTTGCAATCCGAAGCGGAGGTTGAATCGACAATCTGTCCCCGGGAGAGGGAAGCAGTCGAAACGGTTGAGGAAGGGATTGCCCAGAACCATCCTTTTGCAGTTGTTTTGATCCATCTGCCGGCGGCAGGGGATGCGACGGCCATCGGGGCGACGGAACAGATCAGACGAGTGGATCCGTCTGTGAATTTTGTGATCCTGTCCGAATCGGCGGAGCATGTTAAAGAAATCAGGGAACGGGTTCCGCCGCCAGGCAAAATGCTTTTTGTTCAAAAGCCGTTTTGTCCCGAGGATATTCTGCAACTTGCGGTTGTCATGGGTGCCATGTGGCGGTCGGAAAAAGAGCTGCAGCGGATAAAGAGCGAGATGCTGAGTGTCAGCAGGGAGTTGCTGGAAACCAACGACGCCCTGTCGGTTCTGGCCAGAAACCTGGAAAACAGCCGGCGGGAGTCAGAAAACCGCATGATCCAGCGGATTCGAACCCTTATCTTGCCGGTTCTTCAGAAGCTTCGGCATGAAAACGGATTGAAACGGTTCGGGCCGGACCTGGACCTTTTAAACGCCTATGTCGAAGGCCTGACCCTAGACCTGGGATCGGATCTGAAAGCGGCGGCCATGCTGTCCAGAGTCGAGCATCAGGTGGCGTCCTTGATCAAAAACGGGATGACCAGCGAGGAGATTGCAGCCCATTTGAACATTTCACTGCTGACGGTGAAAACGCATCGCAGAAATATTCGTAAAAAATTAAATATCCAGAATTCCGGCTTAAACCTGCGGTCGTACCTTGCGTCGGGTTTAAAGGGAACCTGAATTTAGACAGGATTTACAGGATAAAGATGACCTTTTTGCCTTTCCGGAAGAAAGGCAAAATGTCTTATTCCTCATTGCGGGAGACAACATAGCGAATCGACAATAAAAAATGACGTATCACGATATTGAATCGGTCGTGATTTTGAATGGATGATAATGGCAAAAGGGGTATAAAAAATACCCATTACATACCCCCGAAAATCCTCCTTGATGGATGGCGTTGTATTTAGTCTAATGGCAACTGTATTCAAATTTTTGAACTCATAAAAATAAAAAATTGACAGCCAGTTTTGCCGGAGATTCACCGCCATGAAGCAGGAGCGTAGAGAAAAAGAAAGACGACAGCCGAAGGCCCTGACATTTGTGGCGTTGCGGCCTGAATTTATAAAACTGGGAAAGCTCATGGACATCAGCAGCAGCGGCCTGTGCTTTGAGTATATCGCCAAAGGGGATGCCGTCCCGGGACCGGAAGCTCTTGAAATGGATATGTTTATCAGCGGAAACGGTTATTACCTGCCCAATGTGCCCTGCCGGCTGGTGTATGATGTCAGAACAGAGCGGGAAACGTCATTCATGGTCGGCCTGGAATACCGGCGCTGCGGCCTGCAGTTTACCCGGCTGTCGGAAAAGCAGATGGATCGGCTGGAGTATTATCTGACGCACCACACCGCCGAAGGGTAATAAGTGCGGTAAACGTTCTCAGGGAGCTTGAATTCACGTCATGCCCCCGAAGATTTTAACTCAATAATATTTTAGGAGTCCGAAGTAAGAAAAATAAAACAGGCATTTTAACTGTACAATTTACATAAAGTCGCGACCTTTGAAAAATGTTTAATTTTGTTCAAGTTCAAGGAAGGCGATAATTTTAACCGCAGGAATACATGGCGTATTTCGAGGATTAAAATTTGAGACTGACGCCGAATTGGGCAAAAGGGGGCATTTTACAAAGGTTACGAGACGGAGGTCGACAATGAGGCGGCATATCATAGGTAAGAGAACATCCCGGATATTACTGCTTTTCATGGCCTATTCGTTGATGTTCCCCGTTCACATCTTTGCCCTGCCCCAGGGAGGGGCGGTGGTTGCCGGGCAGGCTCAGATCGCCACACCGGATGCGCGCAACATGACGGTCAACCAGGCGACTCCCAAGGCCATCATCAACTGGCAACAGTTCGGCATCGCCCAATCCGAGGCCGTCCGGTTCTTTCAGCCCGGGGCAGCGTCTATAGCCTTAAACCGCGTGGTCGGCGTCGATCCCTCCATCATCAACGGACTTCTGTCCGCCAACGGCCGCATATTTGTTATCAACCCCAACGGGCTGCTGGTCGGCCCCACCGGCCAGATCAATGTCAATTCCTTTCTGGCC
>JBFLWU010000055.1:0-34656 GCA_040757625.1 Thermodesulfobacteriota bacterium | reverse complement strand
GCGATGTCATGCCGATAACCGATAGCGTCACCTCATTTTCAAACACATCCGCAATTTTGTTCAGCATGCGTTCCAGCTCGCCGCTCTGCTCGCCAACCTGAATCATCTGCAAGGCAAGACCCGGGAAGGCGTTTGAAGCGGCAAGGGCCTGGTATAATCCCAGGCCCTTGCCGACGTCTTTGGCGGCGGATTCGATAGCCCTCGAAATTAAAGTGTTCGGCACGATGTTTTTGACGATCTCCAGCGCAGGCAGCATGGACACACCGTTTTCCAACAGAGACCCAAGGGTTCTGGCAAAACGGGCCACCGCCAGCTTTCTGGCAAGGGATCCGGCCAGGGGGAGCGAGAGCAGAAGCTTGTCCCTGACATATCTTCCCCTGGTTGTTTTGCTGATCCCTCTAAATACCAGTATCGCGACGCCGGCTGCGAGCAAAAGGACCCATCCATAGGATTTAAACAGGTTGCTGCCGGTAATCAAAAAACGGGTCGGTGCCGGGAGGACCTGGTTCATCTCGGAAAAGACACTGGTGATGCTGGGTACGATATAGGTCAGCAGCAGAACCAGAACAATGACACCGATTATCGTCATCAGGGCCGGATAGGCCAGTGCGGATCGGATACGGCTGATCAAGGCCTGCTGTTTTTCGGTGATATCCGCAAGACGGTCCAGGACGATCTCAAGGGTTCCCGATGTTTCGCCGGCATGCACCATGTTTATATATAGCGGTGAAAACGTTCCCGGATATTGTGAGATGGCCCCTGCAAAACTGCTCCCCTCAACAATGGCGTCTTTGACCTGGGTCAGAAGTTTTTTAAACGAATGCGACCTGGCTTGCGGTATCAGGGTGTCCAAAGCGGTTACCAGCGGGAAACCGGCCCCCACCAGGGTTGCCAGCTGCCGGGTCATCAGGGAAATTTCAGGCAAACCTACCCGGGAAAACGGACGATTGAAGGTGAAGGCACCAGTTTCCTTTTTTTCGGCGACATCGCCGACTTCTTTGATGGAAACCGGAAATATGTTTGAGGTGCGGAGCTTCTGTCGGACCGCGATGGCGCTCTCGGCATCGATGACGCCCGTTACGGATTTACCCTTGATGTTCAAGGCTGAGTATTCAAATACCGGCATGGGGCAGCTTAAAAAAAAATTGTTTAATTGAGCAGGTTGACCATATGACCAAGCAGCATTCCAACACGGCGTAAATCCAGCTTTCCAAGTTATTTTCATAGCAGGATTAGGCCGTGAAAGCAACTGTTTGACAAGGGAGCGCTGCAGGGGGGCGGATCTGTTTCAGAATGCTGAATACTTTATTCTATTCTTTTTATGTGGTATTCAGTTTCTGCACAGGACACCGGTGATCGTTGCGTCATATGGAAAGAACCCGTATGGGTTTAAACACGCCGGCGCCGTCTGATAATGGACAGGTTGCCAAAGTTAAGGCGTTCCGAGGATTTCTTTTGAGCGCCGCCTGCAGCCATGCCGGGTTGAATGCCCATCGAATGGGCCGGCGTAGCAGGTCTGTGACACGCAATGGTCCCGACTTTCCTGGGGCAACGATTCTTTCAGAGGGTCATATTGAAAATTTGCCCTGTCAAACCAGTACGGAAGTTTACAATATATCCGGGGCGGTCCGGTTTGCCGACGCCTGCGCTTTACTGTCGATTCGAAAAACGGGGCGGGTGAGTGCTCCGCCCGAACCTGGGGTGGGAACGCTTCAGGCCGATCGGTGTGACTGCTGAGAAAAGCGGAGAAGGGTGTTGTTGAATTTTTCATAAAAAAGGAGAAAAGCATATGCCGGAATTCGTGTTTCAGGATCCATTCCCCCTGAGCAGGGACAACACAAGGTACCGCCTGCTGTCCGAAAACTTTGTCAGTGTCGCTGATTTTGAAGGGCAGACGATTGTTAAAATAGACAGGGAAGGGCTCGCTTTTCTGGCCCACCAGGCAATGCGGGAAGTCTCCTTCCTGCTAAGGCCCCGGCACAATGAGCTTGTGGCGAAAATTCTTTCCGATCCGGAGGCCTCTCCCAATGATCGCGGGGTCGCTCTGGCGATGCTGCGGAATGCCGACATCGCCGCCAGATTTGAACTCCCCTTTTGCCAGGACACCGGAACCGCAACGGTCGTCGCCAAAAAGGGCCAGCAGATCTGGACCGGCGGCAACGATGCGGAATCCATATCCAAAGGAATTTTCAAAACCTATACCGAAGAAAACCTGCGCTATTCCCAGACGGTTGCGCTGGATATGTACAAGGAAGTCAATTCCGGCTGCAATCTGCCGGCCCAGGTCGACATCTATGCCACGGAAGGCAACGAATACAGGTTTCTTTTTATTGCCAAGGGGGGCGGCAGCGCCAACAAGACCTATCTGTTTCAGGAGACCAAAGCGCTGCTGAACCCGAAAGAGCTGGAAAAATTTTTAATCGGCAAAATGAAAAGCATCGGCACGGCAGCCTGCCCGCCCTACCATCTGGCTTTTGTAGTGGGCGGCACCAGTGCCGAGGCCTGCCTGAAAACGGTCAAACTGGCGACAACCGGTTATCTTGACACTCTGCCTGCGGAAGGGAACCAGTGGGGCCGGGCATTTCGCGACTTGGAAATGGAAGAAAAGATCCTGCATGCCGCCCGGGAAAGCGGTATCGGCGCTCAGTTCGGCGGCAAATACTTTGCCCATGACGTGCGGGTCATCCGTCTGCCGCGCCACGGCGCCTCCTGTCCGGTGGGCATGGGCGTCTCCTGTTCGGCCGACCGCAACATCAAGGCTAAAATCAACAGGGACGGCATCTGGCTGGAAGAGATGGATGCCGATCCCGGCCGCCTGATCCCGGATCAGTATCGGGGGAAACATGAGCACGGTGTTGTTAAGATCGAACTGAATCAACCGATGGAAGGCATCCTGGCTCTCCTGACCCGCCACCCGGTCGCCACCCGGCTTTCCCTGACCGGGACCATTGTCGTTGCGCGCGACATCGCCCACGCCAGGTTCAAAGAGCTCCTTGACTCCGGCAAAGACCTGCCCGGCTATCTGAAGCACCACCCCGTCTACTATGCCGGCCCTGCCAAGACCCCCAAGGGCAAGGCTTCCGGCTCTTTCGGTCCGACCACGGCGGGTCGCATGGACGCCTATGTGGACTTGCTCCAGTCCAGAGGCGGCTCCATGGTCATGATCGCCAAGGGAAACCGTTCCCGGCAGGTGACCGATGCCTGCAAAAAGTTCGGCGGTTTCTACCTGGGTTCCATCGGCGGTCCGGCCGCCCTACTGGCAGAGGAGCACATCAAAAAGGTTGCATGCATTGATTTTCCTGAACTCGGCATGGAGGCGGTCTGGCGGATCGAGGTGGTGGATTTCCCTGCGTTTATCCTGGTGGACGACAAGGGCAATGATTTCTTCAACGGCTTGATGTGAAGACGATTTCCTTACGAATATGCATATTGATCAAGGCATCGTCATCCAAATTATCTCGTGGGCTAAGGATTCCAGGGACTCAGGGTTCAAGGGAGCAGAAAAGAACCTTGAACCCTCGAGCCCTCGAATCCAGGCCTCCTTTATTCCAACTGCTCGTTAAACGGCCTCTGCTGTCCGGGGCGAAATGCAGCTGTTGCCGATTTAATTAAGTCCAGCTTCCAATAGACGACGCCCGCAAGCGGGTTTTGGTAGTAGGGCTCGGTTCGTACAAAGCCCAGGGATTCATAGATGCTCATCGCCGCCTTGAGCCTGTCCAGGGTGTCCAGCAGCATCGTGGCATAACCCAGATCCGCAGCTTCACGGATGAGGCGCTTGGCAAGGGCCGCACCCAGGCCTATCCCCCTGAACTCCGGTTTGACAAAGAGGCGCTTCATCTCGCAGACGCCGTCTTCCAGCTTCCGCAGCGCCCCGCAGCCGGCCGATGCCTGTCCGTCCGATGCAAGCAATAGAATCCCGTCAGGCGGCGCATACTTTCCGGGGAGGCCGGCAAGTTCCTCTTCAAAACTCTGGAAGCAGAGATCGACATCAAGGAAAGCCTCATATTCACGGAACAGGCGGCGAATCGCTTCAATTTCAGAAGGGGTTTGTGCGCGTTTGATGTTCACTTTCTTATTTCCTGACAAATCGGCAAAAAATAATATTCAATGCTATGCCCTAAAGAATCGCATGGTTTATTGTGGAAGAATCAACCAAGGTGAAATAATAACCCAGTTGTAATGTGAAATTTTGATCGCGTTTAGCGAAAGATCAAAGCCGTTACTTTATCTGACCGGATCGTCCCGGCCAGCCGGCCCCCAGGATATTTTCGGTAACGAGAATTCGATCGGCCTCAATGCCGATTCGATAGGATATCGTATCCTCCTTGTTGAGAAGATATACCCATTTCACCGTTCCCTGAATGGAATAATCGGCAATATTATTAATTTTGATAGTCACTTCGGTGCCCGGATAAATCCCTCTTTCCGATATGATGCCGATTCCGCCCTCGCTGATATCGGTCATAATCGCCGCGATCGCGTCATTGTCTTTGAGAATCGTTACCGCAATTTCAGTTTCATGGCGTGAATAGCGCCGCCTTTCATTTCCGGTCATTAGAGGACTCCTTTCCGGGTTTGAAATATAAATAAGAAGGGAGCAAAGAAGGTGTTTGGATAGGGGCGAAGGACCGAAAAGGAAAGGCTGAATATTAGAGTCGCATCCGCGGCAGCCATAATTGCCTCATCATAAATGCAGAATCGTTATTGTTCCAAAGTAGAGCGTATCAGGACGGGATCCCGCCATAATAGAAAATGGGGAAACGGGTAATCTATGAATTGATTTAGGGGATCTGTCAATAAAAAAGGCTTACACGCCCTTTGGCTGTAAGCCTTTTTGTTATCTGGTAGGCGGTACTGGATTTGAACCAGTGGCTTCTACCGTGTGAGGGTAGCACTCTCCCGCTGAGTTAACCGCCCGATGGATTATTTGTCTACGATTTCCTTTAACTCCTTGCCGACCTTGAAGAAGGGCAGTTTTTTGGGAGGAACCGTAATTTTTTCGCCGGTTTTGGGGTTTCGTCCGGTGTAGGATTTGTATGTTTTCACCGTAAAACTGCCGAACCCGCGGATTTCAACGCGCTCCCCCCTGCCAAGGGATTCCATGATGGTGTCGAAAAACGTATCGCAAAAACATCTGGCCTCTTTGGTGCTGAGGAACATTTGGCTTTTGAGAATTTCGATCAGTTCCGAGTGGTTCATGAAATCTCCTTAGATAATGGCAGCAAGCGTTAAACTTTTTTGCTTTATACTGATGAGATCCGTTTCAAGTCAAGTATTTTCTCGCGGATTATCATCATCGCCGGTTTCATCCGGACCGAAAAAGTCGTTCGAAGGGGATTCGTTCTCAAAACCTTCTTCCGATCGAGTGGAATCTTCTAAAGGCGTCTCGTCCTCAAAAGACTCTTCCGGCCCGGTTGAATCGTCAAAGGCCGACGAATTCTCAAAAGCGCCCCCCGCATCTTCAGCATCCTCCGCCGGCGGCAGATCACTCTCAAGAATTTGTTCCGATTCGGAAGCATCCTCCGGGGGCGCCTCATCCAGCAGGGACCTGCCGAACGCTTCGATCTCCTTGGGGGTGGGAAGGTCTTTAAGGTCTTTTAAGTCGAATACCTCCAGAAACTGCTTGGTGGTTGCGTAGATCAGCGGGCGTCCGGGTATTTCCTTGCGGCCCAGTACCCGGATAAACTTGCGCTCCAGCAGCAGCCGCAAAATACCGCCGCAATCGACACCGCGGATATGTTCAACATCGGTTCTGATGATCGGCTGCTTATAGGCGATAATGGCCAGGGTCTCCAAGGCGGCCTTGCTCATGCGGGGCGGATTCGGTTGAATCAAGCGTTTGATCCACTCGTTGTATTCCGGGCGGGTGCGGATTTGATAGCCGCCGGCGACCTCGGTTAAATGGAACCCGCCCCGCCGGGATTCATATTCTTCGGCAAGCGCCTGAAGTGCCGCATCGATTTCTCTGGCATCGGCCGCTGTGACCTGCTTGATGCGTTCAACCGTAAGGGCGGTTTCGGCCACAAACAGTAAGCTTTCTATGATTTCCTTTAAATTTTCCATTACAAGTAAAATAGTCTGATAATTCCGGTCTGTGAATGCTGCACGACCCGGATGAGATAAAGTTTAACCATTTCAAGGATTGCCAGAAAGGTAACGATAATCTCACCTTTCGTACTGTTTAGCTGAAACAGTTCAGTAAACGTGACCGACCCCCTGGCTTCCAGAATATCGACAATTTCGGCAATCCGGTCCTTAACGGAAATTCTGTCGGTGGTAAAGTCTATTTTATGATCTCCCGGGAGATTTTCAAGGATCTTTTGAAACGCATCAATTAATTCAAACAGCCCGATCTTGATGAACTGGTCGTCCGTATCCGCCATATATTCCTTCAGGTCGGGTGTTCGCGTAAAGGTGGCGTCCCCCAGCAGGTTTCTTTTGGAGAGTTCTTCCGCTACGGATTTCATCTGGAGATATTCCAGAAGCGGTTTGGTGATTTCCGAGCGGGGGTCGCCGTCTTCATCTTCATACCCATGGGTCGGCAAGAGCATTCTGGATTTGATCTGGGTCAAAGTGGCCGCCATGACGATAAACTCGCCGGCGAAATCAATGTTCATAAATTTCATCCAGTCGAGGTATTCCAGATATTGTTGGGTGATCATGGCAATGGGAATGTCGTATATGTCGATCTCGTTTTTCTTGATGAGATGGATCAGCAGGTCCATGGGACCTTCAAAGACATCTTCCAGTTTGACGCTGTAGCGTTCTTCCTGCATAACCGGTCCTATATTTTCATGGCGGCGCGGACTTCCGCCATGGTCTGCCGGGAAACCGCCTCGGCTTTTTGGCAGCCGGCTGCGATTATATTGCGGACAAGGTCCGGATGGGCTTCATAATGCGCTCTTTGCTGCCGGATCGGCGCGAGGGCCTTGATCAGGTTTTGCGCCATGATCTGTTTGCATTCCACGCAGCCGATTTGGGCGCTGCGGCACTCGGTATTGACGCGGTCGACGGTTTCTTTTTCGGTATAGACCTTGTGAAACTCAAAGACGTTGCACACATCCGGGTCGCCGGGGTCGCTTCTGCGGGCGCGCTGGGGATCGGTGACCATGGTTGCCACTTTGGACGAAATCACATCGGGAGGATCTTTCAGATAAATGGCGTTGTTGTAACTTTTGCTCATTTTGCGCCGGTCGGCGCCGAGGATCTTGGGCGTATTGGTTAAAATCGCTTCGGGCTCCGGAAATACATTACCGTAGAGAAAATTGAATCTGCGGGCGATCTCGCGGGTAATTTCAACGTGGGGAACCTGGTCCATGCCCACCGGAACGCCGTCGGCCTTGTACATGATGATATCGGCGGCCTGAAGAACGGGATAGCCCAGAAAACCGAAGGTGGAAAGATCCTTGTTGCTCAATTGAACAATCTGGTCCTTATAGGTCGGGTTGCGTTCCAGCCAGGGTACCGGTGTAATCATGGAAAGCAGCAGAAACAGTTCGGCATGGGCCTTGACGTGAGACTGCACAAACAGGGTGCTTTTTTGCGGATTCAGCCCGACGCTGAGCCAGTCGATCATCATTTCGTTGATAAAGCCGCCGATGGCGTTGGGATTCTCGTAGTCGCTGGTGAGGGCATGCCAGTCGGCTATAAAGAAAAAGCAGTCATACTTTTCCTGCATGTCGACCCAGTTGAGCAGGGCGCCGTGCAGATTGCCCAGGTGCAGCGGTCCGGTGGGGCGCATGCCGCTTAAAATGCGTTTTTTTTGTTGCATGGATCAACTCCTATCGTGGACATATTTCTTTATAAATTCAGTTTCATCGTTGCCGGATTTCAATTGGCCGTTCAGTCTGGCATAGCGTACCGCATCCAGGATCTCCCGGTAAATCGGACCGGGCTCCAGCCCCATTTCCTTTAACTCCTTGCCGGTTGTCGAAATCTGAACAGAGCGCAAGTGCGTGTAAAAATGAGAAACATATTTTTTTACGCGTTCGTATCGGGTGGCGGCCATCATGTAAAGAATCAGTTCGGTTTTAAAGCCGCAAAGCTTTTGATACAACAGGCTGTTGCTGACCGATTTTCGTTGTTCAAGCCACTTGAGGCAGCGGTTGGCCTCCATCCGTTCTTTGCTGAAAAACAGCTGAAAACGGGGGGGCAGTTCAAATCGCTGGCAGACCGCCTCCGATGTTTTTCTGTCAAAGTTTCTGATCAGCGCCATAAAATAAACGGCCCACTTCATATAGGATTCTTCCAAAAAAAGCAAATCATGCCAGGAGAGGGCTTTTTTGACGGAATTGAAGAGATCGACCAGATCCTTGTCAAAGTGTATCCGGGGATGGATCACATTCAGCAGGTTGTATTCATTCAGTCTGATGATGGACGGGGTCGGGTTTTCTTCGGCCAGGATCAGGCGCAGTTCGGCAAAAACGCGGCGTCCGCTCAGCCTTTTGAAAAAATCCATTTTGACCGCATTTTCGATCAGGCTGGAGGTGAGCTTGCCGATATTGAATCCAAACCGTTGTTCAAATCGAATGGCCCGAAACACACGGGTGGGATCTTCCACAAAGCTGAGGTTGTGCAGTACCCGAACGGCTTTTGCCTTGATGTCCTTTTGTGCCGAAAAAAAATCGATGAGCGTGCCGAATTTGCCGGGGTTCAATTGAATCGCCAGGGTATTGATGGTGAAATCTCGACGAAAGAGATCCAGCTTGATGGAGCTCATCTCCACGGTGGGCAGGGCGGCCGGGAACTTGTAATATTCCATTCTGGCTGAAGCGACGTCGATCTTGAAGCCGTCGGGAAAAATGATGACGGCCGTACCGAATTTGCGGTAGGAATGGATCCGCGCGCCCGTCAGTTTGGCGTATTTTTTGGCAAATTCGATCCCGTCGCCTTCGATGACGATGTCGATATCTTCGTTGGGACGGTAAAGGAACAGGTCCCGGACAAATCCGCCGGCGACATAGGCATCCAGGTCAAGTCCGCCGGCGACTTCGCCGATGGTCTTGAGAACATCGAATATCCGGTCGGGCAGACGTTCTTTCATGAATTTTAAAATGTTTCGGGTGCGGGCGCGCGGGGGATCCTTCATGGGATCAAGCGATATTTCCGCAGCCCGCTGGGACTGACGCACCAGGACATTCAAAAGATCGGTGCGGGTAACCACGCCGATAAGCGTCTCTTTGTCGATAACCGGCAGAATCCGCTGTTTGTTTTCGATTATTTTTTCCTGAATTTCGAAAAGATCGGCTTCCGGTCCCACAAAGGCGATTTCCGATGTCATGTATTCCCTTACGGGCACCCGGCCGAGTTGGTGATACAGGGCTTTTTCAATGACCTGCCGGGTAATAAATCCCAGCAGCCGGTCTTTGCCGCGATTTTTCTCGGCAACCAGCAGGGCATTGATATTGTACCTTGTCAGCAGGTTGCCGGCATCCTCGCATGAGACTTCGGCTCCGACCGTAATGGCGGGTGACGACATCAAATCCTTTGCCTGGCGCCGGGAGCGGATTTTTTTGTGCAGAATTTCAAGCAGCTGGTGTTCGGCCTGGACCAGCGTCATCCCCTTTAAGGTAGCAGCAGCGGCAAAATTGTGACCGCCGCCCCCAAAGGGAGTGACAATCGCGCCGACATCCACTTCCGGGATCCGGCTTCTGGCAACCATGTATACCTTGTCTTCCATGCGTGCCAGCACGAAAATCGCGCTCAGATTTTCCATTTTAACCATTTTGTGGACCAGAAAGGCAAAATCCGGCACATAATTGTCCGTGGCCACACTGGTAACGATAATTTCAATACCGTTGATGGTGTAATTCGTCGCTGCCTGAATCATGTCGTTGAGCAGCCCGATCTGTTCCGGGCTGATTTCCCTGGCGATCAGATTGGCAATGATATTCAGATTCGCCCCTTTCGCCAGCAACTCGGCGGCGGCCTTAAAATCCTTTTCGGTGGTCGAGGTAAAGGTAAAAGAGCCGGTGTCTTCATATATACCCAGGGACATGATGGTGGCTTCATCGTCTGAAATGTCGATTCCTTTTGCCAGAATCATTTCAGTCAGGATGCTGACCGTGGCGCCGGTGGGCTGGATTGCTTCATAATGTCCCCGGATGTCATTATCCATGGGCGGATGATGGTCGAATATGTGGATTTCCAGATCCGGGCGTTTCAGAATTTCGGAGAGCCTGCCGATACGGCTGGGCTGCCGGGTGTCCACTAGAACCAGCTTGTCGATTGAAGACAGGTCGATATCCTTAATGTCGGCCATGTTGAACAGGTACACCATCGAGTTGATAAAAAAATTACGAAGATTTTTTTCCTGGGAACCCGGAAACACCACCAGCGCTTCCGGGTAAAGTTTCTGGGCGGCCAACATGGAAGCCAGTGCATCAAAGTCCGCATTGATATGCGTCGTGATGATGGTGAGGCCTCTTTTTTTTGACGCTTTTCGCTTGGTCACGTTCGTTTACCTGCAGATGGCGGTTTCTGTCCGAAGCGTGGAAAAATTATTCCTATACATAGTTGGCGGTGATTATCAAGAGCAAGATTATATTAATTCAGCAAAGTTATTGCTGTTTTAACCTGATTATGATAAAAGATCCAATGAATTTTTTTTCGCCGATAAACTCTCTTGAAGCAGCATATCTTTTCCGAAGGGGTTAAAAAGGAGGGTAAGTCATGCCGGTTTTCCTATGGGTTGGAAAAAATAAAAATAACCAGACTCAAAAAGGGGAGATGGAAGCTCCCAGCGAAGAAGCCGTACGAAACAACCTGCTTAGACAAAAGATTACCCCCACCAAAATAAAGGCAAAACCCAAAGATCTTTTTGAAAATGTTTCCTTCATGCAGCCCAAGGTGCAACAGGCCGATATCATGCTGTTTGCCAGGCAGTTTTCCACCATGATTGATGCCGGACTGCCCATTATTCAGTGTCTGGACATTCTTCATTCCCAGCAGGAAAACAAAACTTTTAAAAAAATGCTCAAGGAGATCAAAGAGTCGGTTGAAGGCGGCTCGACCCTCGCCGATGCCTTGAAGAAATACCCCAAAGATTTCGATGATCTTTTTGTCAACATGATCGCAGCCGGCGAAATCGGCGGTATCCTTGACAATATTCTGACGCGCCTTGCGGCGTATATGGAAAAAGCCGCAAAATTGAAGGCCAAGGTCAAGGGCGCCATGACCTACCCCATTATAACCATCATTATCGCCGTTATTGTGGTGGCGGTAATCATGGTTTTTGTTATTCCGGTTTTTACCCAGATGTTTGCGGATTTCGGCGGTCAACTTCCGGCGCCGACCCGGGCCTGTGTGGCCATGAGCGACTTTACAAGGAAAAATATTCTTTTCATTATCGGCGCAGTTATCGGGCTTGTGGTAGGGTATAAGAAATTTTATGCCACAGCGAGGGGACGAATTGTGCTGGACGACCTTTTTCTGAAACTGCCGGTATTCGGGATGCTGATCCGCAAAGTGGCGGTGGCCAAGTTTACCCGAACCATGAGTACCATGTTGACAAGCGGTGTCGCCATCTTGGATGCCCTTGACATTGTCGCCAAAACAGCCGGAAACAAAACCATTGAAAAGGCCGTTTACCATGTCCGGTCCGGTATTACCGAGGGCCGCACCATGGCTGACCCCCTTCTGGAAACCGGAGTTTTCCCCACGATGGTCTGCCAGATGATTTCGGTGGGCGAATCAACCGGGGCGCTGGATGCCATGCTTGGGAAAATTGCCGATTTTTATGATGAAGAGGTCGACCAGGCTGTGGAAAATCTGACATCCATGATTGAACCGTTCATGATGGTTTTTTTAGGGATCACCATCGGCGGTTTGGTTGTTTCCATGTATCTCCCCATATTCCAGATGGCCGGCATGGTGGGAGGTTGATACATGGCGGTGCGGCGTTTTACAGATTTTCAGATTCCGGCCGGCTGCAATCTCGAGACCGCTGCCGACCAGCGCCTTCTGTTCTAAATGAGCAGTTTTTATCTAAAGCCCGAGAGTGAATTTTATCAGAAACTCCAATGGCTTATGTTCTCTCGGGTGCTGTTTACCTCCCTGCTCCTGGGATCGACGATCCTTCTGCAGCTGGGAGAAAGCCCTTCGCCGCTAGCCCCCTCCCTTTTGCTACTGTATGGCTTGATCACCGGCATTTTTCTGCTTTCCTTCACTTACGCCATCATCTTAAAGCACATTAAGCGGGAAATTCTATTTGCCTACATCCAGATCGGGATCGATACCGTAGTGGTTTCGTTGATTATATTCGTAACCGGATGTTATTCCAGTATATTTTCGTTTCTATACCTGGTGGTGATTATTTACTCGAGCATGCTCCTGTTCAGAAAGGGGAGCATGATCATGGCTGCGCTTTGCAGCATCCAGTACGGCGTTATCCTCGATCTGGAGTTTTATGGCATTCTAAGGCCGTTCGATGCCGCAGGGGCGATGCTGACCGCCGCCGATTACGCCGGAAGTTATGTCTTTTACAAGATTATGATCACCATGGTGGCCTGTTTTGCGGTCGCTATTTTAAGCAGCCTGTTATCGGAAGGGGAAAGAAAAACCAGAAAAGAGCTGGCGGCCATGGAAGACCACGTCAGACGGGTGGAGAAGCTGGCCGTTGTGGGTGAGATGGCCGCCGGACTGGCGCATGAAATTAAAAACCCCCTGGCCTCCCTGACAGGATCGATCCAGCTTCTCAGGGAGGATATCGATTATACTCCGCAGAATGACAGGCTGATGCAGATTGTTCTGCGGGAGGCCGACCGGTTAAGTTCCCTTGCGAACAACTTTCTGTTATTCGCCAAACCGCCGGCCGGAAAGATCGAGGCGATTGAGCTTGAAAAAGTTTTATCCGATGTGGTCGAATTGTTTGATAAGGACAGCCGTAAAGGGCGTGATATTTCCATAACAAAAACAGTGACACCGAATATGTGGGTTCAAATGGATCCGTCGCATTTGCGACAGGTTTTGTGGAATCTTCTCCTGAATGCGGCCGAAGCCATAGACGGCAGCGGTCATATTCAGATAAAATTGTATCCGGTTAAAAACCGATTTGCCTGCATTGAAATCAGCGATAACGGCTGCGGCATGGCCCGGGAAACGCTGGAATCGATTTTTGATCCTTTTTTTACAACCAAACCGGGGGGTACAGGACTGGGGCTTTCGATCGTTCACAGCATACTGGAATCTTACAACAGCTGGCTGGAAGTGGAAAGCAAAATCAACGAAGGGAGCACCTTTACCTTGAAATTTAGACTGCTCCGTCCACCAACTTAATCTTGACACCCATCTGTAAATAGGTTACCAAATTCTGCTTAATCTATATTTTTTTCAATAATTTTAACGATTATCCGGATCAACCCGGACAGGATGGCTTATTTGATTCACTCAACCATGGAGTGATTTCATTTGTTATTGTTAACCTTTTATATGACGGCTGTATATGATGGATAAAGATAAACCAGGCGATATCATTGAAAAGCGCAGGCAGAAGCTTGCCGATTTAATAAATCTGAATGTCGAACTTTTTCCGAATGACTTTAAGGTTCCCGATACGGTCCGGGAGATTAAACGTGCCATTGAAAAAGGGGGAATGGATGCTGCCGACAACCCCGTCGTTTTCTGTGTTGCCGGGCGCATGATGGCGATCAACCGATTCGGGAAAACCGCGTTTGTGCGTTTTCGCGACCGTACCGGGCAGCTTCAGGCCTATATTCGAAAGGATCAGATCGGCGAAAGCAGCTATGCAGTCTTTCAGCAGCTTGATATCGGCGACTTTGTCGGTTTGAAGGGATCGGTCTTTCAAACGAAGACCGGCGAATGGACCCTGCTCGTCCAGGAAGTCAGGCTGATCAGCAAGGCCATTCGGCCGCTTCCGGAAAAATTTCACGGGCTCAAAGACCCTGAAAAGCGCTACCGTCAGCGCTACATTGATTTAATCATGAATTCCAATGTGCGCGACATTTTCATCAAACGCAGTCAGATTATTCAGGCCATACGGACAATTCTGCTCAAAAGAGAGTTTATTGAGGTGGAAACTCCCATGATGCAGACCATTCCGGGCGGGGCCGAAGCAACTCCCTTCAGGACCCATCACAACGCCCTGGGAATGGATCTTTTCTTAAGGATCGCCCCCGAACTGTATCTCAAACGGCTGGTGGTCGGCGGTTTTGAAAGGGTTTTCGAGATCAACCGAAGTTTTCGCAACGAAGGGGTTTCCACCCAGCACAACCCGGAGTTTACGATGCTGGAATTTTATCAGGCGTATGCAGATTATCATGATATGATGGATTTGACGGAGGAAATCTTTCCCGCCATAGCCAGAGAGGTGAACGGTTCGGATACCATCACCTATCAGGGAAACACCATCGAATTGGGCAAGAAATGGCAGCGAATGGCCCTGACGACAGCCCTGGAAAAGCTGGGCGGGATTGATCCGCAATTGCTTAAAGAAAAGAACAAAGAGGGCTTGCTGGCATTTGCGGCAGAAAAAGGGATTCGCATCACCAAAACCGGACGGCTGGGAAAGATTGTTACTAAACTTTTTGATGCCCTGGTCGAACCTCAACTGATCCAGCCCACATTTATTACTGGATATCCGGTGGAGGTGTCCCCGCTCTCGCGACGAAACAGGACCGCACCCGATCTGACGGATCGGTTTGAACTTTTTATCGCCGGGCGCGAGATCGCCAATGGATTCTCCGAACTCAATGACCCGAATGAGCAGAAAGAACGGTTTCGGCAGCAGGTGGAGGACCGGGAGGCCGGAGATGAAGAAGCCCACTGCATGGACCTGGACTATATTGAAGCGTTGGAATATGGAATGCCGCCAACCGCCGGCGAAGGCATCGGAATCGACAGACTGACCATGTTGTTGACGGATTCCGCCTCTATCCGGGAAGTGATTCTGTTCCCCCACATGAAGCCGCTGGAAAGGGACGGCAGCATTGAATAAATACCCCCAAGGCCTATTTATCCATGTCTTTTGAATTATTCATCGGCGGCCGATATCTGCGCTCCAGACAGCGACAGGCCTTTATATCGCTGATAACCTTCCTGTCCATGGCCGGCGTGACCGTCGGCGTGATGGCCCTGATTGTGGTTATAGCGGTGATGTCCGGAGCCGAAGCTGATTTCAGATCGCGCATTCTGGGCCTGGAACCCCATGTGGTTCTGATGCGGCACGGCGGGGTTTTTTCAGACTATCGCCGCATCCTCGAACGGCTCCAGAACATGGAGGGAATTGACTCGGCCGCTCCTTTTATTTACAGCCAGATCATGCTGCGTTCAGCTTCCAGCGTTTCCGGCGCCGTATTGAGGGGGATTGATCCGGAGGCCCTGAAGTCTGAAGGAAAAACAAATCAGCATACATCCTTTGAAGAGGTCACCGCTAAGCTGTCGGCTAACAACAAAAGCGGGAAACTGCAACCTGCCGCGCCGGCAATTATTCTGGGTAAGGAACTAGCCGCCGCCCTGGGGGTTGTCGAAGGCGAAACGGTTTTTCTGCTGTCCCCGCGGGGAATGATTTCGCCCATCGGACATGTACCAATCATGCGACGGTTCAGCGTCGCCGGTATCTTTGAGTCCGGTTTTTATGAATACGATCAGTCCCTTGCCTATATCCACCTGCAGGATGCCCAGGAGCTTCTGAGGATGGGAGACGCCGTAACCGGCGTGGGGATCCGGGTCAAAGACATTTATAAGGCCGATCAGGTTGCCGGAAGGGTAACAGCTGAGCTGGGGTTTCCCTATTGGACCAGGGACTGGATGCAGATGAACAGAAATCTGTTTTCAGCACTCAAGCTAGAGAAAAAGGCCATGTTTATCATATTGACCCTTATCGTCCTGGTTGCCGCATTTAACATTGCCAGCACCCTTATCATGATGGTAATGCAGAAGACCAAAGATATTGCCATCTTAAAGGCAATGGGGGCCACGGACCGAAGCATCCGAAAGATATTCGTTTTTAAGGGAATGGTCATCGGTTGCGTGGGCACCCTGATCGGATTGTGTCTGGGATTCTTAGGGTGTTTTTTTCTGAAACGATACAAGTTTATCGAGCTGCCCGGTGACGTCTATTATTTTACGACCCTTCCGGTTAAACTGGAATTTTTGGATGTTTTTCTGATAGCGTCTGCTGCGATGCTCATCTGCTTTCTAGCGACCCTGTATCCTGCCCGGCAGGCATCGAAACTCGATCCGGTGGAGGCGATTCGATATGGATGATCTCTATCGATCCGCACCGGAAGCGTCCCATGATGGAAGCGGCAGCCTCCCGGCATATTTTATTCATGCCGCAGGCATATCAAAAGGATTCAGCCATAACGGCGTTCGGATTGAAATTTTAAGAGGCGTCGACCTCAGCCTGAAAAAAGGTGAAACCGTGGCCATTGTGGGGGCTTCCGGCATCGGCAAGTCGACGCTCCTGCATATCATGGGGGCGCTGGACAGGCCGGATAAAGGAGAGCTCCTGTATCAGGGAAAAAATGTCTTCCGGTTTGATGACGATAAACTTGCCAGATTTCGGAATGAATCGGTGGGTTTTATCTTTCAGTTCCATCATCTTTTACCGGAATTCACGGCAATTGAAAACGCCATGATGCCGGCTCTGATCAGAGGCTCCAATCGCAAGCTTGCCGAGGAAGCGGCAGAAGCCGTCCTCATCCGGGTGGGGCTCAAGGACAGGTTGCGGCACAAAATCGGAAAGCTGTCCGGCGGGGAACAGCAGCGGGTGGCCCTAGCCCGGGCACTGGTCTTAAAACCGGTCCTGCTGTTGGCCGACGAACCGACGGGAAACCTGGACAGGCGCAACAGTGAACAGGTCCATGGGTTGCTGCTGGAGCTGAACCGGGATTTTGGCATGACCCTGGTGGTGGTAACCCACAATATGGAACTTGCCGATTATATGTCAAGGCGGGTAACCATAAGCGAAGGGCAGTTGGTTGAAACCTGAAGCATTGAAGCGCATCAGGCAATAAGGGACCGTCAAGGGCGTAACAAAAAGATGAAGACCCGTTTGCACAACATTCAGGTGATAACATCCAAGGGCATTTATGATTAGACGCATCGGCCTGCTGGTGATTGTGATGATATGCCTCCTGGCTGGACCTGCCGGTTCGCAGGAACCTCTGCGCGTGGTGGTTTTGCCGTTTGATATTTATTCTCAGGAAGACCTTTCCTACATGGGCGTTGAGATCCCCAAGGTTATTCTGAAGCAGTTAGCCGATGACGGCGCCGTCGTTGTGGATTTGGATACCGCGGCCGGACTGCTGCCGAAAGAAGGGACGAGAAGCCCCGATGCGTTTCACAAAATCGGCATTCAAACCGGCGCGGATTATGTCGTCTGGGGAAGCCTGACCTGGGTCGGTACGAAATTCAGCCTGGATGCAAAAATGGTTGAAGCCCTGGGGGATCATCCTCCGGAAGTTTTTTTCACGCAAGGCGAGGGCGTCGAAAATCTTTTTGGAACGGTCAGAGAACTTGCCCGTGATATCGGATTGAAAATTTTTAAATGGAAAAAAATTGTTGATATACGGATTGAGGGAAATAACCGGATTGAGGCGGATGCGATCCGCAAGCAAACCCAGGCAAAAACCGGAGATTTATACCAGACCGGAAGCCTTTCAAAGGACCTGAAAGCCATCTATGCGATGGGATATTTTGATGACGTCCGCATCCTGGCAGAGGATGCTCCGGGGGGCAAAATCGTCATATTCAAGGTGAAAGAAAAGCCGACCATCCGCTACATCCGGCTCAGCGGCAACCGGGTGATTGAAGATGAAAAAATCAGGGAAAATTTAACCTTAAAGACGGGCTCCATTCTGAATATTTTCAGGATCCAGAATAATATCGAACGGATTGGGGCCCTTTATAAAGACAAAAATTATCATAATGTCCGTGTAACGTTCGAAGTCCAGCAGCGGGAAAACAATCAGGCGGACCTGACGTTTGTCATCGAGGAAGGCGCAAAGCTTCGAATAGAGAAGATTACCTTTATCGGCAATAACGCCTATTCGCAAAAAGAATTGAAAGGGTTGATGCAGACATCCGAAAAGGGCTTCTTTTTCTGGCTGACGTCTTCAGGCGAATTAAACAAGGAAAACCTCAATCAGGATGCGGCCAAACTGGCTGCCTTTTATCATAACAAGGGATATGTGGATGCCAAAATCGGTGAACCTCTGGTTGAATTTAAAGATACCTGGATAGAGGTTACCATCAAAATAGAAGAAGGCGCGCAATATGGCGTTGGAGCGGTCGATATCAAAGGGGATCTCATCAGACCAAAGGAAGAACTGCTCAAAAAACTTAAAGTCCTGAACGAAAAATTCTATAACCGGGAAATTATTCGCAATGACGTGCTGAACCTCACGGATCTTTATTCGGACGAGGGGTATGCCTATGCTGATGTCGTTCCCGGCGTTGACAAGGATCCGGAAAAACTGATCGTCAATATCAGCTTTAACATCAGCAAGGGCAAGCAGGTCTACTTTGAAAGAATCTTCATCGGCGGCAATACCAAGACCCGGGACAAGGTCATTCGCCGCCAGCTCCAGGTCTACGAACAGGAACTGTACAACGGCTCGCAGCTCAAACGGGGAGTTCGCAACCTGTATCGACTGGATTACTTTGAGGATGTGAAGGTAGCCACATCAAAGGGGAGCAGCGATGACAGCATGATCCTTAAAATCGATGTGACTGAAAAACCCACCGGCTCTTTTACTTTCGGCGGCGGATACAGCACCGTTCAGAGTTTTTTTGTCATGGCAGCCATTTCCCAGCGGAATTTTTTAGGAAAGGGCCAGACGCTGCAGCTCAAGGCCGAGGTCGGCGGCCGTTCCGACCAATACACATTAAGCTTTACGGAACCGTGGTTGTTTGATATTCCTTTGTCGGCCGGATTTGACATTTACAACTGGAATTATGATTATGATACTTATGAAAAGCACAGCTTGGGCGGAGCGCTCCGTTTCAGTTACCGGATATTTGAATTTACCCGCGTCGGCTTATCGTATGGTTATGACCGGGCGGATATCCGGGACATAACGGAGGATGCCGCCGATTCCGTCAAAGATCTTGAAGGGATTAATATCACCAGCAGCATTACAGCCTCTATCAGTTATGATTCCAAAGACAGGATGTTCAACCCCACCGAAGGGTCTGAGCACATCCTGCGGTATCAATATGCCGGGCTTGGCGGCAATATCGGATTCAGCAAGATTACGGCGGAAACCGGCTGGTATATCCCGCTGTTCTGGGGGGTTGTGAACTTTCTGCACGGCAAGGCCGGTTATGTCGCGGAGAATTCCGGTATGCTGCTGCCGGATTACGAACGATTTTACCTGGGTGGGATGAACTCGGTGCGGGGGTATGACTGGCGCGGGATCCATGCTGTTGATGAAAACGGCGACGAGATCGGTGGGGATAAATTCGTTCAGTTTAACTTCGAGATCCTGATTCCCCTCATTAAAAAGCAGGGAGTGGTCGGCGTTCTTTTTTATGATACGGGAGACGTATACGGAACAGACGAAAGCATTTCGTTCAGCGACCTGCGGGAAAGTGTCGGATACGGTATCCGGTGGTTTTCTCCCATCGGACCGATTCGATTGGAAAACGGATATATCCTTAACCCGCGTGAGGGTGAAAAAACCGGCGGCCGCTGGGAATTTACCATGGGTTCGGCCTTTTAGCCTAAAATAGGAATTTTTGTAATAGTTTGCTTTTTGAAAAAATACGATAAGCCTGATTGGGTTTGGGCCGCAGCGCGCCGCAACAAATGCAAGCGTGCCTTCGCCCAACGCCCCCAAACTTTTAAGAGAATTTTCACAGAGAGCAAAGGCGCCTGCTATCGTGCGCGACGATCCTTTGGGACTGTCCGGAACGATCTGAGCGGGTTATGCTGCCGTTGCAGAATCCTGAGTAATATTGTTGCGGTGCGCTGCGGCCCAAACCCAATCAGGCTTGATGGTTTGAGAAACAGCTAAATTGATACAGATTTTTTTAAAAACGGTGAGATTAAATTTATATTCAGGGGGGATCATGCGGTCTTTACAAACGATTATAGGAATTGCACTTCTTACTTTTTTCATTGCGACGTTTTCTTCTTACGGCGCCGATGTGGCCAAGATCGGGGTGATCGATTTCCAGAGGATTTTAGAGACCTCCAGCGCCGGCAAGGCTTCCCAGGCTGAAATCAACAAGCAGGGAAAAGCCATGGAAGCCGAGCTTAAGAAAAATCAGGAAGATCTGGAAGAAATCAAAAAAAGACTAGAACGCGAAGCCCTGGTGATGACCAAGGATATGCGGGAAGAAAAAGAAAGGGAATTCAGGATTAAAGTTAACGACTTTCGCGCCCTTGAGCAAAAGTTCAAGAAGGATATAAGCGACCTGAACAAACGGCTGGTCAAACGGATGCAGGATGATGTGTTTGATCTGGTTGAGGAGATCGGGAAAAAAGAGGGGTATCTGCTGGTGGTGGAAAAAACCGAAGGCGGCGTGGTGTATGCCCCCAACACCATTGATATCACGGACAAGTTGATCCAGCTGTATAACACCCGATTTGCCCAGAAAACGGAAAAGAAAGAAAAGAGCGACAAGAAATAGAAGGAAACCGATTTGGTCGACAGATATTCATCTGACATGATGATAACGCTGGCTGCTCTTTCCGAAATGGTTGCGGGCAGATTCAGCGGAGAGGGTGATATGATCTTTCGGGGAGCGGCGCCCTTTGAGGCCGCCGCCGCCGAGGACGTCACCTGGGCCGGGGATGCCAGGTTTTTGCACAAAATAGACACGTGCCGGGCAGGGGCCGTGATTGTTCCCATGGATTTCAAGGGGACGTTCCCCAACCTGATTTATGCAAAAAATCCGCAGGCGGCTTTTGCCAGGGTGCTGGCTTTTTTTTATCCCCCTCAAAAACAGAAACCCGGCATCAGTCCACAGGCCCATATCGGCAGCCATGTGGTGATGGGCAAGGATATTGCGATCGCCCCGTTTGCCGTCATTCAGGACCATGTGACCCTGGGGGATCGCGTCGGCATCCATTCCAACGTTGTGATCGGCCAAGGCGTTGTGATCGGAGATGATGTAACCCTGTTCCCGAATGTGACCATTTTGGAACGATGCCGCATCGGCAATCGTGTCATCATCCAGGCCGGGACGGTTATCGGTAGCGATGGATTCGGGTATGCGCCGGATGGAAGGACATATCTTAAAATCCGGCACACCGGAATTGTCCAGATCGATGACGACGTTGAAATCGGCGCCGGCAATACCATTGACCGGGCGACCTTCGGCAGGACCTGGATTCAGCGGGGCGTCAAGACCGACAACCTGGTGCATATCGCCCATAATGTGACGGTGGGGGAAGACACGATTCTGGTGGCCCAGGTCGGCATATCCGGCAGTGTGGCCATCGGCAAGCATGTGATCATAGCAGGGCAGGCGGCTGTATCCGGGCACCTTGAGATCGGGGATGACGTGGTTATCGGCCCAAGGGGCGGGGTGGCCAAATCACTTCCCAGCGGGGTGGTGGTGTCGGGGGCCCCGGAGATGCCGCATCGGACGTGGCTGAAGGTTCAGACAATTATGCCGAAGCTTCCCGAGCTCAAAAAGAAAATAGATGAATTTGAAAAAAGACTGAAAAAGCTGGAAAACGAGTAAATATCCGGCTCCGGGTGGCTGGCTTTGTTGGAATTCTATTCACGAATTGAAATTAAAAATAGCAAATCCCAAATATCGAACAAATTCCAATGACCCGAATTCGAAAATTTATATAATGTTTCGTCATTGAAAGTTTTAGTCATTGAATATTGGAATTTGAGATTTGTTTGTCATTTGATGCGCAGGAATGGTATTTTATAACCTAACAATCCTAAGCAGCATTACAATTCTTTGAGCGGTCTAAAATTTTTGGGGGCAGAAATGGAAAATAAATATGATATCCAGACCATCATGAAATATTTGCCGCATCGTTATCCGTTCATACTGATCGATCGCGTTATTGAATTAATACCCGGCGACCGTATTGTTGCCCTAAAAAACGTCACCATCAACGAACCTTTTTTTCAGGGGCATTTTCCGGCCTTTGCGGTGATGCCGGGCGTGTTGATCGTTGAAGCCATGGCCCAGGCCGGCGGGGTCCTGTATCTCGATTCACAACCCCCGGAAAAGCGGGGTACGCTGGTTTATTTCATGGGAATGGACAAAGTGAAATTCAGAAAACCGGTGGTTCCCGGCGATCAGATCATATTTGAGGTCAGCCTGCTCAGAGAGAGGTTGGGGGCGATTAAAATGGCCGGAACGGCCAAGGTCGATGACAAAATCGTTGCCGAAGCCGAACTGATGGCAGCATTTGGAGAAAAATAATAATGATACATTCAACTGCAATTGTAAATCCTAAAGCGGAACTTGACAAAAACGTCGAGATCGGAGCCTATTCCATTATCGGGGAAAATGTTTTTATCGGATCAGGGACGGTCATCGGGCCCCATGTCGTGATTGATCCTTACGTTACCATCGGAGCGGACTGTAAAATATTTCAGTATGCCGCCATCGGCGCGCCGCCTCAATCGCTCAAGTTCGAAGGCGAAGAAACCTATGTCAAAATCGGCCGCGGCTGTTTGATCAGAGAATTTGTGACGATTCACCGGGGGACCGGATTCGGCGGCGGGGTGACCGAAATCGGCGAAGAAAACTTCCTGATGGCCTATACCCATATCGCCCACGACTGTAAAATCGGACGGAAGGTGGTGATGGCCAACAATGCGACCCTGGCGGGACACATTACCATCGGGGACTATGCCACGGTCGGCGGGCTGGTTGCGATTCACCAGTTTGTTAAAGTCGGCGATTACGCCTTCATCGGCGGGAAATCTGCGGTGCCAAAAGACATTCCCCCATACGTGATTGCCGCAGGGGACCGGGCCAAACTGCACGGCTTGAACCTGGTAGGCCTCAAGCGCCATGGCATGTCGCAAAAGACGTTATCGTTGCTGAAAAAGGCCTACCGGATTTTCTTCCGGATCGGGCTGACGGTCAATGAAGCCGTTGACAGGGTCCGGGCGGAAGTCGAGCAGGTTCCGGAAGTGGTAAAGTTTGTCGAATTCATTAAAACGTCCGAGCGGGGTGTGACCCGATGAACCCGCCGGCGATGATGGCAAGACCATGCGAATCGGACTGATCGCCGGCAGCGGCCAATTCCCCATCATTTTTTCCCAAAAGGCCCGCTCGGAAGGCTTTGAAATCTATGCAGCGGCCCATCATAATGAAACGGACCCGAAGCTTGAAGCGTATGTGGATGCGATCAGATGGATTCATCTCGGCCAGATCAGGCGGATGATCCGGTTCTTTAAGGAAAATCGCGTTAGCGAAGCCGTCATGCTGGGCGCTATTCAAAAAACCCGGATGTTTTCGGATGTCAAGCCCGATATCAAAGCCATTTCATTGATTGCCAAAATGCGCCATACCCATGATGACGGTATTTTAAGAGCTTTCGCCGGGGTCCTTGCCGATGAAGGCATCCAGGTGAAACCGTCAACTTTTCTGCTGCCGGGCCTGCTGGCGCGCAAGGGGTGCTGGACAAAACGCAGACCCAACAGGGCTGAAAGGGCCGACATCGAGCTGGGGTGGAAGCTGGCCAAGGAGATCGGCCGCCTGGATATCGGTCAATGCGTGGTGGTGGGCGGCGGTTCGGTTTTGGCGGTCGAAGCCATCGACGGAACGGATGCGACCATTCGCCGCGGCGGGCAGCTGGGCAATGGAACGGCGGTTCTGATCAAAGTCAGCAAGCCGAATCAGGATTTAAGGTTCGATATGCCGGCCGTCGGCGCGGAAACCATCAAAACCATGGCGGCCGCCGGGGTGACCGCGCTGGCGCTGGAAGCCGGAAAGGCGGTTGTTTTTGACCGGGAGGAGATGGTGGAGCTGGCGGACACGTGTGGAATAGCGATAGTGGCGATGGAATAAGAAGGCGTTTCAAAACCCCGTCTGAGGCCTGATAGCTGCATTACAAGCCTCATCAAAATGCTCACGTTTAGGTATGCTGCGCTTTTTCATCGGCTTGTGTCTTGCTCTCAGACCTGATCCGAGGTTTTGAAATGCCTTCTATCTCCGGAAATTACAATTATTTTTAGAAGCGAAAAATATTATCTTAGGGATTAGCAATTTGTTTATATGAAACAGTTAAACCAAAAACTTCGGGTGGCCGTCATCGGGACGGGGTATCTCGGTAAATTTCACGCCGAAAAATACGCCAATATGGATGACGTCGACCTGGTGGGGGTCGTCGACATCAATCAGGCGCAGGCTGAAGAAATCGCCGGAAAAGTAAAAACGAAGGCCTATGCCAGCCATAAGGAGATATTGGATAAAGTGGATGCGGTCAGCGTGGTGGTCCCCACGCCCGCGCATTTTGCCGTCAGCAGGGATTTTCTGGAAAACGATGTGGACGTCCTGATTGAAAAACCGATGACGCGGACACTGGCGGAAGCGGACGAACTGATTGAATATTCCGAAAAAAGAGGGCTCATCATCCAGGTGGGACATCTCGAGCGGTTTAATCCGGCGGTGGTTGCCCTGCGGGAGAAAAACATATTAAACCGACCGCTGTTTATTGAATCTCACCGATTAAGCATTTATCCGAAACGCGGAACCGACGTCAGCGTGGTGCTGGACCTGATGATTCATGATATCGATATCATTTTAAACTTCGTCAACTCCGAAGTCAAAAACATTCATGCCGCAGGGGTGGCTGTTGTTACCAAGCAGCATGTCGATATTGCCAATGCGCGCCTGGAATTTGAAAACGGCTGTGTCGCCAATGTCACCGCCAGCCGGATATCCACCAAAAACGAGCGCAAGATCCGGCTCTTTCAGCAGGATGCCTACATTTCAGTGGATTTCGCCCAACGCCGGATAACCGTTGTCAACCGGGGTGAAAATCCTGAAGAAGGAGTCATTCCCGGTATGCAGATCAACCAGCTCGATTTTTCTCAGGGCGATGCCCTCGCGGATGAAATCAGCGCATTTGTCAAGGCGGTCAAGCAGCGGGAAGCCCCGGCGGTGACCGGCCAGATGGGGAGAGAAGCGCTTAAAGTCGCCTTGGATATCATGGACCAGATTGACTCATCAACCCGTCGGTTTTTAGGTTCGTGAAACCATGGACCCTTTGCAGGCGCCTAAATGTGTCATGATCATCACCGGAGAAGCTTCCGGCGATCTGCATGGTTCACGGCTGGTCAGGGCCATGCGCAAACGCTCACCGGCCCTTTTTTTCTGCGGGGTCGGCGGGAAATATCTCAGAGAAGCCGGGGTCCGGATTCTGGTGGAGGCCTCGGCGCTGTCCGTCGTCGGGTTTACCGAGGCATTTTCCAAAATACCGGCGCTCTTAAAGGGAATGGCGGTTGTTAAACGACTGTTAAAAAGCCTGCGGCCGGACCTCCTCATCCTCATCGATTTTCCTGATTTTAACCTCCATGCGGCAGCGGTTGCCAAAAAGCTGGGCATTCCGGTCCTTTATTACATCAGTCCGCAGATATGGGCCTGGCGGTCCGGCCGGATCAATAAAATCAAAAGGCTTGCGGACCACGTGGCGGTCATATTGCCGTTTGAGCGGGAATTATACGCGGCTCAGGATATTCCCGTTACATTTGTCGGGCATCCGCTGCTCGATCACGCGCCATATTCAAATCGTGCGGAGATGGATGCGGCCGCCCCGGACAGTTTATTGATCGGCCTGCTCCCGGGATCGAGAGAGCGTGAAGTGCTCCGGCACCTGCCCATCATGCTGGCTGCCGCGCAGCGGTTGACCCGACAGCTCCCGGCCTTAAAATTTGCGGTTTCACTGGCTCCCACGGTCCAGAGGGATCTGGTCGATGCGATCATCCATACCCACGGCGGCGGTATCCGGCCGGAGATTATATCTACAGGGGTGGAGCAGGTCTTTCGGCGCTGCGGGTTTGCGATTGTGGCGTCGGGGACCGTTTCCCTGGAGGCGGCCATATTCGGAACTCCCATGATTATTATTTACCGGCTGTCCCCCCTCAGCTACTGGCTGGGAAGGGTGCTGATTCATGTCCGCCATATCGGCCTGGTGAACCTTATCGCCGGCAGAGAAGTCGTTCCCGAGCTGATCCAGGACCAGGCATCTCCTGAGCAGATTGCCGCAAAGGTGGCGGCGATGTTAAACGATACCGCCGGCCTGGATCGTCTGCGGAACCAGATGCAGGCCGCAGTCAGCGCGCTGGGCGGTCCGGGGGCTTCCGATCGGACGGCCGCTGTCGCCATGGCCATGCTGGACGAAACGCAATGAAACCATCATCGCCAAAAGGACTTGAGGAGCTGAAATGGAAGCTGATCGGCATATTCGGCAAACTGGTGGTGGATCTGCTGTTTAAAACGGCCCGGATCGAGACGATGGGTTTTGAAAAGGTGGAGGCCATCATCAACAGCCGCAGGTTTATATTTGCCTGCTGGCATTCACGCGTATTGCTCATCAGCTATCTTTACCAGGGATGGAACGGCGCAGCCCTTGTCAGCCAATCACAGGACGGGGAACTCATTGCCCGAATGCTCCAAAGACAGGGCCATGAAACCTTCAGGGGGTCGACCACGCGGGGGGGACTGAGGGCACTTTCTCAAATGATAAAAAACTTGAAGGAAAACAACCGGCCGGCCGTTATCATCCCGGACGGACCCCAGGGACCGCGCTTCAAGGTGCAGCCGGGGGTCATTACGCTGGCCCAGAAAACCGGATATCCGATTGTGCCGGTGAGTTACAGCGCCGGCCGTGTGAAAATTTTCAACAGCTGGGACCGCTTTCTGCTCCCGTTTCCGTTTGCCGACTGCCGGGTCGTTTACGGCGAGCCCGTCCGGGTCGCCGAAGATGCGGACCCGGAGACGCTGTCCGCATGCCGGCTGCGCCTGGAAGAGGAACTTTGCCGGATTACCACGGCCGCAGATGGTTTTTACGGCCATATGATATCCTGACGGTATGAAAACATTTACTTTACCCCGAATAAAAGCGCGCCATAGACGCATCTGGGCTTTGATCAAGGAGAATCGCTTCAGGCTTTACCTGTCGATTGTTTCCAGCATCCTGGTGGCGGCGACCACCGGGGCAACCGCGCTTTTGATCAAAAACGTCATTGACGACATCTTTATCGCCAAAGATGCCGCCATGCTCTGGAAACTCCCCTATGTCGTGATCATCCTGTTTCTGGTTCGCGGAGTCGGACTTTACGGCCAGGAATACTTCATGAGTTATGTGGGGCTCAACATCATCAAAAGCCTGCGGGACAGTCTTTACGACCGCATTCAGGACCTGCCCCTTGCTTTTTTCCAACGGATGAAAACCGGCGTTCTGATGTCGCGCGTTACCAACGACGTCGCCCTGATCCGCTCAATGGTATCCGATGCGGTAAAAGCGGCCTTCCGGGATTTCTTTACCATCATCGGCCTGACGGTCGTTATTTTTTACCGCGACTGGAAGCTGGCGCTCATCGCCATTATCATTCTGCCGGCGGCCTTCTTTCCGGTTTTTGAATTCGGCCAACGGGTGCGTCGCTTCACCACCCGCGGCCAGGAAGCCATGGCGGACCTGTTTGCCTTTCTGCATGAAACCTTTGCAGGGGCTAAAATCGTCAAAGCCTTCGGGATGGAGTCCCACGAAAAAAAACGGTTTTTTAAAAAGAACCTAAGGTTGTTTGATTTTGAAATCCAGGCGGTCGTCGCCAAAGCGCTTTCGCCGGCGATCATGGAACTGCTGGCGGGCGTTGGAATTGCCTTTATCATCTGGTATGGCGGCAAAAGCGTATTTGAAGGGACCTCCACTCTGGGAACATTTTCTTCCTTCATCGGGGCGGTTCTGATGCTGTACGATCCGGTAAAAAAAATCAGCCGGGTCAATAATGCCATCCAGGAGGGCCTGGCCGCGGCGGACCGGATTTTTGATGTCCTTGAAACCGAGTCCGATATCCGGGACCCCGAGCGTCCGGTCACGCTAACGCCCGGTCCCCACAGCGTCACATTCAAGGATGTTTCGTTTACCTATGCGGGCGTCGACACCCCGGTCCTGAAAAACATCAATCTGGATGTGGCCGCCGGTGAAATCCTGGCCCTGGTGGGGATGAGCGGCGGCGGCAAGACATCCCTGGTGAATTTGATTCCGAGGTTCTTTGATGTCGGCGGCGGGGCCGTTCTGATTGACGGGATCGACATTCGTCACGCCGCGGTTGTATCCCTTCGCAGCCAGATCGCGATCGTAACCCAGGAGCCCATTCTGTTTAACGATACGGTCCGCAACAATATCGCATACGGCAATCCCGACGCCACGACCGAGGCCGTCGAAAATGCGGCCCGATCTGCCTATGCGTATGATTTTGTGCAGACCTTTCCAAACAAATTCGATACCACCATCGGTGAACTCGGCAGCCGGTTGTCCGGCGGTGAAAAACAACGGATCTGCATTGCGCGCGCGCTGCTGAAAGATGCGCCGATACTGATACTGGACGAAGCCACCTCATCGCTGGACGCCGAATCCGAAAAGCTGGTGCAAATGGCCCTTGAGAACCTGATGAGGGGGCGAACGACCTTTGTGATCGCCCACCGGCTTTCCACCATCGCCTATGCCCATCGGATTATCGTGATTGCCGGCGGCCGGATCGTCGAGGAAGGCCGGCATGATGACCTGATGTCCCGCCGGGGCGAGTATTTCAAGCTTTATCAGATGCAGTTTGCAAACGAAATTCAAGAGGAGCTGAACCCGGCCGGGTGATCACTATCATGTGGCAATGGATCGAAAATATTGATATCGGCCTTTTTTATTTGATTAACGCCAGCGGGCAGAATGCATTTTTTGACGTTATCATGCCCTTTATTTCAAATGAAAAGAATTTCTACGTGCCCCTGGCGATCGCCTGGCTGTTGCTGGTAATTGCGGGATCAAGGGGATTGCAACTTGTCGTTCTCAAACTGGAAAATCATTATGTCCCGTTTCTCACCGGGCCGCTTCGGCGGTTTGCATTCACCCGCAGCAAAATCAAGCTTCGCACCGTGGCCGTCGCCGTGCTGATACTGATATCTTTTTCGGAATGGATCAGCTCGGGCGTACTAAAACCGGTGTTCGACCGGCCCCGACCGTATCATTCCCTGTCCCGGGTGCATCTGTATGACCGGATGTTTAAGACCTGGAGCGTGACCCCGGAATTAAAGACGATTGTCAGGGGTGAGTCCCTGTCGCTGCCGTCCTCCCATGCAACCAATATTTTTGCGGCCGCCTTTTTCCTGAGCTTCTTTTTCAGGAAAGTCTGGCCGCTGTTTTACCTGATCGCTTTTTGGGTGGGGTATTCCCGGGTCTATCTGGGGGTTCATTTTCCGTTTGATGTTTTTATCGGGGGTATTGCCGGGACGCTTTGCGGGGCGGTCATGGCCTGGGTCGGCACGCGCGTGATTCGGTTTGATAGACGCCGTCTCAATAAAAACGACGCGCTAAATACGTAAGCCGTCGTCACTTAACCGTTTGCCGGTGGTCTGCCCGGGGATAGGCCCCCCGCCCCCGTGAAAGCCGGAACTATCTGATCGAATCATTACCGCCCGGCAGCGACCCCGCTCAAGTCCAATTGAACAGGTCACAACAGGCCGATTTTCACGGCGATGATGATCGTTTCTGCCTGTTGCGGTCTAACGCAAAAGTCAGGGGGCGTGTACGAAGATCAGTAATCTTTGGTTCCGGCTTTCACGGGGGCGAGGGGCCTATCCCCGGGCAGACCGGTGAACATGAATTTTTTTCCGACTCCTTTATTTTTTTGAGACGGCTTCTAATACTATGACAGGACAGTAAATGAAACTTTCGATCATCATTCCGGCCTATAATGAATCGGATCGAATCGTCGGCACATTGACACAGACGCTGGCCTATCTGGAACGGCAGACATATCTGAGTGAAATTGTCGTGGTCAGCGACGGCAGCAGCGATGAAACCTGCGCGGTGGCCGGAGGCTTCCGGACATCGGACAGGATCGATTTAAAGGTGCTGGAGTATCACCCCAACCGGGGCAAGGGATACGCCGTTCGCTACGGCATGTTGAGGGGCGGCGGCGATATCATCATGTTTATGGACGCCGACTATTCCGTCCCGATGGAAGCGGTTGAGCCGGGGCTGGATCTGATCCGGGAAGGCTTTGACATCGCCATCGCCTCGCGGGCCCTGAGCGAATCGGTGGTCACCCATCACCAGAATCTGTTACGGGAATTTTCAGGCAAGCTCTATACCCTGATTCAGAATGTTCATCTCGGAATCAACTACCCGGACACCCAGTGCGGGTTTAAACTCTTTACCGGCCGGGCGGCCCAGACCCTCTTTTCCAGGCAAAAACTCGACAGTGTTATATTCGACCCTGAGATTCTCTGGCTCGCCAAAGAGAACGGTTTGAAGGTCGCTCAATTTCCGGTGGTCTGGCGGCATGCTGAAAATTCGCGGATTCAGTACGACAGCCTTAAAAAGTCACTATTTGTCTTTCAGGAGCTCTTCCGGATTAAGAAGCTTCACCGTTGATCCCGCCTCCATATGTCTCAAGGATCTGGAGCCTTTGCGGGCGCTTTGAGATAGATTGAAAATACCATCCCTACAAACGAAATGACCGCTGCCGTCAGAAACGGAATGGTAAAAGAGTTGCTGATGTCGGCGATATAGCCGCCCAGGGCCGGTCCCAGGGCCTGCCCGATTCCAAAGAACAACGTGATGAACCCCAGGCCGGCCGGGGCCAGGCGGGGACCGACGAAATCTCCGGCGGCGGCCGCCATGATGGTGGGGATGCTCCAGGCGGTCAGTCCGAAGGTGACCGCCGACAGGTAAAATCCGAACTTGTTTTTGATCAGGGCATAGATGAGATAGGAGAGACCCAGAACGAGGTATGCCAGGGCCGCCCCCCGGCTGCGGCCGAGACGATCGGAAATGCCTCCCCAGATCACGCCGCAGAAAACGCTTAAGCCGCCCACCGCGGCCCACAACCCGCCGGCCCATGAGGGGGAAAGACCGATTTCCTTGACCAGGTAAGCGGCAAAAAAGACCATGTAAATGATATAAGAAAGGCCGTAGAAAAAATAGACAACCCCCAGGTACCAGACCTCAGGCAGGGTGTACACGCTTGTCCATTGCAGGGAGGAGACCTTGACGCCGCCTGACGCATTTGCGGATTCCTGCTGAGCCGCGCCGATGGGAAGGAGTCCCTTGTCTTCCGGACGGCTGCGGATCAGCAGAAACACGACACCGGCGATTAAAAGGACCGTGCCGCCCAGGATATACCAGGAAAAGCGCCAGCCGCTGGGTCCGTATGCCGCCAAAATCGGCGGCACCAGCAGGCCGGATATGAGCGTGCCGGCGCCGATTCCGGCAGAAACAATCCCGGTTGCAAATCCCCTGCGGGTGATGACAAACCAGGCCGATCCCAGCGCCATGGCGGGAACATAGGCCGCACCGTTGCCCAGGCCGGTGAGAAAGCGCATGGCCAAGGCAAATCCGAAAGACTGTGCCAGCCCCGTCAGCAACATCGTCATGCCCATCAGAATCAGCGCCAGGGTGATCACGATGCGGGTGCCGTAGCGGGCGGCCAGAAATCCGCCGATGATGGCCATGGTCAGATACCCCACAAAATTGCCGGTGCCCAGGAGTCCCAGCTGGGTGTAATTCAGACCGAGGCCGTCCTTCATGGCCGGCAGGATGATGGTGTAGGACATCCTGCCGAATCCATGGGCGGCAATGGTGGTCAGGAGCCCCATGAAAATGACGATCCAGCCGTAATGAAGCCGTTTTGCGTTCATCTCGTCCTCCTTTGGGTTATGAGAAGAGGATAGCATTCAGAACATCAGGCGCGACTGCCAAGCGAATTCATTTTTTCATTTTCAATTTTCTATGCCGGGATCTAAAAAGAAAAAAACGGAATTTCCTGATTACAGTTCAATCAACCAATGATAATTTTAACTTTTCGTCAAGTTATTTGTGATAATTTACCCCTTGGTGTCAATTATCATCGACAAAATATGCGCTGGTTGAAGCGAAGGATTTAATCACAGAAAAATATATTCCCCCTCGCTTTTAATTTGCAAGGTCAGAATACTATATTTAATAGGAAGCCGCAGACCCTTTTTGCATCTCCACATAACGCTGCAGGACCTGCAGGGAGTCCGGCGTGATCCGCAGGCTTTTGGCCTTTGCCAGAATATCGGCCACCGGCATGAAGCGGCCGCTCTCAATTTCTTCTTTTTGAAGCGTCATTTCACCGTCGTACCGGCAGCGATAGACCTGGCCCCAGACGCGGCTGGAGTCATCGCTGTAAAAAATTTCAAAAAGTTCGGTCAGGGGAACACCGCGGATGCCGAGCTCTTCAAACAGCTCGCGTTCAGCCGACTGGCGGTAGGTTTCCCCCTGTTTTACCACACCGCCGGCGGCGATGTCGTGGTATCCGGGAAAGACATCCTTGCTTTGCGTGCGTTTGTGGATGAAAAGGCGGTCGTGCCGGTCAAATACCAGAATGTAGGATGCGCGATGGGTGAGATTCAGCCGTCGCATGATGGCGCGCGGCCTGGCGTCGATGATCTGGTTGTGATCATCGACAATTAAAACGATTTCGTTATCGCTGCCCATATCATTATATCAAACCATCAAGAAATGATTGTTCCGATAATCAACCCGCCGTCATGCAATGTCCTGGTCCCCTGAGACCCGATCCTTCATTTGGGATCAGCTGGCGCGGATATCGTTCTGATCCGGCGGTACCCAGCGCAGCCCGCCTTTAAATCCATAGGCGCGGTAAAAATAGAGGATTTTAACAGGTGTTTGCGTGCCGCTGCCCCGGGAGAAAATCCGGCGGGGATAGATTTTAAACTCAATCGGCGGATCGACCTTTTCGAACACCTGGTTGAGCCGGGTGACGTGGCTGTCGGGTTCCTCGGTGAGCCCCACGGCGTCCCGGCCGATCAGGTCTTCGTCTTTCCACCAGTAGTCATAGACGTTCGGTCTTTTCCATTTGTTGATGGATACGGTCCGGGGCTGGCCCGGGGTGTAGAAGGCCAGCTCGCTGGCGGTTTGATAGCGCAGGCCGAAGAGAAAAGTCCTGTCCGGCATCGGCATTTGCCGGCGGAGTTGTTCCGCTTTGATTCCCAACTCCCGCCAGCCGGAGAGTTCCGTTGCGGTGCGGTCCAGTTTCGGCGGTATCGGCAGAATCGGCCAGACCACCTGGATCAGCACCAGGGCGGTAATGACATAGGCGCTTCCCACGGTCCATGACCATAATTTATGACTTGAAGAAGGCTTGCCGGAGCGGAAAATTTCTTTTTCCTGACCTGTGAAGAATGCCGCGACCATGACGGCGGCGGTCAGATATCCGGCCCCCGGCCAGTTGCCGTAGACACGGGTATGCAGGCTTAAAAAGCCGAAAAGAGCAAACATGGGGAAGGAGGTGAAGAAAAGATAATAATAGATCCAGCTTTCGCTGCGGTATTTTTTTAATAAAACCAGCGACCAGGCCCAGAGAACCAGGAGAAATACCAGGGGGGAGAGGAGTCCGGCCTGTGAAGCCATAAAGTCGCCGAAATATTTCCAGTGGATGGCAAACTGCTGATTGGCACCGCCAAGGTAGGCCACATGGCGCACGGAGTTCCAGTCGTTTTGGGCATTCCACAGGATGACCGGCAGGAACAGCAGCGAGCCCAGCAGGACACCCACATAAGGCCGCAGCCCGGCCAGGCGCTTGCGGTAGGGCGGGCAAAAAAGCCCGAAAAGGTAGGCACCTGGTAAAAATATGACCATGGTGTATTTGCTGAGCAGGCCGAAACCGAACCAGAGCCCGCCCATGATCCATTGGGACCATCTGTCATTTTCATAGGCGTCGGCCACATGATAGCAGGCTCCGGCCCAGGCTGCCGCCTGCAGTCCGTCCGGCGTGGCCAGCAGTCCGCCGACGTTGAATTCAAGGATGGCCTGGCTTAAAACAGCTGCTTTAAAAGCCGTATAGGGGCCGATCCACCGGTTGGCGATCAGGACCAGATAAGCCGAGGCGACGGTCATGGCGATTACCGATGGGAGCCGTACGCCGAGTTCATTGTGGCCCAGCAAGCGTGTTGTCAGCTTAATGGCCCAGGCGATCATCGGCGCCTGGTCGTGGTAACCCCATGCAAAATACCGGCTCCACTGCCAGTAGTTTGTTTCATCCGGAACCAGGGGGAACAAGGAAGCATAAAATAACCGAAAGAGGCTGAAACCGGCCACCCAGAGCCAGGCCATCTTTAAGTAGTACTTATCATCGGCGAGTGTCATGATTCATGAATTAATGTCTGGAATTTTCAAAGTCAAGCGAATTCAAGGGGTTTCGCAAAAAATCAAAATCGCTCGCAAGGCGCCATTCGACAGGTTCACGGCCCTGAGCAAAGTCGAAAGGCAGCGGCCGTAATTTATATTGCTTTTTCTCCCCAGCAGTTGGGAGAAAGGGGTCGAGGATTCGAGAGGCCTAGGGTTCAAGGGTTTGTTTCCCAGTGATTTATTTCAACGGATTACCCTCCCTCGCTATCGTTTCTCTTTAAAGATATGACGGGGTTTCATTTACGAAATAATCAGGCGCCCATACGACTCGAATTCACCGGTTGTACCCAAGTTGCTATAGGCTGACC
>JBFLWU010000054.1:0-36085 GCA_040757625.1 Thermodesulfobacteriota bacterium | reverse complement strand
TCTGTTACGAACCGCTGCCGTCGTTCGGGCTTATCCTTAATGTAGTTTGCTCTGATCTCCTTCTCCCAGCGTTGCTGAGAAATAGACAGCGTCTTGCGAGATTCACCCACTCTTTCACCCCCTTTCCAAGAACAAGATATACTGTACAAGCAACCTTTAATTCAAATGATCCCCTCATTTTTCAATTCTGCCAACATTTTGTCATTTAAACCAAGCCATTGAAAATAAATCTCTGAATTGTTCTGGCCCAATTTGGGGGCTGGTCGATTAAAATTCCCTTTAGAAATACTGAAACGGATTGGCATGCCAGCTGCCCTGACTGAAGGGATCTCCCCGCAATCAGGATGAAAGATCGGAATAATGGTTCCTAAATTGAGTAAATTTTCATCCGACAATACTTCCGGTATCTCACGGACTTGCGAACAGGGTATGCCTTTCGCTTCCAATGCACTCAAAACGTCTTTCACAAATCTTTTTTCAGACCAGTTATTAATAATTGCATCCACCTCATCAGCATGTTCGATCCTCCCCGGTTGATCTTTGTATCGCTTGTCATCTTTAAGATCATCCCTCCCCATGATATTAAGAATATTAAACCAGTGATCGTTGCTACCGCTGGCGATAACATAATATCCGTCCTTGGCTTTGTAGACGTTGAATGGACTCAGTCGTGTCAATCGACTACCGCTGCGTGAAGGATAATTTTGCGATATCCAATAATCAGGGGCTTCATCCATCATCATCGATAAAACACTATCCAGCATTGAAACATCTACCTGCTGGCCTTGTCCTGTTTTACGGCAATATTCAAGCGCCGACAGGATACCAATACATGAAAACAACCCACCGGCTAAGTCACTAATGGCAATGCCGCTTTTCGTTGGTGGACCGTCCGGATGGCCATTGATACTCATTGCGCCACAAATCGCCTGGATGACGATATCAAAAGCCGGTAGATTGGCATAAGCCCCTTCAGCCCCAAAACCAGTTAACGAGCAATAAACAATCTTAGGGTTTACCTCTGATAACACTGAATAGGACAATCCGAGTTTCTTCATTATCCCCGGCCTGAAATTTTCCATCACCACATCAGCCTTCGCAACTAAACGTAAAAATATCTCAATTCCTTTCGGAGACTTGAGATTCAACGAGATGCCTTTTTTATTTCGACAGCGTTTAAGAACAGCCAATGAAATATCATCGTGGGTTTGTCTAAAGATACTTACACCCTTCTCTCCACCATAGGGAGGCATATGGCGTGCAGGATCTCCCTTTCCGGGAGGTTCAATCTTAATCACCTCTGCCCCAAGCCCACTAAAAATCATTGTACAATACGAACCAGCGAGGAATTGAGTTAAATCTAAAACTTTAATACCCTCTAATGGTTTTGCCATGCAATTCTACTCCTTTCACATCCCCAATATTGGGACTGTAAAAATGAACTACAATCTCTTTGCAGTTTTCGACCAAGACAATAGACGTTTCAGTCCCTCCTCGAGGTCAACCTCTGGAATAAACCCCAATTCGCGTCGTGCTTTTTCACCATTAAAACGTCTATATGCAACTATCTCTTTTTTCTGATTGGGTACAAATTCAACATTGAAATCACAACCCTCTAATTTACAAACCATGGCTAACAATTCCCGAACAGTAGTTGGAGTACCAGAGACAATGTTATAAGCCTTATCAGAAACATCAACTTCCAATGCGAGGGCATTAGCCTTTGCGACATCTTCGACATAAACAAAATCTTGTACCTCATCGCCTGTACCCTCAATTTGGGGAATTTGATGATTTTTAATGTCTGATAGCACCTTCATAATTAAACGAGGATAAAGTCCATCTTGATGTTGGCGGGGGCCATAGACCGAACAATAACGTAATGCGATATAATTAAGGCCACGCATCTCTTTGAGAGCACGACAAAGTTGCTCGACAGCAATCTTACATGCACCGTAAACAGTACGATTTAAAAAGGGGGCTTCTTCAGTTACAGGCTGATCAGTATCCGGCGTTCCATATACAGATACTGACGATGCATACACACACTTCTTTACGCCCAAGTCAATGGATAGATCCAATAAAGCGTATGTATCGACGATATTAACCATAAGAGCATCGCGTTGGTTACGCATGGAAGGTAAAAGTAAAAGACCTGCTAAGTGGATGACATAGTCAGATCCCTCCATGGCCTTTCGTAGGCGGGGCATGTCTCGCAAATCCCCTTGAACAATTTTTACCTCTTTACGATCTTTTACTTCGAGGAGATTTTCGTTGTTTATGTACTTGTCGTATACAATAATTTCGTTTGCATTTTTCGAAAGGAGATGCTCGACCGTATGCGAACCAATTAACCCGGACCCTCCTGTAATAAATACACGACTTCCCTCAATAGCTGACATAACAATATCTCCTTATGATAAATAATTTACGCCTTGTACAAGACTATTACCCGATCTAACCAATTAATTATCCCTATGGCAGGATATTATTAGAGCAATTAACGGTAGCTCTTTAAGTTTTTCTTCACCACATTATTCCACATTGTGGAACTTTTGTTCTGTAATGTATATCATACAAAAATATATTTGTCAATTAATATTTATCAATGTGCAAAATTTGACCTTGCCTCATATATCTATTTAATATTAATGTGTATTTATAAAGTGACCGCTACGTTCTTCTTTTATTAATTATTTATACTTTAAAAATATTTCTTGACATAAAAAGATAATAAATATTAAATCATAATATGAAATTTTTATATTATAATTTCATATTATGAAATTTTTATAATTCCCCAAATTCAGTAATCGTGTGAGGGTTCATGCCTGGAAAATATCGAATTAAATCTTTAGAGAAAATAATAACAATTCTCTCATGTATTTATGATTGTAAAAATTGTGCCAACTTAAATGAAATCACCAAAAAGACCGGCATTAACAAAACTACGTGCTTTCGACTTCTTCAGGCTATGATGGCAATGAATATAGTTATTCAACGACAAGAACATAAAGTTTATAGCTTAGGCCCCCAATTAATATCTTGGGGCCTTTTTGCTTTAAGCGAATTAGATTTTCACAAAGAAGCCTTGCCATTAATGAAAATACTACAGACTGATACAGGGGAAAGTGTCAATCTATCAATTTTAGATGGAACAGATGTTGTTATTATTGAACGTTTTCGTTCGAACCATTTATATAGTCTTAATGTTAATAATGGGACTCGGCTACCTGTTTATTGCACTAGTCATGGCAAAATCATATTGTCGTATTTACCTGAGTCCAAGTTGGAAGTGATACTTAAAAAAATACAATTTATACCCCTAACAAATCGTACAATAATTAATGTTGATTCCTTCAGGAAAGAGCTTAAGAAGACCAAAAAAAGAGGCTATGCTATTAATATGGAAGAATTTGAAAAAGGTATGGCTGCTGTTGCCGGTCCAGTTTTGAACCATAAGGGAGAAGTCATTGCATCTTTGAATGTCTCATACGCAACTGCTAGACACTCGGAACTTCAATATAATAGCAACTTAGCAAAAAAAGTCCTTATTGCTTGTAAAAAGCTCTCTCATTCGCTTGGACGAATAGAATAATAAAAATGTTTCTTTAGATTTCTATGTATTATTTAATTAATTGGCATTTAAAATTTCGACAAAATTTCTTCTCAACCTCATTACTTTTTAAAGAATCTAATTCAAACTTTTATTATTTTTGAGACAGCCCATTTCTCTTTAACTATAAGGATATGAGTTGATAAGGCATTTGAAGGGATTGTGAGTTATCTATAACCAATCCGAGTTCTTACCTCAGTTGAAGGGTTCAGTTCAAAGCTAAACGATATGATAAGCGCTTGAAAAAAGTAACCGCTTTAAGTTTCACAAATTTTTACTTTATTCAATGTTATAATTGCTTTCAAATGTAGTTTGAACCTTTTTCGATGTTTATAGGAGGTATAGAAAAGATGCATAAAATCATCCCCCTCAATGTTGGCACACTTGAAGCTTTGCCCAAACAAACATGCATGTACCGTATGTATCGAGATGTGACCTATGAAGCTCCCTGCGTAATGTGGTACATAACCGACACAAAAGATAATATAATAGTGGACCTCGGACCTCCCGATCCACAGCAGGTATTGGAAAATCATGGTTTTATTATGCACCGCACACCCGAGCAACAGCCCCTTTCTGCTCTCACGTCTATTGGTGTTAATCCTTTGGATGTTAGAACTGTTATTGTCACACATCTACACTGGGATCATGCTTGGGGATTCCATCTTTTTAAAAATGCCCGTTTTATTCTTCAACGGAAAGAGGTTGAGTATGCCATAGCCCCTCTACCATGTCATAAAACTTTATATTACGAAAAAAATTTAGGAAAACCCCAATTCGTGGATTTTCTAGAAAGAATTATGATAATTGATGGTGATTATAGAGTTGAGAAAGATGTTGACGCCATTTCCATTCCAAGTCACAGTCCAGGATTTCAAGGAGTATCTGTGGCGGCGGGAAAATTGACTTTTTTTATTGGTGGTGATGCTATCGGTCTTTATGAGTGTTGGGAGAACGTCCCTCATATTCCATCAGGAATATTCAACAATCTGAATGACTACTACTTAAGTATGAATAAGATTGAACAGATTGCTGACCATATTCTTCCCGGTCACGATTTCAAGGTTTTTGAAAAGACATCATATCCATTATGATCGAGAAGTCCTCTCTAGAGAAATAAAACTAAAATACTTCAAAGGAATTTTTTATGAATAAAAAAATTGGATTTATAGGACTCGGCGCTATGGGAGGCCCGATGGCAAAGAATCTAATCAAAAGGGGGCATGATCTTACGGTTTATGATATCATCTCAGATAGAATGACAGCATTGGTTGAAGAAGGTGCCACCCCAGCAACTTCTTGTAAAAAAGCGTCTGAAAATGTTGACCTCGTCATCACAATGCTCCCAGCCTCCCATCATGTCAAAGAAGCGATTCTCGGTAGAGAGGGCGTCATTGAAGGCGTGCCGAAAGGATCTGTTGTCATTGATATGAGCACTATCGATCCACTTACAACGCAGGAAATCGAAAAGAAATTATCAGATCGTGGAGTGAAAATGCTTGATGCACCAGTAGCTAGAGGGGTATCGGCTGCGATGGAGGGGACCCTGGCAATTTTTGTTGGCGGTGATCCCGACATCTTCGAAAGATACAAAGATATCCTTTCAATTATGGGTAAGGATATCGATTATGTGGGCGGAACGGGAGCCGGTGAAGTAGTTAAAATCGTCAACAATCTTATCCTTTCCATCAATGTTTGCGCCATAGCTGAAGGCTTGGTCTTAGGAATTAAGGCAGGTGTGGAACCGGACATACTATTCAAAGCACTGAGTCAGGGATCGGCAAATAGCTTCGCTTTGCAAAATCATTTTAAGAAATTTGTACTTAAAGGAAAATTTGAAGAAGGGGTCTTTCCTGTCGAATATATTATCAAAGACATAAGGCTTGCACTAAAGACGTCCGAAAACTTTCATATTCCGCAATACTTTGGTGCGATTGCACTTCAAGTGTACGAGTCGGCTGTTGCAGCTGGTTATGGTAAACAGTATTATCCAGTAGTGGTCAAAGTACTGGAGAATCTATCGGGTGTTAAAGTAAGATTTTCATCTTAGCTAAAATAATAATTAAGTGGAGCCGCGGCGGAAAGGTCGATCTGTTGTTTGTGGATCCGGAGGAGATCGATCCCTGGCCGTAGAGCCAGCGAAAGATCCAGGCGCTCATGCACCGGGTGTGCAAGGCAGCGGGGGCCTGAGGGTCAGAAACCCCAACGATCTGCGTCATACTTACACGAGTATCCTCCTTATGGCGCACATGAGTCCGGGGTATGTCCAGCGGCAGCTCGGGCACAGCTCGATTGCCATCACCATGGACATATTGTCACTGGGTCCCGGGTGAAGGCAGGGGCGGTCTGGATGCGGCCTTAACGGCACAAAGTGATAGAAAAACGATATGCGGCCATATGCGGTAGCAAACCGCATATAAACCGCATATAAAGCAAAACGGACCCAGTAACTTACTGAATCCGTTGCAAAAAGGCTTTATTTGGTGCCGAAGGCCGGGCTCGAACCGGCACGGGTCTCCCCACTACCCCCTCAAGATAGCGTGTCTACCAAGTTCCACCACTTCGGCACATGGACTGCAGGATGTTTATTTTGTTTGCGCCGGAGCGGCCGGCACCGTCGTTGGCGGTGTCGCGGGCACACCCTGTTCAGGGGCCGCCGGGGCCTTCTGCTCCACGGGGGGCTTTGTCTCCGTCATGACCGATGTTCCCGTCCGGTTGCTGGACCGGTATGCCAGGGCAAAGGAGGTGAGCATGAAAACAACCGCCGCCACCGTCGTCAGTTTGCTTAAAAAAGTGGATGCCCCCGTACTGCCGAAAAGAGTCTGGCTGCCGCCGCCGCCGAAAGCCGCGCCCATATCTGCGCCTTTTCCGGTCTGCAGCAAGACGATCATGATCAGGGCAACGCAAACAATCACATGTATGATCACTAAAATAATTGACATAATATAACCCCTATTAAAATCTCCCCTTCACCCCAGCGGGGAAAGGAGAATTTTCAAATACCGTACCTAATAATGAACAATGGCGCTGAATGTCTCGGCATTCAGGCTGGCGCCGCCGACCAGGGCGCCGTCCACATCCGGCATCCCCATGAGTTCGGCGATGTTGCCCGGCTTGACGCTGCCGCCATACAGAATCCTGATGGAATCGGCCCGTTCCTGGCCCAGGGTCTTTTGAATCAGCGAACGTAAAAATGCATGAACCTCCTGGGCCTGGCCGCTGGTTGCCGTTTTGCCGGTGCCGATGGCCCAGACCGGTTCATAGGCGACGACCAGTTTTTCAAGGTCTTTAGCAAAAAAGTCTTTTAACCCGTTATTAATCTGTTTGTCAAGTATAGAAAATGTCTGCCCGGCATCACGCTCCCCTTCGGTTTCGCCCACACACAAAACCGGTATCAACCCCTCTTTCAGGGCCGCCTGGATCCGCCGGTTGACGGTATCATCGGTCTCGTTAAAGTACTGGCGCCTTTCGGAATGACCGATGATGACATACCGGCATCCGGCCGACGCCAGCATGGCGGCTGAGATTTCACCGGTATAGGCGCCCTCTTTTTCCCAGAACAGGTTCTGGGAGCCCAGTGCAACACGGCTGCCCTCCAGCACCTGGGACACGGGATAAAGCGCCGTAAACGGCGGGGCGATCATCACGTCTCTGTCGACGACATCCGTTACGTGTTTGGCCAGGGCGGCAGCGGTGGCGACCGCCTCGGAACAGGTTTTAAACATTTTCCAGTTTCCGGCGATGAGGGGGGTGCGGGTGCTCATGATTTTCTCCCTTGTTTAAAAAAAATCCTGATATCAAGCATCTAACTTCAATAATCCGAACTATTTTAGATTGTTGATCGTTGATTAAAAAATGCAATAAGCCCTTCAAGCATCAGTCACCAATCGCCAATCATTATAGCTGTTCCGCCATCATGGCCGCCAGATCGACCATGCGGGTGGAATAACCGGTCTCGTTGTCATACCAGCTCATCACCTTGACCATGTCCCCGACCATATAGGTGGTGGGAGCATCCACAATGGACGAATACGTCGAGCCGTTGAAATCACAGGACACCAGGGGCTTTTCGCTGAATCCCAGAATGCCTGCCAGGGCTTTTTGCGAGGCCGCCTTCAGGGCGTCGTTGACGTCGGTTACGGTAACGCCGGATTTTTCCAGGGTGGCGACCAGATCGACAATGGACACATTCGGCGTGGGGACCCGGATGGCAAGGCCGTTAAGCTTTCCCTCCAGCTCCGGCAGGACCAGCGACACCGCTTTGGCGGCCCCCGTGGTGGTGGGGATCATCGACAGGGCCGCCGCCCGGGCCCGCCGCAGATCACGGTGAGGGAAATCCAGCAGGCGCTGATCCCCGGTATAGGAATGAATGGTCGTCATCAGGCCGCAGCGCAACCCGAAATTTTCCAGCAGCACCTTGGCCACCGGTGCCAGGCAGTTGGTGGTGCAGGAGGCGTTGGAGACGATATGGTGCTGCCGGGGATCGTATTTGTTGGAATTAACGCCCATGACGATGGTAATATCCGGGTTTTTTGCCGGCGCTGAAATGATGACCTTACGGGCGCCGGCCTGCAGGTGCCCGGCCGCTTTCTGGGCATCGGTAAAGAGCCCCGTGCATTCCGCCGCGATATCAACGCCCAGCTCTTTCCATTTGAGCTGCGCCGGATCTTTAATGGAAGTGATCGCAACCGCCTTGCCGTCCACTTCGATGCGGTCCTCTTTGGCTTCGACGCTTATGTCCAGCTTACCGTGAACCGAGTCGTACATCAGCAAATGGGCCATCGTGGCGGCATCCGTCAAGTCGTTGACGGCAACCACGTCGATGTCGGGATGATTCAAGGCAGCCCTGAAGACCAGCCGTCCAATTCTGCCAAAACCGTTAATACCAACTTTTACGCTCATGCAACCTCCCTTAAGTGTTTACACATCACCAGCGCATCTTCACCGGTTTCCGAATAATAATTTGTCCGCTTTCCGATCACATCAAACCCGAGTTTGCGATACAGCCCGACGGCGGCGGTGTTGGCGGGCCGCACTTCCAGATAAGCCGCGCAGCAGCCTCTGCTGTCGGCCAGCTCAAGGCTTTTTTCCATCAACGCCACGGCGGTCCCCCGGCCGCGCCATTCCGGCGCCACCGCAATTTTTAAAATATGCATTTCATCCGCCGCCAGCCGGAAAAAAATATATGCCGTGATATGTTCACGGCCGCCGGCATCCAGCTGACGAACAGACAGGCCCACGGCACCGGGCAGACCCAGTTCGCTTAAAAAAGACTGGCGCCCCCAGGGCCGCTGAAAAGAAAGACTTTCTATGGAAAGTATGGTGTCGATATCCGATTCGTTAATCGCCGAAAATACCCGCAGCAAAAGACTAACTCCGCTTGTTGCCTTTGAGAATTCCGCTGGCCAGCCGGATGGTTGTCTTGCCGTAGGCTTCCAGGCTGGTTGCCAGTTGGCTCAAATTCGTTTCAGCACGGGTATTGATCGCCTTGATCAAAATCGGCAGATTGACGCCGGATATGACCTCGATGCGGCCTTCTTCGAGAAATGAATAGCTCAGGTTGGACGGGGTCCCGCCGAACATGTCCGTCAGGATGAGAACACCCGCCTTCTGATCGACCGCTTTCATGCCGCCGGTAATTTTCGCGCGGAGCTTGTCAACGCTCTCATTCAAATCGATGGAAACCGCCGCAACCGCAGCGGGTCTTTCACCCAGAATAAATTCAGCCGCCTCAATCAGCGCGTCCCCGAGCTGGCGATGAGAAACGATAACAATTCCTATCATAACAATTCATTCCCCTAAAAAGTTTGTTATAGGTTGGCGATATCCCGGTGCGCAATCTCAACCTGTTTTCCGGACCGGGCGATATGCTCGTATAAGGTCCGGGCGATCACCACCGACCGGTGCCGGCCCCCGGTGCATCCCACCGCAATGGTAATATAGGACTTGCCCTCTTTTTCATATAACGGCAGCAAATAGTCAAGCAAATCCAGATATTTTGTCAAAAACGCCCGGGTTTCAGCCCCATTGAAGACGTAATCCCTGACAGCCTCGGATTCACCATCCAGCGGTTTGAGTTCCGGAATAAAATACGGATTTGACAGAAAGCGGACATCCACCACCAGATCCGCTTCGAGGGGAAGCCCGTATTTAAAACCGAACGACAGGATATGGATCCGCAGGGGCGCCTGCTTCTGGCCCTTGCGCGCAATGTCGCGGATCACCCCCTTGAAGTCATGCACATTATAGGTCGAGGTATCGATGACTTTGTCCGCAGCGACCCTTAAATCCTTTAGTTTTTCCCGTTCGGCGCGGATGTCGTCCAGCAGGTTTTTCCCCTGGGACAGGGGATGATGCCGCCGCGTCTGGCTGAAGCGCCGCAAGAGGGTTTCGTCATCAGCCTCCAGAAAAAGGACTTCAAAATCGTAGTTCGTCTGCCGGAGAGACTGAAAAACGCCCGGATACCTGGACAGAAAATTTTTTTCGCGCAGATCCATCACAAACACAAAGCCTGCGATTTCAGGGGAGCTTTGAATGGGAAGTTCCAGGAACTTGGGCAGCAGCGCCACCGGCATGTTATCGACGCAGTAGTATCCGGCGTCTTCAAATGCTGCCAGCGCCACGCTCTTACCTGATCCGGACAGGCCTGTGATAATGGTGATCTTTAAACTTTTCAATTTGATTGCTGCTGCCTTCGGCAGGTTATTGGATATCAAGAATCAGGTCGTCAGAGAAGGCGCGCCGCCACTCGACAAACGCAGCATAAGCTGTGAGCATCGGCGAGAGCCGCGCAACGCTGCCTGGCGACCTCAGGCGCAGTTTTTCAACAGCCGGTTAAAACTCCTCATCCTCTTCTTTGATCGCGTCAAAAACGTCATCACGGTCGGCGGCCTTTAACAGCTTTGCCTTGAACAAATCATTTTTCAGGATTTTAGAAATCCGGGCCAGCAGCTTGAGATGCAGACCGGTGGAATTTTCAGGTGTAATCAGGAGGAAAAAAATATGGGTCGGACGCCCGTCCATGGATTCGAAATCCACCCCTTTGCGGCTCAGCCCGAAACTTAAAATCAGGGAATCCAGATCTTTCAGTTTTCCATGCGGAATGCCGATGCCGCCCCCGATGCCCGTGCTGCCCAGCCGCTCCCGATCCATGAGAACCCTGACGAGGTCCTCGCGATTGACTTTGGCAATCCGGGCCACTGAAGCAACCAGCTCTTCGATTACCCCTTTTTTGTCACGGGAGGTTAAGTCGGTCAAAATCGCTTCTTTTTGCAACACATCTAGGATCTTCATATGAATGTGACCTTTTTTAGACGCTGGGCTGAATTAAGCCGTAGTCTCCATCCTTGCGCCGATAGAGCACATTGACCTGGTTGGTACGGGAATTGGTGAACACCAGGAAATTATCCGTCACCAGATTCATCTGCAATACCGCTTCTTCAATGTCCATGGGCTTGTATTCGATATGTTTGATCTGAACCTGCCCTGTCGGGCCTTCTTTGGGTACGGCGATCGCTTCGGCCAGCATCTCTTTCGCGCTGGTTTTCGAACCGCCCCGCCGCTCCCTTATCTTCTGTTTGCTTTTTTTAATCTGCTTCTCGATCTTGTCCAGTGCCATGTCAATGGCGGAATACATGTCGTTGGTTTCTTCCTTGCCGATCAGGTTCAGTCGGTCGCCCAAAATGGTTATTTCAGCAATGTGGCGGAACTTTTCCACGGTCAGCACCACGCTGGCCTCGGCGGGGTTGTCTAAAAACTTATCCAGTCGATCAAGCTTTTCGCCTGCATAGGATTTCAAATGGTCGGAAGGATCTAAATTCTTGAATGTTACGGATGTCTGCATGCTCAATACTCCTTAAAATTGTTTGCGTTTACTGGATGGCAAAACTTTCAACATTTCACGATATTTTGCGACGGTGCGCCGTGCAATGTCAATGTTATCATTCTTTAAAATTTCCGATATCTTGCTGTCGCTGTAAGGTTTGCGGGGATCTTCGCCTTCGATAATCTGCCGGATTTTTTCCTGGACGCTGGCCGATGCGATGGCCTCGCCATGGAGCCGGCTGATCGAACTGTTAAAAAAATATTTCAATTCGAAGATTCCCTGGGGGGTATACGCATACTTGTTGGTAGTCACCCGGCTGATGGTCGATTCGTGCATGCCGATGTCCTGGGCCACGTCCCTGAGCACCATCGGTTTCAAGTGGGTGATCCCGTTTTCAAAAAAATCGCGCTGAAACCGCACGATGCTCTCCATTACGCGGTAGATGGTTTTCTGGCGCTGATGAATACTCCGGATCAGCCAGGTCGCCGATCGCAGTTTGTCCTGAAGATATTCCCGGGCTTGATCCTTAAACTTGCCGTTGCCGCTGACGGCGGTTTTGTAAAAGGAGCTGACCCGCAGTTTGGGCATGCCGTCGTCGTTGATGACGATGACAAATTCATCCTCCATTTTATAAACATAAATATCGGGCGTAATATAATGCGGTTCTTCATCGTTGAATTGTTGGCCGGGCCTCGGCTCCAGGCCTTTAATGACCTCGACGGCTGAAACGACCTCATCGATATTCGCTTTCAGCGCGCTGCAAATGGCTTTGTAATTTTTATTCTCCAGATGATTGAGATGATGCGATATGATATCGCATACGATCGTACCGGCCAGCCCCAGGTGCTTGGCCTGGATGAGAAGGCATTCCTTTAAGTCCCCGGCGCAGACCCCGATGGGGTCAAACGTCTGCATCAGGGTCAGCACGCTCCTGACAGCTTCCGGCGCAGCGCCGCTCTGCCGGACAAGTTCGTCAAAGGGCAGTTCGAGATACCCGTCCTTGTTGAGATTGCCGATAATCAGGCTGCCGATCTCCTGTTCGGCCTTGGACGGGAAAGACATCATCAGCTGCCAGAGAAGGTGTTCGCTCAACGATTCCTTCTGCGCCACGAAAGACTCGAAACGGGGCGTCTCTTTGGACTCTGTTTCATAGCTGATTTTTCCGGGAGCATTGTATTCGTCGATAAAATTGCTCCAGTCGATATCTTCGACAATCTTTTCCTCGATGGTGACTTCTCTTTCAGGCGACTCGGTCTCCGGAACGATTTCGCTTTCTTCCAGGGGCTGTTCCTCGGCCGCAGCTTCGCTGAACTCTTCCAGGGCCGGATTTTCCTCCAGCTCCTGGTGGATGGTTTCCATCAATTCAAGCCGCGAGAGCTGCAGCAGCTTAATGGCCATCTGCAGCTGCGGCGTCATAATCAGCTGTTGGGTCAGTTTGAGTTGTTGTCGAAGTTCAAAGGCCATTTCACAACCTGAATTCGTCGCCCAGATAGATCCGTCGGGCGATTTCACTGGCGGCAATTTTTTCCGGCGGGCCGGACTCAATGACCCGGCCGTCGTTCAAAATGTAGGCCGAATCACACACTCCCAATGTTTCCCTGACATTGTGATCGGAAATCAGGATCCCGATCCCGCGCCCTTTAAGCTGCTTGATGATGGCGCGGATATCGTTCACCGCCAGGGGGTCTATGCCGGCAAACGGTTCGTCCAGAAGAATAAAAGAAGGGTCCGTGGCCAGCGAGCGTGAAATTTCCAGGCGGCGCCGCTCGCCGCCGGAAAGTACGCTGGCCCTCTGCTTGGCAAGGTGCTGGATCCCCAGTTCCGCCAGGAGCCGGCTGGCCCGCTCTTTCTGTTCCGCTCTGGAAATGGATAGAACTTCCAGAATCGCCATGATATTCTGCTCAACCGTCAGCTTGCGGAAAATGGACGCTTCCTGCGGCAGATAGCCGACCCCCTTTTGGGCCCGCCGATACATGGGGCAGTCCGTGATATTTTCGTCGTTTAAAAACACATGGCCGCCGTCCGGCTTTACCATTCCGACGGTCATGTAAAAAGTCGTGGTTTTGCCGGCGCCGTTTGGTCCCAGCAGCCCGACAACGTCGCCGCTGGCGACACTCAGGCTGACGGAATCGACAACCTGCCGGCCGTGATAACGCTTTATCAGATTTTCAAGCGCCAATTTTACCATCATCTATCCTGAATTCAAAGTCTGATACCAATCACCGGATGCCGTCGCTTTGGGTATGGAACACGGCTTCCACCCGGGAATTGCGGCCGCTTTCAACCGTTATGTGACCGTCGTTGCGGTTATAGGTAATCTTTTCGCCCGTGATGGAATCCGCCCCGCTGGTTATTTTCGAATGGGCCCCGGATAAAACCAGAACCTTTGACTCGGTATTATAAACGGCTTCCTGTGCCGTGGCAACCCTGTTGTCGAACGAAATCCTGACGTTTCCGGTGGCAATGATTGTTTCGATGGCGCCCTCACCGGCAGACGGGTTTTTGGAGGCCGCCAGTTTTTCCGAATATACGATCTTAAGCCGGTCGGACGTGATCACCGTTTCTCCCTGGGTTGCCCGCACATTCCCTGAAAATTCGGCGACATGGGTTCCGCTGTCAGATGTCAGCATATCGGCGACAATTTGTATTTTCTCTTTCTGGCCGGTCTTATCCGACCCGGAGACGCGATTCTGGGCGAACGCCCTCAGGTCCCCTGAAAAAAGCATCAGCGCCAGCGCCGCAGCAATTGCCATCCTCCGGCAACCGGATCGATTACATAGAAATCTGCTCACGAATCGTCCCCCGCACATTACCCTTGAACCGGGTCTTTTTGGTATCCAATTCAAATGACATCGCGTCGGCCGCCAGATCAAATGCCTCGGCGGTGATTTTTACCGGCCGGGGGGCATGAATCATGCGACGACTGTGTTCGTACTGAATGCTGTCGGTGTCGAGCCGGTAGCCTTCCCTTTTTACCACAACATTGCCGGAGGCTTCAATATCATTTGAATCTATTTTTAACAGGCCTTGATCCGCAGTTACAAATATCGGTAGTCCCTCTTTCGGATAAAATGTCACCGACAGGTCCTTTAACACGGCCAGTTTTTTGCCATCGACAAACTGGGCCGATCCCGCATCCAGGCTCCATTCCTTGATTCCATTACGGGTTGCCGTCTGCCGCAGCCTTTTGATCGATAATATCGCGCCGGTATTTTCGGGTAAAAAAGACGTATCCACTTTATCCAGCACCTTGCGATAAGCGACAAATACCGTTACCAGAACGCCCGCGACGATCAGTATCAAGGCGGTCAGGATTATTTTTGTTTTCCGGACCGGCATTACCACCTGCTATTGAAATTCTTTTAAAATAGCTTCCCAGCGTCCCTGGCTTTTCAACAGCGCTTCACAGATTTCCCTGACGGCGCCGGCTCCGCCGGGAGCTGCTGTAACCAGGTGGGCCTGGGCCTTGACGGTTTCATGCGCATCGGCCACCGCAATGGACAGTCCGACCCTGCGCATCAGGGGTAAATCCACGAGGTCGTCGCCGGCAAACGCGATGTTTTCAGCGGGAACCGATGTCTGCGTAACGATCCGATCCAGCAGGGCCGCCTTGTCGCTGACACCGGCATATATCAGTCCGATTCCCAGGTTCCGACAGCGGTTCATCAGGGCTTCCGAGCTCCGGCCCGTGACCACGCCGACCTTGATTCCGGCCCGCATGGCCAGCCGGATCCCCAGGCCGTCTCTGACGTGAAATCGCTTGATTTCATTATCGTCGGCGCCGTAGAAGATGCTGCCGTCGGTCATAACGCCGTCCACGTCCAGAAGCAGCAGACGGATCCGCACAAGTTTTTCCAGATGCTGTTGAAACTGTTCCATTGTGTTAAAAAGAAACTCCAAATATCAAACAAACTAAATTTAATCTTGATAAACTCGTAATCAGTCAACATTCCGATGGCAAAGTAAAAAGCTCCAAGTTCAAGGCGCGCGAATCTTATGTGATGAGGTGTACTTATCGTACGCCGCAATCACAACGGGATGAAGCGCAACGCAGAAATCGGGCTTTTTACGAAGCCATCAATCTTAAAGCGCCAGGGCCGCCCGGATCGACTGCAGCTGCGATAAAAGGACCTCGAGGGAATCCAGTTTCAGGGAGTTGGGCCCGTCGCAGAGTGCCCGGTCCGGATCGCTGTGCACCTCTAAAAATACACCGTCTACGCCGGCGGCAACCGCGGCTCTGGCAAGCAGCGGCGCAAACTCCCGCTGACCGCCGGAGGATGTCCCCGCCCCGCCCGGCAACTGGACGCTGTGGGTGGCATCGAAAATAACCGGCCAGCCGATGTCCTGGATGATCTTGATGCCGCGAAAATCAACCACCAGGTTGTTATATCCGAACATGGCCCCCCGCTCGGTAATCAGCAGGCGCGAGTTGCCCGTTGAAACCGCCTTGGCGGTCACATTGGCCATATCCCAGGGAGCCAGAAACTGCCCCTTTTTGATATTGACCGGCTTGCCGGTCCTGGCGATCTCCAGGATAAAATCCGTCTGCCGGCATAAAAACGCCGGCACCTGGAGGATATCCAGCACCTGGGCGGCCAGCCCGATTTCATCAATGGTGTGGACGTCGGAAAGCACCTTTATGCCCAGCTCGGCCTTGATGTGCGCCAGTATTTCCAGGCCCCGTTTTAACCCGGGCCCGCGGTAGGAATTGAGAGCCGTCCGATTGGCCTTGTCATAGGAAGCCTTGAATATAAAAGGCATATTCAGTTTTTGGGTCAGCCCCTTGAGAACGGACGCAATGGACAAGGTGGTTTCGGGGTCTTCAAGCACACAGGGGCCTGCAATCAGGGCCAGGGGTGCTCCCGTACCGATCTGAATATCTTCGATCTGAACAACATTTTTCATTTCATACCCTTGCTGATTATGGTAAATATATTCATGTGGTTAATCCCGCCCTGGCGGGATCGCCGGCCTTGAGCGCGAACGGAAGCCTGCCAGCGGCAGAAATGCTTAACAGACTGTTTCTGAAAGAAAATTTTTATCAGTTCTATCGTGGGACCGCTGAAAAGTCAAGAAACGAAAAACAGTCCTTGATTAGCGGCGGCTAAACTGTTATTAGTCACATTTATTTAAAATTCAACCTGATGGAGTATAAGATATTGAAAATTAAAGATATAAAATTCAAGACGCTGCTGCTCATTGTGGGCGCTTTACTGATTACAGCGCCGTTTGTGTGGGTGATGCTTTCCCGCCTGGAAGGTACAAATCCGGTGGTTACCCTGGAGCCGGAATCCCTGTCACTGGGTGTCTCCCAGCAAATCACCATTACGGCGACGGACGCTAAAACCGGCCTGCGAAAAGCCTGGATCGGCCTGCTCAAAGACGGCAAGGAAACCGTCCTGTTTCAGAAGGATTATCCGGCACCCGGGATTACCGGAAGCGCCCGGGTGGTTAAGGACACCTTCAGCGTACCGATCGAGCCGAAAAAACTGGGGATCAGCGACGGCAAGGCGACCCTGCGCCTGGCGGTGTGGGATAATTCCTGGCGCGGCTGGATGCATGGAAACAAGGCGTATATCGAAAAAGATGTCACCGTTGACACGGTTCCGCCCAGAATACGGGTGCTGACCCGCTTCCACAATATCTCACAGGGCGGCGCCGGCCTGGTGATCTACAGCCTGACGGAACCCTGTCCGCGAAGCGGCGCCTATATCGGCGACAGTTTCTTTGCCGGATATCCCGGCTACTTCAGCGACAAAAGAATTTATATGGCCTTTTTCGCCCTGGACTATTCCCAGGGGCCCGGCACCCAGTTTTATATCACTGCGGTTGACGCAGCCGGCAACAGCGCCCGGTCGGGATTCCCGAATTATATCCGCAAACGGTCTTTTAAAAAAGATGTCCTCGCGCTTACGGACTCTTTCCTGAGCTGGAAGATGCCGGAATTCAATATACCGGGCGCCCAGAACGCCGACCTGTCCCTGCAGGATAAGTTTCTGAAGGTCAACCGGGACCTGCGCCAGAGCAGCTACCAGGAACTCGTTCAAAAGATCGCGAAAACCGAACCGAACCTGATGTGGACGGGAGACTTTCTGAGGCTGCCGAATGCGGCCCCGCAGGCCGGGTTTGCCGACCACCGTTCCTATAGCTACAATGGACGTATCATTGACAGTCAGGTGCACCTGGGGGTGGATCTGGCGTCCACCGCCCAATCCCCGGTCCCGGCCGCAAACCGCGGCAAGGTTGCCTTTGTCGGCGATCTCGGCATCTACGGCCGAACCGTCGTCATCGACCACGGCTTCGGGCTGTTCAGTATGTACTCGCACCTGAGCGGTGCGGATGTCCAGGCCGGGGAAGAGGTTCAAAGAGGAAAAATTATCGGCAACACCGGGCTAACGGGGCTTGCCGGCGGAGATCATCTCCATTTCAGCATGATCGTCCAACATACCTTTGTCGACCCGCTTGAATGGTGGGACGCCTCCTGGATCAAAAATAACATTACCGACAAAATCGGTGCGGTGAAATCAACCCTCGGTGCGGAGTAGTTCGGCATGAAAAAGCATAAGATCAATAAAACCTATCAGGAAATCAACGCGAAAATCAAATCCGGCAATGTGGTCGTCGTAACGGCTGAAGAGATCATCGGCATCGTCAGGGAGCACGGCGCGGTCGAAGCCGCCCGGCGGGTGGACGTGGTCACCACCGGCACCTTTGCCCCCATGTGCTCTTCCGGTGCGTTCATCAACTTCGGTCACAGCGTTCCGACCATCAAGGCTTCCAAGGTCTGGCTCAACAATGTCCCGGCCTATGCCGGCCTGGCGGCCGTTGACTGCTACATCGGCGCAACCGAACCCTGCGAAGACGATCCTTTGAACAAGGTGTATCCCGGGGATTTCAACTACGGCGGCGGCCACGTCATCCAGGACCTGCTGGAAGGCAAGAAAGTGTTTCTGCGGGCAACCGCCTATGGAACGTCGTGCTACCCGAACCGCATGGTCGAAAAAGAGATCAGCCTGGCCAAGCTGCCCAATGCGATCCTGTGCAACCCCAGAAACGGCTACCAGAATTATAATTGCGCCGTCAATTTCACCAATAAAACCATCTATACCTATATGGGGGTGTTAAAGCCCAAGGGGGCCAATGCCAATTACTGTTCGGCAGGCCAGCTCAGTCCGCTCCTGAATGATCCATTTTACAAAACCATCGGTCTGGGGACCCGAATCTTCCTGGGAGGCGCTGCCGGGTATGTCACCTGGCACGGCACCCAGCACAAACCGACCGTCAAGCGGACCAAAAAAGGGCTCCCGCTTTCACCGGCCGGCACCCTGTGGGTCATGGGCGATCTCAAGAACATGAGCCCCGAATGGTTAAGGGGGGTCAGCATCCAGGGCTACGGCTGCAGCCTGGCGGTGGGGCTGGGAATCCCGATCCCCATCCTGAACGAGGAAATCGTCAAGTATACGGCCGTATCGGACGAGGATATCTTCACCCAGGTCATTGACTACGGCAACGACTATCCCAACGGGGTTTCCAAAAGCTACGGCCGGGTCAGTTATGCCGAGCTGAAAAGCGGCGTCATCACCGTAAAGGGGCAGAAAGTGCCGACGGTGCCGCTCTCCAGCGTCGTCAAGGCCCGTGAAATTGCCGCAATTCTGAAAGACTGGATTCTAAAAGGAGCCTTTACCCTGGGCGAACCCCAGTTCGCCCTGCCCGGTCCCATCAATCCGGTTTAGAAAGGGCGCGCCCGTGCGTACCTTTGTTGCAATCGAGCTTCCGCAAACGGTGACCGCCGCCCTGGGGGATGTTCAGGACACATTAAAGTCCTTTAAGCTGAATATCCGCTGGGTTCGGCCGGAAAATATTCACCTGACGCTGAAGTTTCTGGGGGATATCCAGTCCGAAGCGGCCGAAGCCGTCGGCCGGATCCTGTCCGACTCGGTCCGGGATCAGGAGCCGCTGTCCCTGTCGGCGAAAGGCAGCGGCGTTTTTCCGGGAATAAAAAACGCCCGGGTGGTCTGGGTGGGGCTTTCCGGACAGGTTCCCCGGCTTAAAGCCCTGCAGGGAATCCTGGAAGAACATCTGGCGGCAATCGGCTTTGCAAAGGAAAAACAGGCCTTTAAGGCGCATTTGACGCTGGGCCGGGCAAAGGGACCCGTCGATCCGGTCAAACTGAATGCCGCCCTGAACACCGTCGCGGATTTTGAAACAGAACCGTTTTCCGCGGACCGGATTATTCTGTTTCAGAGCGATCTGAAACCTTCCGGACCGGTTTATACGAAACTGGCAAGTGCCGCTCTGGCACCGCCGTCTTAACCGCAACAACCTGAGGACTTTGAAAAATGCTCAATCTTGCAAAGCCTCAACCAGATAGGAGGACCCCATGAGTATTTCCCCGGATAAGGATAAGGCCGTACAAACCGCCATGGGCCAGATCGAACGCCAGTTCGGCAAGGGTGCGATCATGAAGCTGGGCAGCCGCCCGGTAATCGATGTTCCCGTCATATCGACCGGATCCCTTGCCCTGGACAAGGCCCTGGGCGTGGGCGGAATTCCCCGCGGCCGGGTAATTGAAATTTTCGGCCCGGAATCATCCGGCAAAACGACGCTGGCGCTGCATGCGGTCGCCGAAGCCCAGCGCCAGGGCGGGATTGCCGCGTTCATTGATGCCGAACACGCACTGGATACGGTGTATGCTAAAAAATTGGGGGTCAATTGCGACGAACTCCTGGTGTCCCAGCCCGACACCGGCGAACAGGCTCTTGAGATAGCCGACATGCTGGTGCGCAGCGGCGCCATCGACATCCTGGTCATCGATTCGGTGGCCGCACTGGTCCCCCGTGCGGAAATCGAAGGCGAAATGGGCGACGCCCACATGGGGCTGCAGGCCCGCCTGATGTCCCAGGCCCTGCGCAAGCTCACCGGAACCATCGGCAAGACCATGACATCGGTCATCTTTATCAACCAGATCCGCATGAAAATCGGGGTGGTGTTCGGCAATCCGGAAACTACCACCGGCGGCAACGCCCTCAAGTTCTATTCCTCGGTCCGCATTGATATCCGACGGATCGGCGCCATCAAAGAAGGCCAGGACACGGTGGGCAACCGCACCCGGGCCCGGGTCGTCAAAAACAAAATGGCGCCGCCATTTAAAGAAGCCGAGTTCGACATCATGTACGGCGAAGGCATTTCACGCACCGGCGACCTGCTCGATCTGGCTGTAGAAGCCGGCATTGTCGATAAAAGCGGCGCCTGGTATTCCCATGAAGGCGAACGCCTGGGACAGGGTCGTGAAAACGCCAAACAATTCATCAAGGACAATACCGCCGTATTTGACGTCATCTTCCGCAAGGTTAAAGAGTCCATGGGGCTCATCAAGCCGGCCCCGTCGGAAAAATCGGACAAGGAAAACGCCAAGGCAGATTGAGGGATTGCGGATTGCGGATTTGGGATTGCGGATTGATGATTGGCGATTGAAGGGCTTTGTTTTCAATCAACAATCAACAATCATAAATCAACAATCAACAACCCGGAGTGGATTTATCTATACATGTTTGATTCTTAGTTCAGCCCCAAGAGGTTTATTAAAGCAATGGAGAATTAGATGACTGGTAACGAAGCCCGCAAACTTTTTCTTGAGTATTTCAACAAACATGATCACCAGGTGGTCAGAAGCTCTTCACTTATTCCGGCCGATGACCCTACCCTGCTGTTTACCAATGCCGGCATGGTCCAGTTCAAGCGCACCTTCCTGGGCGAAGAAGTCCGCGCCTACAACCGTGCAACCACATCCCAGAAATGCGTGCGCGCCGGCGGCAAGCACAACGACCTGGAAAACGTCGGCTATACCGCCCGGCACCATACGTTTTTTGAAATGCTGGGAAATTTTTCCTTCGGCGACTACTTCAAGGAAAAGGCCATTGAACTGGCCTGGGATCTGCTGATCAACGGCTACCGGCTGCCTCCCGACAAACTGTGGGTTTCGGTTTATCTTGACGATGACGATGCCTACCGCATCTGGCAGAAAAACATCGGCGTTCCCGAGGAGCGGATTGTCCGGTTCGGCGAAAAAGACAATTTCTGGTCCATGGGCGACACCGGCCCCTGCGGCCCCTGCAGTGAAATCCTGATCGACCGCGGCGAAGCTTACGGATGCGGCCGGCCGGACTGCCGGGTCGGCTGCGAGTGCGACCGCTACCTGGAAATCTGGAACCTGGTGTTCATGCAGTTCAATCGCGACGAAAGCGGGGGGATGACCCCGCTGCCGAAGCCCAGCATCGATACCGGCATGGGGCTGGAGCGAATCGCCTCCGTGATCCAGAACGCCCCCACCAATTACGACACCGACCTGCTTCTGCCCATCATCCGCATGGCGGAAACGCTTTCCCAGAAACGTTTCGGCGAGTCCGAACCCACCGACATCGCCATGAAGGTGATTGCCGACCACAGCCGCTCGACGGCTTTTCTGATCGGGGACGGCGTGCTCCCCTCCAACGAAGGCCGGGGGTATGTCCTGCGGCGCATCATGCGCCGCGCCATCCGCTACGGGCGCAACATCGGACTGACCCGGCCGTTTCTGCACCGCACCGCCGAAGTGGTATTCGACATCATGAAACCGGCTTATCCGGAACTCTCGGAGGCCGCCGCCTTTATCACCAGCATTATTAAAAATGAAGAGATTCGGTTCCTGGAAACCCTTGACAACGGGCTCAAACTCCTCAACGAAACTCTGGCAGAGATGAAAGCCAAGGGACAGACCCAGGTGCCGGGCCGGGTATTGTTTAAACTCTACGATACGTTCGGATTCCCGGTCGACATTGTCCGGGACGTCGTTCGGGACGAAGGCTGGTCCATGGACATGGACGGATTCAACAGCGCCATGCAGAAGCAGCGGGAACAGTCCCGTTCGGTGGCCACGTTTGCCAAAGTCATCGACGCCTACAGAAACCTGTCCGCCGGCGGATTCAAACCCGAATTCGTCGGTTATGACACCCTGTCCTGCCGGGCGCGGGTCATGGTCCTTGTCAAGGACGGCAGCGAAATCTCCCGGGCCCAAACAGGCGACCCGGTAGAAGTCGTCACCGATCGGACCCCTTTTTACGGGGAATCCGGCGGTCAGGCCGGCGACCGGGGGATCCTCGACGGTCCGGCCGGCAGAATGGAGATCACGACCACCATCAAGGATCCCAACGGGCTGATCATCATGCGGGGAAAGATTGTTTCCGGCCACATTCAAAAGGGCGAGAGCGTCACCCTCACGGTTGATGAACACGCCCGCAAAGCCACCGCCCGGAACCATACCGCCACCCATATCCTGCACGCAGTCCTGCGGGAAGTCCTGGGCGACCATGTCAAGCAGGCCGGCTCCCTGGTTGCGCCGGATCGGCTGCGGTTTGATTTTACCCATTTCGCCCAGGTGGACGCAAAGACCCTGAACCGCATCGAAACGCGGGTCAATGAACACATTCGCGCCAACGCGGCCGCCCACACCGAAGAAATGGACGCCGAAGAAGCCTTCAGGAGCAATGCCACCGCCCTGTTCGAAGAAAAATACGGGGACCGCGTCCGGGTCATCTCTCTGGCCGATTTCAGCAAGGAGCTTTGCGGCGGCACCCATACCGGCCGCACCGGCGACATCGGTTTTTTTAAAATCATCGCGGAATCGAGCGTGGCCTCCGGGGTTCGCCGGATCGAAGCCGTCACCGGCGAAACCGCCGTCGCCTATGTCCAGCAGACCGCCGCCCTGCTGCAGGAAGCCGCCCGTCTGGTCCGGGAAAAACCCGAAGGTGTGCCCCAGCGCATTGAAAAAATTATCTCCGAACATAAAGCCCTTGAAAAGAAGCTGGTTGAAACCCAAGGCAAAATTGCCGCCGGCCCGGCGGCAGCGGCAAACACGATCGAAACAAAAACCGTCAAAGGCATTTCCCTGCTGGTTCAGAAGGTGGCGGTGGATTCCCCGGCGGCCCTGCGCAACCTGGCCGATCAGTATAAAGACAAGCTCAAGTCAGGCATCATCGTTCTCGGCAGCGCCGGCGATGCCAAGGTGATGCTCATCGCGGTGGTGACAAAGGACCTTATGGATCGCTTTCATGCCGGCAATATCGTCAAAGAGGTGGCCGCGGTGGTGGGCGGAAGCGGCGGCGGCCGACCCGACATGGCCCAGGCCGGCGGTACTAAGCCGGAGCTGCTGGACCAGGCCCTTGATCGCGTGGCTGAGATCGTTCAACAGTCCTGAAACCATAAATTCTCAGCCCCGGTCGATCAAGCGAGACAACGGGAATAGCGATTGGGGATTGGGGATTGATGATTGATGATTGGCGATTGAAGGGCTTTGTTTTCAATCATAAATCAACTTAAAAACATGCCGCAGTTGCCCTTTTTCAATTTTTTCTATATGATATCGACCAATATAAGTTTTCTCTCCGGAACACTGCATATCTGATTTCAGCACTTGTCCGATTTTATTTAACGCGCTGTAAGAATTGTGTAACCGGCGCTTATGACGATGACTTTTTCCAGCTGACCCCGGCATCAACCGGCGCCCGGGCGATTGTCCGAGATTTCCGCTCATTTCCCGCGATCGTTGTTTCATCAATAAGAGGTGAGTGATGTTGCGATTCAAAGCCCCCAGCAAAACGGCAGTCATCCTTTCCATTCTGTTCCTGATTATTATGCTGCTCGGCTTTTCCAGGGCCGACGCAACCCAGCGCCTCAAGGTCGGCGTATACAATTTCGCGCCGCTGGTCGGCATTGATCCATCCGGACGGCCCCAGGGGCTTTTTGTGGACATTCTTGAACATGTCGCCGCAAAAGAGGGCTGGCAAATTGAGTATGTCGCGGGCACCTGGCAGGAATCTCTGGAGCGGCTCAGCCGCAACGAAATCGATCTTCTCGCCTGTATTGCCTACTCGGATGAAAGGGCCGGGTTTGCCGATTTTACCAGCGAATTCCTGTTTCTCGACTGGGGAATCGTCTTTAAGAAAAAAGGCTCGGCAATCAAAACCGTTTTCGACCTTGAAGGCAAACGCATCGGGGTGCTTCAGGGGAGCATCTACACCCAGGGATTCAAGCACCTGCTGAAGCAGTTCGGGATAAGCGCCCGATTGATTGAAAAGCGCGAATACACCGAGGTGTTCCAGGCCGTCGACCGGGGCGAGGTCGATGCCGGCATCAATGCCCAGCTCTACGGCCTTCGGCTTGAAGAGGATTACGACATTGAAGCCACCGAAATTTATTTTTCGCCGATCAAAATCCGGTTCGCCGCGCCCAAGGCAAAACGTCCGGAAATCATCACCGCCTTGGACCGGCACATCGCAGCGCTTAAAAGCGATAAAGGTTCAGTTTATTATGTATCCTTCGAAAAATGGACCACCGGTATGTTTCGACAAAAGAAGCCTTTCCCCCTGTGGCTGAAATTGTTTATCGGCTTCATTATCTCGGCAGGCCTGGTCGCCTTTGTATTCGTCTTCATTCTGAAAAGACAGATGCTTCTGAAAACAGCGGCGCTGCGATTGTCCGAAGAAAAATTCGCCAAAGTGTTCCGCAGCAGCCCCGATACGATACTGCTGACCGATATTTCAGACGGCCGGATTGTTGAAGTCAACGAGGCGTTTTGCAAAAGAACCGGTTACAGCCGCAATGAGGCGATCGGCCGGACCACTCTCGAGTTGAAACTGTGGCTGAACGAAAACGACCGGGATCGGTTCATTTCGGCCTTGAGGAAAAACGGCAAGGTCGAAAACATGGAATCCGCCATCATGCACAGGAACGGAAATATCGTTATCGGGCTTTTGTCGGCGGAAATAATCGAGCTTTCCAAAAAAACCTATATGGTCGCAATTTTTAGAGACATCACTGATCGCAAACGCGCCGAAGAGGAACTGCGCTTATCCGAAGCGCTCTTTTCCAATGCTTTCCACATCGGACCCGCCGGAATGACGATCACCCGGATCGCAGACGGGAAATTTATCGACGTCAACGAATCTTTTCTCAAAATGTTTAAATTCAGCCGCGAAGAGGTGATCGGGCACACATCCACCGAGCTCAACATGTTCAGTCTCGAGGAGCGCAAAAAAGTGCTAGAACAGCAGCTTGCGGCCGGCGGGCTGCGCAATTCCGAGCTTTCAGCACGGTCGAAATTAGGAAAAACCATCCACCTACTATTTTCCTCAAGACCGATTACGGTAGAAAATGAAGCCTGTCACCTTACGACCCTGATTGACATCACCGACCGCAAGAGGTCCGAGGAGGCCCTGCATGAGGCTCTGCTGCGGCAGAATGAAGCAGTCAAAGCCGCCAATGTCGGTCTGTGGGACTGGGACCTTGTTACCAACCAGGTTCACTATTCTACGGAATGGAAAAGGCAAATCGGATATAAGGACCACGAAATCGGAAACGATTTTAAAGAATGGGAAAGCCGTGTTCACCCCGACGATCTGGGACCGACGCTCGAAAAAGCTCAAGCGAGCATTGCCGCGAAACGTAAGGACCATCAGGTCGAGTTCCGGTTTCGCCACAAAGACGGCTCCTATCGCTGGATTTTGGCCCAAGCGTCCGTCATTCCGGATGCGTCCGGTCGTCCGATAAAAATGACGGGCTCCCACATCGACATCACCGAGCGTAAACAAACTGATGAAGAATTGAAAAAATATCGTGAAAAGCTTGAAGAACTTGTTAAAGAGCGCACCGCCCAGATCGAAGAAAAGATCACCGAAATTGAACAAATGAACCGGCTCTTTGTCGACCGGGAACTGAAGATGGTGGAATTGAAGGAGAAGATCAAAGAGTTGGAGGCAAGGAATGGCTGATTTGGGAATTTGGATTTTCGAATTTAGATTGACGATTTCGGGTTGCGGAATGAGGGATGGTCAGACGATGGCCATTAAACTGTCAGGCACAGTCATTGGCAACCCATGACCATAAATGACGTTTGCGGAGCAAACGCGTGACCATACAATGGTGCGCAGCAACTGATCGTTTGCACAGCAAACTTATAACAACCCCATGATAACAAAATAACCGAAACCTGAAACCCCGGGCGGCGATTGGAGAATGATGCACTTATTGGGCGAAGTTAGAAATTATATAAACCTGATTCAATCTATGTCGAAGAAATCGTCGTTTTCGTCGCCACGGTGACGTTATCGAAGTTTGAGGGGTGGCGCGTATGTCGTTGCGTAAATTTTTGTCACTGATGATCCTGCTGTGTGTGGGGCCCTTGATCCTGCTTGCGATCGTTCTTTCCGTCTCCAGAGTCCTAAACAAGCAGACTGAGAACAAAGTCGAGGCCGCCGCCCTTGCAAAAAATTTTGCCGCCGCTGTCGACCAGCACCTGCATGCGCGCATCAGCGCCTTGCACATGTTGGCCGAATCGTCGCTGGTGGATGATCCTTTGCGTTGGTGCGACCTTTACAGGGAAGCGCAGGGTTTTTACCGGGGGTTCGGCAGCCACGTGATCCTCGCCGATCTTGATATGCGCATGCTGTTCAACACGCGCGCACCTTTTGGTTCCAAGCTCCCCATGCTGCCGCGCCCCAAGGGTCATGCCGCCGTATCGATCGTGCTGGCAACGGGGAAACCGGCCGTCGGCGATGTTTTTTACGGTCCGATCGCCAAGGAACCGCTGGTCGCCATCGCGGCGCCCGCCCTGCGCGAAGGAAAAATCGCCTTCCTTTTGCTGACCATCTTCGAGACCCACCAGTTCCAGGAGCGTCTCGACCGGATACCCCTGCCCGCCGGCTGGTCGCTTGCCCTTATGGACGGGAAGCAGGAGACCATTGCCCGCCGCACGCCGCCGGATCTGAACTCCGCAACGGATGTCGACGCCTCCGAACGCTTCATTGTGACATCGGAGGTGTCACCCTGGTCAGCAGTGCTTGAGATTCCACGCGACATCTATCGCCAGCCGCTTATCGAGGCAGCAACCGCTCTGGCTATCCTTATCCTGAGCGTCACTCTGGTCAGTGTCCTGGGCGGCATGCTGGCCGGCCGCCGGCTGCGGAAGGCTGTTGGGTCGCTGGTGAAACCGCATGCGGCCGGGGAAACGTCCCCCGGCATTGCCGAAATCGCAGCCGCACGTCGCCTCTTGGACGAATCGACAGACCAGCGCGAACGATATGAGAAAGCACTGCAGGAAAGCGAAGAGCGCTACCGGTCTATCTTTCATCACAGCATCGACGCCGTCTTGCTCACCGCGCCGGACGGCCGAATCCTTCAGGCCAACCCCGAAGCGTGCCGGATTTTCGGTCGCAGCGAAGAAGAAATTTGCCGGCTCGGGCGGGCCGGGATAGTTGATATAAAGGACCCCCGTCTGGCGCCCGCCATGGAAGCGCGTAATCGCACGGGCCGCTTCCAGGGAGAGCTGAATTTTGTGCGCAGGGACGGCACATCCTTTCCCGGAGAAATCTCGTCAGCCGTCTTCAGAAATCGCGACGGCAACCTGCGGACCACTATGATCATCCGGGACATGACGGAGCGCAAGCAGGCGGAACAGACGTTGCATGATGTCCAGACCCTCCTGAATGAAGTTGGCAGAATCGCCAGAATCGGCGGGTGGAAAATGGACCTGATCATCAGAAAGGCCACATGGACCCGGGGTACTTACGACATTGTCGAGATCGAGTACGACCGGCCGATACCGGGCCCGGACGAGCATGTGGACTACTATCTTCCGGAATACCGTCCCTTGATCGCTGAAGCGATGCGCGCATTGATTGAAGACGACAAACCCTTGGATTTCGAAGCCGAACTGCGGACGGCCAAAGGAAATGTCAAATGGTGTCATGCCATAGGAAGGGCTGTTCGCGTGGGCGGGAAGGCTGTCGAAATTTACGGAACCTTTCAGGACATCACCGAGCTTAAGTTGGCACAAACGGCTCTCAAAGAAAGCGCAGAACGTCTGAACTGGGCTCTGGAGGGAACGAACGACGGAATTTGGGATGTGCAAATGGAAACCGGCGAGGTCTATCTGAGCCCCCGGGGGTGCGAAATCCTGGGTTACCGACCCGATGAAATGCAGGCAATCGCCAATATCTGGTCCGATCTTGTCCATCCCGACGATATGCCCGTCACGCTTGAACGGTTGAACGATCATCTGGAAGGGCGGACGGCCGCTTTCGATGTTGAACAGCGTCTTAAAATGAAGTCAGGCGATTGGAAATGGATTCACGCACGCGGAAAAGTGGTTTCGCGCGATTTGGGAGGGAAACCGTTGCGCATGACCGGAACCCATGCGGACATTTCCGAACGCAAACGGGTGGAGACGGCGCTGCAAAAGCTGACCGCGGGTCTTGAGGAGCGAGTTGCAGCCCGTACCGCCGAGTTGGAGGTGAAGATCGCCGAAGTTGAACGGATGAACCGGCTCTTTGTCGACCGGGAACTGAAGATGGTGGAATTGAAGGCGAAGATCAAAGAGCTGGAGGCAAGGAGAGGCTGATTTCGGAATTTGGATTTTCGAATTTGGATTGACGAATGAAATCTATCTGGGATCAAAGGAGGTAAAAATCATGACAAAGAAGAATCTTTTTCACGAACTGGCGGATCTTTTTCGCGATTATCGAAACGAGATTGCCGAGCTATGGCAAAGGCAGCTCATTGCAGCGGCCGGCAATGTTATCACCACCATAGGGGAGGAAAACATCCGGAAACGTTCAGAAGAACTTTTGGGGCGTCTGATCAAATCCATGCCGGCAGGCGATGACGTCAAAGCGCAGGCCTATGACCCGGTCCGCAAATACATTCAAAGCTTGAGCGTTGATCTCACAGCCGCCAACTGCACCCCCGGCGAAGTGGCAACCTATATCTTTTCTCTAAAAGACGCTTTACTCTCCACCTCGCAAGGTAAATTTCCACAAAAGGGCAGGCTCAATGAAGCAGTTACCCTCGTAAACAAACTCATCGATAAACTGGGGCTGATCTCCATTGAAACTTACCTTGAAACAAAAGAAAAGCTGATTCGCGAGCAGCAGTTGTCACTCATCGAAACCTCGGCACCGGTTGTTAAAGTGTGGGATAGAATTCTTTTGGTGCCGCTTATCGGTATCATAGACTCCGAACGAACCCAGGTGGTCATGAACAATGTGCTTTCCGGTATTGAGGAAACCCAGTCCAAAGTGGTGATCCTTGACATCACCGGCATTCCTGCGGTGGACACGCTGGTGGCACGCCATCTGATCGCCACGGCATCGGCCGTTCAACTCATGGGCGCCCATTGCGTGATAACCGGTATTTCCGCCCGAATCGCCCAGACTGTCATACAGATGGGCATTGATCTTGCCGGCGTCAATACCAAGGCGACCATGGCGGACGGCTTGCGCGAGGCCCTTGATCTGCTCGGTCAGAAAATCGTCAAACATAGCATCAAGGGGGATCTAAATGAATGAAGTGACTATTCTAAAGTTGGGAAGCAATATCATCGTTCCGATCCAGGTTGAACTGCATGACCGCGCTGCCATAAAACTTCAGGAAGATATTCTGGCAAGGATCGAGGAGACCGGTGCAAACGGCCTCATTATTGATGTTTCGGCCGTAACCATTGTCGACAGCTTCCTTGGCCGGCTGTTGGGCGAAACGGCGCGAATGGCCGGACTTATGGGGACGAAAACCGTACTGGTCGGCATGAAGAAAGAGGTGGTCATGACCTTGATTCAACTCGGCATGACCATCGCCAACCTGAACACCGCTCTGAACCTGGAGGATGGCCTCGGTATCCTCGAGCGGCTAAAAACGAAAAATAATCAGGCAGCCGGCGAGGGCGCACGAACATGAAAGGATTCACATGACGACGAATAATAAAGCTGAAAGACAAATTGAGGTCCTGCTTACGTGTGACGAAGATGTTATTCTTGCCCGTCAGAAAATCCGGACCCTTAGCACGGAAATCGGCTTCGGCATGCTGGATCAGACCCGTATCGTCACAGCGGCCTCGGAACTGGCCCGCAATATCATCGTCCACGCCGGCCGGGGAAAGGTTGTCGCGGAAAGTCTTGCACCAAGGCCGGGCGTGCGGGTTCTCTTTATCGACCAGGGACCGGGCATCCGCGATCTGGATACGGTCATGCAGGAAGGTTACAGCTCGGTGGGTTCTCTCGGCATGGGGCTTAAAGGCGCCAAACGGTTGGTGGATGAGTTTGACATAAAAACGCAAGCCGGCGCCGGCACCACCATAACCATCGTCAAATGGCTGCCGACGGATTGAAGGACGATCAAAAATGACGGATATGAAACGATTTCCTGTCAGGAGTCGAGAGGAGGCGCTGGCCGTTCGGCGGGCGGCGCGGGATGAGGCGATCCGGTTGGATTTTACAGCAGCCGAGGTGGCCGAGGTGGAAACCGCGGCGGCTGAACTCGCCGGAAATCTGGTTAAGCATGCCGCCGGCGGAGGCGAGGTCGTCTTGCAGCCCCTAATTAACAACCAGACCCAGGGGCTGGAAATCCGGGTTAAGGATGCCGGGCCCGGCATCGCCGACATCGAGCGGGCGCTGGCCGGCGGTTACTCCACAGCCGGAACCCTGGGAATCGGCCTTTCCGGGGTTAAACGACTGATGGACGAGTTCGCCATCCAGTCCGCACCGAACGCCCGCACTGAAATTACGGTCCGCAAATGGAAACACCGCCCGACAAAAGCGATCCTAAATTTTGCCGTCCTGGCGGCGCCTTACCCGGGCGAAGTCGTTTCCGGAGATGGCTATTTCATCCGGCGCTTTCCGGATTATGAGGTTTTCGGTGTGATCGACGCACTTGGCCACGGCAGGGAGGCACACGCGGTAGCCCAGCGCTGCCTGGCGCTGCTTGACGCCCATGCCCATGAAGATCTTGGTGTTATTGTTGAAACCTGCCATCGCGGCCTGAGCAAATCCCGCGGCGCCGCCATGGCCTTAGCTCGCATCAAGCGGGGCGGCCGGTGCTTTGAACATATTTCCATCGGCAATGTTGAAACGCGCTGCTATAATACTCCCTTACCGGTGCGGCCTTATTGTTACAACGGCACCATCGGCATGTCCGTGGAAAGCGGCGCTAGGGTATGCGAGTATCGGCTTGCAAGAGGGGCGGTAATCGTTATGTGCTCGGACGGCATTACCGGCCGGTTCGACGTACCGCCGCATCTTCAGAATGAAACGGCGCAGCGGATCGCAGAATCAATTTTTTCGTCGCATCGACGCGGCACGGACGATGCCACGGTTCTCGTGGGAAAGGTGATCTAATGTTGGACCAAGAAACGATCAAACAACAATATGAAAAGATTCTCGATCATTTTTTTCAAATGAAAATGGAAAAGTCATTTTTCGAAGTAGCCGAACTGGGTAAAAAACTGGTGCTTGCCAAAGCCGGACCGGAGATCTTTATCGAAATTCATACCCAGGCGCTCAAGAAAATGATCGGCCGGCTGACCGACCCCTTAACGATCAGCCGGAACGTTGTGAATGCCAACGAACTGCTTTTAAACGGCATCATGTCTTATGCCATGACCTATTACGGTTTCATGGACGAGCTGGAGATCGAGCGCCGCAACATGGTGGATGCCCGGCAGAAAGCACTTGAGGAACGCGACAAGCTCGATGAAATCGTCAGCGCCATCGAAGCCGATCTGCTCCTGATTGACCGGGATTTGAACATTATCTGGATCAATCGCCGCCTTAGAGAAAAAAGAGCCGATGCAGGCAAAGACGGCATGGTCGGCAAGATGTGCTATCAGGCTTACTGCAATCTCAACCGGGCGCCGGAGGACTGCCCGGCGACGCTTGCCTTTAAAAGCGGCTCGGTGGTTCGGCAGGAGCATCCCATCGTGCATCCGGACGGCAGCGTTCGTCATTGCTATTTTACCTGTTCGCCTTTGAAAAACGAAAAAGGCCGGGTGACGCAAGCACTGGAGCTGGTGCAGGATATCAGCGAAAGAAAACGGCTCGAAGAGAATCTGGCTCTCAAGGCAAAGGATCTTGAACAGAAAAATACGGAACTGGCAAATTTCAATAAATTATTTGTCGACCGGGAACTGAAGATGGTGGAATTGAAGGAGAAGATCAAAGAGTTGGAGGCAAGAAGAGGCTGATTTGGGAATTTGGATTGCGGAACGAGAGATGGTTAGAAGTGGTCATGAAATGGTCAAAAAATCATGATATTCGCGAATCAAACACATGACGACCCCTGACAATTCATGACGTATCTCAACATTGATGGCTTCTTGGCCTGCCCGTGTCAAACCTCGGCAGAGAGGAGTTCATCCGTAAGGGTTTTATAGTTGAGGATCACTGTAATGCAAAAAATTATTTTAGTCCTGCTTGCAGGCATTGGGATTGCCGCCATCGTTTCCATAGACCGGTGGCAGCTGAACAAATGGCGTGCCGAAAAAACAGCCGAACTTAAGACAACAGCCCAGATGTGCCGAATACGCCTTGAAGACAGCGTTATGACCCGCATAAATACGTTGGAGGCTCTGGCGTCGTTATTTAAGCTGCACCCGGATACAAAGCCCGAAGAATTTGCCCATTTTTCGGCCCTTCTTCTTAAATTCAATCCGCCTATCCGCGCGCTGCAGTTTGCGGATGCCAAGACCCTTATCAAATATGTCTATCCCCCCGAGGGAAATGAAATCACCGTCCGCAATCCGATGCTGCTGCTGGCGGACTCCCGACGGGGACCGTTTACCCGAAAGGCCATTGACACTAAAAAACCGACCGTCCAGGGTCTGTACGAACTGCGGCAGGGCGGAACCGGCATTGTTGTTCGAATTCCGATATTTGACGCAGATAAGTTTATCGGTCTGGCTATCGGCGTCTATGACATACCTGATCTGATCGGCGAGGCGGTAATTGGGATCAATATTGATCATTTCAATTTACGCATAGCGGATAAGGAGGGTTACGTATTTTGGGGACTGGAACAACCACCCGAAGGCTATGATAGAATGTCCGTAAGGGTTGCCGATACGGAATGGACGCTGGATCTTGGCTGGAAATCAAAGTTATCTCCTCCCTCATCCCCGGCTCGCTTGCTGATCTGGTTTTTTGGAAGCGGTTTTTTACTGTCAACTTTGCTATTGGTGCGTTTTTTATGGAGCCGATCTTACGAACTGAAACATTTGGTAAAGAACCGGACAAATGACCTGGTTGCTATCAATAAACGGTTGACGGATGAAATATCCGTGCGCAAAAAAGCGGAAAAGGAGCTGCAGCACGCAAAAGAATTCTCTGAAAACCTAATAAATTCAGCAAATGTGATTTTCGTGCAACTAGACAGTGCCGGCAATGTAGTGAGACTAAACGAGAAAACCGAAAGTCTCACAGGTTACAGACTGGCAGAGCTTCAGGGGAAAAACTGGTTCGAAGTGCTTGTGCCGAGAGATCGCTATCCTGACGTGTGGGAAGAGTTCAATCGGTTAACTCGAAATGGTAAGGTGCCCCGCATTTTTGAAAACCCTATCTTCACCAAGTCCGGCGAGGACCGCCAGATCATCTGGGAAAACAGCGTGTTGCGCGATGGTGATGGAATTTTGGGAACGATCTCTTTCGGCATGGATATCACCGATCGTAAACACGCAGAAGATGCCCTGCGCGAAAGTGAAAATCGCTATCGACAGCTGCTGGACGTTTTACCTGTCGGAGTGGCGGTTCACATAGACGGCAAAGTGGTCTTCACCAATCCGGCAGGCGCCGAACTGCTGGGAGCGACGTCGTCGGAAGAACTGATCGGCAGGACGATAACAAGTATCGTCCATCCAGAGGGTCTCAGAGCTGCCGGAGAGCGAATTCAAAAAATGCTGGCCGGTGAAAAAGGACTTTACCCGGTGGAGGACCGTTTTGTCCGGCTGGACGGCACCGTCATTCCGGTTGAAGTGGTGGCCGCCCCCTTGACCTATCAGGGCAAACCGGCCGTGCAGGTGGTGGTCAGCGATATTTCCGCTCGCAAACAGGTCGAGGAGGAGTTCAGGTCTTTAAATAATGAACTACTGGCCGTCAATCGCATTATCACTACTACTACTACTACTACTACTACTACTACCGGTGTCACGGGCATTCTTGAAAGTGTTCTGGACGAAGCGCTAACCATCACCGATCTTGAAGGCGGCACCATCTGCCTGGCGACGCCTGACGACACCCTGCAATTGGCGGTTCACAGGGCCACCTCCGAAGCCGTGATCCAGGACCTCACAACCAATACCATAAAGATCGGAGACTGTCTTTGCGGGGAGTGTGCAAGAGGTCGTATGCCACTCATCCTCCCTGACCGTGAAGCCGCCTTAAAGTTCGGCACACGCGAGGCGCTCCGCGGCGAGGACATCCGCTTTCATGCGGCATTCCCGCTTTTAGCTGCCGAAAAGTGCCTCGGCGTCCTGTGCATCTTTACACGCACGGACACAAAACCGTCTGAGCGCAAGCTAAAGCTCATCGAAACCGTATCGTCGCAGATTGCCCTGGCCGTTGAAAATGCACAGCTTTATGAACAAACCATACAGCATGCCGCAACTTTGGAAAATACGATCCGGGAGCGTACCGAAGCCTTGGGAAAAAACCAGAAGGCGCTGATGAATGTTGTGGAAGATTTGAATGAAAAAAGCGGGGCCCTGCTGGCGGCGAACGAAAAGCTCAAGGATCTGGACCGGCTGAAAAATATATTCCTGGCCAGCATGAGCCACGAACTCAGGACCCCCCTGAATTCCATCATCGGGTTTACCGGCATCCTGTTGATGGGGCTGACCGGGACATTGAACGACGAGCAGAAAAACCAGCTTGCCATGGTCAAGACAAGCGCCAATCATTTGCTGGAGCTGATCAATGATATCCTGGACATATCCAAGATAGAAGCCGGCATGATGAAACCGATGCCGGGGGAATTTCATCTTGTCGAAGTCATCCGGGAAGTCCTGGCAAGCGTTGCGGTGACAGCGTCGGGAAAGGGGCTGAAGCTGGAGCACGAAGTTCCCGAAGACGTTGTTCTTTTCAGCGACCGCAGACGATTCGCCCAGATTCTCATGAATCTGCTGAGCAACGCGGTGAAATTTACGGAGAAAGGAAGTGTGCGCCTGAAAGCGCATGTGATTGCGGATTTTGGACCGCGGATTGCGGAATTAAAACGAGAAGATAAACCATCCGAAATCCAAAATCTAAAACCCAAAATCCAAATTTCCGTCATTGACACCGGCATCGGCATTAAAAAAGAAGACATGGACCGGCTGTTTTTCCCCTTCCAGCAGGTGGACGAGTCCCTGACAAAAAAATATGAAGGAACAGGGCTGGGTTTATATCTCAGCAAAAAACTGGCGAACCTTCTGGGGGGAGATATCACGTTTAAAAGTGAATACGGCAAGGGAAGCGAGTTTACGGTGGTGGTGCCAACGCGGATTGATGATTGATGACTGATGATTTTTGATTGAATTAAAATTTGTGAGGAACAGCTTGGATTCTGAATGCTTAAAAAAGAGAACAAAAGAGTTCGCGCATCGTTGCGTCAAGCTTGCTTTTTCCTTGCCAAGGACAACTCTTGGAAGGCATGTTGAAAAACAGCTTATTCGATGCGCAACATCCGTTGCAGCAAATTACAGAGCCGCTCTTCAATCGCAGACCAAAGCGGCTTTTATTTCTAAAATAAGCATTGTAATAGAGGAGGCAGATGAATCCGAATTCTGGCTGGAATTCATTATGGATGAAACCCTC
>JBFLWU010000053.1:0-36403 GCA_040757625.1 Thermodesulfobacteriota bacterium | reverse complement strand
CGGCGATTAAAATTGTTGCAAGCGGCCGGTTGTAAAGGACCTGCCAGAAGCTTTCCCTTTCAAAAACCACCATGGCGCGCCTGAAATTCTGATCCAGCATATTGCCCAGGATCACTCCCAGAACCATGGGACCGATAGGGACTTCAGCCTTGCGCATCAGAAATCCCAGCAGACCAAAACCGAACATCAGGTAGATGTCGAACATCGCCATTTTCTCTGTGTAGGATCCGGCAACACAGAAAATGGCAATGATGGGCAAAAGAATTTCCCGCGGCAGGGAAAACAGTTTGACGCTGGGTTTTATCAGGGCAAAGGCGCAAAGATACATGGCGATGTTGGCGACAATCAGGGTCCCGTACATGAAATACAGTATGCCGGGCTGATAGGTGCTGATATTCGGCCCCACGATGATACCGTGCAGGTTCAGAGCCGCCAGAAAAGCGGCCGTTGGAGCGCTGCCGGGGATGCCTAAGACCAGCGAAGGCAGCAGCGCCCCGCCGATATTGGCGTTGTTGGCCACCTCGGAGCAGATTACCCCTTCCATATCCCCATCAGAAAATTTTCGTCCGGCCGCCCTTTCCCCGATTCCGTAGGAGACGAACGTCGCCACGTTGGCGCCAGCCCCGGGGATGATGCCGGTGATCAATCCCGCCAGAGAAGATCGTATAATGCTTTTCCAGTATTTCAGAAACATCTTGAGCGGTGGAAACATTCTGCCGATCTTCTGCGGGATCACATAGGGATGGGGCTCGCCCAGGACCTGAAAGATTTCTGCCAGGCCGAACAGTCCGATCAAGACCGGAATATAGGGGATGCCCAGCAGCAGTTCTTGGCTGCCGAAGATAAAGCGCTCCACGCCATAAATTTCCTCCCGCCCCACCATGGCCAGCAGGACTCCCAGCCAGCCAGAAATCCAGCCTTTAACCGGCATTTCTCCGGCCGTAAGGGTTCCGCTGATGGAAATTCCCCATAAAGCCAGCAGGGCGACCTCCCAGGAAGCAAATTTCAGTGCGATATCCAAAATATAGGGCACGCAAACCACCAGCAGCAGGATTCCGGCCCAGTTGCCCACCATGGATGCGGTAATGGACATCCCCAGGGCCAGTCCGCCCTGCCCTTTCTTGGCCAGTGGGAATCCGGCCATCTGGGTGGGGACCGCATCGGGCGTGCCGGGGATATTGATCAGAATGGCGGAGATGGCCCCTCCGAAGACCGAACCGGTAAAGGTACCGAGGATAAAAATAATGGCGGTTTCGGAAGACATGCTGTAGGTGAGCCCCACCAGCAGTGCCATGGCCATGGTGGTTGAAAGCCCCGGCAAGGCCGCCCAGACGATTCCCAGAGCGGCGCCGCTGGTGCAGAGCAAAATCATTAAAGGATCAAAAGCGGTAAAGAAAGAATACATCGTGCCTACCTTAATCTTGTGAAAAAAGCGTCAGTGCCCTTATCCTGTTTCATGACTGTTTGAATCTTGCAAGATTCAGGCACTAAAACAACAGATCAAAAATGGAGTTTCCCGGCAACAAAATTGAAAACAGCATCCGCAAGGTAAATCCGAACACCATTGGAACGGTAACCGCAACCAGAACGATTTTCAGCCAGCCGCCTTTTCGCCAGAAAACCGCAAATGTTCCGAACAGAAACAGGCTTCCGGCGAGTTCAAAGGGCAGCCATCCTGTCAGCAAAAGAATATAGATGCCGGCCAGGAGGATGATCCAGAGGGTCCGTTGGGTGCGCATATCGGCAGCAAACCCTCCCATGGTGATTCCCGACAGCATCCTGCCCAGAACGGCAAAGCCTTTACGCTGCAAAGCGGATATAAAAAGGCCCAGGCCCATTAGAAACAGGGTAACGGCAAACAGCAAAGGAATGAGGCCCGGCGCCGATTTCCAGTCGCCGGGGCGGGGCATTTCAATGGAAATGTGCGCAACGGCAATGCTCACCGCCATCACGAATAGGGAAGTGATCACATCGATTCCCGCCATGCGGGTTTTTTTGTCCAAAACTTTCGGTGTGGATGGGTCCATGGGCTCCTCATGTTGCGTGGTAAGAAATGCGGGCTGCGTGCCAAGCCCGGCGGGTTACGGGTACGGGAAGCGCGCAATTCCCTGCGCGCAACCCGCAACATGCAACTCGTAACTCAGTTGGAAATCCGCGCCTTATAGCCTTTGGGCGGCCACCACTTGTCGAAATCTTCCGGGCGGGGAATCCCCAGATCGGCGGGGTTTACCTTGACCCCTTCGACTTTCAGATCCCAGAAAAGCCAGGCGGTCACGCTTTCGCGCAGGGCCGCCATACGGTCGGCTTCCTCCCCGATGGCAAGGCTTTTGAAAAAAAACTTTTTACCGATATATGAGGTAAATTCCGGATCGTCCGCGGCAGCGATAAACGCCTTCTTTATTTTCTCCAGGGCTTCCACCGGCGCATCTCTCTTGACGCCCAGCGTATACTCCGATCCGAAGGGAGCGTAGCCGGCCAGGGAGGGGATAAAATCGGTGATGGGTTTTAGAACCGTTCCGTCTTCAAGCTTGATCGGCTCCTTGGTAAATACCGCGAGGTTTCGCAGCTTTCCCGCCTTGATATGCTCGATGGTTTCGTGGATGCCGCTTCCGGTCACGTCCACCTCTCCCTGAAGACAGGCCAGGGCCGCCGGCGCGCCGCCCTTGTAGGGAATTTCCCGGACCTTGATGCCGGCGCCCTTGATCATGATCTGGTTGCCTTCATTCCAGATGCCGCCCACGCCGGAATTGGCGATGGAATATTTGTCCGGGTTTTTCTTGGCCGCCTCTAAAAAGTCGGCCATGGTTTTAAAGGGGGAATCCGCCCGTACCGCCCAGCCTTGAATGCCGCTGGCGATTTTGTAATACTGCCAGTCTTCCCAGCCGCTCAGCTTGGTATGGCCCATGACGCGCAAAGGTTTGCTGAATTGCGACGCGCCCAGCCACCAGTAACCGTCCGCCGGCTTGGAATTGACAAAGTCCATTGCCAGGGCCCCCACCGCCCCTTCGCGATTGACCGCATTGACGGTTGCGCCCAGATGCTTTTCCATGGCCTTGGTATATGCCCGGGTCAAAACATCCGTGCCGCCGCCGGCTTTGTACTGGATCACCACCGTGATCGGCTTGTTGCCGGGCCACTCAGCCATTGCCGGGGTGAAGCACGTCAGGGTTAACAGGAGAGAAATGATTACCAAAAATACGGGTCTTGCATAATGTTTCATCAGGCCACCTCCTTTAAATTGGTAATGTGTGCACTTGCCTCGGATTGGGCAGTGCCGTGAGAGTCAAATGTTGTGTGCCTGCGCCATCACCTCCTTATATAAATTTCGTCTTCATCGCAAATATCAAGCAAAGGCTTTTGCCCCGATGGAAAAACCGCCGTCCACCATCAGGTATTGCCCGGTAATAAATGAGGCTTCCGGGCTGGCCATAAAGTATACGGCAGCCGCCACTTCGTGCGGTTCCCCCGCCCGCCCCAGCAATCCATATTCCTTAAAACCGGCCCTGAACTGCTCCGGCGAAATCCCTTTAGCCCGGGCCTTGTTGATATGAAAGTCGGTGATGGTTTTGGATGGACAGACGGCATTGACCCGGATGCCGTGTTTGCCGTATGTCGCCGCCAGACTGCGGGTCAGGCTCAGAACGCCGAGCTTGGCGGCATCATAGATCGGCATGTCCGTACGCCCGGTCATGGCGGTGGTGGAACCGATCAGGACCATCGCCCCGGATTTCTGTTGAATCATCGCCGGCAGAACCGCCTTGCAGGAAAAACTGACGCCTTTGAGGTTGACGGCCAGCAGTTTGTCCCAATCTTCCTCGGTGGCTTCCAGAACCGTGCCGAACACCCGGATGCCGGCATTGGCCACCAGGGCGTCGATCCGCCCGAAATATTTCAGGGTCGATTCGGCAAACCTCAGGCAGTCTTTTTCACGGGATACATCGGCTTCGCAGAAAAGCGCTTCCGCGCCCAAAGCGTTGAGATACTCTATGGTCGCGTTCCCGTCGGTGCTGTTTCGATCCACCACAACCACCCGGGCGCCCTCCCTGGCAAAACGCAGCGCACATGCTTTTCCGATACCGGCGCCCGCGCCGGTGATAACCGCCACAAACTTATTGTTGGACATGACCGCTTTCTTTCTAAACAAGCATCAACCGTCCGCCGTTCACATCGATGGTTGCGCCCGTAATATACCGGCTGGCGTCACCGGCAAAAAAGGTAATGACATCAGCAATATCCTGCGGCTGCGCCAGATAGCCGAGCGGGCACATTTCGGTAAATCTTTGCCGCTTTTCCGGCGTCAGAAGCTTCTGGACGCGATCGGTCAGGGTCGTTCCCGGTGCAATGGTATTGGCGGTGATTCCATGAGGTGCCAAATCTTTGGCAATGTATTGCGTCAACATGGAAACCCCAGCCTTGGCTGCGGCATAATGGGCCGGAGAGGAACCGGCGCTGGTGCTGCGCCCGGCCAGGGAACCCAGATTGATGATGCGGCCCCAGCCTTTTTTTTTCATGTACGGAATCACCGCCTGGCAAGACAGGTAGACGCTCTTGAGATTCAGGGCGATAACGCGGTCCCAGTCATCTTCGCGGATGTCTTCAAAGTCGGCATAGGCATGATAGCCACCCGCGCACGTCACCAGAATGTCGATGCCGCCCATAAAGTCGGCCGCTTCTGAAAAGAGTCTCTCGACATCGGTGCGGGAGGTTACGTCCGCGACAACGGCGCGCGCCCGGCCGCCTGCTTCAACAGACCGGGCGGCCGTCCTTCGGGCGCCGTCTGGATCGATATCGGTCACCACGACGGTTGCCCCTTCCCGTGCGAACGAAACGGCCGAAGCCTCGGCTATCCCGCCGGCAGCGCCGGTAATAACGGCGCATTTTCCTTCAAGGGACTTTGGGCCCGGCGGCGCATTTGCGGAATCGCTATTTGGGATCGAAAGCATGTTCACCGCTCTTTTTCAGCTGCTGCTCCGGGCCGGGCGGAGCGTAAATCAACACATAGGTCAGATCCTCATCCGGGCCGACATCGATCCGGTGCATGGCCCTTGCCGGCGCATACACGGCCATCTCCGGTTCCAGGGCCAATGATTTGCCCTCGATATACATGGTTCCTCTGCCGGACAGAATATACCAGCAGTGCTCCACCTCGTGATTATGTTCAGCGCCTTTAATGCCGGCGTTCATCGTATTGACCAGCAGGGAGAAGTGCTTGGCGCCGCTGCTTTCCTCATCGATGAGCACCCGGAAGGTTCCGGCCCGGCCGTGTAAAACGCCTGTAACCGCATCCTTTAACGAAACCACATATTTTTTTTCCATCAACCCCATCTCCTTTCATGCCCACTAAGGCCGACTCAAGCCGCCGGCGGTAATGTATCGCAGCGACGGTTTTTGTAGTCCGCCATGAGAATGGCGGCGGCAACCGTCGTACCGGCATTAACCAGAATTCCGTTTTTGATCAGGGCCGTTGTCGATGCAGCTTCCCCGCTTGCGGCGGAACCCGGCCCGAACCGATTACTTTCGCAGGGTTTCCGCGACTCTTAATTTGTTGAGCGAGTTGGTGCCGCTGGCATGCAGCCAGGTGATGCCGTCCCGGATGAACTTTTCCATGGGATGGTCTCGCATGATGCCGACCCCCGCCATGACGTCCATGGCCAGTAGCATTATCTTCATAAAGCAGTCCCGTGAAAAAATGCCGGTATAGGTTGCTTTTCGTCTGTCGAAATTCGGGTTGTCCCGGATCTGGAAAGCGGTGTCGAACAAATAGGTTTCGAGGGCGTCGGTCATAACCCGCATTTCAGCCAGCATGGTGCCGATGGTTTGATGCTGAACAATGGGCTTGCCCCCCTGTACGCGCTGTTTGGCGTGTTCCAGTGCGATTTTATACATGGCCTTGCAGATTCCCAGGGTCATCGAAGCGATCTCGACGCTTGCGCCGAACTGAATCCGGGAAGACAGGCCTTCGTTGACTTCGCCCAGGATATATTTTTTGGGGATCCGGACATTGTCCCAGAATGTTTCCCCGTTGGGGTACAGGCGATATCCCATCTTGTTGTGCACCTGGCCGTAGGTCAGGCCGGACATCTCCTCGACCGGTACGATAAAGGTCGTCGTCCCCTTTTTGGCCGGCACCGACCGGTCGGTTCGGGTGTATAGGATGTGTATTTTGGAAAAGCCCACCAGCGACGACATGTGCTTGGTGCCGTTGACGACATAGCAATCCCCGTCTTCGTCGGCCTTCATGGAAACGCCGGATTTCAGATCGACGGGGTCCAGCAGCGTATCGCTGCCGGCGTTGGGTTCGGTCAGCAGGACCGATCCGGTGCAATCGTCATCCTCGGCAAACATGCTAAAAAATTTTTTCTTCTGCTCCGCGGTGCCGCCTTCATTAATGACCTGCATGACCTTCCAGCACTGGCTCAGACATTTTGCGGTGCCGGGTTCAATTTCGGTCGTGGCCGCCAGGACCAGGGATTTGGTCACCACATCCGCACCGGCACCGCCGTATTCCTCCGGCAGGCCCAGGGTTCTCAGGCCGATTTTGGATGCCTTGCGGATCAGTTCGGCCGGATAACAGTCCTTGGGATCGGGACGTGCGTCAATTTCAGCCGCCACCGGCTTGACTTCCTTCATGAAAAAATCTACGGCAAGCTCCTTTATCGCAAGCTGCTCATCTGTGAATTGATATGGCATGGTACTTACCTCCCGTTATGAGACCTTTGCGAAACGCTTCCTTTCGCCAATATCGGTGTCAGGCTTATTCCCGCCCCGGGCGGGATCGCCCGCCTTGACCTGAACGAAATTCAGCATTTCTCAAAGATCTCGTTGTATATGATTGAACTGTTTCAACTACACCCGAGGATCCCGCCCGGTGAAAGCCCTTTTTCCGGGCGCCTCGACACGCGGCGCTTATTTAGCAAGGGCCTTGCGCAGTTCCTCAATCAGCGTCGGTAAGACATTGCGATAGTCATCCACCACGCCGACATTCGAAATGCTGAATATGGGCGCGTCGGGATCCGAATTGATCGCCACGATATATTTTGAACCGGACATCCCGGCAATATGCTGGCTGGCGCCGGATATGCCCACGGCAAAATAAACTTCCGGCGCCACGATCTTGCCGGTTAATCCGATCTGACAGGACGGCGGTACCATCCCCTGGTCCACCGCAACCCGGGTAGCCCCCACCGCCCCGTTCAGGAGCGCGGCCAGTTCCCGCAGCTGCTGAAACGATTCCGCGTCCTTCATGCCGCGTCCGCCGGAAACCACCACATTGGCCGCTTCCAGGGTGCACTCCACAACCTCCTCCTCGACGCGTTCAACCGTAAGGGTTTCAGGCCGGACATCATCTATCGCCGCCTGAACGTTCACCACAGCCCCCTTGCGGGCCGCATCCGGACCGAACGGTTCCTGGGTCCGCGGCCGCACCGTTACCAGGGCCGTGGGACTGGCAATCCGCATCCGCGCCAGCGCCTTGCTGCCGTAAACCGGCTTGGTAAAGACAACGGCGTCATCCCGGGCTTCAAAACCGATGCAATCGGTAACCAGCCCACCTTTGAGGCGATGCGCCAGCCGGGGCGCCAGTTCCATGGCGGCCGTTTCACCCGGGAAGATGATGATGCGCGGATTCACGGTTGCGGCGATGTCCGCCAGCACTTTCAGATAAACGTTGGCATGAAATTCTCCCAGCTTATCGTTGTCACAAACATAAACGCTGTCGGCGCCGGCTTCGACCAGGCTTTGCGTCAGGGATGAAATTCCACTCCCCAGAAGCGCGGCGGAAACGGGCTCACCGGTTTTTGCAGCAATCGTCCGCGCCATGCCCAGCATTTCCCGGGTCGGCATCGACACCGCATCGCAGAAAATGGATGCGTATACTAAAATTCCTGGCATTTGCTATCTCCTTATGTCTCCCACCTAAACAATCTGTTGCGAATCTTATATTTAGGTTCTGTTTATTTCAAAAGATTCATCTTGATCAGGTGCGCCGCAAGGTTCACGGCCTTTTCCGGGCCGTCCTCGCCTTCCATGAACACGACATGGCGGTCATAACTGGGAAGCGTTAATTCTTCCACCACTATCAGGTTCGAAATTTCCGAATCGATTGAAAGATCCCTGGCCGAAAAAGTCGGGATCTGTTTGCGGCCGGCCATCAGCACCCCTTTTACGGAGGGATAGCGCGGCAGGTTGGAGCTGCTGTTGGTGATGTTCAGCAGTACCGGGATGCCGACTTCAAGGACCGCCATTCCGTTATCGGTCTCCCGTTTAACCAGGAGCGTATCCCCCTTTTTTTCAACGTTGTACGCCAGGGGGATACAGGCGATCCGCAACTCCTCGGCCAGCAGGGCGCCCACCTGGCCCATGTCCCAGTCGCCGGCCTGGCGCCCGCAAAGAATCAAATCAGCGACACCCGCCTGACGAATGCCCCTGGCGATGACCGCGGCCGTTCCCGCTGAATCCAGCGTTTCAAAAGAAGGATCTTTGAGCCAGATCGCTTCGTCGCAGCCCATGGCCAGCGCGCGGCGCAATACCTTCTGGCTGGTCTCCCCCCCCACCGTCAGCGCGGTGACTTTAATGTCCTTGTCGCGGTCCTTAAGCTGCAAGGCCACCTCGATGGCGTTATCATCATAAGGGTTCAACACCGGTTCGCCCTGATCCTGGACCGCGCGTTTGGCCTTAAAGTCGACTTTAAAATCAGCCGAAGGGATTTCAGGGTCGACAATTTGTTTGATACAAACGACAATGTGCATTACGTTCCTCCTCGGAAAATAAAAACCGTCCGCGGGCTATGACAACAGGTTCTCGTCATAGGGGGTCTTCGTGAGGACTTCGTTGCCGTCCTCGGTAATCAATATCGTGTCCTCCAGCCGCACACCGCCGCCGCCGGGAACGCCCGGAATGAAAATTCCCGGCTCCATGCTGAAGATCATCCCCGGTTTCAGTTCAACAATATTCTCACTGCCGATGGCGGCGACTTCGCCGATAATCGGATAGGTCAAGCCGGTCACTCCGATGCTGTGGCCCAGCAGGCCCAGGTAATCATACCCCTTGAAGCCCGAGTCAACGACCGCTTTGCGGGCGGCGTCATTGACATCCTTATTGGTATTGCCGGGAACCATGGTACGCTGAATCTCCATCATCATGGCATAAACCGCCCGGTAAATCTTCTTCTGCTGTTCATTCGGCTTGCCGTAGATGACCGTTCGCGTAAAATCGGAAAAATAGCCGTTGAAGCAGCCGCCGAGATCCATGAAAACCAGTTCGCCCCAGTTGACCTTGCGGTCGGAGGCGAATCGTCGCAGCGGCGCCGTTCCGTCCCCTGAGGTCACGATCAGGCTGCACTGCGGCGTTTCCATGCCGTTGGAATACAGAGAATGCATCGCTTCCGCCAGAATTTCACACTCCCTTATCCCTGCCCGGATGCTGCGGATCGCACGATCCATGGCGTAGGACGCATGCTGGCTGGCCACCCGCATGCATTTTAACTCTTCACTGTTTTTGATCACCTGGGCCGCCAGGACGCACTGGTCTCCATCCACGAACTCGATATTCGGAAAAACTTCTTTGAGTTTGTTCAAGACGATCATGGAGACATGATCGATGCCGATCTTTCCCTTGGTGAGGCCGAGTTCCTCGAGGGCCGGTTTGAATTTTTTCTTTACTTCGGTTTCGGCAATCCCCGGATCCTCCATGGTCGCCAGCGGGCGGATATTTTCCTTCTTCATCCAGTACATGCTGTTCCAGCATCTTTCCACGCAACCGCTCGTGGGGAAAAGGATCGGGTCCTTGTCCGGGGCCATGATGGCCGCGTTGCGGGTCAGAAAGGAAATAGGCCACCACAACGGCCGGTATCCGGTCATATAGCGGATGCTCTCGGCCTTGAACAACAGCAACCCGTCCAAACCGAATTTTTTAATCTGTTCGTTTAAACTTTTGGTCCTTTCCCTGCGCAGCAAATCAAAGTCGATTCGCCGGGTCCAGTCTACTGCGAATTCCATATGATACCTCCATTTGATTAATGTTATTGTCAGCTTGGGTTGTTGCTACAACCGTTGTTGGTTATTTTTCGTATGTTGTCTGGAAATTTTCTCTATACCCCTTGTTTATGCGGTTTGGATGATTTGATGGTCCAGCCGATGGAAATCAGAGACAGAATTAGAAAAAACAACGATATGGGCCGGGTCGTAAACAGCCAGGGATTCGGATCGGTCATCAGGGCCACCCGCATATTGGTTTCCGCGATGGGCGTCAATACCAGGCCCAAAACAAACGGGGCCAGAGGGACTTTCAACTTGACCATGATATAGGCAATGATTCCGGAAATGGCAACCAGATAGAGATCAAACAAACGATAACTGACCGAGTAGGCCCCCACGACGCAAAAGACAAAAATAACCGGCGCCAACAATGCTCTGGAAATTCGTAAAAAGAACACGGCGATCCTCACAAAATAAATTTGAATCAGCAGGACCGAAAAATTGGCAAATACAAACGCCATGAACAGGCCGTAGGCCAGCTCCGGCTGGGTGGAGATAAAGAGCGGCCCGGGCTGGATGCCGTGCAACACCACGGCGCCCATCATGATCGCTGAAATGGCGTTTCCGGGAATCCCCAGGGTGATCATCGGTATCAAACTGCCGCCGGCAACCGAACTGTTGGCCGCTTCCGAAGCAATAATCCCTTCGGGAATGCCGGTGCCGAATTTCTCAGGGTGTTTGGAAAATTTCTTGATCTGATCGTAGGCAAAGATGTTCGAAATAATCGATCCGGCCCCGGGCAAAGCGCCGATAAACACCCCCACCCCGGTTGCGAAAAGGGTCTCCTTGTAATGTTTGAGCGTAACGATAGCGGAACGCCAGACCGGTATCCGCGGCGTTTTGTCCGTCTTTGGGGGATCGGCCGTCCAGCTTTCCGTTTTTTCAACATCCTGCATCAATTGCGACACCGCATACATGCCGATCATGGCCGGCACAAAGGGAATTCCCCCCATGAGGATGTTAAAGCCGAACATCATGCGCCCCTCATTAAAAATCGGATCGGCCCCGACCGTGCCGGCAATCATTCCGAGGACGCCTGAAACCAAGCCCTTGATGACCGATCCGCCGCCGATGGTCGCCAGGATCGTCATCCCGAAAACGATCAGCGAAAAAAGCTCCCAGGGACCAAATTTAAGAGCGGCATTTGCGATGCCCGGAGCGGAAAACATCAGCACCAGACACCCCAGCAGGCCGCCGAAAAAACTGGCCCAGATGCCGATTCCCAGCGCCATGCCCCCTTCGCCCTTGCGCGCCATGGGGAACCCGTCAAAAACAGTTGAAACGGCCCCGGGTGTACCGGGAATGCCGATTAAAATTGCGGACACGAGGCCACCCGACATGCCGCCGATATACACCCCGCACATGGTGGCCAGTCCCTGCATGGGAGTCATTCCATAGGTAAACGGCAGGGTGACCGCCACCGCCATCGGCACCGAAAGGCCGGGAATTGCTCCAAAAACAATGCCGCCGATTGAACCGATGCAGACTAACAGCACTATGGAAGGGTCCATCAAGACTGAAAAGCTGTGTATGACCGCGTTGAGGTAGTCACCCATTTTCTCGAAAATCCTTTCACCAGCAAAAAGAAGCGATCAGAAATATCTGACAAGTCAAGCCGCTGTCGCGCATTCCATCCATTATCAATAAAGCAAGCCGTCCGGCATGATGACCCGCATATACACCTGAAATACGTAATAAACAAAAATGATTGATGCCAGTGCCGCCGGCACCACCATGGCAATATTTTTCCTAGCCGGCCCCCCCAGCAGAATGCCGGTGCTGACAAAAAAAAGGAATGTCATCGTATAAAAGCCGATGACCGGTGTCAGAAAGATATAGAAGCATAAAAAAACAAACATCAACATGGGAACCTGATAGGTATATCTCAGCTTACCCCAATTGAATGGCGCCGGCCGGGCTTGCCCCTCCTGTCCTTTTTGTTTATTTTTTTTGAGGCAGGCGGTTACGACCAGGAGCACCCCCAGCAGCAGCAGGACTCCGACCAGTAGCGATGGAAATGTGGCGGCACTGACCTGGTCCGCCATGATGGCCGGATTTTTGGTTTTCTGAAGTTCAACAAACAGGATGACCGACATGGCCACCAGGGCGGAGCCCAAAAAAATATCTTTTTTCATTTTTCGTTTCCTGACCGCAAGGGCATGATGCGTTCTCCTCTTTTATTCAAAAAAGAGGAGAACGCATCATGCCTGAGCATTCAAGTGACCGCTATTTCTTTTTCTTGACGGAATATCCGGACTCCTTGGCATAATCCCTGAGGACTTTGGTAAAGGATTCCATCCGCTTGGTCAACGCTTCCGGCCCCTCAAACTCCACCGTAAATCCCAGATCGGACATTTTTTTCAGGTATTCAGGGTTTTTCGAAACCTTGCCGTAGGCATCGGCAATCGTCTTGACCCGGTCCGCAGGCGTGCCGGCGGGGGCTGCCAGGCCCACGCGGAATTCATAAACCACATCGATGCCCTGCTCCTTGATAGTGGGCACTTCCGGAAACACATCCAGCCGTTCCGGGTAGGTAACCCCCAGCAATCTGAATTTTTTGGTTTTATAATAATCCATAACGGTGGTCGGATAGGTCAGAAGGACGTCCACATTGCCGGCCAGCATGGCTGCCTGCCGCTTGGTATCGCCGCCCGGTATGGCGACAAATCTGAATTTTGCGCCTGTCAGTTTTTGAATATTCAATGGGATGAAATGGCTCTGGTTGCCCACCGTGGCGGCCCAACGGATTTTATCCGGATTCTGTTTGGCATCCTTGGTCAGATCATTCATGTTTTTCCAGGGAGCGTCCGCCCGTACGGCCACCACCAGGGTTTGCTTCAGCAGGTTGGCCACATAGACAAACTCATCGATGTTATAATCCGTCAATCCGCAGAAAATCGGATACCAGGTGGAATCGGCCGTGGACAGCAGGGTATACCCGTCCTTGGTTCCGTTTTTAACTACTTCCCGCGTGCCGGTCATGCCGCTGGCGCCGGGGGTGTTGACGACGGCAATGGGGACGCCCAGATATTCCTTGGCATATTCGCCGGCGATACGCTGGGGAACATCCTGGCTCGATCCGGCATTCCACCCGACCACCAGCTTGATGGGATGGCTCGGAAATTTATCCTCCGCCCATGAGTTCAACGAAAACAACAACATCAGAACCGCAAAACATACAACATAGACTCGCAACTTTCTCATGATATTACCTCCTCATATGATTAATGAAACCGTTTGGCCCTCACCTGCACAGCTTTTCCGCAACTGCCTGGGCGACATCAGTGGTGGAAGACTTGCCCTTAATGTCATAGGTGCGGACCTTACCCTCCCTGAGCACGTCGACGACGGCTTTTTCTATTTTTGCTCCCGTCTCTTTTTCCCCCAGGAAGTCAAACATCATTTTGCCGGCCATGATCGCGGCAATGGGATTGATCACGTTTTTACCCGCATATTTGGGAGCGGTCCCGTGAATCGGCTCAAAAACACCCATGGAGTCGCCGATATTGCCGCTGTAAGCAAATCCCATACCTCCCACCACGCCGGCGCCGACATCGCTCAGGATGTCCCCGTTGGCGTTTTCCGCAAAGATGATGTCGAATCGTTCCGGATGCATGACGATCTGCATGGCGCAGGCATCAATGGTCATGTCGTTGGCTTCAATATCCGGGTATTCCCTGGCCATCTCGTAAAAAATCTGCCGCATGGGTTCGTCCGTGTACGTCAGGACATGAGCCTTGTGGGTAAAGGTCACCTGCTTGCGGCCCTCTTTGCGGGCCAGTTCAAAGCAAAACCTGAGAATGCGCTCCATCCCCTTTCGGGTAAACACCCTTAAGTTGACATGGTAATCCTCGTCGATATAACCAACGCCCCGATAGAGCCCTTCGGTATTTTCCCTGACAATGATCAGGTCGGCTTTCTCCTGAATGGCGCCGGAACCGGGCAATGACTTTATGGGCCGCACGTTGGCATACAGATTGAACCCCAGCCGAAATCCCATCAGGACCTTAACGGTGTGGGGATTGCCGGCCGCGCCGAACAGGACGGCATCGGTCTGGGCGATTCCGTCCTTCGTCTCCTTGGGAAAGGGATCGCCGTATTTTTCAAAGGCCGCATCCCCGGTGTCCATCGGTTTAAACTCCATGGAAAAGTCGGCGCTATCGTTAATCGCGTCCAGGACGATACGGGCGGCCTGGATGGCATCGCGCCCGATGCCGTCCCCCGGTATGATTCCGATTTTGTAATTCTTTTTCATCTGGGTCCTCACTCTAAAACCTGCCAAGCCGGTTCACATTTCTTAGAACGATCGGGAGCCCCGCCGGCACAAAAACGGCGGCATTCCTATTCGACTTAGAATCCATCATTTTGGTTTAAGATCCAGGCGTGGCCGCGTTTCAAACCGCAGGCATACTCAAGTATGTCGAGGAATTGAAACGTGGGCCCGACACAGAGATTGAGCCAAAAGACTTTTTTGAGATGGATTCTATAGTCCATTACTTGACGACATAAATCTCCTGGGGTGTTTTGTGCAGACACTCGCTCACCCCCGTTTTGGTAATCATATAGTTGTCACAGATATTCGCCGTCCCGTTTTTACTGATGGGCGGATGGATGGCGATGGTCATGTTTTCGTGAATTTTCATGGTTTCACCGACCTGACAGGAAGGTCTTTCCACGAGGTCGTAACCCTGTCCGTGCGCGTAGAGCCTTCTTTCGATCGGATATCCCCTGCTCTGTAAAAAGTCGTTGTAATCGTCCAAAATATCGATAGGATCCGCACCGGGTTTCAGCAGGTCCCGGGTGCGCCGGTAGGCCGTCATCATGTCCTCGTATACCTTTGCCAGCGGCTCGGGAATTTTACCGACGCAGACCGTGCGATGCAGATGGGTATAATAGCCGGCGGGATTGACCGCCTCCACCAGAATCCCGAGGGAATCACCTTCCTTAATGACGCGGTTCATGGCGTGTATGTTGCTGTAGGGAAAGTTCTGCCCGGGAGGGGCGGATCCAATTTGAATGAAGAGCTGTTCGGCCCCCATCATCTTGGCCTTGAATCTGCCGATGGCGCCGATCTCAAATTCCCGGATGCCGGGTTTGATGGCGTCATAGCAGGCCTTCATCACCTCGTCATGCAGATAACAGCTGTCTTTGATGTGCTCGATTTCCTCTGGGCTTTTGATGGCCTTGATCAGGTCGATCTCATCGGTGATGTCCACAAAGGTGGCGCTCGTCATGTTTTTCCGGATAGTGTTCACGAAACCGGCGCGCATCGCACCCTCATTGACAAAGGAAAGGCGGCACTTGGGGTAATTCTTGAGCTCGTTGACAACCAGTTCCCCGTCATAGTGGCAGGTAAAATTGCACGATGTCATGAGGGGTGCGCTCATGCGTTTCTTGACGCCCCGCACCAGCCAGGCGGGCAGTCCGGTTCCCCCTTTGGGTTCCATCTCCCCATGGCTGAAGGTGGTCATCTCGTCATCCACCGGAAAAATGGCGGCAATCGGGTAGGCATGGACGGCCGGTATATCCGTAAACCATTTGATATACCCGCCCAGATAGTCATTGTTGTTTTCAATCAGGAGAAAGTCTATCTTTTTGGCCTTCATGACTTCGCGAACGGCTTTCCATCTCCTTTCGAGTTCTGCATCGGAAATGGGTTTAATGACTCTTTCCTTCAGCAGTTCATGCATAATTTCCTCCTTTGTTCAGGAATATATATTAATCAATTACTGGCTGAACAGGTTGATAAGATCTTCGGGTGCAACCGGCGTGGCCTTGCCGTTGTCAAAATTCGTCAACATCTTAAAGGTCTGATTCAGGTGCTTGCGGGTTATCCTGCCGGCATTATCAACATCTTTCTTTTCAATCATCTCCAGTATGCTGCGATGGTTGATCAGCGATCGTTTTCTGTTCTCCGGGTTGTTGGAAAGCATCAGAAGATACTTCTTGATATATTCATTGAGGCATCCCATCATTTTATCGATAAATATGTTTCCGGCGGCCTGGGATACCTTATTGTGAAAGAGAAAATCGAGTTCGCCGAATTTGAGCGGGTCTTCAAGCGCGGCTTCGCTGCGGTCTAATATTTCTTTGAGCGCATCCAGGTCTTTCCGGCTCCGTCGTTTCGCGCACAGGCGAACGGCCTCGCTTTCGATCAGCATGCGGGCCTCAAAAAAATCGATCAGGTTTTGAACGCTTTGGTTGGCAAAGAGAGGGAAAAAAACATCTTCCAGGCTGGACGAGTTCATCTCCTGGGCGATAAAGGCACCTTTGCCGTGGGTAATTTCAACTATGCCCAGGGCGCTTAATCGGGCCAGCGCTTCCCGCAGGGTAAACCGGCTGACGCCCAGTAATTCCTGCAGGGTCCGCTCACTGGGAAGCTGCTGCCCGGGTTTAAGAGCGCCGTCTGCGATCTGTTTCTTGATATAGCTGACCGTCGCTTCGACAACCGAGACCCGCTTGATTTTTTCTAATCCGACTTTCATGTCATTATACACTTATTACTCATCATACCAGTTGTCAATATTTTTTCCCATAGATTTTTACTGCGGGAAGGCACCTGTTTGTTTATTTAAAAAAAATTGATTTAATTATATATTTTATTCATAAGCCAGGCCAGATTTTCCCCCAGTCGCCGCATAATCTCGATCCCCTCCGAATCGGATTCGACCTGTCCGGGCTCCCCTCCCATACCCAGATTCCAGTATTGCGATCCGGGAACGATCATCTCGCTGTAAAGGAACAAATGGTTAAGGGTATCGAAGGTGTGAACCGCCCCGGCCCGCCGCACCGCCACCACCGCCGCCCCCGCCTTGCGCCTTAAAAGTCCCCCGTTGGCCTTGGCCACCCGGCCGGTACGCTCGATGAGCGCCTTCATGGAAGCGGTGACATCCGTAAAGTACACCGGTGACCCCAGCAGGATGCCTTCTGCCGCGATCATGACGCTGAAATAGTCGTTGAAATTGTCCGTCGGGATGACGCATCTGCAATCCCGATTCTCACGGCACTGATTGCAGGCCGTGCAGCCTTTGAGTGAATTCCCGGCCAGTTGGATCAGCTCCGTCCCGATACCGTTTCTAGAAAGCTCGGATAGAACCGTTCGGAGCAATATGGCGGTGTTTCCATCTTTACGTGAACTGCCGTTCACAGCGACGACTTTCATGGGCGTGTCTCCTTTGCGACTCACTGTTGATATCAATTGAAAAACGGGGCCGGATTCGAATCGGCACGGTATCAAAATGCAATATGATATTTCCTATTTATCCGATTTGAACCCTGGAAATCCTCCAATACCCGGCTGGCTGAAGAGAATGTCGATCTTACTCAAAACACGACCGCTCCCCCTTATGATCGGCAAGTTGAAATTGAAGATGTCCCCGGAACACGACACCTGAAGATTTAAGGGAAATGGTCTCAGAACCCGCACGGTCGGATAGAATAGATCAAAAATACTGAAAATGCAGACGGAGTGTCAAGGGGCATCTTCTCTCAACCCGGCAGACTTCGAGTTATTGACATTTTAAACCGGCTCTGTTAGCGAATCGTTGACTGTTTTGACTGTTATCCACATGAACGTACGGTTGTCTCTTACGGATTGAAGGACCCTGCAACAAGCTGCGGGGAACGCGCTCGCTGTTGCGGTTCAAGGGGGGCATGCAGACTGCAACCGGCTGCAGGGAGTAACCATTATTTCAGGGGTTGGGGAGGGTAGATGTTTACTTGCCCCGGGGATAGCCCTCGCGGGCCGCGCCTAACCGTGAAGAGATCCTCAGGCATTCGCAATGGAACTCCCCGGTTCCTGAATTAACTAGAAACGAAAGGACGCCATGGCAAAGCATAAAATCGGCGTTATCGGTATCGGCAACATGGGCCGCGGCATTGCGGAAAATCTTTGCTGCAAAGGGTGTTCCGTGGCTCTCTGGGATGTTAACCCCGCCGCTTTGAAACCGCTGCAGCGCCATCAGAACGCGGCAATTCTGGCTCCCGCCGAAATGGCGGCAACGTGTTCGGTTATTTTTTTTGTGGTGCCGGCCTCACCTGAAATCGACGGCCTGCTGAAGGGCAAAAACGGCATTCTGGCCCATGCCCGCAAAGGCCTGGCGCTGTATGATCTAACGACATCCGATCCGGTTTATACGAAACGGCTGGCGCGGCGGGCGGCCGGCCAGGGCATCGCCTATCTGGATGCCGGCATGAGCGGCGGCGCCGCCGGTGCGGCCGCGGGGACGCTGTCGCTGATGGTGGGAGGCGATCAAACCGCATTCAGACAGACGCGAAAATACCTGACCCTTTTTGCCGATAAGATCTTCTTTCTCGGGAAAAGCGGCAGCGGGCATACCATGAAGCTGATTCACAACATGGTCCTGCATACCATTTTTGTGGCCACCTGCGAGGGGGGCCGGATGGCCGAGCGTGCCGGCATCGCCCTTGAAGACATGATCGACGTGTTCAACGTTTCCAACGCCCGCAGCTACATCAGCCAGGTGCGGTTTCCTCGTCATATTCTCAACCGGAAGTGGAATGCAGGCTCCCGGGTCTATAACCTTCACAAGGATGTCGGTATGGCGGTAAGGCTGGGAAACAAGCTCAAGGCCGACGTCACCCTGGGGGAACATACCCTGAAATTTTTATCAGGCGCCATGGATCGCGGCATGCAGAATGCGGATTTTACCCTGCTCTACCGGGATTTTGAAAAAATAGTATCGGAAATTTAACGGACCGCTGAGCAACCATCAGTTGCCAAAGAAAATCGGGGGTTGATAAATGAATATGAAAATCGGTTTTATCGGGCTGGGAGAAATGGGTAAATGGATGTCGTTCAACATGGTCAAGGCCGGTTATGACGTGACGGTCTGCGATATCAATCCCGCCGCGGTTGAATTCCTGACCGGCAAGGGCGCCAAATCCTCTCGACATCCGGCTGAATTGGCCGGCACGGTCGACTTGATTTTTTTAAGCCTGCCGGATACCGATGTGGTTGAAACGGTCATTTTCGGAGAAAACGGCATCATTCTCGGCGCCAAACCGGGTTTGACGGTCGTCGATTTGAGCACCATCAGCTATCTGCCGACGCTGGAAATAGACCGCAAACTGAAAGAAAAAGGAATCGCGTTTGCAGACGCCCCGGTTTCCGGGATGGAAAGCAGGGCCAGGGAGGGAGCCCTGACGATCATGTTCGGAGGGGATCCGGCCGCTTTAGAGACCCTTCGGCCGGTGCTGGAGGTAATCGGAACCAAAATCGTTTACATGGGAAAAGTCGGCAGCGGACAGCTGACCAAGCTGATCAATCAACTGCTGTTTAACATCTGCTGCGCGGGCGTTGCCGAGGTGATGCCCATGGCCGCCAAGCTCGGCTTGGATCCGGAAAGGGTGACCGAGGTGGTGACGACGGGGACCGGCCGCAGTTTTGCGGCGGAATTTTTTTTGCCGCTGGCGCTTGAGAACCGTTTCGATCAGGGGTATGCGCTGAAGCATGCCTATAAGGACATGGTCAGTGCCGCCGAGCTCTCGGCGCGCCGGAAGATACCCCTGCCGGTGGTGCAGGCAACCACGGCAACATTTCAGATGGCCCTGCTGCAGGGCCTGGGCGACGAAAACAAGGGGGCGCTGATAAAGGTTTTTGAGCGCATGCTGGGGGTAGAATTTCGCAAGCAGAAAGGATCGTCATGACGACAGATCATCGGGGAAAACCGGAAGACATCACCGAAGCCTATTATCGCGGCCTGATGCATTCATGCGGATATCGCCGGGCGGACCTTGACAAACCCCAGATCGCGGTGGTCAACTCCTGGACCGATGTCAATCCCGGCCACCAACCGTTAAGAGAATTAGCCGGCCGCGTCAAGGAGGGAATCTGGGCGGCCGGCGGCTCCCCCGGGGAGTTTAATGTCCCCGCCCCCTGCGACGGCATGGCCCAGGGACCCGGCATGCATTTCATTCTGCCCCAGCGCGACCTCATCGCGGCCTCCATCGAAGCGATGGTTCGCGCCCACGGATTTGAAGGAATGGTCATGCTCGGTTCCTGTGATAAAATCCTCCCCGGCATGCTGATGGCGGCTGTCCGTCTCAACATCCCGACCCTGTTCCTGACAGCCGGCGCCATGCTCCCCTGCCGTATGAAAGACCGCACCGTGGCCACGCCGGATTTAAAAGAGGCCATCGGCAAACGCCGCAATGCCCAGATCGATCAGAGAACCTTCCTGGACTGGCAGGAACGCTTCTGTGCTTCTGCCGGCACCTGCTCGATGATGGGGACGGCCAACACCATGGGCTGTTTTCTGGAAGCCGCCGGTCTGGCGCCTTTCGGTTCCACCACCATGCTGGCTTTTGACGGCGCCAAGACCCGGCAGGCCCGCGATGTGGGCGAACGCATTGTTACACTGGTCAATGCAAAACGGCCATTTTCAGCATTCTTCAATCGGGCCGGCCTTGAAAACGGAATCAAATGCATATCGGCTTCCGGCGGCTCCACCAATGCTGCGCTGCACCTGATGGCCTTGACGGTTCTGATGAAACTGGATCTGGATCTTAAAGCCTTTGACCGCATCCAGGCGTCTGTTCCCCTGGTTGCAAAGTTCAAACCGTCGGCCGATTTCAACATCAGCGATTATCACACTGCCGGCGGCGTTCTCAGCCTGATGAAAGCCATTGCAACGCATCTCGACCTTGACGCCCCCCTGGCAATGGGTGGCAGGCTGGGAGACGCCCTGCAACAGGCCATTGAACCGGACGGGCGGGTGCTGCGGCCGGCTTCGAATCCCCTGGCGCCGGCCGGCTGTTTTTCGATCCTCTACGGCAACCTCGCCCCCCGCGGGGCTGTTGTCAAAAAAAGCGGCGTGGAACCGGGCATGCTGATTCACAAGGGTCCTGCCTGCGTGTTTGATTCGGAAGAAGATGTGCGGAAGTTTTTGCTGGAAAAGCAGGTCAAACCCGGTTCGGTGCTCGTCGTCCGCTACGAGGGCCCCAAAGGCGGTCCCGGCATGCGGGAGTTATCCATTCCCGCCGCCATGCTGGTGGGTATGGGGCTTCATACCTCTGTCGCCATGGTCACGGATGGCCGGTTTTCCGGCGCTACCCGGGGCCCGTGCGTCGGCCATATTTGCCCGGAAGCCTGGGATGGCGGGCCCATCGCTTTTGTACGGGACGGCGATATGGTAGAAATCAATATTCCGGAAAATCGGATCCAGCTGCTGATTTCAGACGACGAATTGCTGAAGCGTCAAAAGGCCGGACCCGAGCGGCCCGACCACCCGGCCCCGGGATTTCTGGCTGCATATAGAAACATGGTGTCGGGCGCCGATTCCGGGGCCGTCTGGCTTTAATTTCATGCGATTTCTGAAAGCCACCGGCAACACTTCCCCGGCCGACCCTGCGAATCCCGTCATGACCGGACGGACATCCTATCGCTGGCTGGTGCTGGCGCTGGTCTGGCTGCTGTATGTCTGTCACGGCATCATTTTGCGTTCAGCCTCCCCCCTGGTGACCCCCATGCTGAAAGATCTCAATATGTCTTACAGTCAGATGGGGATCGTTTTGGGTTCCTGGCAGCTGACATACCTGGTGGCCGCCGTTGCAGCAGGCATTATCATCGACAGGTGGGGATTGCGCAAATCCCTGTTTTGGGGCGCCCTCATTATGAGCCTGTCGGCCGTGCTGCGTTACTTTGCACAGGATTTTGGAACCCTGCTCCCGATCGTGGCGCTATTTGGCGTCGGCGGGCCCATGATCTCAATCGGCGCGCCCAAGGCGATCGCCCTGTTTTTCACGGGCAGGGAACGCGGCACGGCCGTCGGCATCTACACCACCGGGCCCTGGGTCGGCCAGATGTCCGTGCTGGCCGCCACCAACGCAGTGGTCATGCCGCTGGCAGGCTACAGCTGGCGACTGACCTTCGTGATCTATGGATTGTTTACGTTCGGAGCGGCCCTGCTATGGTGGTTTTTGGCAGAAGACCCCGGTCCGTCTGAAAACCCCCGAGGCACAAACTTCTACCAGGTCATCCGGCATCTTTTAAAGGTTCATAACGTCCGCGTCATTCTGCTGGCGGGGCTGCTTCTTTTCGCCGTTTCGCACGGATTCAACGGCTGGCTGCCCAAGCTCCTGGAAAATTCCGGACTTTCACCGGCAACAGCCGGACTGTTGGCTTCCCTGCCGTATCTTACCAGCATCCCGGCGGTGCTGCTCATCCCCCGCCTGACCCCGGTTCGTTACAGGGGGCGGATGACTGCGCTGCTGGCGCTGCTGGCCGCTGCAACGATCATCCTGATCGCCGCCTCGGCTGTTCCCGTGTGGCTGAGCCTGCTGCTGTACGGCATTGGCGGGGGATCCCTTGTCGCCATGCTGATTCTGACGCTGATGGAAACCCCCGGCATCGATACCCGATTCATGGGGGCGGCCGGCGGCATGTTTTTCTGTATCTCCGAGATCGGAGGTTTTTTCGGACCTTTCGGTGTCGGCTACCTGGTTGACCTGACCGGGTCGTTTCTGGCAGGGGCCATATTTCTGGCGCTTCTGGGCGTGGTTATCGCCGCCTTGACGGCACCGTTACAATCCGTACCGGCAGCTCCATCAGGGGCCGATTGATGGGATGCAAGTCCATGGATGCCGAATTGATTATTTGAGGTGTCCCTGAGTTTCCACTACGAATGCCTATGGGGTGGGCCGTCGTCACATTACCGCTTGCCGGCGGTCCAGCCTGGGACAGCCCCCGCGGCCCCATGAGAGCCGAAACCAAAGATTACTGATTTCCGTACACGCCCCTGACCATTGCGCTGATCCGGAACAGGCAGAGACGACAAACGTCGCCGTGGCTGTCATCCTATGGGGCTGGCTCAATGGAAATTGAGCGGGATCGCTGCCGTGCGGCAATGATTCGATAATATGGTTCCGGCTCTCATGGGGCCGCGGGGGCTGTCCCAGGCCGGACCGGAGAGCATCTAAATACTCCCCAATTTACTAACAAAAAATTAAAGGAGGAAATAATGAGTTTAGAAGTGGGAATGATCGGACTGGGGATCATGGGCACGGCCATCTCGGCAAATCTTCTCAAGGGTGGAATATCCGTTGTCGGGTATGATGTGGTCAAAGAGCAGGTCGATAGGCTTCTCGGAAAAGGCGGAAAAAGCGCCGTTTCCCCAAAGGCGGTCGCCGAAAAGACAGACATCGTCATCACCCTGCTTCCCAGTGTGGCGGCGCTCAAAGAGGTTGTCTGGGGAAAAGACGGCATCCTGGCCTCACATCACCGGGGGCTGATTGTGGTGGAGTCAGGCACCCTGCCCCTGGAGGACAAGCTCAGTGCGCACGATGCCCTCAAAGAAGCCGGCATGAAGATGCTGGACTGCACCTTGAGCGGTACCGGCGCCCAGGCTGCGGTCAAAGACCTGGCCGTTTACGGCAGCGGGGACCGGGCTGCTTTCGATACCTGCGTTCCGGTTTTTAAGGGTTTCGCCCGCTCGAATTATTACCTCGGTGAATTCGGCAACGGTAGCAAGATGAAATATGTCGCCAATCTGCTGGTCGCCATTCACAATGTGGCCGCGGCCGAAGCATTTGTTATGGGGATGAAAGCCGGCCTCGATCCCGAAATGATGTACAAGGTCATTAGCGACGGAGCCGGCACCTCCCGCATGTTCGAGGTTCGCGGCCCCATGATGGTTCAGGGCAAGTATGACGAAGCCACCATGAAAATGGATGTCTGGCAAAAGGATCTGAATATCATCAGCGGTTTTGCCAAGAATATCAAATGCCCGACGCCGCTGCTGGCAAGCTGCGCCCAGGTTTATATCGCCGCCATGGCGGAAGGGCGCGACAAGCAGGACACGGCGTCGGTATGCGCCGTAATGGAAGGATGGGCCAATGTTGAAAGAAAATCCTCGCCGACATCCCAAAAAGGTAATTGAACCGCAGGCGGGTTATCCCCGGAAAAGGGGCAACCCGCCTGCTTGTGGGAGCAATCTCTGTTTTGTGGATGGATATGAAAAAAATTTATAACGGATCGCCCGTATCCGGAATCAATCCGACGGACCGGATGCCGAAGACGGCACAGATTTCGTCATTATCGGAAGTGTCGCCGCTGATTCCCACCGACCCGAGAATGTCGCCCTTATCCGAACGGATCAACACGCCGCCGGGGACCGGGACCATGCGCCCGCCGGACATATCCGACAGTGCGTTGAAAAATATCGGCACCTTGTTTGCGCGACGATTGAGCTCACGGCCGCCGAATCCCATTCCCAGTACCCCCCATGCTTTTCCCATGGCGATCTCGGGTCGCAAAAGGCTGGATTTATCCTCGCGTTTGAGCACTTTTAATTGACCGCCGGCATCCAGCACCGCCACCGTCAAAGGGACGAATCCCATTTCTTTCCTTTTCTCCAGAGCCTTGTCCACAATTTGTGATGCCATATCAAGGGTTAATTCCTGCATCTGTCTTTCCTCCTGTATTCGATTTCCTGCGTATATTTTCCGTCCGCCTTCGGGTATCAAATCCCTCGAAAATTCGCGGCAAACAGCTCATCGACATCCAGCATCCGCGGGGTCAGCCCCTGCTGGTAGGCGTAGCAAACCAGTTTTTCAAGGGTTGTACGGTTGGCGTCGATGCCATAGGGCCAGTAATTCCGTCCGAATATGTTGTTGGTTTCTTCCATCACCGACGGTAAAAACGGGATCATCGCGAAAAGCGCGCCATTGTCATTTAATGCATCCACCACCTTTTGCCGCGCCTCGCAGAACGCTTTATACAGGCTATCGATCGCCCAGGGGTGTTGTCGAAAAATATCTTTGCGCAGAATAACGCAATGCATGATCGGATGGATGCCCGTACGCTGATAGTAATCTATTTCCGCGGACTTGTAGTCGGGAAACAGGCGCCGCACCCTTGGTGATCCCTTGACGAAACAGGGGGGGACCTGATGAAGCAGAGCGGCATCCAGTTCACCCGATTCCAGCATATCGGAAATGGCCTGCCCGGTTTCTAGATAGCGTATCTTTGTTTTTGCCGGGATCTGAATCGGCACCCGCGGCCGGATCGCCGCCCTCCAATCAACGGAGGTCGGCTCCAGTCCGTATTCTTCCCTCAAGATTCCGATAATCCAGACAACCGCCGTCATGCCCCATTCATGGATGCCGATCCGTTTGCCGTTCAAATCCTCGGGCTGCTGAATCCCGGCATCCGCATTCACATAAACCATGGAGTGCCGAAAAACGCGACTCGGAAAAGCCGGCATCCCCACAAAGGGACTGTCGCCTGCACCCAGCAGGTGGCAGTGCGTTCCCATGGACATTTCAGACACATCGAATTCCGGAAACCGGGACATTCGGTGGAAAATTTCAATCGGCGGCAAGGTAATGATCCTCAGGTTGATCCCCTCGGGACGGACTGCTCCCTTCTGCAGCATGCCGGTCCGGTCGTATTCTCCAAAAGCCGCTGTAAGCGTCAGATTGTTCATGATCGACATCCCACCGTGTCGTTTGATTCTTGAAATCTCCCGGAATCCATTTCGATTAACGCGCCTCGACGAGTGCGCCCTGATCGACAATGGGTCCGCTGGGATTAGGGTCACTCATGGATTTGCGGATTAAAAAGATTTTTCGGTTTTTTCCCATCGATAAAATCCAGGATGATATCCACCACGGCATGCGACATGATTTCCCGTTTTTCTGCAACCGCGCTTCCCAGATGGGGGGTCAACACCACGTTTTTCATTTTCACGAAATCCTCGGGAAGCTTGGGGTGGGGCTCGCCTTCATACACATCCAGTGCCGCCCCGGCAATCTGTTTTGCGCGAACAGCATGGATCAGCGCCTCCTGATCCACAACCGGGCCACGGGATGTGTTGATCAAGAATGCCGTAGACTTCATAATGGCCAGCTCTTTTTTACCGATAAGATGATGCGTCTGAGGAGTGTATAATGGATGCAGGGTTACAAAATCGGACGCTTTCAGCAGATCTTCCAGCGTATTGAATGCAGCGCCTAACTCCTTTTCAGATTCCGGATAGCGGTTCGTATCGTAATACAGAATCTTCATATTGAACGCTTTGGCCCGCCGGGCCATCGCCTTTCCCACTTTGCCCAGACCGATAATCCCCAGGGTCTTTTCATTAACCTTCGATCCGAGAATATATGGGGATTGCGGACCCGGAAAAATCCCGGCCCGCACCAGTTCGTTGCCCTCTATGACCCGCCGGGCGACCGCCATCAGGAGGGTCCAGGCCATGTCGGCGGTCTCTTCGATAATACTGTCCGGTTCAAATCCGGTGGTCGGCACCAGGCGGCCGGCTACCGGTATTTTACGGCGGGTCGCTGCCTGCAGGTCTATCTGGGCGCCGGCAGTCGCCATCGTCACTATCAGTTTCAGTTTGGGCCCGGCGGATATAACATCGGCATCAACGATATCCCCCAGGCGGCAAAATAGATAGTCGCTGTTTGAAACCCCTTTGATTAAAGCCGTCTTATCGATCGATCGGGATGCATCGGGATGGATGTCGACCGCCATCACATCCTGCAGCCGTTTCAAGGCGGATGCCTCCACGGGCTGGGTAATGAAAATTTTCGGTTTGGTCATATTCTCCTCATGGACATGTAAATTACTCGCGTTTCGGGCGACGGGATTTTTTTAGGCTTAGATGCCTTTGATATAGATTTTTTGAAAATTATGCAACATAAAGGTGCCCTTCACCCATTTCGTTACTTAACCGGTGACCGCTTTAACCGCGCCCAGTCCTCGAGCACGGCACAGACGGATGCGGTATCCTGCTCCTCGAGTCCTTTGGCCATGGCGCCCGTATATACCTGAATGCTGTTTGAGAACAGCGGCGTTGGGCATTTCAGGCTTTTCGCGTATTCATCAATGATGCTTAAATCCTTCTGGAAAATTTTAACTTTCATGCTGGGACTGTCGTAATCGTTTTTCACCATGCGCGGCGCCCGGACTTCGAACATGCGCGAACGGCCGGAGCTGTCGCACATGACCTTGTATATCATTTCAGGGTCCAGACCGGCTTTCATGCCGAACACCATCGCTTCGGCCGCCGAAACATTATGGATGGCGACCAGCAGGTTCGCCACCAGCTTCATCTTGCTGCCGTTGCCGAACTCCCCCAGATAATAGTTCGACCGTGCAAACGCCTGTATAATCGGAAGACATCTTTCATATGAGCCCTGATGGCCGCTGCCGTACACCACCAGATCCTTCTGGGCAGCGCGCGCCCCGCCGCTGATGGGGCAATCCAGCAGAAACATCCCCGCCCGCTGCATGTCGCTCCATGCTTTTTCCTTGTCGGCAACCGCCAGAGTGCTGCACTCAAGGACGATCAATCCTTTGCGCCCGGATGCCAGCAGCCCCTCCGGACCCCACACCACGTCCTGAAATGCGGAGAGGCTTGCCAGGGAAACCAAGAGAACATCCGCCTGCCGGGCGGCCTCCCGGCAGGAAGCTGCGGCCCGCCCGCCGTTGTCGACCAGCATGTCGGTCCTTTCTTTAAGGATATCGTATCCCCAAACGGAAAAGCCATCCTTGACAATATTTGCGGAAATCGCGGTCCCCATAAACCCGAGGCCTACGACCCCGACGGTCATACTGTTGGTCTTTGTTTCTTTTGAATTCATCGCTCCTCATTAACATCCGGTTGAATATGGGTATTTGGTTGAAAATGACATGAAGGCAAATCGCAGAAAAACGCTTCAGGCCCGTGCGGATCTAAAGGCCGACCGGATCATGTTGGCGAAACTGACATTTCCCAGGGTCACCCACCTTACCAGTTTATCCTGGCCGGCTGACAACATCCGAATGATTTCCCGCTCGGAATAGCCTTTCTGCATCATCGCTAGAATATTTCCATAAAAGTCCTCCAGAAAGGACAGCTTGTTTTTTAAACGTGTTTTACCGTCCCGGAGGCAGGGCCGGTGGGCGCAGAATAGGGCGTCGAAATCGAACCGCAACACCTTTTTCAGCGAATCGATCTGTTCGGCCAATTGTTCGTCGGCTCGAAAATATTTTATCTTGTCACCCAGATACAGGTCGCCTGAAAACAGCCAGCCGCGGCTTTCCTCCAGGAACACGGTATGGTCGCTCGAATGTCCGGGGGTGTGGATGGGCCTGAACCTGAAGCGCTCCGTTTCATAAAACCGGCCGAACGGAGCCACTTCGGTATGATCCGCCCTTCCCCAAACGTAGAGCTGATATGGCCGGATGCCGAACCCGTCTTTCATCAGCCGGCTGGTCTCCGGGTGGCCGGCCACATCGACGCCATAAACCTTTCTGATCCCCGCTGCATTGCCGCTGTGGTCTTCATGATGATGGGTCAGCAGAACACCCTCTATTTTCTTTGCCGCGAGCAGCCGGAGAACGGACACTTGCATATTGCGCTGGCCCGTGTCGATCAGGTGCCCGTCGATCCAGTACATATAGACCGACATCAGGGGACGGCCGACAGGTCCAAAGCCAAGCTGAAAGGCTTCGACCTCACCGAAAATCTCTTTTTGTACAATATTCATTCGGAAGCTTGACTATATTTTTCCCCTTTCGCGGGCGATACTGATATAGGTTTCGACAATATTCGCAGGGGGAACCCATTTTCCGGTTTCATCTTTTTCCAACAGCCTGATAGTCCCGAACTCGCAGGCGGCGACGCACAGCCCGCAGCCGATACAGCGCCTCGGGTCAACCCTGGCGGTACCGTCGACCGTGATCGCATCCATCTGACAGTAGCCGACACAAATCTCACACGCCGTACAGCTATCGGAATCGACCTCGGCGCGATAGCTGGTGCAGGCATACTTTGCCGGTTCAGCCAGCGACCGTAAATTTTTTAAAATCTGGCAGCAACACCCGCAGCACATACAGATGTTGAGCGGTTTCTTTGAATTGCCGGGCTGCAAAACCAGCCCGGCTTCAACCCCGGATCTCAATATCGATAGCGCCTCTTCCTGAGTTATCGCGCGGCCGATTCCGTTTTCTTCATAATAGTAGGCGCCGCCGCCGAAAATCAGGCAGGTCTCTTCAGGTTTGTCGCAGCCCTTGCCAACCATTTTATGCTCTTTTCTGCAGATGCATGGCGCCACGATTATTTTTGACTGGGATTTGACTATTTCTTCGGCTTTTTCATATGGCATGATATTCATCTCAGCGCTCATGCTCGCAGAAACCGGAATAACCCGAAGCTGCTGGGTTTTTAATTTCAACTGGGTATTCATCAAATGCGGCACATACTCATTGAAGTCCTGGATCAATCCCTTATCCAGATCATTCACATGATATTCCCATATCCCGACGACAAACTGGGCGGCCATGTAGACAGGTTGCCCGCCTTTGCGGGACCGCATGATGAGCCCTTTTTTCGACATGACATCGAGCAGTTTGGAAATTTCGTCTTCGGGCATGCCGACCCGTTCAGCCACTGCAGACGCCGGTTCCAGCATCATTGAAAGATGTAACGCAACTTCAGCCTCTTGCGGGGTAAACAGCCGTTTTAAAATCCTGATTTCAGCTCCGGATTCCGTTGCCGGAAACCCTCCGGGCAAATTATCCAAATGCATCGCCAGATTCTTGTATACAGAATCCATAATCATCCCCCTTTCATTCGAATATTTTTTCATCGGAAGCATCCGCTTCACCGGCATCTTGTTCATGGTCGCGTGCGAATCCGGTCTTCTTCATATTGCCGTATTGTCGGTACCATTCATTGGCAATGACCATTGCCATTACCTCGCTCGTTCCGGTCCAGATGGACGCAAGTCGCAGATCCCTGTAAATGCGTTCAATGGAAAAAATATTGGTGTAACCGATGCCGCCCATAACCTGCATCGCATGATGGACAACTTTCTGGCAGGCTTCCGTAACAAATTTCTTGGTTTCCGAGACCGTCATGCGGATGCGCCCGGGATCGACATGGTCATCAACCGCCCGGGAAGTCGTATAAATCATGGCGCGGGAAACATCCAGCAGCATGGCGGCTTCGGCAATTTGAAAGCTGACGCCCTGGAACTGATCGATCGTTTTTCCAAAGGCCTTTCTGCGGGTCGTATAGCCAGTAGCGATTTCCAATGCCGGCCGTGCGGCGCCCACCGTCATCGCGGCAGTCCCCAACCGCTCGGGAATCATCATGGTATTGAATACATCATAGGCGCCATTCAGCCTGCCGACGATATTCTGCCGGGGGACCTTCACGTTCTTAAAAACAAGCCTCCCGGTGCCCCCTCCTCTACACCCCAATAGCCCGTAAATGTATTTGACTTCAACGCCAGGGCCGCGGTCGACGATGAAACAGGTCAGCGCCTTATGGGGTTGCGCCGAAGGATCGGTACGGGCATAAACCAGAAAATAATCCGCACCTTCCGCCCCGACAATAAATCTTTTTTGTCCGGTTAGCAGAAAGTAATCGCCCCGCTTCTCCGCGATGGTCGACGTCCCGAAAAAATCAGAGCCTCCCCGGGGTTCGGTCAGGCATTCAGCGGCAAAAATTTCTCCCCGCAGCAGGGGCATGACATATTTTTCTTTCTGTTCATCGGTCCCGTGCTGCAGAATCGCATCACAGACCAGCTCCGCCCCGACGCCGAACATGCATGCGAAAATATAACCCAGCGTGCCGATCTCTTCCATTACCATACATGTGGCGACCCAGTCCAAGCCCCTGCCACCCCATCTTTCGGGATACCGGCATCCCATCAGATTGCGCCGGCCGGCTTCCTGTAAAAACGCTTTGGGAAAACGTATGATGTCTTTATCCATATCCAGAATCATTTCGCGGGGTACCCACCTGACAAAATCACGAATCTCATCGCGTACCTTTTTTGCTTTGTCTGACAACAAATGATCCAGCATAATTCCCCCTGTATGGATCTGACCCTGATTGATCACGGTTTGAATCCCGACAGACCCGGCGGATGTTTCAACTTAATCATAACCGACCGGCCGGTGGCCGTTTCCTATGATTTTCGCATCGTCCGGCAGCAACGGAACTTTACCGCAGCCACCGGGCAGATCAATCATATAGTTTGGAATACAAAGGCCTGAGACATGGGATTGCAGGCCCTTGAGGATATCAAGTCCGGTTCGTATCGATGTTCGAAAATGCGCAGTCCCCTTAACGGGATCGGCTTGGTGAAGGTAATAGGGCCTGACCCGCAATCTTAATAATTTCTGCATCAGTTCCTTCATGATCACCGGGTGGTCGTTTACCCCTTTCAACAAAACAGTCTGGCAGCCCAGCGGAATCCCCGCGTCGGCAATCCGTCCGCAGGCCCTTGCCGCAACATCCGTGATTTCCGCCGGATGATTGAAATGGGTGTTGATATATACCGGATGAAATTTTTTTATAATATTGACCAAGGCTTCGGTGATCCGTTGCGGCAGCGAAGAGGGGGTCCGGGTATGAATGCGAATAATTTCAATGTGGGGAATGGCCCGCAATTGAATTAAAATCCATCGAATAACGTCATCGGCCAGCAGGAGCGGGTCGCCGCCGGAAAGGATAACCTCGTTAATGTCCTTATGCTTTCTGATATAACTTAATCCCGCGTGGATACTCCTATTATTGACCCGCTGGAAGCCTCCGATTCTCCGTTTGCGCATGCAATAACGGCAAAACATTGCGCACTGATTCGATACAATAAAAAGAACCCGGCCGGGATAACGGTGAACCAGATTCGGTACCGGAGACTGTTTTTCTTCAAAAAGCGGGTCGTCGGAATAACGGCCGTATTCAATCTCCTGCACATCGGGGACAGCCTGTTTCCAGATGGCATCATTCACTTCCTGAATTAAAGACAGAAAATAGGGATTGATCCGCATGGGATAAACCGAGACAACACGCCGAAGGCCGGATATATCTATATCAAAATATCTGGCGAGCTGCTCCACCGTCACAATACTGTTGACAAGGATTTCCTCCCAGCTCTGACAACAATCCAAAACGGAACCACTCTTTTTAAAATCCACCCTCATATGAAAAGCCGTACCAGAGTAAAATAGTTCATTATCATCATACCCGATCTGAACGCTACGTACCTTAACACGATTCCTGCAAACTATCGACATATTTTATGCCAAGGAGAAAGGCTTGCAGGCCTGCATTTCTGGTCTAAAAAAATACAAGAAAAACCTGTAATTTATTTAGGTTATTGTGAATTCGAAGTGTTTATTCAAATATGAACCCTTCGCCGCAAACGGCGGTGGATTAAAACACCCCCTATCGGGGGATCGCTAACGCCCGGCCGGTAAAATATTAACGGTTGAACATTCGATCATTTTTATCTATAATATATTGAAACTTTCATATTTGATGCCACATTAGAAGCCGTTTTAACACCTATGATCAGGCCTGAGAGTCCCACCCGGGACTTCGCATCGATATGGGTAGAGCTGTGGCCCCAGTAAGACGTACCGCCTATAGCGCGGCATTCCTGCTTGCAGCGGGATTATCAAACCGCAAATGGGGTTAAATGACTTCTGTTATCAAATCCAAATGCACGTGACGCATTCAATTTACTAGAAGTCATCTCAAAAAAATTATCCTCTATGAATGAGCGGTCGGGTTGTTTTATGACAACTATCTGTGGAGTGGGCCGTCGTCACTTCACCGTCTGCCGGCGGTCCGGCCCCTTTGCCCCCGTGGGAGCCGTAACCATCTTATCGAAGCAAGACCGCACGGCAGTAATCCCGCTCACGTTCCATTGAACGGGTCTCAGAGAGCTGATTTCCACGGTGACGATGATCCTCTCTGCCTGTTCCGGATCAGCGCAACGGTCAGGGGGCAGGCACAGGGTTCAGTAACATTTGGTTACGGCTCCCACGGGGGCAAAGGGGCTGGACCGGGCTGCAACGGAGAACATATAAATATTCACTGCTCCCTGAAATAATTATATTTTTGTTCGAGATAGCTTCTATTGAATGCTTATAGACAGTTTAATTCTGTTTTCAGGGTTACCCTGTTTCTCTTTAATCAACAGACAAATTACCTTGATTTGAATTTTCATGACATTTTCATCCGGGAGGGAACAAATGCGACAAAAATTCTTATTGCGTAAAGACCCCCAAAAAAATGAACTGACCATTCATGAATTTGCAAACCTGGATAAAGAGTTCAAGGGCAGGGAGTTTGTTAATATCGATAAGGAAACCTTCTCGCTCTTATGCAAAGAAACATTTGATGATAAAAAAATGAGGTCGGCCATAAAAAAAGGGAAAGATACGCTGGTGTCCGAGCTTAGAACAGAAAATATGTTTCCAATCGGTTTGTATATCGACAAAATTGCCGAATCGGTTATGGAACTCTATAAATCCAAAAATCTGGATGCCTTCGAACTTTTATTTGACGATAAAGAGTTTTTAAGAATTAACAAATCAGGACTCGAACCAGCAAACAATTCTGGGGATTAATTCTCAATTTCGAAAAGCCCATACCCGTTTTTATAATATATCAGTTTCATATTTTCGTTTATAAAAATTCTGATTAATTCCTTTTTCTTTTCATCAAAATTATTATCAACCCAACCGGCAAAAAGGTCCATCCGAATCATTATATGCGTCAGACCGCTTTTTCTCAGACCCATCGATATCCTCTGGGGAGAATCTGAATTTCTTAAAAGCTTGAAAAGCACATCCGGATTTGAAACCATTGTTCTATCGCTATAATAGATCCGATTTCCCAGGAAAACACTCAATATTTTAGTTGTGGGCGGCAGATTCATATTTGCGAATTGAACCGCCGGATATTCCTTGCGGTATGTTTCAATATACGCGTCACGCCCCACTCTTCCGCTTAAATAATTGATCGGCTGGACCTCTCTGAACTGCTGCAGGATATAACCCGTATTTAACAGCAGCATTATCCCCGCAACAGAGGCGACAACCGCAGGGGGTATGAATGAATAGCCGGCGGGATACCGGCTCAGGACCATGGCGTGTATCCGGCGAAGTCCCATCATGGACAGTATGGTCATGGGGGGAATGATGGGGACAACATATCTGATTCGCATCTCAATTTTAAAAAATGTGATGAATAAAAATAAAAGCGAAAATAACAGCCATATCCATTTTTCGGTTTCGTAAACAGAACGGCCTTCCGGGAAACGAATAAATGCAAATAACGGCAGCAACAACAAAAACGGGTTCAGCTTGCCGTCAAAATATTGGGGATCTCCATCCTTTCCGGTAAAAAAAATTCTCAGGGGCACCAGCGCAATTTCCCACCAGGATTCGTTGTAAATAATCTGGCGATACCCAAACAGCCCGATCCGGCCTCGGGACTGCGGTATGCCGGTTTTTAATACGACGTCCGCATTTCCATTATTGCTGTCGCCGCCGCTGGATGTTACGGCCGGTATAATCGTTTTGAGATTGGAGAACCAGCCGTGATAGAGGGGGTAAACTGGGTTTTGTTTCCACTGGTAATTTCTGATCATCCACGGTGAAAAGATTAATAGGGCAACGGAGATAAACATAACGGCATGCCCCGCCGCTTTGGCTTGATTGAGCCTCTCCCCTGGATGTTTCCTGACATAAATAAACGGGACAACAAGCGCCAGCAGAAACAATACCACCAGCCCGTTGTATTTGGTTCCAAGCGCAAGCCCGCACCAGCAGGCGGAAATAACCAGGTGTCTTAATTTGAATCGGCTCTCAATCCATTTTAAAATGCTTAGAATCGATGCGGTTGAAAAAAAAATCAGCCCCAAATCGACATAAACCGAAATCGACAGTTTGACAATCAAGGGTAGCGACAGGAAAAAAAGGGCCCCTAAAAGCGCATAAAATAAATCCAAACGGCGATATAAATAATTAAAAATCAGCCAGGCGGTCAACAGCGCAAAAGCAAAGTGGATGTATTTGGGCGCAATATCATTGCCGAAGTAAAGCGGAATCAAATACAACAGTTCAATATTCATGGGATAATACGAAAAAACGACATGGGGTGTTTCGTAAATCCCGCCATTCATTATATATAGCTTAGGAACGGCCAGGTGATGGCTGAGCGCATCCCGGCTGACGGGGGGAACCGATGAGAGGATCACAATAGATACAATCAGTGCGGCTATCAGCAACATCAGCGCACCGTTCAGAATTTTCCATCCGGGGTATGTTCTGGACTCTCTGGATTGCCTGTTTAGCATATGATTCATAACCGTCATGGATGGATGAACCGGTCCATCCGGCACAAAAGGGTCTCCATAAATCCGGTTCGTTTTAATATGTATTCAAATTTCCCCGATCAAAGACTTAAAACATGATGTTTTTCTTATATTTTCAAGATTCTTGTCGTTTTCAAGCAAATCCCGTCTGTCGAATCCCCCGTTAACGGCTTTCTTTATGAATACGCAGGCCAGCTCCATTTTCTTCTGAAGCGCATAGATGCAGGCGATATAGTAGCAAGCTTCAGGCGAATTTGCTTCAAGGTCAATCACTTTTTCAAATAACGGAAGAATTCTTGCATATTTGCTGATAACTTCAGATGCATCGGCATAATTGTCAATGCTGAATTCTTTGGGCGTAAAGCCGGCTTGAAATGACAAGGCCTTGAGACTTAAGGTGACAACATCATCCAATTGTGCTTTAGCTTTCTTTATGAGGCTAACCTGTTCTGTCAACATGGAATCTTCAGGACTACTCGCCAATGCCGTCGCCAAGCCGAGCAGCGCCGAATCAACCTTCTGTTTCAGCGAGATCGTTCGTTTTAAATTATTCGAAGCGCCTTCATATTCATGATCGACGCGGACGGCTTCTTGAAAATGATGGATGGCCTGCGTAAATTTTCCCTGACGGATCAAAACCAGCCCCACGTTGTTGTGAAATTCTGCATTTTCAGGATCCGTCGATAAAGCTTTGCTGTAAAAAACAAAGGCCTCTTCTATTTTTCCCTGAGACGCCATGATATTCCCGAGGTTATTGGATGCTTTGTTATGCCCCGGATCGCACCTGAGGGCGGCATAAAAGTGTTCGCTGGCAATCTCAGCTTTTCCCTGATGACCCAAAACCAGCCCCAGGTTGTTATGCGCTTCAGCAGAACAGGGCTCTATTCCAAGCGCTGCCACATAATGTCTGATGGCATCATTCAATTTCGCTACGGAGTCGTAGGCATTGCCAAGATTAAAATGGGCGATATAGTTGTTGTTCGTAACGCCAATAGCATGCTCATACAACGTAATGCTGTTTTGCCAGGTGCGGACCTGCCGGCCGGCGGCACCTGCCAGCAGCACCAAGACCACCGCCGCCGCCGGACCCAAGACCGCCTTTCTATGCCGCCAACGCGCCGCAACCTCCGCCACCCCCCAACTCAGCATCAGATACAACCCCATCAGCGGCACATACCCATACCGGTCCGCCACCGCATGGGGCCCGATCACCACAATCCCGCTCACCGGAAACAGCACCC
>JBFLWU010000052.1:0-36712 GCA_040757625.1 Thermodesulfobacteriota bacterium | reverse complement strand
AGCTGTACCGCTTTGATCTTAAATTCGTCCGGGTACCGGTTTGTCTTTTTAGGTCCTTTCATTCTCGCCACTTGGACACCTCCTATCAGTTAGGTTTTGGTGTCCACTTTCTTTGGGTAAGTTCTCAGTCCGAGTTCATGCGTATGTTGGAAGGTTACCTTTGTATGAGCTTCTGTCCCAGACGCTTTGCCTTTGCCATCAAGCTTGACGAAATTTTTGTTGACTTCTTGGTTCCTGGTTTCGTTATCGTCCCCACGACCTTGTAACCCCCGTAGTGCAAAACCTCTTTAACAGATCGGATTGCCCCCCTACTCTCGGGAAGAATGAAGTTGAAAGGCCATGGTGTCGTGCAAGCCGTCACGATCACAGCACGTTTCCCTTTCTGCTTTGGAACTGGAATACCGGCCTGGCTTTCTCCCATAAATACTGGAACATTGCGGTCAAAAAGAAGTTTCAGCGGTGCGCACATGTTCCCCCAGTGCGTCGGCGTTCCGATAACCAAGGCATCAGCAGCTTGAATTTTCTTGCCCACAATGTGCCCATCATCTTCAGGCAAAATGCATGTTTCTTTCTCTCGGCAGGCCATGCAGGTTGTGCAATATTTTATGTTGAGTGTGCATACATCAATCCACTCGATTTCATGCTCAGCTGATAGGGGTTCCGTAACAGACTTGAGAAGTGAAGCGACCGTTCCGCTTTTCCGATGGCTTCCGTTGAGCACTAATATTTTCATCTTCTATCATCCTTTCCAACGTGCGGATCATCGGCGGCTATGGGCCGTCCGGTGCATTTGCGGGTTCGGTTCTCGTATTTCAATCCTTCATGTGTTTCTTTACCGATTTGATGAACCGCCCAAATTCTTTGTCCTTCTTCCGCTTGTCCAGGTATGACATCTCGTAGTACTCCGACTCCTTCTTGAGCTTGATATAGCTGGAATAGCGAGCCTCACTGAGTTCACCACTTTCGACTGCGGTTCGGACTGCACAGCCCGGCTCATGTTCGTGGCTGCAATCCGGATATCGGCAATTTTCCGAAAGGACGGCAAATTCTTCGAAACCCCTGTTGATTCCGTCGCTGGCACCTATAATACCCAGTTCTCGCATACCAGGCGTGTCAATCAGCATCGCACCATGCTTGAGAACAATGAGCTGCCGGCGGGACGTCATGTGGGTGCCTTCTCCCGTACCGCTAACCGGCTTTGTGTCGAATGCCTCCCGGCCTATGAGGCGGTTGATGAGAGTTGTCTTCCCGACACCTGATGAGCCAAGAAGACAGTACGTCCTTCCCGGACAGAGTGTCTGCTGGAACTCGTCAAAGCCGGCGCCCGTGATGCTGCTGAGGGCGAGAACCCTGGCTTTGGCGACAGTGCTGATGATCTCACGTTTCTGCTCCAGCTCGTCCCGGGCAATCAAGTCCGTCTTCGTCAGTATGACGATAGGTTCAACACCGCCATCCGCAGACATGACCAGGTACCGGTCCAAGCGGCGGGGGTTAAAATCAAAATGGCAAGACTGAACAATGAAGGCGGCATCTATGTTGGCCGCAATCATCTGAAAATCGACGTTCGCTCCAGCTGTCTTGCGGCGCAGAAACGACTTTCGCGGGAAGACCCTGTGGATGATGGCTGCCGTGCCATTGTCATAGTACTGTGCCTTCACCCAATCTCCGACACATGGCAGCTGAACGGGACTATCAATCTGATGATAGAACTTCCCCGCTAGTTCTGCAGAGACTTCCACCGATTCATTTCTTATAAGGTATGAGCCGCGATCGACTGCCGATACGCGAGCAATGCCGTCGCCTTCCTGCAGGAACTGAGCGGCATTTGCTTCAAACCATTCATCAAAACCCAGATTGCTCAATTTCATATTGAAGTATCACCGAACGGTGGCCATCACCGGCGGGGATGGCGCCAGCTGAATTCCCGTCCGGGTGCAAGCCATTGTTGTGTTTCAGCTTGAGAAGATTTCCCGCTCTTCAGTCGCTTTTGTAAGGCATGTTACCACGGAACTCGAAAGTATTTTTACAAAGGAACTCTATCCAAGCCCGACTCTTCCTCTGAGCAAGCGGTACTCGGTTCGCTGGACAGGTACAAACCAACCGATCGCGCTTGATCAAAGAATCCATCTAAAAAGTTCAAATGGGGCTCGAGGGCGAGGCACCTGTCGATGAGAAAGCGCAGCATACACCTCAGCATGTGAGCATTTTGAATCGGCAGGTAACGCAGGCATCGGACAATAAATGTGCTTTTCAGATGAATTCTAATCAAATATCCGCGAACTTCATGATCTTGTCATAGACAAACGCGGCGATCTGCGCATTGATTTCACCGCTTTTTTCCTTAAAGTCCGTTCCCACCCGCCCGAAATCAAATTGGCCGTCCGCCGTCAGGACCGGGATGCCTTTAAACGCGGTGGTATCCGGACATTCGCCGTCATCGACGCGATGATGGTAATAGCCGGATTCTTCGTACCAGGTCAGAGCGTGGGGATCCCTGGGCCGGTCGTAAACGAGCTGAAAGCCGACGATGTCGTCGCTGACGCTGAACCAGACGACCAGTTCCATGGCCGGGTCAAAAAACCATCGGCGCCGGGGTTCGCCCGCGGGCTGCTGGATGTCCTTTATTTCATGCAAGGCGGAGCGTTCCTCTCATTCTCCTGTTAAAACGTGAGAAAAGGTTCGAGTATCAAGGATCCAAGGATTTGCTTTGTGATCACCTGACGGTTTTGAGGTGATTAACATTGTGCTTAAGACATAACTGATAAAAAATCAAGCTGAGACATTAAGGGGTAACAATCAGACAGGATTTACAGGATGTTCGGGATTTTTGGCCTTTCCGGAAGAAAGGCAAAAGGGGGTACCCCCCGTGATTGGGTTTTAGCGGTTAAACAGGTCCTATCCAACTAGCAGGAAGAGCTCTGCGATCAGCCATCCGGCCGCAAAGCAGATCGGCAGAGTAAAAATCCAGGCCATCAGGATTTTGCCGGCCAGACCCCAGCGGACAGCGGAGAATCTCTTGGTGGAGCCGACCCCCATGATGGAAGTGGTGACGACGTGGGTGGTGCTCACGGGCAGGCCGAAGAGACTTGATAAGATAATGGTGGCGGCAGCGGAGGTCTCTGCGGCAAAGCCGTGGATGGGTTCGAGCTTGAGCATGTTGACCCCCAGGGTTTTGATGACGCGCCAGCCTCCCAGGGCGGTGCCGGCGCCCATGGCCAGGGCGCAGGTCAGGATGACCCAGAAGGGGACTTCCAGTGACTGCAGGAGGCCGCCGCTGACAAGTGACAGGGTGATGATGCCCATGGCCTTCTGGGCGTCGTTGGAGCCGTGGCTGAACGCCATGAACGCCGAGGAAATGATCTGCAGCCTTCCGAAATTCCGGTTGAGCTTGCCCGGTGAAAATTGCCCGAAGATCCTGAGCAGAAGCTTCATGAACAGATACCCCAGCAGCAGCCCCACAAAGGGTGAGATCAGCAGGGATAGAAAGATCTTGGTAAGCCCGCCGACATTCAGGATTCCGGCGCCGCCATAGGCAATGGAGGCGCCGATCAGACCGCCGATAAGGGAATGAGAGCAGCTGATGGGCATTCCGAATTTTGTCATCACGGTGTTCCAGAGCGTTGCGGTCACAAGGGCGGCAATGACCACGGTATCGGTGACGGCATTCGGGCTGACGATTCCCGATCCGATGGTCTTGGCCACTGCCGTGAATGCAAAGGCTCCCAGGACGTTCATGACGACGGCCAGAACGACCGCCTTCATCGGGGAAAGCACCCGGGTGGAAACGACCGTAGCGATGGCATTGGCCGAATCGTTCCAGCCGTTGCTGATATCGAAAAACACGGCCAGGACGACGATGATCAGTATGATTTCAAGCATATTTCAGGACGATCGATTCCAGAGTGTTGGCAACGTCTTCGCAGCGGTCGGAGGCGTTTTCAAGGTTTTGATAAATATCTTTCCACTTGATGATCATGACCGGGTCTTGAATTTCTTCAAATAATTTGCCGAGCGCTTCCCTGAATTGAGTGTCGTTCTGGTTTTCAAGCCCGTGGATCTGAATACAAAGGTCCTGGATGTAGGGGTATTCTTTCTTTTTGAGATGGTTCACGGCGCGGTAAAGCAGGCCGATCATTGCCGACAGGGTTTTTGCCAGAGCGACGGCCTCGACGGTCGGTGCTTTCAGCTTGAAAATGAAGGACCTTTCCACCGCTCCCCACATCATGTCCAGGATATCATCCATTCGGGTCGCCAGGGTATGAATGTCCTCCCGGTCGATGGGGGTGATGAATGTCTGGTTCAGCTTGCGAATGATTTCATGGGTCAACAGGTCGTTGTCGTGCTCCAGGTCTTTAATATGTTTGATTTTAGGTGACATCTCACTGAAATCGTTAAAAAAATCGATCAGTGCTTCAGAGGTCTTGACAAGATTGTCGCCCATGCAGTCGAAAATCTCGAAAAAATCGGTTTCCTTTTTAAAAAATTTCACCATGCGGCACCCTTTATAGGATGGATTTTTAAAGAACCGACCGGTTCAGTTTCGAAAGAATAACTAAGCGAGCAAAGAATTATCCAATTCCTTCGGGAAGGTCAAGAACATTCACAGGGGCGTTTCAACCTGCGGGAACGCCGTTTAAAGATAAATCCGTTCCGCTGGAATCGATTCTGACGGCGACAACCGTATTTTTCAGATCATCTCCGCCGTTTAGACATACCGGCAGATAGTTGGCGCTAAACCCCTTGAGCCGGCCGGAAACATCCCGCCGGCTTTCGATCAGCACCGGCAGGGTTCGGCCGAGAAAGCGGCTGTAAAAAGCCTTTTTCTTGGCAATGCCCAGCTGACGCACGCGCCGACACCTGGATTTGACGACCGGCGCGGGGACCCTGTCGGGAAAGCGGTCAGCCGGGGTGCCCCGGCGGGCTGAAAAGGGAAATACGTGCAGGTAGGTCAGCGGCAGCTCCTGGATGAGATCAAAGGTGTTTTGAAAGGCGGTCTCGGTTTCTCCCGGAAACCCGATCAGAACGTCCACGCCGATGGCCGCGTCCGGCATGGCGGCGCGGATCTTCAGGACAAGCTCCCTGAAAAAATCCCGGGAATAGGGGCGGCGCATGCGCTTCAGGATAAGGTCGTCCCCGCTTTGCAGGGGGATGTGAAAGTGATGGCAGATACGCTCCGAAGCGGCCGCCAGGTCGATTATTTCGTCGGAAATTTCCCGCGGTTCAATGGAGCTTATTCGGACGCGGTCGATGAGCGCATCGCTATCCACCCGCCTTAATATCTCAACGAGGCCGGCGGGCGGGGTAAGATCCTGGCCGTAGCAGCCGAGATGAACGCCGCAGAGGACCGTCTCATGAAAACCGGCCCGGGACAGCCGGCGGATGTTGGCGATGACGTTTTCAAACGGCATGCTGCGGCTGCGGCCCCGGGCATAGGGGACGATGCAGTAGGAGCAGAAGGCATCGCAGCCGTCCTGAATTTTTAAAAACGGCCGGGTGCGGCCGTCGCCGGCGCTCAGCGCCGGTTCCTTGAAGAAAGAGGCTGTTGCCGGATGGCAACCGTCCGGTGCGGCTGTCAGCATGTCCGGGATGTCGCACTTGGCGGCATGGCCCACCACAGAGGTGATGCCGGAGATCTTTTCCAAGGCCTCCGGCTCCGTCTGGGCATAGCACCCGGTCACCAGGATGCGGGCCCCGGGGTGCGCCTTGACGGCCTGGCGAATGGCCTGGCGGGACTGCATGGCCGCCTTCCGGGTGACGGCGCAGGTGTTGACGATGCAGACCTCCGCGCCGGCAGTCCGGGGGTCGCAGGTCCAGCCAGACTTTTTAAGGGCCTCGGCAATGGTCTCGGACTCATACTGATTGACCTTGCAGCCCAGAGTGGTGATGGAGAATGTTTTCATAGATACATTTTTATGGGTTCAAGCGGTTAAGCTGTTGAGCTGTTGAAAATAACGACACGGCGCAGGGTTCAGGACTCACGGCGCAGGGCGCACGCCCTATCTCAGGTTAAGGTTCGGGTTCAGGTTAAGTTCCCACTGGCTCCTGAAATCTGCCTTACTGCTTAATGCCTACTGTTTTCGCCTCCCGGCATATATCACAGGCCCCTTGAATCCGTGTTTTAGCCGCTGATCCATCCCCCGCCCAGGACCTCATCACCCTGGTAAAAGACCGCCCCCTGGCCGGGGGTGATGGCGGCTTCGGGTTCGTCGAATGTGACGACAGCGCTGCGCTCGTCAAGAGGCATGACGGTTGAAGGCGCGGACTGATGACGGTAGCGCACCCGCGTTCTGACTTTGAGCGGCGCCGCCGGCCTGCCGTTGATCCAGTTGATGTCCGTAACCCGGCAGTGCGAGGCACCCAGGTCTGTTTTAAAGCCGACGATCAGGCGGTTTTCACGCGTGTCGATCCGAACGACATAATAGGGCTCGGCTGCCGGGCAGTTGATCCCGCGGCGTTGTCCGATGGTAAAAAGATGCAGGCCATTGTGCCGGCCGAGAATATTTCCCCCCAGATCCTCAATGGGACCGGGCCGGGGCGTAAATTCCGGCTGACGGGACAGAAACTCGCCGTAGGAAAGCCCCCGGATAAAACAGATGTCCTGGCTTTCGCCGGCTGTAACCGGCTTCAGGCCGTTTGCAACCGCCATGGCTTTGACGGACGCCTTGGTCAGACCGCCCAAGGGAAAAACCGCCCGGGCCAGCTGTTTCTGGTTCAGAAAGGCCAGAAAATAGGACTGGTCTTTGGCGCGGTCGACCCCACGCAACAAATGAAACCGGCCGCTGTCGTCGGTACGGATGCGGGCGTAATGACCGGTTGCCAGCCGCTCGGCCCCCAGCTTGCGGGCAAAGTCAAAGAGCGCTCCGAATTTGATGCGCGGATTGCATACCATGCAGGGATTGGGAGTCAGTCCCTTTACATAGCTGCCGGTGAAATAGCGGATAACGTCCTCTCTGAAGCGGGAACTCAGATCGATTATTTCAAAGGGTATGCCGAGCCGGCCGGCGAGGCCGGAAATTTTCTCGGCAGTTGTCTCTGTTCGGTCTGATGGTGATGTTCCGGCGGGAAATGGAGCGGCAGCGGCTTCATAGCCGGTGATAAAATGGATTCCGATAACCGCATGTCCCTCCTGCAGCAACCGGTGCGCCGCCATCATGGAGTCGACCCCGCCGCTGATGGCGATGGCGGTTAACGCTTTCATCCGAAAAATGTCGAGTTGACCGGGCGGATGCTCATGGCCCGGGTGGGGCAGGCCGGCACACAGAGTTCACAGATGCTGCATTTTTGCTGGTCGAATTCGACGGTCATCTCCGGACGCTGAACGAACAGGGCGCCGGTGGGGCAGACAGCCGTGCAGGCGCCGCAGTGCGTGCATTTCCTTTTGCTGCGCTTGACTTCCTGGTCCGCGTTTTGAACGTTTACACCCTGGTCCTTCAGGTATTGCACGCCGTCCCGAAAATTTTTCTTATTGCCGGAAAGCTCAAGCACCATGATGCCTTCCTTGCGCGGGAGCACGGCGGCGTTCAGAATATTGAATGTGAGATCGTAAACCCGGGCAAGCTGGCAGACAATGGGTTTTTGCACTTCCGTCTGGGGAAACCGCAGTATCAGAATCCTGGAATACACCTTTATCCTCCTGAACCGATCAAAGCGTTCCCGGTCGCGACCCCCCCGGATCCTGCGGGAACATTTTGAAAGAGACTCTTTATTTTTTAATAAAATCATATTAATTTAAAAACAATAGGAGATGATGTCAATAGAACATTTTTTCTCAATACGAATTCGGTGCCCTTTACCATCATAAAGATCCGCAAATGAATCCCTATGCCTATCGGACCACCGGGCTGGCCATCAAGACCCTTTCGCGTCTCTCAAAGGCCCGCATTTATTTCCATGGGGAAGAGAACATCCCCAATGGACCGACCCTGTTCGTCATCAATCACTTTACCCGGATTGAAACCCTGCTGATCCCGTATCACTTCAATCGCCTTACGGGGGTCCCCATATGGTCGCTTGCCGACTTCAGCCTGTTCAAGGGGGCTTTTGGAAGCTTTCTCGATTCGGTGGGGGCGGTTTCCACCAGAAACCCCGACCGGGACCGCCTGATCGTAAAAACCTTGCTGACCGGCGAGGCCGCCTGGGTCATTTTCCCCGAAGGTCGCATGGTCAAAACCAAGAAAACCGTTGAAAAAGGCCACTTCATGATCACGGCCCCCGGTGTCAGGCATCCGCCGCACACCGGGGCGGCTACGCTGGCGCTGCGAACGGAATTTTACCGGCGGCGCCTGCAGGAAATCCGCAGCACGGCGCCGGAAGAGGCCGAAAGGCTTCTAACCCTTTTTAAGATCGATTCGCCGGAGGCGGTGTCGCCGTCCCGGACGCATATCGTTCCGGTGAACCTCACCTACTATCCGATCCGAGCCAAGGAAAACACCCTCAGCGAACTGGCGGCCCAGCTGGTTGAGAATCTCCCGGAACGCATGAAGGAAGAGCTGATGACCGAGGGGACCATGTTTCTGTCCGGGGTTGATATCGATGTCCGCTTCGGCAGACCCATCGACATCGCCCCCTACCTGGACGATCCCAGAATCGGACGGGACATCGGCATTCGGGGACCGATCAATTTCGACGACCCCATCCCGTCCCGTCCGTTGATGCGCAAGGTTTCCATCCGGGTCATGCAGCGCTACATGTCCGACATCTACAGCCTGACCACCGTCAACCACGATCATCTGTTTGCCACGATTCTGCGCCTGATGCCGGGACGCAGGGTCGATCTTTACGATCTGCGGCAGCGGGTCTATCTGGCGGCAAACCTGAATCTGAAGGACCTCGGGGTGTATTTTCATCAGGCCCTGCAGTCCGACCAGATCCATTTGCTGGCGGATGATTGCTTTCACAAGTTCAAGGACTTTTTAGCGGTGTCGCTTGAAAAAGGGGTGTTGAGCCGGCAGGAGAACAGCCTGGTCAAAAACAGGTCGAAATTTACATCCCCCCTGGATTTTCACCGTATTCGCATCGACAACCCCGTGGAAGTTATTGCCAATGAGGTGGAACCTTTGACACAGCTGCAGCGTCGGCTCAAACGCCTGGCGTGGCTGTCGCCATTCTGGATCCGCCGCCAGGTCGACCGGCATCTGTTGGAGCTGGTGGAAAACGAATACCAGAAGGATTATAAAAATTTTTTCGTGGAGAGGGAATCCAAACCGCCGGACGGCGGCCGGCCGTACCTGATCCGCGGAAGGTCCCGGGATATCGGGGTCCTGGTGATACACGGGTACATGGCGTCGCCGCTCGAGGTGAAAGAACTGGCGCAATACCTGGGGCGCCAGGGGCTCTGGGTTTTTGCGCCGCGTCTCAAAGGGCACGGCACGTCGCCCGATGACCTGGCCACGCGAACCTATAAGGACTGGATCAAGTCGGTGGACCAGGGGTATGCCGTCATTCGAAACCACTGCCGCCGGGTCGTTGTGGGCGGTTTTTCCACCGGCGCCGGCCTGGCGCTGGACCTTGCCGCCAGGATAAAGGGTATCGACGGGGTCTTTGCGGTTTCGCCGCCGCTGCGGCTTCAGGACTTTTCTTCCCGGTTCGTGCCGGCGGTAGATGTGTGGAACCGGATCATGAAAAAGGTGCGTTGGGACGGCGCTAAAAAGGAGTTTGTGGAAAACAGTCCTGAAAATCCGCACATCAATTATGAACGCAACCCAGTGTCGGGCATTCGGGAGTTGGAGCGCCTGATGGAATCGCTGGAGCCCAGATTGCAGGACATCACGGCTCCGGCGCTGGTGATGCAGTCGCGCCAGGACCCGGTGGTGGACCACAAGGGGTCCCGTCGCGTGTTCGAACTGCTGGGATCCGAAGACAAGCAGTACGTTCTGTTTAATTTCGATCGCCACGGCATCCTGCTGGGACCGGGGGCCGAGCGGGTGCATCAAGTCATCGGAAAATTCATCGAGGATTTGAAATGATTTTCGGTGTTAACCGAAGCCGGGGATTTGAACCAAACGTAGGCGTTACCCATCCGGGTTAAAATAAAAAATAAATTCGAAATCCGAATACCGAAGCCCGAAACCCGAAACAAATGCAACATCCTATAGTTTTAATGACAAGAACAATAGGATGTTTCGATGGCGGGGCAAATAATATCCTGTTTCGGTTATTCGAATTTTCAGATCGCGGCCGCCTTGTCGGCGACGTCCATAATGAGCATGGTGGCCGGATCCAGGCGCAACCCCCGGTGGTCCCTGTCCGGGTTGCCGCCTTTCAGAACCCGCACATGAATTTCTTCGCCTTCGGGCTGAAGACCGATCAGCACCTCGAACAGGTCTGCGACCTCCTGGAAGGAGGTGGGGACGCCGTCGCTGTTGGATTCAGCGGATTCATGGCGGTGGGTGCGCACGGAAAACCAGACATGCAGGGCATGCTTCAGGGCCAATTGCTTTAAATCCTGCAGCAGGTCGCGGGCGTCCTCTGAAAAGGGCAACCCGTCGATGATGATCATGTTGGGGAAAAATATGCTCTGTTCGGTCAGATCGGTGAGACGTTCTTCCAGTTTGGGCACACTGAATCCCTCGACTTTAAACGTCATGATGAAGCGGTGCGGCAGGATCGCTTCCCAGAGCTGATCCATCTGGGAGAGCTGGTATTTTTCCGCGATATGCCGGAAGACCTCGTCGTACCAGAGGCTGACTTTTTTAACCGGATCATTCATGCTGATATGCAGAACATTCCGGCTGTTCAGCAGGGAATTCAGGGCAAGCTGCACCATCAGGGACGTCTTGCCCACGCCGGCGCGTGCCAGGATGGCGCCGAATCCGCCCGGGGACAGGATGGTTTCACGTTCATTGCCCAAAAGCCTCAGCGGATTCCGGAGGATCAGGTCCTTTTTCAGCATAATGAAACTCCTTTCTTTCAGATAAATCACTTTTGCCGAAGCCGGCTTGAAAACGGCTTTGGCACCTTTGTTTTCAGGCAACATGCTTTTTTTCTTCCTGGGCCTTTCGGATGATCTCCTCTGTTATTGAAGCCGGTACCGTTTTATAGTTGAAAAACTCCATGGTGAACTGGGCCTTGCCCTGGGTCAGCGATCGGAGCACGGTGGAATAACCGAACATTTCAGACAGGGGGATCTGCGCTTCAATCACGCACATGACGCCTTCGTCCTGTGAGCCGACGATGATGCCGCGGCGCTGATTGAGCGAGCCCATGACCGGCCCTTGAAATTCCGTGGGGGTTTCCACCACCACTTTCATAATGGGCTCCTGGATGACCGGCTTGGCCTTGGCATATCCTTCCAGGAAAGCGCCGCGGGCAGCGGCCTGAAACGCCATATCGGACGAGTCCACCGAATGGGACGCTCCGTCGTTGATGACGATCTTGATGCCGGTAACCGGAAATTCCAGCTTGGGGCCCTTGGCCAGGCAATTGCGGAATCCTTTCTCACAGGCCGGGATGTACTGGGTGGGGATGGACCCGCCCACCACCTTGTTTTCAAATATAAAGTCTTCTTCGCTGGTGGGTTCCATGTAACCGGCCACGCGGCCGTACTGACCGGCGCCGCCGGTCTGCTTTTTATGGGTATAGTTGAATTCGGCCATCTGGGTGATGGTTTCACGATAAGCCACGCGCGGCATGCCGGTAGTGACGCCGGCCTTGTATTCGCGGCGCATGCGTTCCACATAAACATCCAGGTGCAGCTCTCCCATGCCTGAAATGATGGTTTCGCCGGTTTCTTCGTCGACAAAGGCCTTGAATGTCGGGTCTTCCTTGGTGAATCGGTTGAGGGCCTTGGACATGTTGATTTCGGCCTTGTGGTCTTCCGGAACGATGGCCAGGGAGATCACCGGCTTGGGGACATACATGGACGTCATGGTCAGGCTGAGGCCGGGGCTTACGAAAGTGTCGCCGGAGGCGCAGTCGATTCCGAAAAGAGCGCCGATAAAGCCGGCCGGAATTCTGTTGATCTCTTCCATCTGGTCGGCATGCATCCGGGCCAGGCGGCCGACTTTTACTTTTTTCTGGGTGCGGACGTTGATAATGGTGTCGCCTTTGGTCAGGTTGCCCTGATAAACCCGGATATACGTCAGCTGGCCGTACTGGCCGTCTTCAAGCTTGAATGCCAGGGCCACCACAGGCCTGGTGGTGTCTGGCACCAGCCGGACGGGTGTTTCCTGGTTGTCCATATCAAGGGCCTGGTTTTCAACATCGGCCGGGCAGGGCAATAGATCGGTGACCGCGTCCAGCAGCGGCTGTACGCCTTTATTCTTGTAGGCCGATCCCAGAAAAACCGGCGTGAGTTCGCGGGTCAGGGTCGCCTTACGAATCGCTGCAATCAGCAGTTCTTCGGTAACGCTGTCTTCCAGGGCCGCCTCGGTGAGTTCATCCGAGAACATGGCGGCGCTATCGATCAGTATTTCTCTTTGCCGGTTGGCTTCACCCACAAGATTTTCGGGAATCGCCTCCCAACGGACGGCCTCGCCGTTTTCGCCGTCGAAATAAACGGCTTTCATCTTGACCAGATCCACCACCCCCTGGAAGTCGGCCTCAAGCCCGATGGGCAGCTGCATGGCAACGGCGTTGTGGCCCAGTTTTTCCCTGATCTGGGCGATGACCCGGGTGGGATTGGCGCCGCTGCGGTCGCACTTGTTGACGAAGGCGATGCAGGGAACCTTGTAGCGCTTCATCTGCTGGTCCACGGTAATGGACTGGGATTGAACGCCGCCCACCGAACAGAGCACGAGGATGGCGCCGTCCAGCACCCGCAAGGAACGTTCGACCTCGATGGTGAAATCGACGTGGCCGGGGGTGTCGATGATATTGATTTCATGATCGCGCCATTCACAGTATGTCGCAGCCGAGGCGATGGTGATCCCGCGTTCCTTTTCCAACTCCATGGAATCCATGGTGGCCCCAATGCCGTCTTTGCCCTTGACGTCGTGGATGGCATGAATCCGCTTGGTATAAAAAAGAATTCTTTCAGTAAGGGTGGTTTTACCGGCGTCGATATGGGCGCTGATGCCGATGTTTCTGACTTTTAAAATATCACTTTTCATGACGCTTTTTCCTTTGAAAACAATAGAATATTTTGATAAATCCCTTTGCCGCATTTCAGGGATAAAAAAACCCCCGCATATGGAGTCTATGACAATAAGAAACTACCAGATGGGGGATTGCCATGCGGCTTTAATAAAAATTTGACTAATATATTTAGTTAAATTTTATTTGTCAATATTAAAATTAAGGTTCTTCTCCACATTATAGTTAAAGAAAAGGGGCCTAGGATTCAAGGGGTCAAGTGTTTGTTTTCTATCAGTTATTAATTTCCTATGAATTTCCAAACGCATCCTTTCTATCTCTGTTGTATGATCATAGGCCATTTCATAAACAGTCGAGTACTCGTTATTCCTGCATCAGGCATTGCTTATTCAACCGTCGTAACCCGTGGCGATTATGGCGAAGTCTGCAACCGCGATTTAAGATCAACGCGGGAACCCAAATGTATTTCACCACGGGAAAACTGCCGATATTGAAACGTCAGAACAAGGCGTTTTCTTTAAATGAATATCGAGAATTCCCATGCAGCTGAAAAAAACCACAACGGTTTGAGGTTATACGGCGTTTCACTTGAACCCTTAAATCCTCGGCCCCTTGAACCCTATGGGATTCCTACCCGACATTATTTGAGATAATTTTGCTTTATTGGCAGAATGAACTCCAACTGACCAGGAGTTGATCCAAAATTAAATATTCATGTATTCGAGTATGGATATTTCGGGCGCAACCTCTGATACCCCTGGTACGGATTTAACCAATTTGATCAAACGCTCTTTATCTTCGTCCGTGTAAACAAATCCCCTCAAGGCGACGGTCCCCTTGCTGGGAACTTCAAGCTGCAGCAGCGACAGGTTGACATGGTGCTTCAACAGCACGGCGCGAACCGCTCTTTCCTGCGAGAGCCTTTCCATCGTTTCCAGCGCGGTCAAGCTGCAGGACTTGATTTCATCCAGGCGGGCGGTTTCGACGATGAGCTTTACGGCCGCTTCACTTCCGAGCTTGCCCGTGTTGATGATTAAATCATACAGCGACGGGTCGTCCCAGTTCAGATTGAAGGCAAAATTGAAAAACCCTTTTCTCGCGTTATCACTCTTCTGGATGAGCTTGCGGGCGGCTTCGCGGCTCAGCCCCTGATGGCTGGCCATCTGTTCGATCCGAAAAGTTTCGGGCGCATGAATAAGGACATGCAGGGCACAGCCGAAATCCCGCAGCAGTATCTGGCTGCCGTGTCCCACCAGGACTCCCCGCCCGGTTTTGGAGACCTCGTAAATGAGCGATTCCATAAATTCAAGGTAAGACTCTGGCCGGGTGCTTAAAAACCGGTCAAAAAATCCGGGGGCCCTTTCATCCAGGCCTTTTAAGTCCTCGGGACGTATCCCCAGTTGTTTCGCCCGATTCCGCAAATGCTCATCATCAAAAAGTTCCAGGCCCAGTTTGGTTGCAACGCTTCGGGCGATGTCCGGATCGGCGCTTCCCATACTTTGCGATATTGTAATCAGCGACATAGGGCACCTCCTCGATGTTGTTTGCCGAAAGCCTTCGGCAAGTCGATTCATAAGATTATCTATTAACTTTAAATCATTCCGGGACCGTGTCGGCGGACGGGCAGATCCGAAAAAATCAGTGTTGAAAAATGAATCCGACAACACGCTGTCTCAAAACCTTTTTCGTCGGTTTCAAGATTCTGTTTTTAAACTAACCATTGAAAGGAGCGGGTCAAGGGAAAACCGGGTTGCCTGCCCTGATGAGGATACCGGGAAGGCGTCGTCCGGTACAATAATTCATTATTTTGCTATGCCCATGAATCAATTTATGGGAAATATTTTTTACTTGACAAATCAGCATATTGAATATTAATACATATTACCTGTATTACTGGTCAGACCAAAACAGAGGCGAGCGATGACGCAATTTGAAAAAATAACCCAGGTCAAGTTTAAGAGCAAGAGTTCGATCATTGCCGAGCAGATTCTCCAATTGATCAGAACCGGGCAGTACCCCGTCGGCAGCAAACTGCCGCCTGAGCGTATCATTGCCGAGCAAATGGGTGTCAGCCGGCCTTCGGTGAGAGAGGCCATCAGCGCGCTGCAAATCGTCGGTGTTCTTGAAACCCGTCCGGGGGACGGCACGTATATTTCAAAGCCGCTGATCAGCGACCGTCTGTCGGCTGAAGTGCAGACGATTCTGGAACAAAGCGACAGCCCCTATGAAATTCTTCAGGCCCGGAAAGCGATAGAGTCGGGGGTCATCCACCAGGCCATTAAATTGGCGACGGAAGATGACATACGGAGCATCCGGGCGGCCTGGAAGCAGAAGCATGAAAAAGGGCTTCAGGGCGATTATGACGCTTATACCAAACAGGGTAAGGACTTTCACCTTTCCATCGCCCAGGCCACTCGCAACAATCTGATTGTGGCAATCATGGAGCGGCTGCTCAGCGTAACCAACCAGCCGCTGTGGCGCAATATGCGATGCCGTTACTATGAGCAAAACCCCAAGCGGATTGAACCGATGATGGATGTTCATAAGAAGATCGTGGCCGCGTTCGAGGAGCGCAATGCTGAAAAAGCGATCCAGGCCCTGGAAGAGGATCTGGACACGGTGCTTGAACAGCTCTACAATATGGCTTAAATTCTTTTTCAACCTATTTATTATGATTGGAAATTGAATACCGGGGATGGCAGTATAACGTTCAGGTAGTTTTTCTTATCCCGCAGCGGCCCGACAGCGTTTGTCGAGATGTGTCTGCGGGGTTTTTGTTCATTTTATTCATATAGCCCGAGGAGGGATGATCGTGAAAGTAATCGGTGTTCATCTGGACCGATGTACCGGGTGTAAAACCTGTGAGCTGTATTGTGCGACGGAAAGGGGCAGCAACAGTAAATTCCTGTTGCAGGCGGCGCAGGAGAAGCCGCTGCCCCGGGCCCGGGTCAGGGTTGAGGGCTGCAGCCAGATGCCGGTAGCGCTCCAATGCCGCCACTGCCGGCAGGCGCCGTGCCTGGACGCTTGTCTGACCGGCGCGCTGGTGCGGGACCCGGATACGCAGCTGGTGGTGATTCGTGAAAACCGCTGCATCGGATGCTGGACCTGCACGCTTTTCTGCCCTTACGGCGTAATCTATCCCTGGCCGCAGCGGGGAATTGCCCTCAAGTGCGACCGCTGCCTGTATATGGAACATCCGGTCTGTGTGGATGTCTGCCCGACGCGTGCACTGGAACTCGTGGATCTGGATGAATTTGAGGATCTGCTTCATCAGCGACGGACACAGACAATTAAGGAAGCCGCCGCCGGTAAAACAGCGGGAAAGCTATTGCTGCTGGATTCGGCGAAATAAATCACATAAAATCTTAGGAGTTATCTTTCTTATGGAAACAATTCATTTAAAAACCGTGGATCCTATCAGTCAGGAACTTCTGCGACTGGCAGCCAAAAGCGGGATCAAACTCAACTGGGATCGCTATGAGAAGCTGCAGCCCCAGGACGGTTTTCTGAGATTGGGCCTGAGCTGTCCTTTCGGCTGCCTTCAGGGACCCTGCCGGATCGATCCCTTTGGCCGCGGCCCCGATCGCGGGATGTGCGGCCTGGATCGCGACGCGATGGTGGCGGCGATGCTGCTGCGGATCTGTCTTCAGGGCACGCTGACCATTTTAAATGAAATTACGTTGTCGGGAAGAAACCCGGCGGTTTCATTTTCAGCCGCACTAAAGAAATCAGCCGCAAAGGCCATCCGCGGAGTTGGCTTAAAAGCCCTTTCCACGACTGAAATTTTTAAAAGCGCCGCTCTGCTGCAGCGACCGGCGGCGCCTTTCGGGGTTATCCTTGATCACGTTCTGGTCTTGGGTTTAATGGCCGTCGGGCTATTGCGGCAGAAGGAGTTTGCGGATAATGGAAAAAACCGAACGGTTCGTGCCGGCTACGGCCTGTTGTCCGGCGATCAGGTCCATATTGCCGTTGCCGGCCGGCCGCCGCGCAAACTGGTTGACGCTCTCGGGGCCGCCCTCGCCCGCAAGTCGCATACACCGGTCCAGCTCGTTTCATTAGGCGACTGGATTCCCGCGGGCAAGGGTTATCTGCCCATTGTCTGCAGCTCGGCTGAAGCGGAGCTGCTGCTGAGCTCGCACGCGCTCCATTTTCTGGTTGCCGGCACCGGTGCGGATCCTGGCGTTATCGAGACGGCCCGGGCAATGAACATTCCGGTTGCGGCGACGGAAGGCAAAACCGACGCGGCAACAATCTTGAAATCCGCCCGGCAATTTCACAGCCGGGCGCCCCGCCCGGAAGCGACTTTCCCGTCCGATCTGATCGGCGAGGGCGACGTCCTTGGGGCGGGAAATGCCTGGACGGCTCAGGCCGGGAAAAAAGCCAAAACCCGGATTGCGCTGCTGGGCGGATCGGACAGCCTGCATTATCCCCTGGGGTATCTGCCGGTGGAGCTTGCGACGGCCCTGCGGGGCGCCGGCATTCGGGTTGCTGGCTGGGGGGACGCGGCGGTCTGGATGATGAAAGGCGGTCTGACCTCAACCAAAGACAACAGCCCCGTGTCTCTGCTGGACCCACAATGGGGACCCTTAGAGGCGCTCGAGGGGCCTGCGACTGCCGGAAAGCCGGCCCGGTCCGGCGGCATCTGTTTTACCGGAAGTCGAAACTGCCGGGATTTTCCTGTTGCCCTGGGGCTGGCCCTGCTGGGGTGCAACGTAATTATTGCCGATCCGATTCCCTTTTGGGGGAGCGGCAGTGTGCGCGACCGGCTGGCAGTTTTGTTGAAGATCAACGGAGGACGATTGACCGGCTTTGATCATCCGGCCGAAATCCAGGAGCTGTTGGAATGTTTTACCCGATAAGGTTTGTATCTGTCCGGACCGAGCATACAGGAGCGCATCGATGGATTGCGTGATCATTGGCGGCGGGGTTGCCGGCATGCAGGCGGCCTTCAGCTGTCGCCAGCATTGGCCCCGGAAAACGGTTACCCTGATCGATGCCGAACAGGAAGTCGGCTATTTCCGAACGCTCTTGCCCCAATTTATGGTGCGGACCCTTGCCCAGAGCAAGTTGTTTTTCTGGAAACCGGAAAGCGACCTCAAATTCATTGTCCGAACGGGAACCCGGGCGGCGGCCCTTGATCGTCCCAATCGGAGGGTCATCCTTGAAAACGGGGAAATGATCGCTTATGAGCGACTGATCCTTGCTTCAGGCGGCCGCCCGGTAATCCCGGGCATCTGTGCCCGAAGGGCCTGCAGCGGGATTTTTCCCGTACGGTATTTAACAGCGGCCCGGGCGGTTCAAAAATGGCTGCCGGATCATCCCCGGACCGTTATCCTCGGGGGAGGACTGGTGGGGGTGAAAACAGCGGCGCACCTTGCGCGTCCCGAGTTTGCAGTCACGCTGGTAGAAAAAGAGCGTCAGCTGCTGCCCCAGGCATTGTCATCCCGGTCGGCGGAGCTGATAGAAGCCCACCTCAGGCGGAAAAACATTCATCTGATCCTGGGGCATTCGGTTGAAGATTTGCAGGAGCAGGGTGCGGATCTGAAAGCGGTGAAGGTCGGTGGAAAGTGGATGCCCTGCCAGACGCTGCTGGTGGCGGCCGGCTCGGTGCCGGATGTGGAATTCCTGAAGGATTCCGGATTGCTGGTAAGCGGGGAACTGGCCGTTTCTCCCTCGCTGCAGACAGCCGACCCGAACATTTTTGCGGTCGGCGATGCCGTGACAGTCAGAAAAGACGGTAATTTTACGCCATGGACATGGCCCCAGGCGATCATCCAGGGAAAGCTTGCCGGGAGAAACATTTTTGCGCCGGATCCCCTGCACCTGAACTCTCTGACACGGGTCAACAGCATGAATTTGCACGGACTGTCCCTGGTGATTTTAGGGGCGCCGGCGCCCGGCGTCGAAACGGTCGCGTATTCACGCCCCGGGGAAGGCGTTTATCGCGAACTTTTCCTGAAGGACGGCCGGATCGTCGGGGGGGCGCTGGTGGGCGACATTAGCGGGGCCGGTGCCTTGCATGCCGCCATGAATGCGGGCGTGGCAATTGACAAGAATGACGAAGACCTGCCCAAACCGCGCTCGCGGGCGCTCCGGCAGGTTTCAGTTCGATGCGCCAGGACTGGAAGACGGACGTTGTTTGTTTAGAAGTTATTTTAAAATCCCATTTGAGGCCTGATGGCTGCGTTGAGAGCCTCTTCACAATGCTCACAACCTTCCGGTTGCTGCGCTTTCTCATCGGCTTGCGACCTGCTCTCAGCACTGATCCGGAGTTTTGAAACAACTTCAATCAGGAGGATTAGGGAACCATGATCATCTATAAAGAAGTTTGTGTGGGGTGCGGGCGTTGCCAGCCGTATTGTCCGGCCGGCGCGATTTTTTTTGAAGACATGAAAAGCGTGGTGAACCAGGATGTCTGCTATGAATGCGGCAATTGCCTGCGGGTGGCGATCTGCCCGGTGGACGCCATTCATGAGTCGCCGCAGGTTTTCCAGTACCCCCGGGCGCTCCGGAAATATTTCAGCGATCCCTGCGCCACCCATGCCGTTACGGGGATAGAAGGGCGCGGCACCGAAGAATCAAAGACCAATGATGTCACCGAACGCTGCGGTCCCGGAGAAGTCGGCGTCGCCATAGAAGTGGGGCGGCCCACGCTGGGTATGGGCTTAGAGGACATCCAGCGAATTACCCGGGCGCTGGCCCGCAGCGGTATTACCGAGATCGAACCGCAAAACCCGATTCACTCCATGATCGCCGATCCGGCCACCGGCGACTTAAAGGCTGAAATGCTCAATGAAAGGGTGCTCAGCGCGATCATCGAGCTGCAGATCCCGCCTCAGCGCCTTTCGGATGTGCTCCGAACGATAAAAGCGGTTGCCGCCGAGATTGACAGTGTTTTTACCCTGGACGTATTTACCATGCTGGAGCCCGGGCTGACGGTTCCCCGGGAAGTATTGGAGATCATTGAGGCGGAAGGCTTTGCCTGGCAGCCCAACGCAAAGATCAACATGGGCCTGGGACGGGCCACGGATTAACAGGCTGTTGAAAAACTGCGTTTGAGGCTGCTCTGCAGCGCTGCGCGGCTCTCGCCAATGCTCACATATACGTGAATATGCTGCGCTTGTCGAAGCGCCGTGCGCCTTGCTTATCAGTCTGATTCTTGTTTTCCAACAGCCTGTCAGTAGGAAGAACTATGACACACAGTTTGCACAGAGAAGGAACCATTGATTCGCTGGAAAGGGATTATGCCCTGTTTATTTATCCGGCCCGGGGGTTTAATTATAAAGGGTGCGCTCCGAAGGTGCGCCGCCTGCTGGAAATCGTCTATCAGGTCGGGCCGGTCAATATGATCGCCACAACCCTTCGACGCAACATGTACAGCGGTGTTCGACCGGAGGAGGTGCTGAACAGCGTCAAGGAGGGCATCCGGGTATTCTCGGTTTTCAATAGCCGGGAAAAGATCAGAGAGACGCTCAAACAGTTTAAAGCCGCGGATGAAGGGATTTCCATTGTCGTCAGCGGGCTGATCGATCGTGTGCGCGAAATCGCCCTGGAAATCGGCCTCGATCCCCATACGATTAATCTTTCACTGGGGATTCACGGCGGCACCGACCGCCTGCCGCCGCCGGACATTCGACAGTTTACGACCATGTGCGGTCATGGGATGGTGTCCCCGGGCCTGGTGCGGGACGTGATTCGCAGGGTAAACCGGGGGAAAATCAGCCTCTGGGACGGCAGCCTGGTTTTGGCAAAACCCTGCGCCTGCGGCATTTATAATCCCCACCGTTCGGTGGAACTGCTGGAAAGCCTGACGCCGCTGTATGCGGTGGCGCGGCGCTAAAGCAGGCGGCTGAAAAACTGCGCCCAGGGTCGCCATAGAGTGCTGGGCGGCTCTCGCCAATGCTCACGAATATGCTGCGCCTGCCGAATCGCCGTGCGCCTTGTCTGCCGGCCGGGTTCATTACAGGACTATTCCGATGTGTCCTTATAAAAATTTCAAAGTTCGTGCGATCCGCCTTAATTGATGCTATGATGCGTATCGCAAATGTCTTGAAAGTCATTTCAAAACCCCATCTGGGGTCTGATAACGGCGTTGCCAGCCTCGCCAAAATGCCGGCGGCCTCACATGGTTGCTGCGCTTTTTCATCTGCTTGCGCCACGCCCCCAGGCCTGATCCGACGTTTTGAAACGACTCCCAGTGTAAAGGAGAGGAGAAACAAATGCCAGTCATCAATCAGGAAAAATGTACCGGATGTCGCAGCTGCCAGACCGTATGTACGGTTGACGCCATCCATTTCAAGGATAGAAAATGCCGGATCGACCCTGAACTGTGCACCGAGTGTTATGTCTGCTTCAGAATGAAGGTCTGTCCTGAAGAGGCGATCGAAACCCAGGATCTGACCGGGTTTTATAAACAATTCCAGCATGTCCTCAGCGATCCGGTCGAAACCCACGGGGTGACCGGGGTGACCGGGCGGGGAACCGAGGAGGTCAAGACCAACGATGTTTCCGGGCGCGTCAAAAGAGGGGAAGTCGGATTGTCCATCGACATGGGACGTCCCGGAATGGGAGTGTACCTGCGGGATGCCGAGAAAGTAGCAATGGCCTGCGCAAAGGCCGGTTTTAAGCTGGCGCCCCAGGAGGAGACCCCCCTGGCGGCCTTGATGCCCGATCTTGCCACCGGCAAGATGGTTGATGAATGCTTGAATTACCGGCTGCTTTCGGTCATCATCGAGGGCCGCTGTGAAGAAGTCAAAATTAAAGACGTCCTGAAAGCACTGATGAAGGTGCAATATGAAATCGACACGGTTTTCTCAGTGGGGCTCATCAGCCGAGTGGATGCGAAGGGGCATTGCAAGGCCCTTGAATACCTGGATGAACTGGGCATTCCCCAGCCCCATCGGGGAAAAGTGAATGCCGGCCTGGGGAAACCGCTGTCGAAAGCGTAGCCCTTTGATTCAACCATGCAACAACGGAAAACGGCGTCGCTGCAAATACGAATCGAAGTCTCTATAAACAGGAGAATAAAATGACACACTCACTGCACCGTTCAGGTGATATTGAATCACAGAAAAAAGACTTTGTCTGGTTCATGTACCAGACAAAGGGGATCAACGATAAAAACATCAAACCCAAAGCCCTCGAGTTTATTGCCGTTGCCGAAGCGGTGGGGTCGGAAAACTGGGGCGACGTCAAGACCGGGCCTACGGTCTTGTGCTCAGTAGACGAGATAAAGAACAACCTGTCCGACAAATCGCGCATTCGGGGGGTGTTTACCAAAAGAGCGCAGGTGGTTGAATTCTTAAAACAGATCAAGGCCAAAGATCTGGGAATGTCGGTCGTTATTGCCGGTGTCCTGTCGGAAGTGATCCCGGCCTGCGAGGAAGCCGGAGTGACCCCTCATTCGGTCAACTATTCCCTGGGGGTGTGGGGTAAAAAGGAAAACCTTCCGGATGAAACCACCCTGTCGATTACCACCATGTGCGGTCACCACATGATTTCACCCAAGTTTGTCAAACATGTGATGAAACGCGTTCAAAAGGGGAAGCTGACCCCGGAAGAGGGAGCCTTGAAACTGGCGACATACTGTTACTGCGGTATTTTCAATCAGGTCCGGTGCGGGGATATTCTCAGAAAAAACCTGTCGGATACGGATTCGCAGGCATGATGATTCTGATGCGTTGCTGTTATCCGAATGACGAAAAAACCGGGGCAACCCACTATCCGGGAATCGAGAGGAAACCATGAGCCACTCATTGCACAGAGAGGGAACGGTTGAAAATCTTCAAAACGACTATGCCTGTTATGCCAGAACTTCCCGCTGGGTCAACCGGGACGGGTGCGGTCCCAAACTACGAAAAATATTCGACATCATGATTTCTGAAAAAGTCGTCAATTTCGGCCATTCGGAAAAAAGCCTGAAATCGGGACTCAGCATAGAAGACTACGTCGGCAGCCTGAATGAAGCCTATGGAGTTTGCGGCTGTTTTTCAGACAAAAAGGCTCTGAAGTCCTTTTTACTCAAGTACAAGGCGGCGGACACGGGGATTTCCCTGGTCGTGAGCGGTTTAATCGACGAAATCGTCGGGATCGCCGAAGAAATAGACCTGAAACCGCACACCGCCTTTTTGTCACTTGGGGTTCATGGGAAAAGAGCCTTGCTTCCCGAAGACAAGATCTTGGAAATCACAACCATGTGCGGTCACGGCATGGTTTCGTCGCGATTAACTGCGGCTGTCGTCAACAAGGTCCGGTCGGGCCGGATGTCCCCGCAGGAGGGAGCGCACCAGCTGGCACAGCCCTGTCCCTGCGGCATATTTAATACCGACCGCTGTCAGGCATTGCTGGAGCAGCTGGCGGATTAGCATGGTTGAGTCCGCCACTGGAGAAGGTGTTCCGTATTCGGAATGCAAACGGCACCCGCCTGCCAAGCGGTTCCGTACCATTTTACCTCAACGAGACGCTTGCGCTCAGACCGTCACACGCTCCGTATCGCATCCCCCCGGCGGAGAGCTTCAGTCAAGGTATTTTTTTGCAAATAAGCGCGATATATTTTAAACTCGCCCAGATTGACCGCCCATAAATCAAGGGGCTTGTCCGCATCCTGCAGGCGGACGAACTCCGATATCCCATTCAAAAAAGAAACTGAAAAACACGCATTGCAAAATAATTATTGACAAACGATTGTCGACAATCTACATCAAAACAACCTACCATTATATATAAAGGTTTGCCTCATGAAAAAAATTATCAACCATAAAAGCTTGGCAGAGCATATTTTCCAGGATCTGGAAAACAAGATTATTGCCGGAATCCTCAAACCGGGCCAGCGAATTGTTGAGGAGGAACTCTGCCGTTCTTTCGGCGTCAGCCGGTCGCCGGTTCGGGAAGCCTTGCGGATGCTGGAAAGCCAGGGATTCGTCCACCGGGAACCGCGCAGGGGTGTGTCGGTCACGAAAATAACCATGAAAGAGGCCGAAGACATCTATACCATCCGGGCCAGGCTCGACAGTCTGGCCGTTTATCTCGCCATCAAACGTAATAAACCCGGCGTGGTCACAAAGTTGAAAAAGTTGCATGAAAAGATGATTGCGGTTGCCGAGCGCAATGATGTGAATGAGTATTTCAGGCTGAATCAGAAGTTTCACGATACGATTTTTAGGGAAAGCGACAATCGTAAATTGGTGAACCTGCTGGAAACATTTGACAAACAGACCATGCGCTATCGGCGGATGGTTCTTCGCGCACCGGGTTGGATGAAGGAATCGATACAAAACCATGAGGCGATCATCCGGTGGTTTGAAACCGGTGACCTTGAAAACGCGGAAAAGACCAGAAAGAGCACCATCCTGAGCCACGTTCAGCAAAGATTTCCAAATAATACGACCGAGGAGGAAACAGATGAAAATTGACCCGGAAAAATGCATCTCCTGCCTGGAATGCATCGATTACTGTCCGATGAAGTGCATCCATGAAGGCGATGCGGCAACCGTTATCGATCAGGACGAATGCGTGGAATGCGGGGTTTGCCTGCGGGCAGCGGTCTGTCCCACCGATGCCATTTACATGCCGGAGGAAGCCTTCCAGTACCCGCGTTCGATCCGGAGGGAATTCAGCGATCCCGGGGTCCAATATCCCACCCTGAAACAGGGCGGACGCGGAACCGAAGAAATGAAGACCAATGACGTGACCGGCCGTTACCGCCGGGGAGAATACGGAATGGCCCTTGAGTTCGGCCGTCCCGGTACCGGCACCCGGATATCCGAAATTGAGAAGGTATTGAAGGTGCTTTTAAGAATGGATGTGGAGGTTGAAAAAAACAATCCGGTTTTTCTGCTTTTAAAGAATGAAAAGACCGGTGAAATGAAGCCCGAAGTTCTCAATGAGAAGGTGCTTTCGGCCATTCTGGAATTTAAAATTAAAGAGCATCAGCTCGAAGATGTTGTTAATACCCTGCGCCCGGTTCTGGCCGATGTCGATACGGTGGTTTCCTGGGGGCTGGCCACGCGTTTTGCACCGGACGGCACCCTGCCGGTAAGGGATAGGTTGTCCCAAATCGGTCTTCCGGCAAGACCCAACGCCAAAATCAACATGGGCATGGGCCGTCCCATCGTGGAAGCGTAAGGAGGTTGATATGAGTCATTCGTTACACCGTTACGGCACGGAAGAGAATCTGCAGAACGATTATACCTTTTACGCCCGGGCCTCCCGCTGGGTGAATCGGGAAGGGTGCGGGCCGAAATTACGCAGGATTTTAGAGATTATTCTGTCGGAGAAACCGGTGAATTTCGGTTCCAGCCAGGCCGGCAAAAGCGCCAAGGCGGGGTTGGATCCCAACGCATATGCCGCGACCCTAGACAAGGCCTACGGGGTGGCCTGCTGCTTTTCCAATAAGGACTCCATCAAATGCGTCCTGCTCAAATTAAAGGAAGCAGACACCGGCATTTCTATTGTCACCGGCGGCCTGATCGACGAAATTGTCGCGATTGCCGAAGATGTCGGCATCACACCGCATACGGCCTTTCTGTCGCTGGGCATCCATGGAAAAAAATCTCTGCTCCCCGGTGAAGATGTCCTGGAAATGACCACCATGTGCGGGCACGGACTGGTTTCTTTCAACTCTGCCAGGGCTGTAATTAAAAAAGTGCGATCCGGTGCAATGAGCATAGAAGAGGGCGCCACCCTTCTGGCGCAGCCGTGTCCTTGCGGGATTTTCAATACGGACCGCTGCGCGGCGCTGTTGCAGCAATGCCAAGAAAAAGAATCATGATCAGCTGATCTTTATATGACCAAGGCAAAGCAGTCGTGAACAAAACCATGCAACCTCCACGGGAATTGACGATTCACGCCGCCACCGGCAAAATGCGCGCCGGCGGTTTAACGGCCCGGCAGCTGCTGGAATCCTGTCTGGAAAGGATTCATGCGCGCGAGCAAACCATCCATGCCTGGGTTGAGGTTTATGAGAAAGAGGCCCTTTCGGAAGCCCGGCAGTGCGATGATGAACGGCGTGCGGGAAGATGGCGCGGCGATCTTCACGGCATTCCCGTCGGCATCAAGGATATCATCGACGTCAAGGGAATGTGGACCCGTGCCGGTTCGCCCATTTACCCGGCGTGCCTGGCGGATGCGGACGCGCCGGCGGTTAAACGCCTCCGGGAGGCGGGCGCGATCATTCTGGGAAAGACGGAAACCACCCCTTTTGCCAATAACGACCCGACCATCACCTGCAATCCCTGGAATCCGGACCATACCCCCGGGGGATCCAGCAGCGGGTCGGCTGCCGCAGTGGCGGACGGGATGTGCCTGGCCGCGTTGGGGACCCAGACCGGCGGATCGCTGTTGCGGCCGGCGGCCTACTGCGGCATTGTCGGATTTAAACCGACTTATGGAACCATCAGTACCGAAGGCGTCGTTCCGAATTCCTGGAGCCTGGATCATGTCGGGACCCATACCTGCTGCGTTGAGGATGCCGCCATCCTCTGGCGTATCCTGCAGGACGTTGAGCTGATTCCATTTGCCCGCCGACCGCTGCCCCACAACGTTGTCGAATCCAAAACCGGTATGCGCTTGGGATTCTTCCGCGATTTTTTTGATTCCGGTGCTTCTGAGGCGGTAAGGAAGCACCTGGAGGTTGTCAGGGCCAAATTCAGGGAGGCCGGCGCAAGCGTCGTTGAATTGAGCCTGCCGGAATCATTTAAGCACCTCAAAGATGTCTGGACTTCGATCAAGGAGCCGGAGCTTGCCGCCTATCATGGGCCGCTGTTCGGCTCCCATCGCGATGCGTATCCGCCGAACCTTCGGCGCAGAATCGAGTTGGGGCTGGAGATTCCCGCCCATGTCTATGCCTCGTTTCTGCAAAAAAGGACGACGCTTCAAGATGAGATGGATGCGTCTCTGTCCCAGGTGGATGCCGCCGTGATGCCGAGCGCGTCCTCAACGGCGTTGAAGGGACTCGCTTCAACAGGCTCAAGTGTTTTCAACCAGCCCTGGAGCGTCACCGGGTTTCCGGCGATTTCGATTCCATCAGGGCTTGATGACGCGGGCCTTCCGTTTGCGATCCAACTGGCCGCTCAGCCCCTTGCGGAGAAGCGGCTTTTAAGGGCGGCCGCCTGGTGTGAGCGCGTTCTTAAATTTAATGCACGCCCCTCTGTGTAAAGTTCGCTGAAGTCAGGAGGGCGCGGGCGATGGGTCGGTGCTCCATTTGGGAGCGGATGGAACAGCCTGCCCGATCATTTTGTAAAAAGGAGGTGATGAACACCAAGCGACTATCATTTTCCGAGCACAGACCATCACAAAAAACATCTAGTCAAAGGGAGGAAGATATGCGTAAAAAATCGATTATCTATGCATTAGCGTTCGTGTTCTGCCTGATCGCTGTATTGATGCACGTGGAAGTAAGAGCCGAATATCCCGACCAGCCAATTGAATTTGTGGTGCATTCTTCAGCGGGTGGTGGCAGCGATATGTTCAGCCGGACCATCGCCCATATTCTCGAAAAAGAAGGGCTGGTCAAACAGAAGATCAACGTCAACAATCGAACCGGTGGCTCAGGTACAGTAGCCATGAATTATATGGCCGACCAGGCCGGCAATCCCTATGTTCTCATGCAGTTCACCACCGGCCCAATTTCCGCTATTTTACGCGGATCGTCCAAAATGAAGCTGGAGGATATCACCTTTCTGCCGATGATGACCATGGACCCGAATCTGGCTTTTACTCGAACGGAGTCCAAGTTCAACACGATGAAAGAGGTGATTGATTATGCCCGCAAGAACCCCAATGGCGTTTCGGTTGCCTATGGTACAGTGGGCGGATCGGAACACATTTGCTCTCATCGGATCGAAAAGGCCACTGGCGTCAAGTTGAATCTGGTGGGATTCGGTGGCGGCGGACCGGCTGCGGTTGCCATGCTGGGAGGTCATGTTGATCTGGCGTTCGGCAACCTGGAAGAACAGATGGGGCAGCTGGAAGCCGGCAAGGTCAAATCCCTGGGGACCATGACCGAAAAAAGAATTGCCCTGCTGCCGAATGTGCCGACGATGATTGAACAGGGGGTTAACGCGACCTATATCCAGCCCCGCGGATTCTGGGCACCGGCGAATCTTCCCGATTACGCGGTAAAATTCTGGGAAGAGACGCTCGAAAAGCTATACAATACTCAATCATTCCAGGATTATCTAAAAAAATCGTTGGCTGAAGGGAGTTTTATGAAGTCGGCCGAAACCAAGAAGTTTATCACCAACTTTATTAAAGAACTGAAAGTGGATGTGGATGAATTGGGTGCGTTTAAAAAGAAAAAATAGCTTCAATTCCCACGGATCCCTAGCCAGGAGGAAAGCGATATGAAAAAAGGAGATAGAGTGTTTGCAATCATCTGTATGGGCCTCAGTCTCTGGCTCATTATCGAGTCGCTGCAATTTGACTACTTATCCGAATTCGGACCCGGACCCGGTTTTGAACCCTTCTGGCTGGGGATCCTGCTGGCAATCCTGTCGATTGCATTATTCATCAACACATTTCTTAGGCGGACTAAGGAGGATGACGAAAAAGCGCAACTGCCGGGGATAAAAGCACTCGGCCGGATCGGACTGATCATGCTGATAACGGCCGGCTTCGCCCTATGTCTGAATACCTTAGGATTTCTTATTACCGTTTTTTTATTCGTATCCCTGATACTGTTTACGCTGGAAGACGTTGGTATTCTGAAAAGCATGTTTTACGGGATCATGTTCAGCGGATCTGTTTTTCTCATTTTCAGCTACTGGATGGAGATCAATTTTCCAAAAGGCTTTTTAGGAATCTAATAGAGAGGAAACAATGGATATTTTTACAAGCTTGATGCAGGGGTTCGGCACGGTGCTGACGCCCTACAATCTATGGATGGCGACCATCGGCTGCTTTTTCGGGACCATTGTGGGAATTCTGCCCGGCCTGGGCCCGGGTGCGACCATCGCCATACTCCTGCCGCTCACATTCGGTATGAATGCCACATCGGCCATGATCATGATGACGTCGATCTACTACGGCGCCAAGTACGGCGGTTCGACCACTTCGATCCTCGTGAATGTTCCGGGCGAAGGCGCCTCCGTTGTAACCACCTTTGACGGTTACGCCATGGCGCGCCAGGGGCGCGGCGGGGTGGCTCTGGGGATTTCCGCCATCGGTTCCTTTATTGCCGGTATCCTTGGGACCTTCGGCCTGATTTTCGTTTGCGTGCCCCTTGCGAAATTCAGTCTCAGATTCGGGCCGGCGGAGTATTTCAGCCTGATCGTGATGGGGATGCTGACCATTGTTTTTGTTGGCGGTAAATCCATAACCAAATCATTAATGAGCGCAACCATCGGGCTTGCTCTGGGTGTAGTCGGTTCGGACGTGGTGCAGGGCGCTCCCCGCTTCGTTTACGGGGTCCCCCAGCTGATGGATGGTGTTTCCTTTGTCACGGTTGTCATGGGGGTGTTCGGTATCGGCGAGGTGCTGGTATCCGCGGAAGAACGTATGAAGATGAAGACCGTTGATGTCAAGTTCCGGAATCTATGGCCCACCATCAAGGATGTGCTGGATTCAAAATGGGCCATCCTGAGGGGAACCGTGGTGGGGTTTCTGGTGGGCGCTTTGCCCGGAGCCGGGTCCACCATCGCCTCCTTCATATCCTACGGCATTGAAAAGGGAGCCGCCAAAGATCCCGACCGTTTCGGCAAGGGCGCCATTGAGGGGGTTGCTGGACCGGAATCCGCCAATAATTCAGCCTGCTCCGGTGCCATGGTGCCGCTACTGGCCCTCGGCATCCCGGGTTCCGGCGCCACGGCGGTCATGCTGGGGGCCCTGATGCTTTACGGGTTAAGACCCGGCCCCATGCTGTTTACCACCAGCCCGGACTTTGTCTGGGCGCTCATCGCCAGCATGTTTATCGGTAACATTATCCTGCTCATTATGAACCTTCCCATGGTTCCCCTGTTTGCGCTAAGCTTGCGGCTTCCCTACCGTTATCTATACCCGGCGATTCTCCTGATCTGCATCGTGGGTGCTTTTTCCCTGAACAACAATGTATACGATGTCTGGATGATGTGGATCTTTGGCATTTTCGGATACTTCATGAAGAAATATGATATTCCCGGCGGCCCCATGGTGATTGCGCTGGTTTTAGGTCCCATGCTGGAGTATAACCTTTACCGGGCGCTTGCTTTATCGCTTGGAAACGTTTCAACATTTTTTGTTCGTCCCATATCAGCGACCCTGCTGTCCATGGCAGGTTTAATGATCATTGCGGTATCCTTCAAAGCCGTTCGAAAGAAACGGGCCATACTTGAAGAAGAAGAAGAAGGATAATTTATTAATAAATGACCTCATGATAGGAGGGTAGATGCTGATTGATAAGGAAAAGTGTATCGGATGCGAGGAATGTCATCCCTACTGCACGGTGGGAGCGATTTCGTCAGTTGAAGGAGCGAACGGTACGGTCAGCGAGATCGACCAGGATGAGTGCGTGGAGTGCGGGGCCTGCTATAAACGGGCCGGTGTCTGCCCGGTGGATGCGATTTACATGCCCGAACTCAAATGGCCCCGGTCCATCCGGGAGCCATTCAGCAACCCGCACGTCAAGCATCCCTCCACCACCGGACAGGGTCGCGGGACCGAAGAAATGAAAACCAACGATGTGACCGGGCGATACCGATACGGCATGGCCGGTGTCGCCATTGAAATGGGCCGCCCCGGCGCCGGAACATCCTTCCGGGATATGCAGACAGTGGCCATGGCACTGGCCCGGCTTGGCGTGGAATTCGAGCCCAACAACCCGGTGGCCGAACTGATGGCGGATAAAAAGACCGGAAAATTCAACCCGGAAATTTTGAATGAAAAAGTTCTTTCGGCGATCCTGGAATTCAAGGTTCAGAATGAAAGACTGGCGGAAGTATTAGAAGCCGTCAAAGAAGTTGCCGGAAGGATCGACACGGTGTTTTCTCTAGACCTGATCACCCGCGTCAATCCGGACGGCAGCATGCCGGCCCTTGATATCGCCAAACGCGCCGGCTTCACTCCCCGGCCCAATACCAAGACGAACGTGGGGCTCGGCCGCCCCCTGTTCAAGGAGGCCTAGTATGACGCATACGCTGCACCGCAGAGGTACAACCGACGATCTTAAGGAGGATTATGTACTGCTTATACGGATATCACGGGGGATCAACCAGGAGGGCTCCGAAGAAAAGATGCGGCAGATCTGGGAGGTGATTTCCCATTATGAAAAGGACCTGGTCAATTTCGGAAACCACAACCCCAATTGGGGTCCAGGCGAATTGTATGATCTGGGAAAACTGAAACAGGCGGACAGCCGGATCATTCACGTGGTCTTCAAGGACCGGGAAACGCTTAAAGCCTGTCTGAAGGAAATCAAGGAAAGGGATTTCGGCATTTCCGTGGTCGTATCCGGGTTGTACGAGGAAACCCGGAAGATATGCGCCGAAATCGGTCTGAAGCCCCATACGGTGAATCATTCCCTGGGATCCCACGGAAAGACCCAGCTTCTGCCGGAGGGCGAAGCTCTGGAGATCCAAACCATGTGTGGCCATGCCATGGTATCTTCCCATCTGATAGCGCATATGGCCGAAAAAATAGAGGAAGGGAGCATTACCTGCAAGGCTGCGGCCAAGAAGCTGTCGCGGATGTGCGACTGCGGCATATTCAATACCTATCGGGCGGAAAAGCTTTTAAACAAAATAACCTCCGGGGGATGAAAACAGGTGAACCATTACGGCGGGTAAGTGGCGTTGCCGCCGCAAAGATCAAAGAAAGGAAATTTTCATGATTATCGATCAGGAAACATGTATCGGCTGCGGTGAATGTGTGTTCACCTGCACGGTCCGGGCGATCAGCCTCAGTGAAGACAAGGCCGGGATCGATCGGGATCGCTGCGTTGAATGTGGCAACTGCCTCAGGATAGCGGAATGTCCCACCGGGGCGCTGCAGCAGGATGAACTTGTCTATCCCAGAGTCTGGCGCAAATATTTTAGCGACAATCAGCAACAGTGGCCGGCGCATGTGCGTTTTTCAACCGGGTACGGACGCGGTACGGAGGAATGCAAGACCAACGATCGGACCGGTAGGTTTAAAAAGGGGCAGGTCGGCATCCTGGTCGAGTTGGGAAGGCCCGGCGTGACCGCCAGTTTTGCGGATGCCGAAAAGATCGTTCGGAGTCTGATTAAGGCTGGCGTAGAAATGGAGGAAAAGTCACCGATTACGGCGCTGCTGAAGGACAAACAGCTGGGCCTTTTCCCCGAAGAGTTAAGAGCAGAGCGGGTCCTCTCCTGCATCGTGGAAGGGAAGGTTAAACTTGAGGATCTTGAAAGAACCCTGGCGGCCGTTACGGCCGCGTCCAAAGAAGTCGATACCGTTTTCAGCCTGGGCCTGGTCACCCGTCTGGATGACGGTTTTACTTCTCCGATTGCCCCGGTTCTTGATAGGTTGGGGCTGCAAACCCGGCCGAACGCAAAAATCAATCTTGGTTTGGGCAGACCGCTCATCGAAGATTAAGTGAAAGGAGCCAGAGATCATGAGCCACGCAGGGCATCGCTACGGAACCGTTGAAGAACTTCAGGATGATTATAACCTCCTGGTCAAACCGAATAAGGACCTGGATGATATCGACGAGCAGACAAAGGCCGACACCATCCGCAAAACCCGGGAAATGGCCGATATCGCCTACAAGAACGGCGCGGTCAATTTGGGGCGCAAAATCGGCTGCACCGGCAGGGGGGATGATTATGAAAAGGTGATGGGCTGGAAGAGCACCCAGGGATTTTACTCCGCTTTCACGGATAAAAACAATGTCAAGGAAATCTTGAAACAATATAAAGAGCTGGATTACGGCATATCCGTTGTGGCCGGCGGTCTGATAGAAGAAATATTCGGCATCTGCAGGGAGATCGGGTTAAAGCCGCACACGATTCTCTATTCCCTGGGCATCTGGGGCAAAACGGAACTGCTGCCGGATCGGGATCATTTAAAGATCACCACGCGTTGCGGGCATCACATGATCTCCCCGGAGCTGATCGATCATTATGTTCAACGGATCAAGGAGGGCAGCATCACCCCGGAAGAGGCCGGCCGGAAACTGGCGGGCCCCTGTGTCTGCGGGATTTTCAACGTGCCGAAAACCGTAGCGGAAATAAAAAAAATGGCCGGCAAATAAACAGATAAGGAAAAGGTATGAAAAAAAAGATTGTCATATTCGGAGCGGGTGCAGTGGGCGGTTACACGGGCGGACAGATGGCGCGGGCCGGCGAGGATATTTTGTTGATTGATCCCTGGCCGGAACACATCGACGCCATCAAACGGACCGGTCTGCACCTCAAGACCACCGATGAAGAACACACGGTTAAGGTGCCGGCCATGCACCTGCATGAGGTTCAGAGCCTGGCTAAAAATCCCGTCGATATCGTTTTTATCTCAACCAAATCGTACGATACCGAATGGGCGGCGGCCATGATGAAGCAGTATCTGAAGCCCGACGGGTTTATCGTCTCCCTGCAGAACAGCATCAACGAAGAGCGTATCGCCGCTATCGTCGGTTGGGGTAAGACGGTGGGCTGCATCGCCAGCGGCATCAGTGTGGAATTATATAAACCGGGACATATCAAGCGGACCCTGATGCCGGCTGCCAAGGGCAAGCTGGTTTTCCGGGTGGGGGAGGTTCACGGGCGCATTACCGGGCGGGTGAAGAGGCTGGCGGAGATGCTCAGTGCGGTGGATGGCGCCAAGGCGACCAACAATCTCTGGGGCGAAAGATGGACCAAACTGGTGGTCAACTCCATGAACAACGCCGTTTCCGCGATAACGGGGCTCAACAGCAAGCTGATCGTGGACCAGGAAGGGCCCCGGATGCTGTCCATCAAACTGGGCGCCGAAGCCGTCCAGGTGGGGGTGGCGTTGGGATTCGATCTGGAGGTCATCCGGGGAATGACGGTTGAAATGCTCCTGGCGGCCGGAAGGGGCGAGCCGGCGGCCCTGGCGGAAATTCATGCAAAATTGCTCGAGACCACCAAGCACCGAACCGAGGAGGGCCGCCCGTCAACCGCCCAGGATATCCGCAAAGGGCGCCGCACGGAAACCGATTATATCAACGGTCTGGTGGCTCAAAAAGGCAAGGAGGTCGGCCTCGCAACCCCGGCCAATGAAGCCATCACGCGACTGATCAGGCGGATTGAAAGCGGCGAACTCAAGCCGAGCCCTGAACATGCCGACCGCATTTTAGGTTCGAGGTAAAGCACATGCTCATTGACCAGGAAACCTGCATCCGGTGCGGCGAATGCGTCTTTACCTGCACGCTGGATGCCATTTATCAGAATGATGACACGGTGGCTATCGACCGGGAGAAGTGCGTCGAATGCGGGAACTGTCTGCGGGTGACGGAATGCCCTACGGGAGCGCTGCAGCAGGATGAACTGGCCTGGCCCAGAATCGTCCGCAAATATTTCAGCGACAATCAGTTTAAATGGCCGGAAGGGATGCGCTATACCACCGGGTATGGGAGAGGCACCGAAGAATGCAAAACCAACGATCGCACCGGCAAATTCAGATACGGACAGGTGGGCGTCGTGGTTGAGCTGGGACGGCCGAATACCGGCACCTACCTGTACAATGCCGAAAAAATCATTCAGACGCTGATGAAAGCCGGCGCCGAAATGGGCGAGAAGTCTCCCATGACCGCCCTGATCGGCGACAGGGAAAAGGGATTGCTGCGAGAGGATATCCGCGGCGAGCGGGTCTTGTCCTGCATTGTCGAGGCCAAAATACGGCTGGAAAACCTTGAAAATACGCTGAACCTGCTCAAAGAAGCTTCAAACGAGATCGATACGGTATTCAGCCTGGGCCTGGTTACGCGCATGATCAACGGATTTGAATCGCCCATTGAACCGATCATCAGCAAAATGGGCCTGCAGGTCAGGCCCAATTCCAAGATAAACCTTGGTTTGGGAAAACCCCTGTGCAATGACTGACGGAAAGGAAGCGTGAACAATGACGCACTCGGCCCACCGCCTGGCTACGGAGGAGGAACTCCAAAAGGATTATGTCCTGTTCGTTAGGCCGGCCAAAGGATTTGACGATGTCGATGAAGAGACCGTATCCAAAACCCTTGCCAAGACAAGGGAACTGGCCGATATCGCCTACCAACACGGACCGGTAAATATCGGCCGAACCGGTGCGAATTGCACCGCCCAAGGCGAAGCGTTTGAAACCATCATGTGCAAAAAGAAGTTAAACGGCTTCATGTCGGTGTTTACCGAAAAACAGCGGTTCAAATCCGTCTTAAAGGAATTCAAAGAAAAGGATGCCGGATACTCCGTTGTGGCCAGCGGCCTTACCGAAGAAGTCTTTGAGGTATGCCGGGAAGTCGGTTTAACGCCACATACCGTACTTTATTCTCTGGGGGTCTGGGGGAAAACGGAGCTTTTGCCGGAAACCGATTATTTAAAGATCACGACCCTTTGCGGCCATAGTATGGTGCCGCCCAAAACGATTCGGCATTTTGTCGAAAAAATCAGGAAAGGTGAAATTTCCATCGAGGAAGCCGCTAATAAAATCGCCAAACCATGCCCCTGCGGAATTTTTAATCCTGCCCGGACGGTTGAAGTATTAAAAAAGTTGTCGGAATTGGATTGAAATCCGTGGTATTTTTGTTATAAGGATAAAAAGCAGTATGCTTTAAAGTGAATGGTATCGGTCTTATAACGGTTATGAATCCTCGACAAGAATATTCATATCATGGATAGGGTTACCCCGGAACTGTACGATAAATATATCAAGGCGCTGATGGACATCAGCCAGGCCATTACTTCGGACCTGTACCTTGAAGATATCTTAAAGTTGATCGTCATGGTAACGGCCAAAGTAACCGGTGTGGAGATTTGTTCCCTTTGGCTGATCGACGAAGATTCAACGCCTTCCATCATCCGCCTGAAAGCCACCCAGGCCATCGATCCGGATTATGTCAAGGACCGGGTCCTCAAAATGGATGAAGGCGTGGTGGGATTTGTGGCCACCACGAAAAATCCATTGATTATTCCCGACGTTCTGAAGGAATCCCGTTTTAAAGAAAAAGAAATGGCCAAAAAGCTTGGCCTGGTTTCCATGGTGGGGGTGCCGCTGCAGGTCAGGGATGACAAGGTGATCGGCGTTTTGAACTGTTTTACCACCGAACCGCATGCATTCTCCGAAACCGAAGTCAACCTGATCAGGACGGTGGCGAACCAGGCTGCCATGGCAATTTTGAATACCCAGCTGATGGTTAAGACCAAAGTCATTCAGGAAGAGCTGGAAATCCGCAAACTAGTGGAACGTGCCAAAGAAGTGCTCATGCAGCGCCGGAAGTTGAGCGGCGAAGAGGCCTATCGCTGGATTCAGAAACGCAGCATGGACACCCGCAAATCACTCCGCCTCATTGCCGAGGCAATTTTACTTTCCGAAGAACTCCAGTAAAGCCCCATTGCACTTTTTTTTAAATAAACGAGGAACCGGGGAGTTTCATTTGCCTATGGGTGTTTGCCGGCGGTCTGCCCGGAGATAGCCCCCATGGGCCTTAACCAAAGGGACTGAGCCTTGCATGCGCCCCCTGACCTTTGCGCGAACCCGGAACAGGCAGAGACGATCATCGTCGCCGTGAAAATCAGCCCTTTGTGCCCCGTCAATG
>JBFLWU010000051.1:0-36759 GCA_040757625.1 Thermodesulfobacteriota bacterium | reverse complement strand
TACAAACTCAAAATCTATATCTATCCGGCGTTTATCGGCTTTGCTTTTCTGACCTCGAAACAAATTTCCTTTTCCTTCTGGTTTTTTTTCATTATGGGTGGACTCCTGGTGGGGTTGCTGGGTGTTTTGGGTTATAATATCCCCGCCGCCGCCCTGGGCGTTACTTTCGGGCCGACCCTGTCCCGACCGGAAGAAACCCAGATGATCGGCGCCTACGCTGTCTTTTTTCTCTATCTTTTCTGGCTGGCACGGCATCACTTTTTGTACATCGCCCGCCAGGCTGCAGGCTTCGAAAAAGGAATGGCGGCCGACACCCAGTGGATTTCCACCCGTTTTTCTTTCTGGGGGTTTGTCATCGGCGGCTTTGCCATTGTCGCATGGTGCCATTATTTTGGCCTTCCATTTTTCTTTTCATTTCTGGTGGTGGGCGCTTTTTTCATGGTCATGCTGGTGGCCATGCGGGTCATCTGCCAGGGCGGACTTGCTTATTTTACGCTGACCGTTGCCCCCATTGACGGTTTACTGGCATTTTTCGGCCCCAAATTTTTTACCCAGGTCGGCCTTCTGGTGGCTGCCGTAGTTCAAAAGATCCTGTTTGTGGACCTGCGGGAATCGCTCATGCCGTCTTTGCTCCATGCCAGCAAGACCACCCATAAAGCCCGGAACCGTAAAATCATTTTCGGCGGCATTATCTTCACCATGATTGCGGCCGTTGGCGTTTCGTTTATCGCCATGCTGGCCCTTTGTTACAAATACGGCATCCGCGAACTGGAACTGGACTGGGCGACCCGCACCACCGTGGCGGTTTATGACAATATATACAGCCTGGTGGAAACACCGGTAAAACCGGGGCGCTGGGTCCTGATTTTTGCGGTCGCCGGCGCCGTCATCATGCTCATTCTGGCAATCTGCTATCACCGCATCTACTGGTGGCCGCTGCATCCCATCGGTTATCTGACGGCATACAGTTCCGCCATGTGGATCCTGTGGTTCAGCTTTTTCATCGGCTGGCTGGCAAATGCCCTGTGTATGCGCTACGGCGGTGTTGCCTTATTCAGGCGGCTCCGATATTTCTTTATCGGACTGATTATCGGCGATTTTCTGATGGGGGGAATTTGGGCCGTTGTGGGGCTCTTTAATTTTGCAAGCTATCAGGTCTTGCCGAGTTAAAAATTAGGCTGAAGGTTCAAGGAGGGGAATAGACCGAAGACTGAAGGCTATTAGGAAAACCAAGCATCAAACGAATCATTTTTATTTCTTCAGCCTAAACCCCTTCGGCCTTCAGTCTGATTACATCGGCAAGTGAATGATCGGAATTTAATAACCTGAACTCCATCTCAATCGCACGACTGTGAGTACAAGCCTTTTATGTACGAAGACAAAGAGCTACAGGAATACCGGGACCTTTTAAAGGCGCCGAGCCATTTTGAAGAGGGCTTTGACTGGAAAACCCTTGTAGGCGCCATCTTTATCGGGTTTCTGATGATGCCGGGCAGCATGTATCTGCAGCTGGTTATCGGCACCGGCATCGGACCGGCCGCCCGCTGGGTAACCATCATCCTGTTCGCCGAAATCGCCAAACGATCCTATACCGAGCTTAAACAGCAGGAAATATTTATTTTGTACTTTATGGCCGGAGCGGCTCTGGCTTCTCCGTTCCAGGGGCTGCTGTGGAACCAGTATCTGGTGCAGTCCGACGCCGCCCGCATGCTGGGTCTGACCGAATTCATTCCCGCCTGGGTAGCGCCGCAGCCCGGTTCGCTGTCGCTGGTGGAGCGCTCATTTTTTCATCGGGACTGGCTGATCCCGATCCTGCTGCTGGTGGGGACCCAATTTGTTCAACGGGTCGATCATTTCGGCCTGGGTTACGCCCTCTACCGTATCACTTCCGATGTCGAAAAACTGCCGTTTCCCATGGCGCCGGTGGGCGCCCTCGGAACTATGGCCCTGGCGGAATCCACGGAAGATAAGCAAAAAAGCTGGAAATGGCGCGTTTTTTCCATCGGCGGGGTCATCGGGCTTGCTTTTGGCGGTATTTACGTGCTGATGCCCTCGGTTACCGGCCTCCTTTTCACCGAACCGGTCCGGCTCATTCCGATCCCCTGGGTGGAGCTGACCCGCTATACCGAAGGGATCCTGCCGGCTGTTGCCACCGGCATCCAGCTGGATCTGGGCCTGATATTTATCGGCATGGTGCTCCCCTTCTGGGCAGTCATGGGAGGACTGATCGGACTGCTGATAACGATTGCGGCCAATCCGATTCTTTATCAGCACGGCATTCTGAAACGATGGCACCTGGGCATGGAAACCGTGGATACCGTCTTTGCCAACAACTTTGACTTTTATATGAGCTTCGGCATCGGGCTGGGCCTTGCCATCGCCTGTATCGGTATCTGGCACGTGCTGCGTTCTTTCGGGGAAAAAGGGTCCGGCGGCCGTGGCAGCTTCAGAGACCTTTTTCATCCTCCCGCCGGAAGGGGCGATTTTAATTTCTGGATATCCATCGGCATATATGTGTTTTCAACTCTGTCCTATGTGGGGTTGTGTGTCTGGTTGGTGCCGAATTTTCCCTGGATATTTTTTCTAGGCTACGGCTTTATCTACACGCCGCTGGTGTCTTACATCACCGCCCGGATGGAGGGAATCGCCGGCCAGTTCGTCAGCCTGCCCCTGGTGCGCGAAGCCAGCTTTATAGCCGGCGCCAGATTTTTCGGCTACCAGGGAATCGAAATCTGGTATGCCCCCATCCCCATCCACAACTATGGAGAAGCCACGGTCAATTTCAGGCAGGTCGAACTGACAGGCACCAGCATTCGTGGCATTATCAAGGCGGAAATCGTGGTTTTCCCGGTGGTGATGATCGCCAGCCTGCTTTTCTCTCAATTCATCTGGCGTCTGGCGCCCATCCCCTCTGCCAATTATCCCTATGCCCAAGAGCTCTGGCATCTTCAGGCTCTGAACACGCTGCTGATGCAGACATCAACGCTGGAAGGCAATTCCCTGTTTTATCAGGCGCTGAACGCAACCTATGTGTTAGCCGGTATGGGCCTGGGCATCGTTTCTTATTTTCTGCTTTCGCTGATGGGACTGCCGATCCTTCTGATTTACGGCGTCGTCCGCGGCTTGGGCCAGAGCACCCCTCATGGCATGCTTCTGGAGGTGTTGGGTGCCCTGCTGGGCCGCTTTTTCTTTTTAAAGCGCTATGGCGCCATGTGGCGCCAATATGCGCCGGTTCTACTGGCGGGCTTTTCCTGCGGCATGGGACTGACCGGCATGTTCGCCATGGGATTTACCCTGATTCTGAAATCGCTGGGGAGACTGGCATATTAAGTCGGCCCTAACGTTGCATTAACAACATGTCAATGATCATAAACACTATGATATTCTGACAAAATCCATTTAAATAACCTCCATTGGAAGTTTAAACCTCGGGCGCATTCGCTGAATGGAGTCATTTGTTGCCATGTTGTTTCCCCTTTGGGAAAGTCGGAGGGCTCCAAGTCCTGTGTTGCCAAGGATTCGCAGTAGATGGACTACCGCTTCACCCTTGTCGCCTTGGCTCTGAAGCCCTCCGACTTTTGCAACGATAGGGCCGGTTTAAAAAATGCTTGGCGGCCGCACCTATTTGAGATAATAATATATTCAAAAGATGGGGTCAGGAATCGGGGGACAGGGGTCAGCAATCAGATGTAAAAGAAAAAAATCATCCTCTGCCACGTTTTTTTACCCTCCCTCACAGCCGACACCTGACACCTGGTCCCTAAGCCTGGCAATAAAAAATGGGACGGTGAACGACCTTTTAGAGGTATCTCATGAAAAAAACACTCAGCTTCGCTTTGGGATTGTTTCTTTTTCTTTTTCCCGCCCTGTGCCCGGCCCAGGCGCCTTCACAAATCGGCGGCTTCGTTTTGGGGGGCAATGTGTCCGAGTATAAAGATCGGGTAAAAATGGAAACAGCCATGCCCATCCGTTACGCGGAGTATCTGACCGAGGTTGAAACGAAAGGGTCGGACGAATTTAAAAGCGGACTTGTCAGCTACGGTAACTGTGCAGCCCCCGGCCGCATTGTCCGAATTAAGATGAAATACGCCGATTCGACAAAAAAATTTTATGAGGCCCTTTTGAAACACTATAAAGACCGTTTCGGCGAACCGCTGGAATGGCGGGGGGATCCTTTCCATGTCATGATCGCCTGGAAATGGTCGTTTACCGACAGTCAAAACAATCAAGTCAGTATGATCCTCCAGCACAACACCAAGGATGAGGAAGAAAAGCTGGGTAATGCCGTTAAGATCAGCCTGACCAACCTCCTGGAACAGGAACGCATGTGCTTTGAAAAAAAATATCCTAGCTTACGATCAGAGGATACTCGCCAACAAGCAGAGAAAAAATCCGGTCCTGTTCGCTGGGACCGGCTGCTTCCCAAATGAGATCTTTAAGGTTGTTTTATTCTGAAATCTTCACCCCTTCCCCGGCCATTCCCTTTCAAAGGGCGGGCAGCGAAGGAGTGGGTCCTTCGTTATAATGGTGTTCAAAAAAATCTACTTTTGTTAATGGTTTCATCCAATCAAACGCCCTTAAAAGAAATCGCCTGGAACGGGATCCGTTTTTTAGCGCCCGAAGATTGGGTGCCGGCTCAAATCGGAAATCATTATTTAATGCTGGAACATGCTTCCGCACCCCTGCTGGAAATTAAATGGGGACAAATCAAAGGAAGTTTCTCTCACGCCCGGCATTTGCGGCAGATTTCTTCCCGTCATAATAAAAGCCTGGGAAAAACCCTCCGCAACTGGACGCTTCCGGCTGACTGGCAAAAGTCCACAGGATCTTTTCAGGCCGGCGGTTTTCAGTGGCAGGGTCCTCACTTCAGCGGTGTAGGGGCCACCCTGTATTGCCCGGTCTGCCGAACCGCCACCCTGATCCAGTTCTACCAAAAGAATCCTGACGTCGACGATGCCATCGCTCTGGCGCTGCTCGCTTCTTTTCAGGATCACCGCAATGACGATCAAATCCTCTGGGCGGCATTTGATATCAAAGCCTGGATACCGGCCTATTTAAAGTTGTGGCAGCATCGCTTTTCTGCCGGATACTTTGAGTTGAAATTCACTTCTAAAGCGCATACCGTTACGTTAACCCGCTGGGGTCCGGCCTCTATTTTGCTTTCCGGCAGGGACCTGAAGGGATTCGCCGAATCTGTTGCACCCTTTCCGTCATCGGCGCCTCCGCCTGTTTTCGTTGAAAATCTCAAGACGATGGAATGGCGTTTTCCTCAAACTGCCGGCAGATGGTCGCACCTGCTGAACCGGATAAGGATACAACCTTTTTTGCAGCAGCTTCGCATGTGGCACTTGGAAGAAAAAAACAGGATTCTGGCGGTTCGGGTTGAAGGACGGCGGCCGTTGCCGCCCACTGTTTTTGATAAAATCTGTAAAGGGTTTGGATGTGTTTAGGAAAAAACAACCTCCTGAAAAACTGACCCGCACCCAGGCCTTGGCCTGCATACCGGTCAAGGGGGGGCATGTTCAGGAATCGCGCATTGAATCCGGAGAAATTCTGCTGGCCTATCCGGATTATAAACAGCCGTGGCTTGCCAGGCTGATCCGTCGCTTGGGAAGCAACGAAAATGATGGAATCCGCATAAAAAAATTGCAACTCGACGCCCTGGGCACCTCTGTCTGGGAGCTTCTGGACGGCAGGCGTTCCGTCCAGCAGGTCATCGATCTGTTTGCCCAAAAATACAGCCTGCACCCCAAAGAGGCCGAAGTGTCGGTTTCGCAGTTTCTAAGAGAGCTGGGCCTGCGGGAGCTGATCGGGTTGCGTTAAAATCTGAGAGGAAAATGTTTTGCCGCAAGCAGGCCATTTCCGCACAAAAAAACTAATCCTTCCATCTGTCAGCCTACAACCCGCTGATGCCTTCCACCAATCAAAAATCCCTACAATTTTTCAACCGGATATTCATTGTAAGGGTTTCGCGTTGTTTTTTCCAGGGCTGAAAATAGCAAGTTTTAGCTTTGGCCGCTGGCTTGAGATCAAAAGCTTCTAAGTTAAAACTTTTTGAGGGCGTCATCCCGGGTGGCCGTGATGGGAAGAAAGGAATCGAAGCCCGATATTTCAAACACTTCCCTGACGTAATCGGCCATGGAACACAATACCAGTTTTCCCTCTAATCGCTTCAGATCCTTCGTTGTTTTCAAAATAACCCGCAGCCCGGCACTTGAAAGATACTCCAGCTTCTCAAAGTCAATGACCATCTGTTTGGCCCCCTTTGCAATTGCATCTGAAACCTTTTCTTCAAATACCGGCGACGTGTTGGAGTCCAGGCGTCCATCGAGCCTAAAAATATGAACCGCGTTCTGCTTTTCTTCTTTGATTTGCATCGGCGTTCCTCCGTACCTTCTTTTTTAAAAAATGCTCAGAGCCGTAGCAGGATGTTAAACACCTTCGGCCTGACTGTCTATTTTCTTTGTCATCATCAGAATATTTATTCCGCCACGGCGCTGGTACGCCATCGAATCCAAATAATGCCGGGTCAGATGAACCCCCAAGCCGCCGACCTTACGTTCCTCAAGCGGGCACTTAAAATCCGGCGCCGGGACGGCGGTCGGATTAAAAGGAATACCGTCATCTTCAATGCATGCAATAAATTTCTCTTGTTCAACTGAAAGCGTGATATCAATCCAATGCGTTTCGCGGTCGGCGTAGCCATGCGACAGGATATTCGTAAAGTGCTCCTCCAGGCATAGATTGATTTCAAAGATGTCTTTCAAGGGCAGCTGGTGCTCCTTGGCAAACGCCTCCAGCTGTTGATGCAGGCGCTTGAGTTCGGACAGCTTGTTCTCAAGTTTAAATGTTATTTTTTTGCTGCTCATGGTAAAGTCCTTCTCCCAATGCCTTGGGAGAAAGGGTTCCAGGATTCGAGGGTTCTACGGTCCAAGTGTGTTTTGCTAAAAGTCATTTTAAAAACCTCGGGGCAGGTCTGAGAGCAAGGCGCAAGTCGATGGAAAAGCTCAGCAACCATCTGTGTGGTTGTGAGCATTTTGAAGAGACTTACAACGCTGCTATCAGGCCTCAGATGGGGTTTTGAAATGACTTCTACTGTTTTGATGCCGATCTTAGGCATCCTTTCAACCCTACCGATTCCTTTCTGGCGTGTTAATAGTCCTGTATCATTAATTTTTCATTATCGTCCTTGCCGCTTGAACCCCTTAATCCTGGACCTCTTGAATCCTTCCGGGATCACCCGTCTAACTGGAAAGCGTGCCTTTGGTTAAGCCATCTTATTTCTTCATGCGCGGCCGGTTTCACACCACACTGACACCCAGCTTCCGCCTGCATTTATCACACCCCTCATCCATTTGCGCCAGAAATTTTTTTTCCCATGAATAGATACTGCCTGCCGCGGCCTGCAAAACTCGCGGCATGATCGCCGGAAACTGCTCCAATACTTTGGCAAATTTTTGGCGTTCCAGAATCAGGCAGGTCATGTCGGTCAGGGCCTGCAATGAAAACAGGCGTCGAAAACTCCCAAGCAGCGCTAGGCTCCCGATAAATGTGTCCTTATCAAAATCCCGAATGATCACGGTACTGCCGCCTTCCTCATGGAACATTCTGGCCTGGCCGCTGATAAGATAAAAAGCCCTGCCGTCGTCTTCTTTCTGGTGAAAAAGATACTCCCCCGATTTAAAATTCTCACGGGTACACAGATAGGCCAATACTTTCAGCGTATCCAGGGGCAGTTCCGAAAAGAAATATATCTCGCGCAGGATTGAAAGATTCTTGTCAAATTCACAGGTTGGACACATTTCATTTTGTTCCATGGACGAGTTCATATAACATTCCTTTTTTAGCCATGAGTTCATCATAAGATCCCAATTCGCCGATTTTACCGGCTTTCATCACCGCGACCCGGTCATAATTCTTGATGATGTCCAAGCGGTGAACAACGGCAATCACCGTGCTGTTGCCCTTCCAGCGGGTTTCAAGCAAATTTTGAATCCGCGCCTGGGACTTGTTGTCCAGTGCCGAGGTCGCCTCATCCAGAATCATGATCTTCGGATCTTTCAAAAAGACCCTGGCAATGGCCAGCTTCTGACGTTGTCCGCCGGAAAGCTTGTCGCCCTTACTGCCGACCTGAAAGTCCATACCGATCTTGATAACCGCTTCCAGCAGGTCCTCGGCAATCAGCAACTGGATAATGCTTTGGTTGATTTTTTCCTGGGCTTGGGGGCTTTCGGCTTTTGTTTTCCCGAAAAAGATATTGTTCAGAATGGTCTGAGAGTAAATATACTCAGAGATGTCGTAAAAAGAAACCGCCCCCGGGTCGTCTTTGGAAATTTTGTCCCGGAACAGGGCCCTTCCCTCCAGGATCAGCTTTTCAAGCACTTCCGGCAGCGCCGCCATTTTGTGCCGGCCAGGAGTAAATCGCAGGGCAAGTTCCAGAAGTCTTTCCTGGTCTGGTATAGAAAGTTGATGCAGTTTCGTTTTTCTGAGACGTTCGGCCAGCAGCCTGTATTCTTCCAGTTCATCGGCGTTAATTGGGCTTTGCTGAAAAAACACCTCGTCGGGCGGAAGATTGCCCAAAATGTCCACCGTCTGCCGGGACAGATCCGCTCCCAGATTCATCAGGGGGCGGGTCAGATCCGCCTGTTTGAGAAACGTTGTAAAATAATCATTCCTCAACAATTTTTTTTCTGAAAACTCCTCCCTGCCGGGAGTGCCGAGAATAAGGTTTTCAGAAATGCTGGAATAGTAAAGGTAGCGGTCATCGTCAAAAAATTCCACGTAATCGGTCAAGGTCCTGCCGTAATTTCGCTGAAAGTTTTCGCGAACCCGGATGATTTTGGCAACAAAGGTTTTGTCATGATCATAGGCCAGAACCGTATTTAAGCCAAACCGCAGGACATCCACGAATATGCCAGTTTGCTGCAGCACCTCAATCATATCATCCAGGGACGGCAAAGAGCTGTCTGGTGCCGCATCGTTGCTGTTCAGTTTGGCCCGGCAGGCATACAAAAGGTTCTCTTCAATAGTTCCGTCAAAAATAAAAGGTGACTGCGAAACAAATCCCACGTTCTGAACAATGTCCTTTTTCGTGAGGGTGGCGACCTCTTTCTCACCGATCAGCAGATTCCCGCCAGTATAATTATACAGCTGTCCGATACACAGCGCCAGCGTACTCTTGCCACTGCCTGAAAATCCAACCAGGGCGAGGTGCTGGCCGGATTTGAGCGAAACGTTAATCTCGCTGAGAAGCCGGACGCCGGTTTCGGTCGCAAAGGACAAATCTTTAATCTCGATGTTCCCGTCCAGCTCAAAGGGTTTCCGGTCCGCAGGCTCCAGAACGTATTCGGACTCGGCATCGAAATACTCCATGGTTCGTTTGTAGCTGACACTGGCATCCTGATAGGACTGATAAAAATCGATCAGTTCGCGCCAGGGATCAAACAGTTTTTCCTGCGCTGATAAAAAGGCGACCAGGGCGCCCAGTTCCAGGCGCCCTTTAATGGCAAGATACCCTCCCAAAATAAATATGATAAACGGACTTAAGTTGTTAAAAAAATTGTTGCTGACTTTAATGGCGAACCGATAAATATTCCAGCGGATGCGGACCTTGGTCAGCTTGTCCACCAGCCGGTCGTATTTGCGGTTTTCAATGCCGAAAGCGCCGTTACCCTGAATCTCGTGAATCCCGCTGATGGATTCGGCAATCTTGCTGGAAAGATCCCTGGTGGTATCGACCCGTTTTTTGTTTTCCCGATTGGCTTTTTTCTGAAGCCAGGGGAGTAAAAAAACCACCAGCGGGTAAATTGACAGTGACAGCGCCGCCAGCAGCGGGTTCAACCAGAACAGATATCCCGCAATAGCAAGCAGGGTCAAAACGCTGGTAACGGGGATGGCGACCGCCATACCGATAAAATCCCCGGCAGTGGCCAGTTCGGTGATCAGCGATGCCACCACCATCCCGGGCTGAGTACGCCGGAAAAAATTCAGCGGCAGGGTCAAGATGTGATGGTAAAGCCCTTTGCGCATACTGGCGGCGGCCTGCTGACCGATAATGCTCTGCAAAACGTTGATGAGAAATTTCAGGCCGCTGGCTAGTACAACCGCTGCTATGTAGATACCGCAATAAATCAACAGCAGGTCAATTTTTCTTAAATTGATGGCTTCATTGATAATTCGCTTCTGCATCTCCAGCGGCAGCACCCGCGCAAAGACCGTTACAACGACGATGATGAGCAGAATAACCTGGAGCTTGATATTCCCAGAAAAAACCCATGAAAAGAGAGATCTTTTAAACACGGGAGTCGGTGCCTTTTCCATAATTAGCCTTTCCTCCGCGGTGTATATAAAAGCGTTGAGATTTTGAAACAGCTTCGAGTGGAAATCAAATTACTACAAATAGTTAATCTTTAGCAAGGGAATTATCCAGCCGAACCGGTGGCGGGATCGACAGGTCGAGTTTGAGCTCCGCAGTCAATCGGCACGGTTAATAAACTCTTTTTGCATTTTGGCTAACACCTGTGTTAGCCATAAACAATTAATCTGCACTTACTAACTGACAATTCGCCTGACTCTATTTAAAGGAATCAGCCATGCGATATCGCTGGAAAATGTTAATTCTTTTTTTGACCATTGCCATGGTGCCGATCTTGGCCATTAGAACCTTTGGGGTTCGAGCGGTCCGGCAGATGGGCAATGAGCTCGTATCACGTTCCCGGGAAAGTCGCATCTCTGGTCTACAAAATCAAATCCAATTGCTGGTTAACAGTTATGGGTCGGTGCTGTATGCCGGTCGTGAGCAGGTCGAGATGGCGCTTCTGCTCCAGGCCCGGGAAGTGGAACGCTGTCTGGCTGGCAAGCCCAGATCGCCTCAAAAATTTTATTTTGCCGAAGATTATAATTCAGGTAAAAATATACCCGAAGACACCTCGCCTTCCTCTTTTCATTTTCGTTCAAGACCGGGCGAGTCCATTGACCTATTGAATATTTCCTACTCCGATCAGGTATTCAAACTGGCGCCGGGCACAACCCTGGAAAAAGCACTTGACGATATTAGCCGGCTTTCAATCCTGACGCCCGTCTATAAAGAGATAAACAAACACCTGCCGGGCCTTATTTACTGGCAGAACACCAGCCTCGCCAACGGTCTTCACAGCGCCTATCCCGGACACAACGGTATTCCCCAAAGACTGGACCCCAGGGAGCAGATCTGGTACCGCCACGCCCTTCAGGCGGCTGATCCGTGGTCTGACCCTTACATCGACCCGGAAACACGCCAGGTGGTGGTCGCCGCAGCCGCGCCCGTCCGGCGTGCCGACGGTAAGGTTGCAGGGGTTACGGCTCTGGTCGTTCCCGTCAGCAGCCTGCTGGACCGACGCCTTCTTTTTCAGTATATCCCGCAGGAGACCGGCTCCTTTATGATTTACCTGGCCAACCAGGAAGACACCGGCAGGCTCGGGGCCCGAATATTTGCCCGCGATGAACACATCACGGTCAAGCATCGAAACTGGCGCGCCCAAATGGGCAGCGACTGGCTGGTGTCCGATGACCCCGAACAGCTGCAAGCCATGCTCGACGACCTGATGGCCGGGATCAGCAGGACCCGCCGCATGCCTTATAAGGGCACAGACAGTCTGTGGGTGTATGGGGCGGTTCATACCCACTCATTTCTGGTTATGATTACACCCTACGAAGAGATTCTTAAACCGGCAGAAGAGGTTAAACAATATGTGGAAGGTCGCGTCGAAAGCCTTCTGAAATATACGAGATATGGAATTTATGGCACTGTTTTGCTGGTTGCGGTCCTGGCATTCACCTTTTCGCGCTCCGTCACCAGACCGATACAGGCGCTGGCTGATGGCGCCGGGCAACTGGCCAGGGGCCAATTCGACAGCCGGGTCGACATCCGCTCAGGGGATGAATTCGGCGATGTGGGAAGAATTTTCAACAGTATCGGTCCCCGCCTCAAGGAACTCTACCACATGCGCCATTCGCTGGCCCTGGCCATGGAGGTTCAGCAAAATCTGCTGCCCCGGCAAGATCCCGATATAATCGGACTGGATGTTTCCGGCGCCAGCATTTATTGTGATGAAACCGGTGGGGATTATTATGACTTTCTCAAAGGCCCCCAAAGCGAAGAAGGCAATATCCGGGTAGCTGTGGGTGATGTTTCCGACCATGGAATTCCCTCGGCGCTTCTGATGACTACTGCCCGGGCGCTTTTGAGACAGCGCACCGCCCTGCCGGGCAGCATTCAGCATGTCATTTCCGACGTAAATAATCAGCTGACCATGGATATCAAAAATTCCGGCCGTTTCATGACGCTCTTTTATGCAGAAATCAATTCCCGCGAAAAATATATTCGCTGGGTCAGAGCCGGTCATGATCCGGCATTGATTTATGATCCAATCAGCGATACGTTCAGTGAACTGGCCGGAGAGGGTCTTCCGCTGGGTGTTTTTGAAAATACACCGTACGAGGAATCCCAACGCAATGTTGCCCCCGGGCAAATTATTGTAATCGGCACAGACGGCGTCTGGGAAACCCTCAATGCCGAAGGGGCCATGTTCGGCAAAGAGGCCCTGAAACACATCATCCGCTTAAAAGCAAAAAAACCGGCTGGCATAATCGTGTCGGCCGTCATCGATGCCGTCGACCGTTTTCGATCGCCCCTCGAACAGGAAGACGACATCACCCTTTTGGTTGTAAAAATAAAATAACCGCCCTTGTGCAAAGCGCGGTACGTTGAAAGGATTGTTTATAAATGAAATTAGGAATCGTAGGGCTGCCGGGATCAGGAAAAACAACCATTTTCGAAGCACTGACACATTCAGTAGCAGAGCCCGGCCATAAGAGCGAAGCCCGCATCGGAACCATACGCGTCCCTGATAAGCGTGTTGATATTTTGAGCAGCATGTATATGCCTCAAAAAACCATTTTTGCCCAGATAGAATATTTTCTTCCTGCAACAGCAGGTATCCTGAAGGACAAAAGCAGCGACCAGCCCGCCTGGACAGCGGTCCGGGATGCTGACGCACTGATCCATGTCATTCGAAATTTCAGCGGATACGGCCTGAAGGCCCCGACCCCCCTCGAGGACTTTCAGACATTTGACCAGGAAATGATCCTAACGGATTTGGTGACGGTGGAAAAACGCCTGGAGCGACTCGAAGCCGACCAGAAAAGAGGTAAAGCAATCAGCCCGGAAGAACACGGCCTGCTGCAGGAATGCCGGAAGGCGCTTGAAAGAGAGACCCCGCTCAGAAGGTATCCGGACCTTGCGGCGGCCCCTTCCTTGAAAGGATATGCCTTTGTTTCCGCCAAACCCATGCTGGTGTTGTTTAACAACGATGACGAAAATGATACCCTTCCGGAAATCGAAGGCATGGCCGATCGGGAAAAATACGCCCTGATCAAAGGCAAGCTTGAACAGGAGCTGTCCCAGATGTCCGAAGATGAAGCACAGGATTTTCTTTCAGAATTTAATATTACCGCTTCGGCCATGGACCGTATTCTCCAGCAGTCCTATGAGCTGCTGGGGCTGATATCGTTTTTCACGGTCGGCCAGGATGAAGTCAGGGCCTGGACGATAACTAACGGAACCAGCGCCGTTGACGCCGCCGGTGTGATTCATACTGATTTTAAAAAAGGCTTTATCCGGGCCGAAGTTGTATCTTATGCGGACCTGCTTGCGGCCGGTGTCTACCACGAGGCCCGAAAAAAGGGGACGGTCCGCCTGGAGGGTAAAACTTACATCGTCCAGGACGGCGACATTATCAATTTCCGCTTTAATGTTTAAACCTTGTTTTCCCCTTGATAAATATCAAGTTTTTAATTATTTAACCCCCATGGGACATGTCTTTGATTTCAATGCCGCCAAGGCATATGAGCAGTGGCTGAAAAGCCCCTCAAATCGCATGTTCGTCGATTTTGAAAAAAAATTACTGCTCGACCTGCTCAAACCAATACCCGGCAAAACCGTGCTCGACATCGGCTGCGGCACAGGCGCCAGCCTGAAGCCGCTGATCGACGCAGGACTCCGAACGACCGGCATCGACCCCTCCCCCTACATGCTGGATCTGGCGTCAAAAAATCTGGGAAAACGCGCGGAGCTCCACCGCGGCATCGCCGAAGACCTCCCGTTTGACGACAATTCCTTCAACTACGCCTCCCTGATAACGACCTTAGAGTTTGTTGAAAATCCCAAGAGAGCCCTGGAAGAAGCCTGCCGGGTGGCGAAGGATAAAATTTATATCGGGGTATTAAACCGTTACGCCATCAAGGGGATTCAGCTGCGGATCAGAGGCCTGTTTACCAAAACTCTGTTCAATCATGCGCAGTTTTTCAGTGTCTGGGAACTAAAACAAACGATTCATTCACTGGCGGGAAATGTTCCGCTAACCTGGCGGACCATCTGCCATCTCCCGGCGGCATCCGGAAAATTTTCCCAAAAATTCGAGCGGTTTTCACTGGTTCAACGATGTCCTTTTGGAATGTATACCGGTATGGCGGTGACGCTGGTTCCCCGTTTTACCACTCAACCATTAACGCTTCGCTACGGTGCCAAGCGGACGACCGGGGAAGTAACAAGTTCCCTGTGTGCCAATAGAGAAAACAGCAATGGAAGCATGCCTGTATGAGCCGCTGAAAGAACAGACGGTTAAATGCAATCTCTGCAACCACCGCTGCCTGATCCGGAGCGGCAAGCGGGGAATCTGCAACGTCCGCGAAAACTGGGACGGAATTCTCAACACCCTGGTATACGGCAGACTGATCGCACAGCATATCGATCCCATTGAAAAAAAGCCCGTCTTTCATCTCTGTCCGGGTTCCCGTTCCTACTCAATTGCCACGGTCGGCTGCAATTTCAAATGCCTCTTTTGCCAGAACGCCGATATCGCCCAGATGCCCTCGGATCGCAGTGGAATGATTGTAGGAGATTCTATCGGCCCTGAGGAAGTTGTGGCGGCGGCCATTCGGTCCGGTTGCCGGAGTATTTCCTATACCTATACCGAACCCACCGTATATTTTGAGTTCGCCTATGATACCGCCAAGCTTGCCCACGAAAAGAACCTTTTGAATGTATTTGTAACCAATGGTTACATGACCCCCGAGGCGCTCAGGATGATCAGCCCCTATCTGGATGCCGCCAACGTTGATTTAAAGTCTTTCAGCGACATTTATTATAAAAAATATTGCGGTGCCAGATTGGAGCCGGTCAAGGAAACGCTGATCCTGATGAAGTCACTGAATGTTCTGGTGGAGATAACGACATTGCTGGTTCCAGGATTAAATGATGAGAAAACCGAGCTGGAAGGCCTGGCCCGTTTTATTGCCGAATCACTGGGACCGGAAACCCCTTGGCATATCAGCCGGTTTCACCCGACTTACAAGCTGACGGACAGGCCGCCAACGCCGCTCAAAAGCCTGATAATCGCACGGGATATCGGTCTGGCGGCCGGGCTCAAATATGTGTATCTGGGAAACGCTCCCGGTGAAAACGGTGAAAGCACGAATTGCCCCGGATGCGGCAAGCTGCTGATCAAACGCTGGGGGTTCACCATCCAAAAAAACCGCTTAAAGCAAGGCCGTTGCCCGGACTGCGATGCCCGGGTCGACGGCATCTGGCAATAGAAGTCGTAACAAAATCCTTTAGAAATAGTCATCAACCGCTTATATCTTTGCGCCGCTTTCGTACGGCCGGGAGCGTCATCATGACCAAGATCAAAGCGGCGACTCTAATAAAAAACAAAATTTTACACATATTTTATTAACAGAGGACGGCTATTGCGGGCCAATCCGATTCATAACGACGGCCGAATGCTGCAAAAGGACGCTGTCCTGCTTGCTGCATCGGATAGAAGGAATTTGGGGAGTATCTATAAAAGTTCAGTGGTTGCAGGCGTTAAGGGTTCCGGGATTCAAGGAAACACCGCCGCTCATAATACAGGCCGGTCTTTCGCTCCCGTATGGACTCTTCTTCATGAATGTACTTGGGGCCTCCTTCCCAGTTTCCACAGGCCAGAACCGCCATCTCACCCAGCACGAACTTGCGGCCGCAGGCCGGGCAGCCCTCCGCGTTCAAGGTGTTGACCTTCTCAAGGTCCATAATGATTTTTTGTTTCATTTTATTTCAACCCTCCGGAATGTTTTGATTTCGAAATTTATACTCATCATGAATATAAATCATCGGAGGACGAATGCAATCATGAGGAAAGGACACGCGCAAAATGGTCCGTCCGGCGCATGATCCTGAGTATGATCATAGGGCAATTAAATTCGCGGTATCTCCGGCGATACCCTTTGAAGTCAAATTTCTTCTAAAATCCTATCCTTATATTCCGGATTCATCGATAAAATGGCACGGGCCTCTTCCGGGGTAGCAATTTCCCTGCCGATTTCTCGGGCTATGTTAACGACTCTTTCAACCAGCCCGGGATTACTGGCCGGCAACCCGTCCGGCAGAAACAGGTTGTCTTCAAGCCCGACGCGCACATGACCGCCCAGAACCACGGCCGCAGCCGCCAGCGGAATTTCCCATTTCCCGATACCCGCCACCGTCCAGGTCGAACCGGCCGGAATGCTTTCGGATAAAAACAGCAGGTTTTTTACAGAGCCCGGCATCGCTCCCGGCACCCCCAGTACGAATTGAAAATGTAGGGGAGGAGGCAGCAGCTTTTTTTTCTCCAGAAAAAGGGCATTGTTGATCATTCCGGTTTCAAAGACTTCGATTTCTGGTTTAACGCCGGTCTCTTGAAAAATTCGGGCCAGGTATTCAATAAACTGCGGGGAGTTTTCATAAATTACATTGGGCATATTGTTCGAGCCGGTTGTAAAGGACGCCATTTCCGGCAGCAGGCGCACCGGATTGACCCTTTCTTCCCAGTCCTTGCCGGCCCTTGCGCCGGTGGAAAGCTGGAGAATGGCCTGCGGAGCGGCCGTCTTAACCTTGCGCACATTTTCCTTTATAATCGAAATGTCCAGGGTCGGCTTGCCGTGGGCGTCCCTGGCGTGCATATGAAAAATGGATGCCCCTGCATCCAGGCATCTTTTCACGTCAGCGGCGATTTCCTCGGCCGTTTCCGGCAGGTGCGGATTCATCGCTTTGGTCGGGACATTTCCGGTCAAAGCTACGGTAACGATCAGCTTCTGCACAGTTTCAACCTCCTCACTCAATGTGGATTCGCTGCCGCATGTGTTCAGCCGTCTTTTCGTCACGAAAGGAAACCACCGGCACCGGCGAGCGGCGAAATACCTTTTCGGCTACCGACCCTATTAGGACGTGCGCCAGATCGGTCCGTCCCTTGGTCCCCATAACGATCATATCAACTTTCTCCGTCAGAATGATTTTCAGCAATTCATCGATGGGATTGCCCACCCTGAATAAGGATCGCATTCGTTCCAAAGGATAGGATGCTTCTTTCATAAAGTCATCTAAAATTTTCTGACGTGCCTTCCTGACATCCGCCAGGTAATGTTCTCCATCGACATCATATCCCATGGTTGTTATGACGTCTACCGTGTCCACATCCCGGCTGTTAATGATGTTGGCAATGAGAATATCGGCATCGAGTGCCTCGGCCAGCATGATCCCGTATTCAAAAATGCCCTTTGAATACTCTGAAAATCCCAGGGCGATCAGGATGGTTTTCGGTTTCTGCATGTCTGCGCTTTCCTGTTAGATGTCGCCTCAAAAACATATTGCGTTCTAAATAAGTGAAAGATCTGGGAGTTTTTATTACACATGTTTATGGAGTAAGCCGTCGTCACTTCACCGGCTGCCGGCGGTCCGGCAAAAGAATGTCGAATGATTTATTTCAATTGTCCGATTCGAATCCTGAATACCCGTCAAGATCTTGCTGACTGAAACGCATGCCGGCCTTCTCCAAAACACGACCGCTTCCCTTTATGACCGCTAAATAGAAATGGAAGCGATTTCCGGGACACGATACTCGAACGTTTCATGCCCTTTTCGGGCACCGCCTGCCCGCCAGCATGGGCGACCCCGCTCAATCCTGTCGGACTGTTCTCTATTGATCTTCCTGAAGTTCACGGCGGATTCTTCGGGAGCGCTGCATCATGAATATTCCTATATAAATAAGAACCCCTGCCGCTTGAACCACTTCACGGCTGATCGACAGCAATTCCGCTACAAATATGGGCCTGAACAAATTAAAACACAGAAGCATCAAAATCAGCCGCTCCAGCCAGTTGCAATTGTCCCCTAAAAACCCCTGAAGCGCACCCGCAAATGAAAACTGGGCCAGAACCGCTACCAGAAACACCCAGGCGACCTTCAGCCAGCTATGGATCCAGATCGCATTTCCATTTGCATCCACCCCGCTCATCATCATCAGCTCGATGTTGAGCAGGAAGACAAACGGCAATATGGCAGTTCTCAGATCGTAGGTAAAGCCCTGAATACCGGTTTTAACCGGATCCGATCTTGCAATGGCGGCAGCCGCATAGGCGGCAAGCCCTACCGGCGGGGTGTCATCCGCCAGGATGCCGAAATAAAAAACAAACAGGTGCGCGGCTAGAACCGGAAAAACCAGCCCCGCTTCACCTCCCAGTTTGACGATGACCGGTGCCGTCAGCGATGCCATCATGATATAATTGGCGGTTGTCGGAAGCCCCATGCCAAGAAACATGCTCGTCACCGCTGTCAGCACCAGGGCGATATAGATGTTGCCCATGGAGAGGGTATCGATGACCGCTATGAAGCGGCCGGCCAGGCCGGTGGAAGCCACAACCCCCACAATAATACCGGCCGTGGCCGTGGCCACGCCCACCGATATCATGTTGCGGGCGCCGGCAATCAGGCTGTCCCAGATTTCTTTTATGCTCTTATAAAACGCCGAAAAGAGCATCCCCCACAAATTTTCGTTTCCTGTCAGGGTATTGCTGCGTTTTGCAACCCCTAGGCCGATCCAGGCCTTTATGGGATTTTGCAGCAACATAACCACGACTACGGTTTCCAGGGCCAGCATGCAGGAAGTGATGGCCGAACGCCGCAGCACGACCAGATAGGCTACCAGCACGATCACCGGCACCAGGTAATGAATTCCCCGTAAAAATGTGGCAATAAACGGGGGAAGCTCATTTTTGGGGACGCCCTTGAGCCCCAGTTTCATGGCTTCAATATGAACCACAAACAGAAGAGCGATATAAGACACCACCGCAGGGATAAACGCCGCCCGGACCACATCGATGTAAGGAATGCCCAACGTTTCCGCCATGATAAAAGCCGCGGCCCCCATGATCGGCGGCATGAGCTGGCCGTTGGTGGATGCGGCCACCTCCACTGCACCGGCCTTATATGAAGGCAGCCCCACCTTTTTCATGAGCGGAATCGTAAACGTTCCGGTGGTAACGGTGTTGGCGATGGAAGATCCTGAAACCAGCCCGTTCATTCCCGAAGCAAACACGGCCGCTTTGGCCGGTCCGCCGCGAAAACGTCCCATGATCGCAAAGGCAATATCGATGAAATACTTGCCGGCGCCCGCTTTTTCAAGAAATGCACCGAACAACACAAAAAGAAAAACGAATTCGCAGGACACCTTCAGCGGCACTCCGAAGATACCGTCTGTTGAAACATACTGCGAGGCAATCACAAGCTCCATCTTATCGGCGCTGTGCCGCATAAACTCCGGCAAATGCTTGCCAAGCAGATTATAGATCAGAAAAACCGCTGCGATTACCGGCAGCGCCGGCCCCAGGCAGCGCCTCGCGGCTTCAAGCAGAACGACAATCATGGCAACGCCCAGCCAGAGTTCATATGTTTCCGGCAGCCCGCCGCGCATGATGATGTCATTGTAATTCCACCATATATACAGCGAGAGGCCTGCACTGACGGCCGCAAAGATCCAGTCATAGATCGGAACATAATCACGAACAGATCTTTTGGCGCCGAATTGAGGAAAGACCATTCTGATCCAGCGGACCCAAAATGAAGGCTGGTGAGACTTAAAAGCCGGATAGGCTAAAAAGACAAGCGCTAGGGAAAACGCCAAATGCCAAGAGCGTGCGATAAAAGAATCCAGGCTGAAATCTATTTTTAACGCTCCGAACGCCAATTTGAATCCAAAGGGGCTGATGGCGTAAAATACCTGAAAGACAGACCACAACAGACATAAAGCGACAAGCAGGTTCGAGACAATCCGGCTGCGAGGAGCCCGTGGTCCCGCCTCCACCATGGCGACGATTTCTTCTGCCTTGCGCTTGCCTTCGTTATTTTCATGGCGTTCGGTATTCGTCAAGCTCGATATCGGACTCGAAGGGTCGTTTTCGATTCTGCCGTCGTTATCTTCAGAACTCATATCCAACCGCCTCTATTGAAATGGATCCTCATTGTTGGGCAAAAAAAGGGCGGAACCGCTGCCGGTTCCGCCCGATCCGTCTTATTTCATCCAGCCGCGTTCCTTGTAATATTTGATGGCACCGGGATGAATCGGGGCCGTCAGGCCCGTGAGCATTCCTTCGGGCTTCAGGGTCCGAAAAGCGGCATGGGTCTTTTTCAACTCATCGAGGTTCTCGAAGATCACTTTGCAGAAGTCATAGATCATCTGTTCGGATGCATCCGCACTTGTGACGACGGTAGCGGTGATCGCATATGTTTCGGTCTCGTGGTTCACGCCCTTATAGGATTTGGCAGGAATTTTTGCCATGACATAGTAGGGCTTGGATTCTACGAATTGTTTTATCTCCTTTGAATTGATATTAATCAGGTCGGCGTCAATTGAAGTGGCGGGCTCTTCGATAGCGGACGAGCCGATGCCGACGCTGTAAAAGAAAGCATCGATTTTTTTGTCGATCAGCGCACGGGACGCTTCGCTTTGCTGCATGCCTTCGGCTTTAATATCTTTATCGACATCGATCCCGTAGATTTTTAACACATCCAGGGCCATGCCGCGCTGTCCGGAGCCGGGATTGCCGACGTTGACCCTTTTGCCCTTCAGATCTTTGACCGATTTGATTTTAGCATCCTTGCGGGTCATCAGGTACAGAAATTCGGGATGCATGGAGAACACGCTGCGCAATTTTTCTTTTTTTCCTTTCGACTCCCATTCACCCTTGCCGTTCCAGGCTTCGAAGTTCCGGTCGGATTGGCAAACGCCGAAATCGAGCAGTCCCCGATCCACCGCATCGATATTAAAACTGGAGCCAAGCGACGGACGCCCGACACAATTGTAATTGCCACCCGCATATTTATTGACAAGCATGCAGGTCTGCAGCGCCACCTGATAGTAAACCCCGGTCACCGCTCCGCCACCGATGAGGAGATCCTGTTTGGCTCCGGCTTGAGGAACGGCCAGAGAAAGGCTTGCCAGCAGGATGCCGGCAAAAGCAATTAATAGAATTCTTTTAAAATTCATCTTCTTCCTCCTTTCATAACGTTTGGTTGTTATTGATGGTTTTCACCACTGGGCGCCAAATTGCTTTGCCGCTCTCGAATGCCAATGCCAATCTGCCTGCCACCGACAACGTCGCTGGTATAAAAACAGAAATATTTCTATGTATTTGGTAATAAAGTCTGCGACAATGCCGCATCGCTGGTTACCGGAGCTGAGCCCCAAACCCCGCGACGGACATGGTCGGTAGTATAGGCCGAAATTAAAAAAGACGACTGCAAATGAGTTGTTTCAAGAAAATTAAGATCCCTCGAAGAATAGAAAAAGAGTTATCGAAAGAAAAAAGCATTGTCAACAAATAATACTCCTTCGTTAAAAGCAATCGATCCCCTTTGCGCTTGATATTGTTTTTCTTGCGGTGTTAATATTTAGATTTACACAACAATCCGTTTTACGGTAACATCACATCAGAATTTCTGCGATACAGAAAGGTTTACGGTTTTGGGCAACCCGGCAGCACAATCGCTCGTCAGCATCGTCATCCCTACTTACAACCGCGGCTGGATGCTGAAAGAGGCTGTTGATTCGGTTATTAACCAGGATTACTCGGATTTTGAAGTAATCGTTGTTGACGACGGATCAACAGATGACACCCTTGAGATTCTGCGTTCTTACGGAGACCGCTTGACCCTTATCCGGCAGCAGAATCGCGGGGTGAGTGCCGCCCGAAATGCCGGGATTGCTGCTGCGACCGGCATTTATATCGCCTTTCTGGACTCGGACGACTTATGGCTGCCCCAGAAATTATCGCGGCAGATTCAGTTTTTTACCCTCCACCCGGATGCCCTGATCTGCCAGACGGAAGAAATCTGGATGCGTAACGGCCGGCGGGTCAATCCCAGGCTGCGTCACAAAAAACTATCCGGGATGATTTTTGAACCTTCTCTGCATTTGTGCCTGGTGAGTCCTTCGGCGGTAATGATCCGGCAGTCGCTTTTTAAAGAAGTGGGTCTGTTTGATGAAAGCCTGCCGGCCTGCGAAGATTATGACCTGTGGCTGCGGGTCAGCTGTCGCTACCCCGTCTATCTGATCGATACGCCCCTGATTGTCAAGCGGGGCGGACACCCGGATCAGCTCTCCAAGGCCCCCGGCCTTGATAAATACCGCATTCAATCGCTTGTCAAAATATTGGAAAGTAAATTGTTATTTCCGGATCAGAGTGCCGCGGCAGAAAAGGTTCTGAAAGAAAAAACCGCCATCTATGTGAAGGGCTGCCTGCAGCGTGGGAAAAAAGCGGAAGCACTTTCTTATTCCCGACTGGCCAGCCGCTTTGATGATACCGCTCGGGAGTGATTCGGCAAGGCATTTGATAATTTCAGATGATTCGTTCTATTTCTTTTATCTTTTCATTCAGCCTTTTGGGAGAAACAGGCATCAGCGTCTTCAGCTCCTGGGCAAACAGAGAGACTTTATATTCTTCCAGCAGCCAGAACAGCTCCTCCACGGCTTCTCGTTTTTCCGGTGACGTTGCCGGCGTAAGCAACGCCAGCAGTTCTTCCAGCTTTTCTTGGTAGGTTTTGAGTTCACCTGCCCGTTTTTGATCTTTAGCCAAATCCGAAAGACCCCTCTGTGCCCGAATAGACAGCGCCCTGACATACCGCACCATTTGAATGAGCCTGTCGTTGGCATACAGCGCCAAAAAGTTCTCCGGAACGAGCCGGTAAAGCTCCTGCCGCAACTTTTCCAGGAAAGCAAGCCCCGCAGGATTGTTTCGGTGGGCCTGTTCCAGGCCGAAAATGACGGTTCGAGCGGAGTGAAACGCTTCTAAAACCGTCAAGACGGCATCACGTTTTTCCTGTCCTTTTGGCTGCAGTTGCGGAAGTATCGTCCGGGCAAGGGATTCAAAATCTTTCTGCGTACGGACATTTCGGCGAAACGCATCGCTGAGAACGCTTCTGAACAGCCGGCTTTCCAGTTTTTTCAAACCGCCGAGATAATCCGCGGCCGGTTTTAACTCAGCCGGAATTTTGAGTATTTTCTTTAAGAACTTCAACTCTTTTGACAGATATATGCCGCAAAGCGCCGCCACTCCCTGCTCATGCGAATCCATCGCCCTTTCCCGGCTGGGGAACAGGCGCAGATTGACGCAGCCTTCTTCATCCTCATTTTTTTCAAGGCCGGGATAAAAAACCCAGACCGCTTTATTTTTATCAATAAATTCCATTGCATCCGGCAGATCGCCGAAGTTCCAGCCTTTTATTCCTTTCTTTTCGTAGCCCTGATTGACCGTTTCAAAAAAATCGGCATCGGCGCTCCGGGTGAGTTCCTGCCGCAAGATGGCCGGATCTCTTCCGGAGAGAAGTTCTTCTCCCTTGGGGCCGGCCAGCGAGATGCGCATCTTCAGATAATCCGGCAGTTCTTTCAGCTGCCAGGCCGCAACCGGGATGTGAAGGCCTGAACGCTCTAAAATAAATCGGCTTAACGCCGCTGGCAGGGAACTGTTTCCCCTGGGCATTTCTGCCATGATGGCATCAACGGTTTCGGCAACCGGAACCAGTTTTTTGCGGTATTCTTTTGGAAGACCCTTGATCAGCGTGGTTATTTTTTCCTTTAAAAGCCCGGGGACCAGCCAATCGGTTGATTCCGACGGGACCATACCGGTCGCTGTCGCCGGAATTGTAACCGTTAATCCGTCGGCAAGGTCACCGGGACTAAAACGGTAGACGCTGCTGAACTTATGCCTGCCAAGAGCCACGCTGTCGGGAAACAGGGACAGTTCGTTCTCATCCGGCAGATAAACCAGCAGATCCTCTTTGCACATACGTAAAAAATCATCGCTGCCATGTACTTTAATCCGCTTTTCCAGAACCCTCATATCATAGACTCCCGGCAGCCTCTCTCTGTAATACTGAAACAGGGCTTCTTCGCCGGCAAACAGATCCCGCCGGCGCAGCTTGTTCTCCATCTCCCTGATGTCATCGACGAGCTGTTGATTGTAGCGTATGAAAGCCGGCGGCTGTCTGACGTCCCCTGCCACCAGCGCACTGCGGATAAAAATATCGGATGCTTCGTCCGGGTTAATGCGACCATAGCCCGCAGGACGTTCCGGAACGATGATCAACCCATAGAGGCTGACCTGCTCGGTGGCCACCACTTCGCCTCTGCGGCGCTCCCAGCGGGGATGAAGATAAGTGTATTTACACTGACTCCCGCCCAGATCCTCCAGCCAGCTGCAATCGATATTTGCAACGGTCCGGGCAAAGAGCCGGGAAGTCTGCACCATTTCGGCGGCCACAACCCAGGCGCCGGCCTTGTTGAAAAGGGCCGATCCGGGAAAAATCATCACTTCGCGCCCCTTTGCGGCCCTGAAAATGTTTTTCTCTTTCTTTACGGCGATATTGGATAAAAATCCGCTCAAGACCGAACGGTGAACAGCGCGATATCGCGAACCGAAATGGGAATCGGCGGCGGCTTTCTTTTCTTTCGCGTGTGCCCTGACAAGCGGCCCCTCTTTTTGTTTTGATGCTCGGAGGTTCAGGCGTTTTAAATCAAATTCCTGCAGAATGTCCGTTACCTGCGCGTGAATATCCCGCCATTCACGCATCCGCCGGTAGGAAAGAAAATGCGCCTTGCAGAAGCGCTTAAGGCTTGCCGCGGTTTTTTCAGTGTGAAGGGTTTCATGATACTTTTTCCAGATATTCAGCAGGGTAATAAAATCCGAAGCCGGATCCGCGAATACCGCATGGGCCTGATCGGCCCTGTCCGCTTCCTCGACGGGTCTTTCCCGGGGGTCCTGAATGCTTAAAGCAGCGGCGATCACCGCAACATCTTCGCTACAGCCTTCCTGATGCGCTTCAATCAGCATACGGGACAAGCGGGGGTCCAGAGGCAGCTTGGCCATCAGGCTTCCAGTCGCGGTTAATAAAAATCCGCCGGCCTTTTGTAGCCGCCGCCGGATTGCACCCAGCTCTGCGAGAAGGTCAAATCCATCGTTGATGCTTTTCGCGACCGGACGATCGATAAAAGGAAAACTTGAAATATCGTCCAGCCGCAGGGCCAGCATTCGCAGTATGACCTCCGCCAGGTTGGCCCGGAGGATCTCGGGCTCTGTAAACAACGGCCGGGACAGGTAGTCTTCCTCTGAATAAAGCCTCACGCAGGTTCCGTTTTGCACCCGTCCGCAGCGCCCCTTGCGCTGATCGGCGCTGCTGCGGGAAACCGGCTGTACGGGCAGGGCGGTAGTCCGCGAACGCGGCGTATACCGCGGAATACGCGCCAGCCCCGTATCCACCACGTACCTGATGCCGGGAATCGTAATGGAAGTCTCGGCGATGTTGGTGGCGACAATGACTTTGCGTCCGGCCGGCCGGCCGAATACCTGCCCCTGTTCTTTTGCCGAAAGCCTGCTGTAGAGCGGCAGGACCGTCACATGCCGAAAGGCTTCGGCCCTGATCAGCTCGCAGGTCTCGCGAATATCCTGTTCCGTCGGCATAAAGACCAGCAGGTCGCCATGGCTGCTTTCCGACAACAGGGTCCGGACGGATTCCACCGCCTTTTCGATATAAGTCGGGTCCCCGGCCTTCTCCTGCTCTGAATCGAGAGGATCGTAACGAATCTCAACCGGGTACATACGGCCGGACACTTCAATGATTGGCGCGTCATGAAAGGCTTTTGAAAATTTTTCGGTGTCGATGGTGGCCGAGGTGATCACCACTTTTAAATCGGCCCGTTGGGCCAGGAGGGTTTTTAAAATGCCCAGGATCAAATCGATGTTCAGGCTGCGTTCATGGGCCTCATCCACAATGAGGGTGTCGTAGCGATATAAACCCCGGTCCGATAGGGTTTCGGCCAGCAGAATGCCGTCGGTCATGATTTTGATGTAGGCGTCCGGGCCGACCCGGTCCTGAAAACGGATTTTGTAGCCGACGGACCGGCCGATGTCTTCCCCCAGTTCCTCGGCGATCCGGCGCGCCACGGTTGTGGCGGCAATCCGACGGGGTTGGGTGCAGCCGATCTGGCCGTCGATCCCGCGTCCGGCTGCCAGGCAGAATTTCGGAAGTTGGGTGGTCTTGCCGGAGCCGGTTTCACCCGATACGATAATCACGGGATTGTCTTTGATGGCCGCAATGATCTCATCTTTTTTGGCCATGATCGGCAGGTCGGCATTGTAGACCAGCTTCGGCCGATCGGCCTTTCGCATCTTCCTTTTTTGAATAGACACCTGAAATTTATTTTCGAGCTGCAGGAGAGTTGTTTCCGTGTTTTCCGAAACCACCGCAACGGCGTCCGTTTTTCTCAGCAGGGCAAGCTCCCGCCGAAGGGCATTTCTGTCCGCACGGAATACTTGCCGCAATTGAAGCTCCATCCGACGGATCTGTTTTTTGATATCTTCTGGCTTCACGCTATCAACCGTTTAAATTAATCCAGAGGGCAGAGAGTTTTTCAAATGTTAATACGGTTCTCCGTTTTGTTTACGCTCATTTTGGGTTGAATATTATTTATAATTGTGCTCAGTTTAAATCAAGGTCATTCATCCAAGCAATTTTTATTATTTTGACCCCTATCAAAAGGAGCAGCGCATGGATTTTGTAATTATCGGCGGCGATGCCGCCGGCATGAGCGCGGCCAGCCGGGCCAAGCGCAACCGACCTGACATGAGCGTAACCGTTCTTGAGAAAACAATGGACGTCTCCTACAGCGCCTGCGGCATGCCATACAATATCGCCGCCCCCGAGCGTTCCATTGAGGAGCTTGTGGTCAGGACCGCCGATGTGTTCCGGGAAAAACAGGGGATCAACCTTTTGACCGGGCATGAGGTTATAGAGATCGATCGTAAACACCAAACCGTTTCCGGTACCAATCAGGCGGGAAAAGAATTCCGATTTCCCTATGACAAACTGCTGATCGCCACCGGCGCTACAGCGGTCGTACCAAGGCTTCCCGGCTTTGATCTGCCGGGCGTCATGGTCCTCAAAAGCCTGGCGGACGGCCGCAGAATAAAAAACTATCTGATTGAAAAGGCGGTTGCCAAGGCCGTTATCCTAGGCACGGGCTATATCGGGCTTGAGATGGTTGAGGCCCTGCGCGCCAGACATATGGAGGTCGCCATGGTGGAGGCCCTGCCCCAGCTGGCACCCTGGATGGAAGCCTCCCTGGTGCAAGTGGTCGGCGAAGAGCTTGAGAAAAACGCCATCGACCTTTATACCGGCCGCGAAGTGACAAGAATAGAACGGTTGCAACACCGTCTGCTGGTTGTCTGCAAAGAGCTTTCGCTGGAATGCGACATGGTTATGACGGCCGTGGGCGTCACTCCCAACAGCAGCCTGGCCCGACAGACCGGTCTGGAGCTAGGACCCAAAAACTCAATTGCGGTGGACCGAAAGCTTCAAACCTCGGATAAACATATTTATGCAGCCGGCGACTGCGCCGATGCCTTCCACGTGGTCAGCGGCCAAAAGACCTGGATTCCCCTGGCCTTAAGGGCCAACCGTTCCGGCTGGGCGGTGGCCGACAATGTCTGCGGCGAAACCGCCGAACTTGAGGGGGTTGCCGGAACCGCCGTTTTCAAGGTCTTCGACCTGCAGGTGGCCCGCACCGGCCTGACCGTGGAAGAGGCCCGAGCTGCCGGTTTTGCGCCCGAAGCCGTTACCATCAACTCCCGCTCCAGGGCGCACGCGCATCCGGGATCGTCCCCGATCCATGTCCATATGGTGGGCGACAAAACATCCGGACGGCTCCTGGGCGTTCAAATGGTCGGCCGGGAAGGTGTCGCCCACCGCATCAACGCCCCGGCGGTGGCCCTGCACAGCCGGATGACCGTGGCGGCCTTCAGCCAGTGCGACCTGGCCTATGCACCGCCATTCGGCCCGACCTGGGACCCGCTGCTGGTGGCAGCCAATCAGCTGATGAAAAAATTAGGATCATCTCAAAGTTAGTCGATGATCCTATTAGGATTCAAGGGGCCCAGGGTTCAAGTGAAATGCAAATAAGCTATAAAGCTGGAAGGCCGGGAGGCAATAAGCAAATATGAAAAGTTATCGCAAAGAACTCTGGTTTGAAGTGCCGTCTCGGAGGGCGTTTATAAACATCACTCCACAGGTTGAGCAATGCTTAAGGGAAAGCGGTATCCGTGAAGGTTTGATCCTCTGTAACGCGATGCATATCACCGCCTCGGTATTTATCAACGACGATGAATCCGGCCTGCATCACGATTATGAAAAGTGGCTGGAAAAGCTGGCGCCCCATGAACCGGTATCCCAGTATCGCCACAATGTGGGCGAAGATAATGCCGACGCCCACATGAAACGGCAGATCATGGGACGGGAGGTGGTCGTTGCGGTTACGGAAGGTAGGCTTGATTTCGGCACCTGGGAGCGGATTTTTTACGGCGAGTTCGACGGCCGGCGGCGCAAGCGGGTCCTGATAAAAATAATCGGCGAATAAGGCGTATTTACCATACAGGCGGCCGTATTCTCTTGGTCCCGGGAGTGATAAAATATCAGGCAGGGATGCTTATCAAGCGTTCTAACGTCATGGTCTGACCGCTTTTATAAAAACTCTAAAAAAACGGGCCGTTCTGACCAGGCGTTATGGAAAACAGGTGTCGGGCAACCTATACGGCTGTTGACGATAAGACCCGCATCCATGCATTTAAAACCCGGAAAATGCCATTGACTTCATCTGCCGCGTCATTGCTGAATTTTCTCTTCGTATCCCCACCGTCTGAACAGTTTTCCTGCCCAGACTTCATTGGCATATAGAGAACCCGGGAATCCGACAGATCTAATTAAATCTCAGCCCTAACATCAACGGCATGGTTGAGAGGTCTCCTGTCACAGCTGTACAGAAATTTTATCACCTCCATACCTCTGCCGGCGACGTGGATTTAAATGAACAATCGGCTGAGCGGGTAAGATTTACAGCCCCATGGCGGACCGAATGGAAAAACTCCTTACGAAAATCTTAGAGAAAGGTTATAATGGCCATATGTGCGTCGTCCGGGGTCTAACCCGGCAACAGCAGGAAATCGAGATTGCCGAACCATGTCCTGACTGTTGACGAATTCATTGAGAAAATAACTGCTTAAAGGGGGATTTAAAAATGGTCGATCGGGTGGACTTGTTTAAACTGACCGATAAAGTAGCCGTGGTGACGGGTGCCAGTGAAGGGATTGGAAGCGCCATTGCCATGGGTTTGGCCGAGGCCGGGGCCGATATCGTCGTCTGCAGCCGGCGCGAGGAAAAATTAAAGGTAGTCAAAACCGACATTGAAAAAACGGGACGGCGGGCGGAAATCTTTATCCTTGATATCTGCCAGACCGGCGAGATCGAGGCCCTCAAAAAATTTATTCAAACCCGCTTCGGCAAGGCCGACATCCTGGTGAATAATGCCGGTTTTACCGTGACCAAACCTGCCTGGGATACCACCGAAGACGACTGGGATCAAATGCTGGATACGGGACTCAAGGGCCTTTTTTTCTGCTGTCAAATTATCGGCTCTCTCATGAAAGAGCACGGATATGGAAAAATCATCAACCTCAGCTCGACATTCAGCCGCAGTATTATTCCGGGCCGCTCCGTCTATGCCGCCGTCAAGGCCGGGGTGTCGCACTTAACAGAAGCGCTTGCCATGGAGTGGGCCCCCTGCGGGATAAGGGTAAACGCCCTTGCGCCCACCGCCGTTCTGACGCCCAGCAGGGCGCAACTGCTCCAGGGCGAAGTGCTCAAAAAAATTCTCAGCCGCATTCCTTTGGGGCGCCTGGCAACCCCCGACGATCTGATAAATACAAGCATCTATCTGGCCAGTCCGGCGTCTGATTTCGTCACCGGACATACCTTGTTTGTTGACGGCGGATGGGTGGCCGCCAGCTGATACGGAAAGCGGGTTTGATCATCAAGGAGGATCTTCCGATAAGTATCGTGTCCCGGAAATAGCTTCAATTTCTATTTAGCGGTCAGAAAAGGAAGCGGTTGTGTTTTGGAAAAGGCCGGCATGCGTTTCAGTTGGCAGGGCCTTGGCGGATGTCCAGGATTCGAATCGGTTGATTGAAAAAAATCATTCGACATTTTTTGCCGGGCCGATTCGAATCCGGACCACTGGACACAATAAGGTTTATGCCGGCCGAACCCAAAATATGACCGCGACTTTTATAAGTTATTTCCTAAACGCAACACGAGATTCTCTTGACAGGATTGAAGCTGTCGGAGGATTTCTTTTATTGTCTTGCCGGCGCGGCCTTCCTGAAAGCTTGCCATTTCACCTGCTTTTCTTCGGTGGCGCCGCTCACCTTGACCGCGCCTTCGATGGCGTCGTCCGTGACGCGGCCCTCATAATCCTGCCGGACGATGCGGCCGTCGGCTTCGCTGGAAATCGAAAAGCGGATATGATCGCCGCTTAGCCCCGCGTTGAACAGCGGCCGCGGCTGTCCCTGATTCTGGGCGCTGCCACTGATGTCCTGGTAATGCTGCTGAAGCTCTAAAATAAAATCCTGCCCGTTCCCCCGCAGATCGATGCGCCAGTGCCAGGTGCCGGCGACGTTGGCCGGCACGACCCAGAAATAAAGTATGCTGTCGTCGCCTTCCTGTTTTATTTTTTCCAAGAGCACGGTCTTGTCCGGCCGCCAGTCGCCCAGATGATAATCATGCGATACGATGCGGGCACCGGGTCTGAGCTCCTTCAGGAGCTTGGGGCGCAATTTCATATTGACCTCCGGCAGCAGATACATCGTCACCACATCCGCCGTATGGATATTTGTTAAAAATATATCCTGAACTAAAAATTCGGTCCGATCCGCCACCCCTTCGGCCAGCGCGTATTTTTTACTGAGCGCCACCAGCTTCGGATTGAGATCGACGCCCAGTCCCCGTGCGCCGAACCGTTTCGCAGCGGTGATGACAATGCGGCCGTCTCCGGAGCCCATATCGATCAGAAAATCCTTTGGACCCATCGGGCACAGCGCGAACATTGCGTCCACGATGCCCATTGGGGTGGGGACGTAGCCCACATCCAGGTTTGCGCTGTCACCCGCCAGTTCAGCTCCGGAATGAATCGAAAAAATATTATCCCCGTCCCGGGCTGAGGCCGAAAAAACGAATGAAAGGGTTGCTGCCAAAATAACGGTGGTTATGGAGACATACCGCCAGGGGCTTTTAATGTTGCTTGCGAAAACCATCATCTGTTTCATCCTGCATGTTGCTTCAATTTTTTTCTGTTTCACCGGCTGCTTTTCAGATAAGCCTATCTATCGCATCACTGAATTTTTCTCCAGTTTTTTTGTTGTTCACCCTCATTCCGATTCTGGCAGTATGTTGAAAAAGACGACGGGCATGGTGCAAATTGCAACAAGGTGTTAACCGTTTGATTAACAAGAATAAAAAGTTTATATCCAATTTCATTTGTAATTTGTGTGGACAAATTCAACACGCCCGCAGTTCCTGAGAAACCAAATTACCCTTTCATATCAAAACACACAATTACCACAATATCAAATGGTTATAAAATATATGGCCGCTGCCGCAGCTTCTGGCACGCCCCTTGCTCTATTGACAGTCAAACATCTTTGAAATTCCAACAAAGGAGCAAGCGATGAAGGAAAATATGAAATCAAGCCAGAGGGGCCAGGCCGGTTATGGATCATCTTATCGCAAGGGCAAAATGCAGGACCTTGGAAAAGGCGATGAAATTCCCGTGATTCTGGGAGGACAGGTCTGGATGGTTCAGCCGGATCAAAAATCCAAAAGCAGCAACCCGTGTGTCTGGATGCAGGCCGGGGCGGTAAAATTCAAGAATTGCAACAATTATTATGACTGTACCACCTGCAGCTATGATGCCGGCATGGGGCAGCGGGTTGAGCAGGGCAAACAAATCAGCTGGCAGGACGCCATGCGCAAAAAATCCGATATCGAAAGAGTCTGCCGGCACAGCCTGACCCATCGCATCGCCAATCGCCTGTGCGCCTACGACTATCAATGCGGGGCCTGTGATTTTGACCAGTTTTTTGAAGATGTCTGGACGGCCAAAAGCAAAAGCATCCCGTCTGCGCTGCAACAGATCAAGGGATTTGACGTTCCGATGGACTATTACTTTCATGACGGCCATGCCTGGGCCCGCATTGAAAGCGGCGGCTATATCCGCATCGGCCTGGATGATTTTACTTCCAAACTTTTCGGCAAAGCCGACAGGTTTGAACTGCCCCTGATGGGCAAGGAGCTTGATCAGGGGGCCGTCGGCTGGGGGCTGAAGCGCAAGGAAAACCTGGCGGACATGCTGTCTCCCGTGGGCGGTGTGATTGTGGAGGTTAATGCCAAGGCCAGACAAAATCCCGAAGTCGTCAACCGTGAACCATACGGTGACGGCTGGCTGTTCCTGGTCCGAACGCCGGATATTAAAAAGTCGATGAAGGATCTGATGACGGATACCAAGAGTTTAACCTGGATGGATACGGAAGTGCGCGGCCTGGAGAGCATGATCGAGGAAGTCGCCGGTCCGCTGGCAGCCGACGGCGGTCATCTGGCCGGTGACATTTTCGGCAATTTGCCCAAGCTGGGATGGCGCAACTTGACCCAGCGCTTTCTCAAGACCCGCTGATGCGGGCTGCTGCCGGCCCCCGGCAGGCCATGGTCAGCGCAACCTTTAGGTAAGTTGAGGCAAATAAAATGAACACGATCCGTATCGAAAATCGCGTTAAAAGCAAACAGGACCCCTGCATCTGGATGCAGGCCGGCGTCATCCCCAAAAAGCTCTGTAAAACCGATTATGACTGTATCGCCTGTCGTTTCGACAAGGCCATGCGGGGCCTGGCCGCTGAAAACGAGAAAAACAGAGCGCTGGGGGTTGTTTCAAACACCAAGCGGGGTAAAATCGTATTCTGGAAAGATCCCCTGATGGGCCTGCCGCCATGGAAACGGCCCTGTATTCACCACTTGAAAAGACGCATCGAATTCAGAACCTGCACCAATGAGTACCGCTGTGACAATTGTGAGTTTGACCAGTACTTTTACGATGAATACACGGTGCACGCTATCGTTAAACCGGTGGATGTTTTGAACATCGAAGGGTTTAAAATCCCCCAGGGGTTTTATCTTCACCGGGGCCATACGTGGATAAAACTGGAAGAAGGCGGCGAGGCCAGAATCGGCCTGGACGATTTTGCCCTGCGCCTGTTCGGCCCGCCGGACACCTTCGAATCCCCCTTTGTCGGCAAAGAAATCCGGCAGAACCGGCCCGATATCCAAATGAAACGGGGGACCAATACCGCCCAGATTCAGTCGCCGCTCAGCGGGGTCGTTACCGCTGTAAACCCTAGGTTAAGAGAGCAGGGCCGCCCGGCGACCACAAATCCCTATTCCGACGGCTGGATCGTACGGGTTCATTCCCGCACGCTGCGGCAGGAATTGAAAAGTCTGATGATGGGAAGCGAAGCGACCGACTTTCTGCGGGATGAAGTCCAGCGCCTTATGGAGGTGGTCGAACAGGAAGCCGGTCCGATGGCCACCGACGGCGGCCAGTTTGGAAACGATATTTACGGCAGCATGCCCCGAATCGGCTGGAACCGGTTGGCGAACCTTTTCCTACGAACTTAAATCTATTTAAAAATTTGTAATAGTTTAGCTTTTTGAAAAAACACGATAGACTTTTCATTTAGGCTGACGAAGCCTGCTTCGCCAGCCTTTTCATTTCATCGTCGAAAAGCACTTTACAGTAGCGGCACATCTGGTCGGATTTGCGGTCGACATCCCTGACGCTGCGGCAGTAATGCATGATGCAGGCGGGATCCTGACAGTGTCGCAGGTTGAAGGTGTGGCCCAGTTCATGGATGGCTTCTTTAACCAAACGAACCTGATAGGTGTCCTGAGCGCTCAAGGGCGAGAGGCCTTCCTTTAAACGGAAAGTGGACACGATGCAGGTCTTGCCGCCCAGCTGGGCCTCACCGTAAACATGTGTCAGGATGGGAATAAATAGATCCACTGCGGTTATGGCTAGCACCTTGGCGGCGCCTTCCGGCGCCGCTTCCGCTAGTTTGTCCAGAATCAGCGTGGAATGATACTGGTCCCGGTTGGGGTCCAAAGCAAAGTCCACATCCGTCAGCAACGGCATCCGCTTGACGCCGCAGCCGAACACCCGCTGAATTCCCCTGCTAACGGGCAGGAAAAGTTCTTCGCCACAGTCCCCGATAAAAGAAACGACAACCGTATGTTCTGTGGAAGCGCTCAAGATGGTTTCTGAATCTTATATCGCTTGATTTTGTTATAGAGGGTCGAGCGGTCGATTTCCAGAATTTTCGCGGACCGGGAAATATTCCAGTCATTGTCTTTGAGCACCTGGGCGATATGGGCCTTTTCAATTTCTACCAGCGAGTTTGTGTCCGGGCGGGCGCCTTCCTCGGCACAGAAAATCGGCAAATCCTCCGGCATGATTTTCGGCCCCTTGCACACCACCACCGCCCGTTCGATGGCGTTTTCAAGCTCTCTGACATTGCCGGGCCAGTCATAGATCATGATTTCATCCATTGCCGCCCGGCTGATGCGGTCGATGGGCTTGTTGGTTTCCTGGGTAAAGCGGCTTAGAAAATGTTCCGCCAGAAGCGGCAGATCTTCCTTACGCTCCCGCAGGGGCGGCATTTTAAATGAAACCACGTTCAGCCGGTAGTAAAGGTCTTCGCGAAACGAGCCGTTCTTGATTGCCTTTTGCAAATCCCTGTTGGTTGCGGCGATGACCCTGAAATCGACCTCCAGCGGCTGCGTTCCGCCCACGCGGTAAAAAATCCGGTCTTCCAGAACCCGCAGGAGGTCGATCTGCATCCGCATGCTGATCTCGCCGATTTCGTCCAAAAAGAGGGTGCCGCCGTGGGCCAGCTCCAGGCGCCCCTTCTTTGTTTCCTTTGCGTCCGTAAAAGCGCCCTTCTGATAACCGAACAATTCGCTTTCCATCAGGTGCTCGGGTATCGCGCCGCAGTTGACCACCACAAAGGGTCCCTGGCTCTGGGGGCTGTTGGTGTGAATCGCCTTGGCGGCCAGCCCTTTCCCCGTCCCTGTCTCGCCGGTTATCAGGACCGTGGAGTTCATCGGCGCCACATCCGTGATCAGGTCAAAAACCTCCTGCATGGCCCGGGACTGCCCGATCATGCTCTCGAAACGGGTGCGTTCCTTGTACTGTTCCTTAAGGTAGAGATTTTCAAGGACCCGTGCCTGGTTTTCCAGTATTTTTTCGATGAGTACACCCAGTTCGTTGGGATCAAACGGTTTGAGCAGATAATCCGCAGCCCCGTTTTTCATGGCCTCGATTGCGGTGGAAATGGAACCGTAGGCCGTGATCATGACCACCGCCACATCTGGATCGTTTTCCTTGAGGTGCTTGAGCACATCCAGCCCGCTGATCCCTTCCATCTTAATATCCAGCAGGAGGATATTATAACGGGTCGCACTTAATTTCTCTAACGCTTCCTCTCCGCTTTTCGCGGTTTCAACGTCGTGGCCGTCCCTGAGAAGCCAGCCCGCCAGAGATTCCCGCATGATCTTTTCATCATCAACGATAAGAATTTTCGCGTTCCCCATTGAAACCTCCAGAATTAAAGACTTTTCAAAAGCGCTAACATGAAGCTATCTCAAAAAAATATAATTATCTCATGAGTCGGGGAGTATTATACATGTTTTCCGGTCCGGCCGGGGACAGCCGACAAACGGTGAAGTGACGACGGCTCACCCCATAGACATTTGTAATAAAACTCCCCGACCTCTCAATCATTTAGCGTATATTTTTTTTGAGATGACTTCATATTCAGGTACAGGACGATTCGAATCCCGACACCATGGAACAATAGGATTCATGTCAGCCGGAATCAAAATATGACGGCGAAGTTCATAAGTTTTTCGGGACCCAGCCCTAAGGCTTGGACGATCTGTTCAGATATTCCCGCGGCAGTTCGATTTCAAAAGACGTCCCTCTGCTTACCTCCGACGTTACATTGATGGTGCCGCCATGCTCCCTGACAATCCCGTAAGCCACCGAAAGCCCCAGTCCGACCCCCTTGCCCTTCTTTTTGGTGGTAAAAAAAGGCTCAAACAGTTTCGGCAAATTTTCCCGCGGTATCCCGATGCCGGTGTCTTTAAAGGCGACAACTATCTTATCGTCATTCAATGAGTGTCGCGTTTCGATTCTCAAAACCCCTCCCCCGGCCGCCTCAATGGCCTCAGCCGCATTTGAAACGATGTTCATCATGACCTGCTGAAGCTGATCCTGGGAACCGATCAGGGGGGGAAGCTGGGGGGCGAGCTGTTTCTCCACTTTAACGCCGTTAATTTTCAGCAGGTTCGAATTAAGGATCAGGGTCTGCTCAATGAGCTTGTTGACATCGACCCGCTTGGGTTCCATTTTTGACTGCCGCGAAAACGCCAGCAGATTGGAAACAATT
>JBFLWU010000050.1:0-37395 GCA_040757625.1 Thermodesulfobacteriota bacterium | reverse complement strand
AAATGTAAAATTTGTCATGGCCTGCCTCCTTGGTTATGGCTCTGTGGTGTAAGGTTTCTCTTTCACCATAACCCACGTTTGCAAGGGGCAGGTCAACTTTTTTCAAACTGCAAACATTATGTCTAAATCAATTTGTGATTTTTAAAAAAACACTTGACACGGGTAAAAGAAATGCTATTGTTCACACCATGAATAATATTGAGGAAACAAAACAAAGCGGTCGCAACGATGTTCCTGCTTACCAGCTTGACCAGTTCAAGGCTCTGATTGCAAAATTGTTCCAGTGCTGTCAGGAGCGCATGCAATATCAATGCGATCGTTTTCAGTTGCCGGACGCTGAGCTCAGATGCCTGGTCCTCTTCAACGATGTGCACTATCTTACGGCGACTGACATCGCACTTAAAATGAATGTGGTGAAAAGCCGTGTTTCCAAGATTGTTGAAGGGTTACTTAAGAAGAAATTCATCCAGCGAATTAAAAATCCTGAAGATTCACGCATCAGCCTGCTGAGTCTGACGCCCTTTGGACAGAAAAAGCTAAATGATATCAATATGTTTCTTGAGGATGTCCATTATCAGATGTTGCTGCAGCTGACACCCGAAGAGCGTAAGACGGTACTCGCCAATCTAAACATGTTGCGGTCGTCCATGGAGGCTGTCAAAGAGTTGATGGTTTAATTCGGCCGCCAGTCAGAATCCCAATCAGTCAGGTAATGGTTATGAAAGTAGTGAAAAGATTGAAAAAATAGAACAAAAAGGTTCATACTGGCAATAAAAAACTACATTAAATACTATAATAACCAATAATAATAGGTATATATAAAGTTATTATACTAAACTAAAACAGGGGGGGATATGCAACACTTGGAAGAACAACTTGCAAAATTAAAATCTCAGGTCGAGGCTCTTGAGAAAAGAGCGCCTGAAAACAAACTGTCCATGGTCGTATTCAGCGGGGATATGGATAAAGTGCTGGCATCCTTTGTCATCGCAACCGGCGCTGTCGCCATGGGCATGGACGTGGTGATGTTTTTTACTTTTTGGGGAACGCCCGTTCTCAGGGATAAGAAGAAATCGGTAAGCGGTAAAGATATGATGGGCAAGATGTTCGGCGCCATGCTGCCCAGGGGTACCTGCGAGGTCAAGCTCTCTAAAATGAATATGGGCGGAATGGGAACCGCCATGATGAAGTCGCTGATGAAAAAGAAAAATGTCGCATCCCTGGAGCAGATGCTGGAGCTGGCCGAAGAGCTGGGCGTCAGGATTTATATCTGCGAGATGTCCATGGACCTGATGGGATTTAAAAGAGATGAAATGATCGATTATTCCAACCTCACCTATTGCGGGGTTGCCAAATTTTTGGAAGAGGCCCAAAGCAGCAAGGTTCAGCTGTTTATATAAATAAATAATAAATAAAATTGGAGGGTTATCATGAGTGAAACAATTAAAGTCGATAAGACAATGGATTTAAAGGGACTGCCGTGTCCCATGCCTGTTGTGAAAGTCAGCAAGGGGATCAAGGAGGTTGCAATCGGACAGGTGATTGAAGCGATATCCACCGATCCGGGTGCACTGACGGATTTTCCTGCCTGGGCCCGAACCAGCGGCAATGAAATCCTTAAAACCGAACAGGACGGCCAGTTTATCAAATTCTACATCAAACGTAATGCTTAGGACGATAACCGGGCGACTCCTTATGGGGGAGCCCGGTTAAATCCTGTGTTTAAGGGGAGGTTTCCGTGGAAACGTTGTACTATGTTGTACTCGTACCGATGGTGTATATGGCAGTTGCCATTTTTTGTATCGGCACCGGAGCCCGGCTGGTGAAAATTTATCGGGCGCCCAAGCATCCGACAACCCTGCAGATCTTTCCGGAGAAAGCACCCAAATGGCTGCTGGCGGTGTATGATACCTTTCTGTTTCCCACTGTTCGAAAACACAAGCCGGTATTCTGGATTTTTCTGATGCTGTTTCATATCGCGTTGCTGCTGCTGATTATCGGGCACTTGGAACTGTTCCGGGAATTCAGCATGTTTCAATTCATTCCCCACAATGTATTTCTGGGCCAGGGGTTTGTCGGGCTGACCCTGTCGGTCTGTCTGCTGTTTTTTCTGTTCAGAAGGTTCCTTTCGCCGGTGCGTGAACTTTCGGTGCCTGAGGACTATTATCTCCTGATTCTTTTATTTCTGACGGTTTTATTCGGCAGCCAGATGGATTGGGCCAGGACCTGGTATGGGTACAGCACCGTTGCCGTCGAGGATTACCAGGCCTATTTGCTCAGCCTGCTGTACTTTGAACCGGAACTGCCTGAAAGCCTGTTGTATTCGGGTCATTCCTTCATGCTGCTGCTGCATGTATTTTTTGCCAATCTGTTTTTGATGTTTTTCCCTTTCAGCCAGTCCATGCATTCATTTTTGTCATTGCCAATGAATAAATTGAGAAGAGGTTAACTATGGATCAGAAAACACGAGACGATTTGCTCAAGCTGTTTCAAAGCAAGTTGAATGAGGCCATGCGCTTTTATCTGGAAACCTGCACCCGTTGTGGCACCTGCACCGATGCCTGCCACGTCCATGCCTCTATGGGACAGGTTAAATATATCGCGGCCTATCGGCATGAAATCGTCCGCAGAATATATAAAAAGTATTTCAAGGCCCGCGGCAAACTCTGGCCCTCGGTAGGGGAGGCCAAGGAGCTGAGCGAAATGGCCCTGGTGGAGCTGTATGAGGCGGCCTACTCCTGTACCGGCTGCCGGCGCTGTATGGTGTATTGTCCCTTTGGGATCGACACCCAGATGCTGATGTCCATCGCCAAACTCTTGCTGATCGGCGCAAAAGCCGAACCCGAAATATTGACGATGCTGGCGGATACCTCCATTGAGAAAGGGAAATCGCTCGACCTTTTCAAGGAAAACTTTCTTGCCGGCATCAAGCGGCTGGAAGCCGAAGTCGTAAACAAATGGAAAATGGAAGCTGGAAAAACCGTTATTCCCATTGATGTTCAAGGGGCGGACCTGCTGTATGTGGCCCTGGCCGGCGCCCATTCCATCATACCGGCGGCGGCGGTGTTCAATGCGGCCGGTGAAAACTGGACCCTAAGCTTTTTTGAGGCCGTCAATTTCGGGGCCTTTGTCGGTGATCCCACCCGCACCAAACTCATATTGGATCGCATCATCAACGAAGCCAATCGACTGAAAGTAAAGGAAGTTTGCATCTGCGAGTGCGGTACGGCCTTTCGGGTCATGAAACAGCTGTCCGGCAAACAACCCTTTAAAGTCTCTTCTATCACGGATGTTCATGCCCGTTACATCAGAGAGGGGCGTATTCAATTGGATTCTAAAAAATTCAGTGGCGGGATTACCTATCACGATCCCTGCCAGATGGCCAGAAATGCGGGCGTGATCGATGAGCCCCGATATATTCTGAAGCATTTGACCGACGACTTCCGGGAAATGACGCCGGAACCCAAGTACAACTGGTGTTGCGGCGGCGGCGGCGGCCTGGTGGCCCTGGGTGAGGACACCCTCGCTTTCAGAATGAAGTCGGCCAGGGTCAAAGTGGATCAGTATAAAGCGACCGGTGCAAAAATCCTGGCGACGGCCTGTGAGAATTGTCATACCCAGCTGAGCAATCTGAACGATCATTATAAGACCGGCGTCAATGTTCAGTTCTTGAGTTCAATGGTGGCGGATGCGCTGGTTCAGGCCGCATAACATGAAAACCGGGTGAGATGCATAGCGAACAACCTGCAGGGGATGGTTGAACTTTATAAAATTTCAAAGGAGGTGAAAAAATCGCCTAAACTGAAAACCTGATTCATTGTCGTTATAACGTTATTATTTATGATAAAAGGAGAAAAGAGAGAATGAAGCTGATTTTTAAATCCATTGCGATTGTGTTTCTGACAGTGATGCTGTCGACGTCTGCCTTCGCAACCAACGGCGACAACCTGATTGCCATCGGACCGGTTGCAAGGGCCATGGGCGGGGTGGGAACGGCTTACCCCCTGGATGCCATCAGTGCGGTTTTTGCAAATCCGGCCGCCATGTGTTTTGGCGAATATTGTCCGGCGTCCGAATTTAATTTTTCAGGAACCCTGTTCATGCCGAAAATCGATACCAAGATAACCAACGCGGCCCTGGGAACTTATACGGCTGAAAGCGATGACAAGGTCTATGCCATTCCCGCCATCGGGTTTTCGGTGCCCATGGGATCTGGACCTTCCAACTGGCGTTTTGGCCTGGCGGCCTATGGCGTCACCGGATTGGGCGTAGATTACCGCGGTACGGCAATCGACATTAACCCGCCGGCTTACGGCGGCGCCTTCCCGCTGGTTTCCGGATCTTATACGGCCCTGCAGATCATGAAGTTTGCACCGGCCATATCTTTCCAGCCCACCACCCGTTTATCGGTTGGTTTAGGCCTGCACATCGATTATGCCAGCCTTGATCTGAGAAGCGGATCATCGTTTAATTATGCCTTCGGCCTGCAGCCCGGTGTCATCTATAAGCCGACCGACCACCTCTCGATCGGGCTCACCTATACGACCCCCCAGAGCGTCGATCATGAAAACGTGTCTGATTTTGATAGTGATGGAACGCTGGACACGCTGACCCTGGAGGCTCCGCAGCAGTTCGCTTTGGGAGTTGCCCATGATTTTTTCAGCGGCAAACTCCTGATCGAAGCAGATGTCAAGTGGATCAACTGGTCTGATGCAAAAGGTTACGGAAAAAATGACTTTGACTGGGAAGACCAGTGGGTATTCGGCGTCGGCGCCCAGGTGGAGCCGGTCTCCAACCTGTACGTGCGCGCCGGTTACAACTACGGTGAGAATCCCGTGAAAGAGCACCAGAATTTCAGCGGCTTGAAGACCGTCCAGGGAAAGACCATGCCGGCTTATTATTATGAAACATTCCGGATCGTCGGTTTTCCGGCCATTGTTGAACAGCACCTGACATTCGGTATCGGGTATAAGTTCACCGACAGGCTGAAAGTGGATTTGGGCTATATGCATGCTTTTGAAAATACCATCCGGGAAACCGGTACGGATTTTATGGGCAATCCGGTTACTCTGGAATCCAGTTTGAGTGAATCCAGCATCGATTTCGGGCTGACCTGGAGGTTCTAACCATATGAAATAATTCGAGTTAACCGGAAAGCCGCCGTGAGGCACCTTCCGGAAGGTTCGTAAAGCAGATTATACAGCAAGGGCAGACCCCACGGGGCCTGCCCTTGCTGTTTTGAGGCCGGTTATTCATCAGATGAATGGGACCGATGCAATGTAAAAACCATTTGCTTATTCAAAATGATCCTGTTAAATAGTCAGTCCGCATGACGGGATGGTCCCGTCATGGGGCCGGAGACAGCCAACTATTACTCCCCGCTCCATCGTGCCGAAAAATCCTTCCTCACATAGTGGCGCCTTTCGGCCGGTCCGGTTTTGTCTGGTTTTTTTTTCAGGAGATCAGATCGGCTCCCGACACCTCAATCCGTATCATACCTATCATGTGAAATAGTCTTGATTGTCGCGCAAGGAGACGCGGTTCTATGGATAACAGTAGCATCATCATTCTTTCAATTCTACTGGGGGGGCTGGCGGTTTACGTTCCGGTGGGCATCTGCCTGTTTATGACAGCCACCATCGGGATAATGCTCTATGGAGACATGCCCATGCTGATGCTGGTACAAACCATGTTTCGCAGCATGGACAAGTTTGCCTTGGTGGTGGTCCTATTTTTTATCCTGTGCGGCAATATCATGACAGCCGGCGCGATCGTCTCAAAACTCATCAATGTTGCCAACGCGCTTGTGAGCTGGCTGCCGGGCGGGCTTGGAATGGCGGGCGTTCTGGCCTGCGGGCTTTTCGGGGCCATTTCAGGGTCCACCGTCGCCACGGTCGTGGCGCTCGGCGGGTTTATGATCCCGGCCTTGCTGTCATACGGCTATCCGGAGAAGTACTCTATCGGGCTGATGACTTCGGCGCCGAATCTCGGCGTGATCATACCTCCCAGCATCAGCATGATTCTTTACTGCATGGTCACCAATGTATCCCTGGAGGGTCTGTTCCTGACCGGCTTTTTACCCGGGATCCTGATCATGATCGGCACCTGCGTCTATACCTACTTTATATTTAAAAATGACGACCGGATCCCGCGTTCGCCCCTGTCCGGCCCGAAGGAACTGTTGATCATTTTTAAAGATGGATTCTGGGCGTTAATGCTGCCGGTCATCATTTTCGGCGGCATTTATACCGGCATATTCACCGCCAACGAAGCTGCCGTGGTGGCGTGCGTCTATGCTTTTTTTGTGGAACTTTATATTCACAAGGCCATCAAATGGACCGATGTCAAACGCATTACGGTTCAGTCGGCGGTCACTTCCGCGACCCTTCTGATCATTGTTGCCGGCGCAAGTTCCTTCGGGATGCTGCTGACCATGAAAGACATCCCCTCCAAGGTGTCGGAAGCCATTCTTGCTACGGTTCATTCCCCGGTTGTTTTCCTGCTGGTCATCAACGTGCTGCTGCTGGTGGTGGGGATGTTCATGGACATCATATCGGCAACCCTTATCCTTACCCCGGTATTTTTACCGATGCTCAAGGAATTCAATGTAGACCTGATGCACTTTGGGTTGATCATGACCGTCAACATGGCCATCGGATACTGCACACCGCCGGTGGGCGTCAGTCTTTACATAACCGGATCCATCGCCAACCGCGACATCATCTATGTTACCCGGTCCGTGATCCCCTTTCTGATCATTCAGATGATCGTCCTTTTCCTCATGACCTACCTGCCGGATTGGGTCTTGTGGCTGCCGCGGGTCTTGGGGTTTTCGAGCGAGGGGGGATCGACTTAGCGTCGTGTTGGAGAATTCAATACGAATGTCTATGGGGTGTGCCGCTGTCGCTTCAGCGTTTGCCGGCGGTCTGCCCGGGGATGGTCCCCTCGCCCCCGGGCAGACCTGAGACCATTTAAAATACCCCCGCGATCCTGAAAATATTTTTTTGAGACAGCTTCAATATTTTTTGATAGATTAAAGAAGACAGGGTCTAAAATATCTTTTCAGTCTTCCTCTTAAAACCGCTCCGAGAGACCGCATCGAGAAACGCTTTTACTTTTGCGAGGTCCTTTACACCGGGAGTCTTTTCCACCCCGGAGCTGACATCCACGGCCGCCGGCCGGCAGGCGGCGATTGCCTGCGACACATTCTCGGGGGTAAGTCCGCCTGCGAGGATAACGGGGTAGGTATTACAGATGTTTCGGGCTTGCTGCCAGTCCCATGCCCGGGCATTACCGCCGGGCAGGACCCCGGCGCCGCATTCCGCAAGAAAGGCCGATGGCCGGTATGTCGATGCGTCCGACAGGGAGGGGGAGCCAGCGGAAAATAGCGCCTTGATGACCGTAATATTTTCTTTGAGAAGGTCGTGAACCAGTTCCGGTAATTCCCGCCCGTGAAGCTGAACGGCCGTCAACCCGCACCGTTCCACCTTTCGCATGATTTTAGAAAAGCTTTCGTTGACAAACACCCCCACCTTTTTGACGGCGGGCGGAAGCGCCCGGCAGATCTCTGCGGCGCGCGGCTCGCTGAGATGACGCGGGCTTTTCGGGAAAAACACGCAACCGACGGCGTCGGCGCCTAGATCTGCACAGGCCGCTGCCGTTTCTGCGGAGGTCAGGCCGCAGATTTTGACCTGAAGTTTGAATAGTATTGGGGGCGATGGTTTCATAACGGATATTTTTTAAGATCCCTACCTTATCTGATTCAAAAGAAAAAGGCTCGGAGTTCAAGGTTTTCAGAAGTCAAGATATTACTAATGGCGCCGGAATCATATAGATACACCGGCCGTCGCTACCTTGCCGTCTGCCGGAAGTCCCTCCGGGGGCGAGGGGGCCATCCCCAGACGGACCGGAGGCCATTTAACATACCCCCCCCAAAACTAATAGAGACAGCTTTTACTCAATGATGGGCCCCTTAGTAGGTCTGTGGTTGCATCAGTGTCTTAAGAAAATTTTCAGGATCCGGCGCCCGCACCAGGCTTTCGCCGATGAGAAAATTCCATAAGCCGGCCTGCAGATTTTTTTCCACATCCTGACGCGTGGCGATGCCGCTGGCAGCAACGGCCACTTGCTGTGGCTGCAAAAGCGATTTCATCCGGACGGCAGTTTGGGTGTCGGTTTTAAAAGAACTTAAATTGCGGTTGTTGATGCCGATGAGCTCGGCTCCGGCCCAACTGGCCGTTTCGATATCCTTTTCAGAATGCACCTCCACCAGGGTTTCCAGTTGCAGGCGGCGGCACAGATCCAGATATTCCTGCAACTGCTGGCGTGAAAGGATTCGAACGATCAGAAGGACCGCATCGGCATTGAGCAGCGCGGATTCGTAAAGCTGGTAGGCCGAAACGATGAAATCCTTTCGCAGGACCGGCAGGGAAACGGCTGCGCGTGCGGCTGTCAGATCCGCGACGCCGCCGTGGAAGTAAATCTCTTCGGTCAGGACGGAGATTGCGGCAGCGCCACCGCGTTCATAATACCGGGCATACCTCACCGGATCCAGGTCGGAAAGGATCATGCCCCTTGAAGGCGATGCCCGTTTGATTTCGGCGATGATGTTGATGCCAAAAGGGCCGGGACGGGCAAGGCGTTCCCTGAACGGCCGGCGCGACCTGGCCCGAAAAGCCTCTTCACGCAGGCGGTTTTCCGGTATTTTATTTCTGGCGGCGGCCACCGCCAGTTTTCTATCCGCCACAATACGGTTTAAAAAATCAGTTTTCATGGTCTAAGTATTTCAGGAGTCGGAAAATTTTTCAAATGTTATCTTGTCCGCCCGGGGATAGCCGGCAAATGGTGAAGCGACAAGGGCTCACCCCATAGGCATTTGAAAGACCCCTCAGGTATTTCGTTCGGTAAAGCGGATAAGGGCCTGCAGCTTGTCCATGGCGGCGCCCGTATCGATCGAATCTTCCGCCTGCCGGATGCCCGCCTTGAAATCTACGACCTTGCCGGCCGCCACCAGAGCGGCGGCGCTATTCAGCAGCACCACGTCCCGTCGGGGACCTTTTTCACCTTTGAGGATCGCGGTTGTGATATCGGCGTTTGTCTGCGGATCGCCGCCGGTTAATTCATCGGCATCCGCCGGGTTGATACCGACCTGTTCGGGAGCGATGTCATAGGTGCGAATCCTGCCGTCCCTCAGCTCGGACACGCGGGTAGGGGCGCACACGCTGATTTCATCCATTCCGTCATGGCCGTGAACGACAAAGGCTCTTTTGGCCCCCAGGAGTTTCAGGGCGTTTGCAAACATTTCCGTCAACTCAGAGGCATACACCCCTAAAAGCTGGCAGTTGGCCGCAGCCGGATTAGTCAACGGCCCCAGCATATTGAAGATGGAACGAATCCCGACTTCTTTCCTGGCCTTGGCGGCAAAGCGCATGGCGCCGTGGAAAATGGGGGCAAATAGAAAACCGATGCCGATCTCAGCTACCGCTTCTTCCACCAGTTCCGGATCCGTATCAAGCCTGACCCCAAGGGATTCAAGCACATCGGCGCTGCCGCACCGGCTTGAAACCGAACGGTTCCCGTGCTTGGCGACGGTGACCCCGCAGCCGGCCACCACAAAGGCGGTGGTGGTGGATATATTGAAAGTGTTGGCGCCGTCGCCCCCGGTTCCGCAGGTGTCCACGATGGTGGCAGAGGCGCTCTGAATCCGGCGGGCCTTGCGGCGCATGGCTTTGGCGGCGCCAGCCAGTTCCTCGAAGGTTTCGCCCTTGGTTGCCAGGGCCGCCATAAAAGCGCCGGTTTGCGCATCGGTGATATCGCCGGAAAATATTTCCGTAATCATTTGCGACATTTCAGTTTCATTCAGGTCTTTTTTTTGTATAATTTTATGAAGATTTTCACGAAACATGCGGGTTGTCCTCCTTGGTCATCTTTAAAAAATTTCTGAGCAGCCGCTTGCCAACCGATGTCATGATGGATTCCGGGTGGAACTGAATGCCCTCGGTGGCGTGTTGCCGGTGGCGCAGACCCATGATTTCGCCGTCTTCGGATTCGGCGGTGATCACCAGGCATTCCGGCAGATCTTCACGGGCCACCGCCAGGGAGTGATAGCGCATGGCCTGAAAGGGGCTGCGGATTCCCTCATAAATAGCTTTGCCGTCGGCGGTGATCGTGGACGTCTTTCCGTGCATCAGTCTTTTGGCCGGGACGACCTTTCCGCCGAATGCCTCGCCGATGGCCTGATGCCCCAGGCAGACCCCGAGCAGGGGTATTTTCCCGGAAAACCGCTTGAGCACTTCCATGGATATGCCCGCCGACTGCGGTCGTCCCGGACCCGGTGAAATGACGATGCCGGCAGGATTGAGAGCTTCGAGCTCTGAGACCGCGATCTTGTCGTTGCGAAAGACGCTTACCGAGGTTCCCAGTTCTTCAAGGTATTGAACCAGGTTGTAGGTAAACGAGTCGTAGTTGTCGATCATTACAATCATAAAGCGTCCTCCATCCCAGGCCGAACCAATATGCTCCCCCGGCTCCTGAAATAATTATATGTTTTTTAATATAGCTTCCAATTTCAACATCCTTGGTTACTGAATCAGCTGCAGGGCCTTTTGAATGGCCATGGCTTTGTTTTCGGTTTCAATTCGCTCCCGCTCCGGGTCGGAATCCGCTACGATGCCGGCGCCGGCCCGAACCGTCAGGCGATGGTTCTCGATGCAGGCGGTGCGGATCGTGATGGCCATGTCCATGTTTCCGGAAAAAGACACGTACCCCACCGCACCGCCGTAGGGGCCCCTGGGTTCCTGCTCCAGTTCCGCGATAATCTCCATGGCTCTGACCTTGGGGGCGCCGGACAGGGTTCCCGCCGGAAAGGTGGCCTTCAGCAAATCCCAGGCGTCGAATTCCGGTTTGATGTCGCAGCAGATGTTTGAGACAAGATGCATCACATGGGAATAACGTTCCACAATCATCAGATCCGTTACCTGGACCGTTCCGGTTTCAGCAACGCGTCCCAGATCGTTGCGTCCCAGATCCACCAGCATGAGATGTTCCGCCCGCTCTTTCTCGTCAGAGAGGAGTTCGTCCGCCAGCGACCGGTCTTCCTGTTCGGTTTTGCCCCTGTGCCGGGTCCCGGCGATGGGGCGAAGGGTGGCGATGCCGTTTTCCAGGCGGACCATCGTTTCCGGGGAAGAACCGATCAGGGTAGTGCCGTCCAGATGAAGAAAGTAAAGATAGGGCGATGGGTTGATAAATCGCTGGGCGCGATAGAGCGCCCAGAGGTCGGGGGCCGGACTGCAGCCAAACGGCTGGGAAACGACGGCCTGGATGACATCTCCCGCCAGGATATATTCCTTGACCTTGCGAACCAGTGAGCGGTAGCGCTCTTCTTCCCACATCGCCTTGAGACGGCACCCGTCCGGATGCGATTCGTTTTGTTGTTCAGGCAGGTGCTGTTCCCTGTCGTCCAGGATGGAGTTGATTTTTTTCAGGGCGTCCTCAAAAAATCCGGCGGATGTTGTAGGCGCTTCCAGAAAGCAGATACTGACCACCAGCAGGGTATGGCGGATGTTGTCAAAAATCAGTAGCCCGTCCGGTATAATAAAATGGGCGATCGGCTTTTCAGGCGGCAATCGGTTGGGAATTGCTTCAAAAAATGATACCATTTCATAGGTCATGTATCCCACCAGCCCCCCCCAGAAACGGGGCAGACCGGGGACCTGGGCCGCCCGGAAGCGGCTCATCAGCGTCCGTAAAACTGTAAGCGGATCGCCCCCGTGCGGGATTCGCTTTTTTTGACCGTCCTGCTCGATTTCAACCTCGCCGGCAAATACCCGTACATGGCTGCGAATGGAGGTACTCAGAAAGCTGTAGCGTCCCCAGCGTTCACCGCCTTCGACGCTTTCAAAAAGAAATGCCGGGCTGCCGCCGCGGTGTATTTTTCTGAGCAAAGAAACGGGCGTTTCGGTATCTGCCAGAATCTCGACGCATACGGGGATGACATTAAACAGTTCGGCCAGTTTTTGAAATTCACTTTTTTGCGGAAACTGTGAAAGCAGCATGGATTTTACTCCTCTGTAACGAGTCCACTGCAAATATTGCAAAGGTCTCTAACGACAAAAGGCCGTGGTGTGATTTCCACGGCCCTTTTTCCAAATAAAAAGGACCGTGGATTCGGCTGCCCACGGTCCTTGAATTTTTTGCCTATGTCATAAATCAGGCTGAAGCGGTTCCGTCGGCAGACCCCTCCCTGCGGTTCCACCACCACCAGCCTTTAAACGTATTTCTGCGGTTTCTGCTTGCGCTCATCATAAAAATCAATTAGTTCTACTCCTTAAACTGACGTGACCATATGAGGTTCAAGGAAATTTGTCAAGGGTAAATTTTTCGGCAGTAATTCTCGGAGAAACATGATTGCGGAAACACTTTCTACAGGAGAAGAAATCCGGTCGGGCGCCACGGTGGATACCAACTCGGCTTACATAGCCGAAACACTGGAGCAGGCGGGTCTGGCAATAACGCGGCATACCTGTGTCGGGGACGATCTTACGGCCCTGGTTTCGGTGTTAAGGGAAATCGGCGGTCGCGCCCGATTCGCCGTGGTTACCGGCGGTCTCGGTCCCACGGCGGACGACCTGACCGCCTCCGCCGCCGCTCAGGCAGCCGGAGTTGAACTCCAACTCTATCCGGCGGCGCTTGCCGCCGTCCGGTCGTATTTTGAATCGCGCGGCCGGGTGATGAGCCGTTCCAATGAAAAGCAGGCGTTTTTTCCGGCCGGCGCGGAGCCCATCATGAATCCCATCGGAACGGCTCCGGGTTTCACTTTCCAGATTGATCGCTGTCTCTTTTTCTTTCTTCCCGGGGTACCGGCGGAAATGCGCCGGATGCTGTCGGAAATCGTTCTGCCGCGGCTGCAAAGCCTTCAAGGCGAGAGCCGGCGCTGTATCCAGTCGCGAACCATAACGACATTCGGACTGACCGAATCCGCCACCGGCGAACGCCTGGCCGGATACGAAAACAGGTTCCCCGGGGTGAAGCTGGGGTTCCGGGTCAGGTTCCCGGAAATCCATGTGAAGCTCTATGGGCGCGGCTGTGATGAACACGACCTTGCCGCAGCCCTGCAGGCTGCGACCGACTGGATCACGGCAAGGCTGGGGGAAAAGGTGCTTTGCATTGACGGCGGGTCCATGGAGACGGTGGTGGGCCGCCTGTTGAAACAGAAGGGGGCTACCCTGGCGGTGGCTGAAAGCTGTACCGGTGGACTGATTTCGCACTGGCTGACAAATGTTCCGGGAAGTTCGGACTATTTCCTCTTTTCGGGCGTAACCTACGCTAATGCTGCCAAGACCCAGGTTCTGGGCGTATCGCCGCAAGCGCTGCAGCAACATGGCGCCGTCAGCGAAGAGACGGCCAAGGAGATGGCGGCGGGCGTCCGGCGGTTAGCCGGGGCAACCTACGGGCTTGCCGTCAGCGGTGTTGCCGGACCGGACGGCGGGACCCCGGAAAAACCGGTGGGAACGGTCTGCATCGGCCTGGCGACCCCCCATACCCTCATCAGCCGCCGCTACTGTTTTCCGTTCGGAGACCGGCTGAGAAACAAAGAGATGTTTGCGGCATGCGCATTAAATTTGCTGCGACGGGAGCTGATGAAGTCGTTATAGCTAATTGATCCGGGAGTTTCATTCGGATGCATACGGGGTGAGAAGGCTATCCCGGGCTGACAGAACAACATTTAAAAACTCCCAGGCCCATGCGCTAATGATTCAAGTTGTCCTTGGCCGCCGTCGTCATCCGATTCTGCGCGTGTGAAATTCATGCATAAGCGTGCCTAATATGGAAACGGAACGAATCGGCAATGTGCTTTCAGAGATGAATCGAAAAACGACGGATTCATGGGTCCTTCGCGCCGGGTGGCTGATCGACGGCAGCGGCGGCCCTGTCCTGGAAAATGTCAGGCTGCGTATCCAGGATGGAGTGATCGCGGCCGTCGACGCATTCAGCTCGGACCGAAACGAACGTCCGGATGCTGAGGACCTGAGCGGCTATACTCTGTTGCCGTGCTTGGTGGACAGCCATGTCCATCTTTTTATGTCGGGGACCTCGGATCTAAGTATTAGGACCCGCCAGCTGGACGCTCCCTTCAGCGAAATAAAAAATGTGATTGCCGGTCACATGGAAGCCCATCTGTTGTCCGGGATTACGGCGGTCAGAGACGGGGGCGATCATCACGCCCATGCGCTGCGCTTTAAGACCGAGTGCCTGGATCCGGGCACATCTTTTCAGCTACAGGCGGCCGGCAGGGCCTGGCATCGTCCGAACCGCTACGGCAGGCTGATCGGCCGGGGGCCGGTTGCCGACGGTTCGCTGGCGGACGCCATTGCCGGGGAACCTGCACCGATCGACCATGTTAAAATCGTAAATTCCGGGCTCAACAGCCTGGTGAAGTTCGGTTATCAGACTGCCCCGCAATTCAACCTTGCGGAAATGCAGGCGGCTGTGAGGGCTGCGGGCCGTAAAGGTCTTTCCGTCATGGTTCATGCCAATGGAAAAATTCCGGTCGCAATCGGGGTGTCGGCAGGCTGCCGTTCGATCGAGCATGGGTTTTTTATGGGTAAGGAAAATTTAAGGCTGATGGCCGAAAAAGGTGTTTTCTGGATACCGACAGCGGCAACCATGCAGGCCTATGGCGACCATCTGGAGCGAATCGGCGAAAACCCGGATGTGGCCCGCCGCAATCTGGAGCATCAGATGGAACAGATTGCTTTGGCCAGGGAACTGGGAGTTTCCATTGCCGCCGGAACGGATGCCGGCAGCCTAGGGGTTCATCATGGCAGGGGGATCGTCCGGGAGTTGATAATTTTGAAGCGTGCCGGTTTGTCCATTCAGGAGACAATCCGGTGCGCCACCGCAAACGGCGCCGTGCTTCTGAATCTGCCGGATTTCCATCTGCTGGTCCGAGGGTTGCCGGCGTCGTTTATCGCCGTAAAAGGGGGGCCGGATGGGTTGCCGGACAGCCTGTTGTCGATCGGTAAGATTTGCATCAGGGGGATTGTTTACGATCTCCCGGGTGAAGGATCGGCGCCGGGTTGTTTCAACCGAAGAGCTGGGGATAGTTCGCCTGGACAATCCCGCCCCGCCTGAGATTTTTAAGATAACAACTGTAGTTGTCGCGGCATATTGTGATAAGGCCTTTTAAATAATCAAGATTATTTTCGATGGCCTCTGCGTACAGGTCGCGGTCCTCATTCCAGCGGGCCTTGAAGTGCAGACGCATACAGGCGGCGATGCCGCTGAAATCGCTTACCAGTCGCTTTTGGGCCACGGATTTATAGAAGGCTTCCGTTTTCCGGAGAAGATCCAGCTCGGAATCAAAACCCGGCAGCCTGGCCTCCTCAAACTCTTTATAGAGCAGCAGCAGTTTTTCCAGATAACAGCGGTCCGCCATCTGTCCCAGCAGGTCGGCCGAACCCACAATCTTGCCGAGAATCTCAATTTGCCTGTTGCGAAAAGGGATGTCTTTGATCTCTATGCCCAAAATGGTGCATTGAATCAGAGCCGCGCAATCTTCAATCATTTGCTGCGAAAAGTTTTTTCCGGAAAGATAGCGTTGCATGAAAACGATGCTGCGTTCTTCATGGCCGAGGGTAAAAACAGCGCCGGAGCCCTTCTGCTCGGATTTCGTCTGGATGAGGCCGACGTCATGGAAAAGGGCGGCGGCAAATCCCAGGATAAGATCTTCGGGACTGAAGGCATGCCCTTTCAGAAAACAGCCGTGCATGAGCCGGGTAACCGCCAGCACCACCAGGTTGGTGTGCTCGAGATCATGGTATTTGGTGTTGCTGGCGCGAAAACCGGGATATTGCCCGGAGAAGAGTTTTACAACGTCGGCATACATCCCATCAAGCACAGGTTCCTGCCCGGAGGAAATGATCAGTGAATGGATGTACTTGATCTCTCTGATAACCTCCGGGGGATCGGCACCGGAAACAAAGGCGGCAAGTTGCGTCATTAGTGCTCCTTTTCATTCAGTCGACATAGAGATTTCTGTTCTGCATGAAATCCTTGTATATCCGGAAGTGTTCCGTCTTTTCGTATTCGATGGCCCCAATGGGGATCTGGTCGAAGCTGAAAATGGTTGCGTCCGGACATGCCATCAGGATCGGTGAATGGGTAGCGATGATAAACTGCGCATGGCCGGCACGGCCCATCCGGATCAGCAATTGAAGCAACTCCAGCAGACTTCTGGGCGAGAGAGCCGTTTCCGGTTCGTCCAGCAGATAGAGCCCTTTTATGCTGAAGCGGGCTTTAAAGAAAGACATCAGCGACTCGCCATGGGATTGGGCTACCAGTGATTTCCCCCCAAAGTAGTTGATGATTTCAGGGTCCGCCAGCGCCCAGGAATCCAGAACGCGGGAAAAATTTTGAAATATCTGGGACGCGAAAAAAGAACCCGGAACTTCGCCCGCTTTCCATTCAACGCTGACGGCATGATGGAGCAGGTTTTCAAAAGGATTTTTTTCAAAGCGGGGCGTTTGAATGCCGTTCCAGATATGGATGCCGCATTTCCGGGCGACGGCCTTCAGCAGGGTGGATTTGCCGGAGCCGTTTTCGCCCGCAAAAAAAGTGACGGGTAAATCCAGCGGGATGGTTTGGGTTTGATTAAATATGTCAAGATTGAATGGATATTGCGTACGGGTGGGAAATTTTTGAACATCAATGGCAATTTTTTGCAAATGCATGCCAATGTCTTTCTGTCAGTCGGCCGGGATAACCGACAGGTTCATTCGCTGCCGGCGACAGTATGCCGATAGAAATGAAAGGTGCCCCCGTACCCGAAGTAATTTAAAATGCCGAAGACCAATGGGAGATCCGGATGCGTGTTGCCAAGGTCTCTTGGCAACTGATAAACAAAGCTCTAGGCATCCAGTTTGGCCCATTTGTTTTCCTGGGTCAAGCGTCCACTGATACCGCAAGTGGGGCATTCGATCACGGTCGGCCTTTCATCGGTTTCGATCTTGATCGGCGATTTGCAGCCAGGGCACTTGATGACGGTCTGTTTCTTCTTAACGGGCTCCGCGGCCTTGGCCTCCTGCTGGGCGTTGGGAGCGCCGGATCCGATCGCTTTCATGATGGCCCTGCGAACGGCCTGGCGGTCGTCATTTCCGCCGATGGCCTGCAGCTTTTTATATTGATCTTTTGTGATGACGACTTTGACATTCAGCGTATAGGTATTTTCCATCGCCTTATTGAGTTCTTCCAGGGCGGCCGCCAAGTTTGCAAACTTCAACTCGCCGGCCTGCATCTTTTCCTGTATTTTATTTGCGAGGTCTTCGGCCGTAAGCCATTCATCTTCATATTTTATCTTAGCGTCATCCAGATTGATTTCACTCATATCAGAGCCCCCTTGTTTGTATTTATCCGCCTTCTATTTGATAAATATTTCAAATTTTGTCAACACTAATAATAATTTACCTTATTGCGGCAAAAACCGGACGAGTCCTGACGATACCGGTATATTTCATTCCGGTTTTATGATAAACAGATACCGGCTCATGCCAAAAAAGAATGACAATTTCAATTCATTATGTAATTTTAATGAGTTAGAAAGTGCTTTCGGTTTAAAGCGAAAAAATAACGATCAGGAGTGCCGAGCAATGGCGGTGAAAAAAGGTCAGCTGCTGGATCTGAAGGTTTCGGATTTGATTTTCGGAGGAAAAGGTCTTGCCAAAATTGACGGATTTGCGGTTTTCATCGATCAGGCGGTGCCGCTGGATGTGGCCACCGTCCGCATCGTCAAAAAGAAAAAAAATTATGCCGAAGCCCGCATCGTCAACCTGCTGGAACCTTCTCCTTTCCGGGTTACGGCGCCGTGCGGCTACAGCGGTTATTGCGGCGGATGCAAATGGCAGTTTTTCAGCTATGAGCAGCAGCTGCTATGCAAACAACAGCACGTGGCGGATGCACTCGAGCGCATCGCAAAACTTGAAGGGGTGTGGGTGCATCCCGCCCTGGCTTCCCCCCAACTGTTTGAATACCGCAACAAAATGGAGTTTTCCTGCGCCGACAGAAGGTGGCTGCTGCCCGATGAATTGGGCCGGCCCGATATCGACTTCGGATTTGCCATCGGTCTGCATGTTCCCGGCACCTTTCACAAGGTGATCGACACGGCCGCCTGCCTGCTGCAGCCGGCTCTCGGCAACCGGATCCTGAACGAGGTCAGGAATTACATCAAAGCGTCGACCGCGCCGGTCTACGGGCTTCGCACGCATGAAGGCTATTGGCGGTTTTTGATGCTGAGGCATTCCGTCAGTGAGAATCAATGGATGGTCAACATCATAACCGCCGTAGAAGACCGCGGTCAGGTGGTTCCGCTGGCCGAGCGTCTGACGGCCCTGTTTCCGGAGATCGTTTCAGTGGTCAACAATATTACGGCGCGCAAAGCCGGAACTGCCGTTGGCGAATATGAAATTCAGCTGGCCGGTGCGGCGTCCATTCGCGACAAAATCGGTTCTTTCGAGTTCGAGGTTTCCGCCAATTCCTTTTTCCAGACCAACACCCGCGGGGCTGAAAGGCTTTATGAAATCGTTAAGGCCTATGCCGGTCTTGGCGGCCATGAAACCGTTCTGGATCTATACAGCGGCACCGGAACCATCGCTATTTTTCTGTCAGGCGCAGCCGGAGAAGTGATCGGCCTGGAAATCGTCGAAAGCGCCGTAAAGGACGCCGTCAACAACTGCCGCCTGAACGGGGTTTCCAATTGCCGCTTTATCGCGGGGGACATCAAGGAAAGCCTCGGCCGGATATCCGTCCGTCCGGATGTAATGATCGTCGATCCGCCACGCACCGGGATCCATCCGGACGTGGTCCGGCAGATCATCGACATGGCGCCGCAGCGAATGGTGTACGTGTCCTGCAACCCCGCCACCCTGGCCAGGGACCTGGCCCTGCTGAAAGACTTCTATGTTGTTCGGGAAGTCCAACCGGTGGACATGTTTCCGCACACCTTTCACATCGAGGCGGTGGCGAGGCTTGAAAAGCGGTGATGGAACATGCTACCGCTTTAGGCCTGAGCGTGGGTCAAGAAGTCGGTGATGCTTGTAAAATTATTTAAGGATTCCGGACTCCCGCAGAAACGTCTCCACATCCTGCCAGAAGGTCCCAGCGCCCAACAGGCAATCGTTGTGCCCGCATTCATAGGTGAGCAGCTTGCCGTTGCGGGCGGCCTGGTGCAGTTTTACACCGTGTTGATAGGGGATGACCTCGTCGTGTCTGCCGTGAGTCAGAAGAATCGGCTTGGGATAGGTTTTAACAGCGGCCAGATTGTCGAAGGGGTCCCGTATGAATAAAGGGGGAACCAGAAAATTTTTGGCAAAGGCGCTTACCCCGGTAAAGGTCGACATCAGGATCATGGCGGCCGACGGCCGGATCTTCGCCAGCGCGCAGACGGCCCCGCCGCCGATGGAGCGGCCCACCAGCACGATCCGGTCAGAATCAATCTCAGGCCGCCTTTTAAGCAGGTCATAGGCTGTCGCAAACGCCTCGGTAATGCTTTTCTGCGACGGACTTCCCCCTGAGCGTCCGTAACCGGGATATTCCACCAGCAGAACTCCGATTCCCATCCGGCAGAAGGGGTAAAGTTCATCCGGCCAGAAATCGATCAGTTCACCATTGCCGTGGGCAAATATTGCAATCGGCCCCGGCCGTAAAAGAGGGGTGCTCGGGGGCAGATACCAGGCTTCGACCTTGCCGGAGGAAGTTTCCAGCCAGATGCGTTCCAGGCCCGGCAGCTTCGGGGGGGCCTGGGTAGGGGAGGGAATCATTCCCCTTGGAAACATGATGTGCCGCTGCATCAGAAAAATAAAGCCGGCGTAAGCCGAATACAAAAGCAGTGCCCATACGACCGTCTTTACAATGGTCATCCTTTTCAATCCTCTGTTTTTACGAAGATTTTGAGTCTGCAACGTCGTCCGATCAACCTTCAGGCCTGCGGTCGGTTCGATTGCCGTTGATAATAGTGGTTTTAATTATTCCGGATCTGCATAAGATTATCTTTTACCTGCGAATTTGTAAAGACGCAACCGTCTCAAAGAATCCTTTGTACCCAAATGGTTGCACGCCAATAGACAATCGGATAATTCCTTGACAACGTCAGCAATAAGGAATAGGTTGGGTAAACGTTTACCATCATTTTTCATGAGGACATATGGCCACCATCCAAGACGTCGCCCGCCAGGCCGGGGTTTCCATCGCCACGGTGTCGCGGGTATTGAACAACAGCGCCCACAAGGTCAATCTGGAAACCCGCGACCGGGTTTTAAAAACGGTCAAGGAATTGGATTACCGGCCCAATGCTTTGGCTCGCAGTCTGCAGTTAAAGAAGACCATGACCATCGGGATCATCATCCCCGATATTTCCAACCATTATTATGCCGAAATTGTCCGGGGAATTCAGAACGTTGCCGACCAGAAAGGGTATAACATCATTTTGCAAAACACCGAGCGAAAACCGGACCGGATCGTCAAGTCCATATACCTCCTGCGGGAAAAAATCGTGGACGGCATTATCTTCAGCGGCGGCATCATTCACGGATATGAGCCGCTATCCGCCCTGAACGAACTCAAGGACCGTGTGGTAGTGATCGGCCGCCATGAGGTAAACTTTCCGGCGGTGGTGGTGGATAATATCGGCGGCGCCGCTCTGGCGACGCAGCACCTAATAGATCTGAAGCACACCCGCATTGGTTTCATCGGGGGGCCCCAAAACTCCACTACCGGTATTGACCGCCTTACGGGATATAAGAGCACCCTGGCTCAGAACGGCTATCCCTATGATGAGTGCCTGGTCCGGCGGGGAAACCTGACGCCCAAAAGCGGCTACCAGGCTGCCGCCCGGCTTTTGAGTGAAAAAGACCGCCCCTCGGCGATTTTTGCGGCCAATGACCAGATGGCGTTCGGCACCATCTATGCCGCCCGGGAAATGGGGCTGCGGGTGCCGGAGGATTTGGCGGTGGTGGGATTCGACAACGTGCCGCTCAGTTCCTACTTTGTGCCTTCCCTGTCAACGGTCGAAATTCCCATGAACAGCCTGGGGGCTGCGGCGATGGATCTGCTGATAAATCTAATGGCAAACCATAATTTTTCACGCATGAAGTGGTTTAAGACCCGGCTGATTGCCAGGGAATCGACCGCGCCGAAAAAAAATTAAAAAAACATGTTGACATCGGCCGGTGTTTTACTTAGATATTTGGTAAACGTTTACCATTAACAGCGACGAGCCCTCCGGGAACGACGCATCTTCTGTTTTTTCCAATAAAAACTGCCGCATTTGCCTGGTGCGGCGCAACCGAATTGATCAACATCCATGTGAAAGGAGCAAACCAATGGCAAGAAGAAAGAGCTACAATACCTTTGAGAGAAGCTACGATGAGGTGGCAGAACATCTCAAGACCAACGATGTCATCATGATTCCGATGGGTTCCAACGAGAAGCACGGGGCCCACTGCGTGCTGGGAACCGACACCATGACCACCATGGGGGTTGTGCGAGTGGCGGCCCCGCTGGCGGACACCCTTTATACACCCATTATTCCGGTGGGCTACTCCCCGCACCATATGGGCGAAGTCAACAAAGGTTCCGGAACCCTGACGTTTTCCGGCGCCACTTATCGCGCGGTGGTATATGACCTGGCCATGAGCATGATCTACCATGGCTACAACAAGCTGGTATTCGTCACCCATCACGGCAGCAATTCCAAGGTCATCGACGAGGTGCTGCGCAAAATTCGCTATGAAACCGGCTGCTTTGTCTGCTGGTACAAAACCCCCACCGAACGGTCCATGTCCATCGTCGGTCAAATCATGACGGGACCGCCGGAGGACACCCCGGGATGGCATGCCGGCGAACTGGAAACCAGCACGGTCTGGGCCTGGGATGAAACCCTGATCGATATGGATAAGGCCAAGAAAGACCGGACCCATGCCCCCCGTTTCATGGGCGACAAATTCTCCAAAAAAGACGGAACCGGCAACGTCATGTTCTTGGGATCCGAAAACATCTGGGTTCCCATGGAACACCATGAGTATAGCGACACCGCCACCATCGGCGACCCCTTTGCCGGCAGCAAGGAAAAAGGGGAAAGATACTTCCAGGTGGCCGGCGAAGCCCTGGCGGCGTTTCTGAAGGAAGTCAAAAAGTTTAAAATCAATGTTCCGCTGGAAGCGCGGCATTTTAAAAACAGAGCCTAACCGGATAGCGGCTTCCGGCTGAAGCGGATACGGCAGGGTTGCAGATCCAACCCTGCCGAAACCCATCTCCTGCATATAAAAAAAGTTGATGACAAAACATATCGCCATTATCGCAACCCTGGATACCAAGGGGCCGGAAGCGGCTTTCATGGCCGGGAAGGTTCGCGACCGGGGCCATGTGCCCATTGTTATCGATGTGGGGGCGCTCACGGCTTCGGGCGAAGCGGATTTTTCAAACACATCCGTTGCGGCTCACGCCGGCTGCAGGCTCGAGACGCTGGTTCGTACCGGTGAACGGGACAAGGTGATGAAAACCATGGGCAGTGGGGCTGCCCAGGTGCTTATAGCGCTTTTAAGGGAAGGCAAGCTGGACGGCGTCATCGGTATAGGGGGCAACCAGGGAACCGCCATCGCCGCCATGGCCCTGCGCGGCCTGCCGCTGGGCTTTCCCAAGTTCCTGTTGTCCACGGTAGCTTCCGGCAACATGAGACCGTATGTCGGCCATGCCGATATCGGCGTGATGTTTTCCGTGGCGGACCTGGCCGGGGGACCCAATCCGGTTTCGCGTGCGGTCATGTCCAATGCGGTTGCCGCCCTGTTGGGAATGGTTGAAACCGGAGAAAGAATTTCGCTGGGCCGGCGCGATCGTACGATTGCCGTCACGTCGCTCGGCAACACCGAAAAGGCCGTCAGCCGGATCCATCAGCAGCTTGCCCGGCGGGGGTTTCAGGTAATCACCTTTCACGCCTCCGGCGCCGGCGGTTCCGCCATGGAAGCGCTCATGGAGGCGGGGATTTTCGGCGGTGTCATCGATCTGACACCGCATGAACTCTCCGAAGAAGTGGTGGGTGCGGGGGCCTATGTTCCGGTGCGGCCGGGAAGGCTTGAAACCGCCGGACGGGCGGGAATTCCCCAGGTGGTGTCAACCGGCGGATTGGAATATTTGTGTTTCGGCCCGAAGGAATCCATCCCCGAACGATTCCGCAGAAGAAAGACTTATTTTCACAATCCCAACAATGCCAATGTCAAAATTTCCCGAACGGAGATGGCCCAAATCGGCACGGTGATGGCCCAGCGGCTGAACACCGCCACCGGCCCGGTCGCCGTTCTGGCTCCCGCAAAGGGCTGGTCGGTTTACGGCAGCAAAGACGGTCCGCTTTACGACCCCCGGGGAAACGGGATGCTGCTGCAGGCGCTGAAAGAACATTTAAAACCGTCGATCCTCTTCAGAGAGATCGATCTGCATATCAATGATCCGTCCTTTGCCGATATTTGCACGGAGACGTTAATCGGTTTTTTACAGGAAAGGGAATAACAAATGAAGGAGTTAACCAAAGGGGAATTGAATTACTACCGCCAGCAACTGGCGGAGTTTTCCCGGCGTTCTTTTGAGAGACACCTGGTCGGCGGCACCGGCGGAAATCTGAGTGTGCGGATTCCTCATACCGACCGGGTGCTGATCACGCCCACCGGCATATCGCTGGGGGACGTCAAGCCGGAAGAGAATATTCTTGTCGATCTTGCGGGCAAAGTGCTGGAATCACCCATGGGCCTGAAAGGGTCCAAAGAAACCTCTTTTCACCTGGCGGCCTTTCGCAGCCGGCCGGATGTGGGGGCCGTTGCGCACGTCCATCCGCCTTATGCCACGGCGTATTCCAACCTCGGCGGCCCGCTGCCGCTGGCTACCGTTCAGGCGCGCCTGACGTTTAAGCAGGTGCCCTGCGTGGAGTGTTTCCCGCCCGGGTCTTCTGAGCTTTGCGATTGCGTGACGGAAGGGATACAGATTCACCCTGAAATAAAAGCCCTGTTGATGAAAGAACACGGCATTCTGACGCTGGGGACGGACCTCATGCATGCGTTTTATCTGGCTGACCTGCTGGAAGATACGGCCAAAATCGCCTATCTTGCGGCGAATATCCAAAAAAGATGATCCAGGCAAGATCCCCGATAACCTTTGCGGCCTTTTTGGCCTTGGGCCTCAACGGCATGACGTTCGCTTTTTTCGGGACCGCTTTGCCGGCCCTGCGAACGTTTCTGGGCGTCAATCTGGAAACGGCCGCTCTGCTGACCGCGCTCCTGCAGGCCGGATTTTCAATCACCTCCCTTACGGGCGGGATCCTGTCTGATTTTGTGCGGCGCGACCGCATCCTGATGGCGGGATGCCTTGTTTTAAGCGCTGCCGCCTTTATGCTGGGATCTTTCCGTTCGTTCGCGCCAACGGCCTGTGTGGTTCTCCTGATGGGGATCGGCACCGGCCTGATACTCAGCAGCTCCAATGTTCTGCTGGTGGAGCTGCATCCGACCCGCAAGGGTGCGATCTTAAACATTCACCACATTTTCTTCGGGCTGGGGTCGCTGCTGGGGCCCCTGATCATGGGGCGTCTGCTGCTGCAAGCCAACTGGCAGAGGGGGTATGACGGGCTGGCGGCATGTCTGTTGGTGATATTTGTGTTTTTTATCATGGCCGATCCGCCCATCGAATCCTTAAGAAACCGGCGCAACCTGCTTCAGGAGCTTGGCAGGCTGCTGGCCGACAAATACTATATCCTGATGATACTGGTGAGTGCGCTGGCCATCGGAACCCAGCTGGCGCTGATGCTGCTGTCGGTCACCTTTCTCAAAGACGCCAAGGGAATAGCGATTTCAACCGCAAGCATTGCGCTGTCGGCTTTTTTCGCCTGCCTGGTCCTGGGGCGCTTGATCTGCAGCTGGCTGAGTTTGCGTATCTGCAACTCCAAAATCGTTTTTACGCTGCTGTGCCTCCAGTTGCTTGCGGTGTTTACGGTCTGGCAGGGAAACGGCCGGGTCGCTTTTGCCGCCGTTATTCTGAGCGGGCTGGCCTGCTCGGGGATTTTCCCCGGCCTGCTGGCGCTCAACGGGATTATGTTTTTCAATGTGGCCGGCACGGCCCTTGGGATCCTGTCCACCATGGGCGGGATCGGGAGTATCCTGATCATCTGGCTGACCGGGGCGGTTTCGCAACGAACCAGCGTGGAATTCGGTTTTGGCGTGGTGGTACTTTCCTCGCTGGCGGCATTGATTTTATTTCTGACCAGTTACCGGGCGATCTGTCAGAGCGAGGCCCTGAATGCCGCATAGTTGTGCGGGACGGGGTTTTATTTTGTTAAGCTGGATGCATTTTTAATATCGCGTTGTTTTGGAGCAAAGATTTAGAAACTTATTGTGACCTTTGAAAAATGCTCAATTTTGTTCAAGTTCAAGAATGGCGATAATTTTAACCGCAGGAATACCTGGAATATTTCGAGGATTAAATTTTGAGCTTTACCCTGTTGAATAGACTTTGTATTCCACAGGGCAGGCGCCGAGGTTGAGCAAAAGGGGGCGTTTTGCAAAGGTCTCGAAAAAGGAGATATCATGGACACTTTTTCAATTTATCGCTACATGGATCTGGGCATTGTTCATTTCAAGGCGTTTCCGGAAATTGTTAACGGAGACGGGCCGGTTGTGGAAACATTGAAAAAAATTGTCGAGGACGATTTCTGGACGGCTGTGGAGGTCGGCTGGATAAAAGATGTAAAGGTCCGCAATGAAGCCCGCAAACTTCTGGAAGTCTCGCATATGAAAGTGTGCTATGCCACCCAGCCGCGGGTATTGAGCCAGAAGCTGAATCTGAACGCGTTTGATCCGGCCGAGAGAAAAAAGGCCCTCAATGGCGTGAAAAGCGGCATAGATGAAGCCTATCACCTGGGCGCCTCCTGCGTGCGGGTGCTGTCCGGCAAGGACCCCGGGGATGAGAAACGGGCCGATGCCAAAAAGATTTTTGTGGAGTCATTGAAGGAATTGTGCCGGTATACCCAGGAACTGGGGGATATCAAGCTGTACCTGAAAATTTTTGACCGTGGCATCGACAAGGAATGCCTGATCGGACATTTTCAGGACGCTGCGGATGTGGCCGAAGATGTTTACAGGGAATTTAAGAACTTCGGCGTCCTGGCGGACCTGTCGCACTTTCCGCTCTTAAATGAAAAACCCGAGGATGCGATTCCGCTGGTGATGAAATATCCCATGCATTTTCATATCGGCAATTGCGTCATGCGGGACCGGTTGAACCCCCTTTACGGCGACCTGCAGCCGCGGTTCGGGATTCCGGAAGGGGAACTGGATACCGCCGATGTGCGGGCGTATTTTAAATTGCTGCTGGATAAAAAGCTACTCAATCCGGAGAACAAGCCGGTTTTAAGCGTTGAAGTCAGACCGCTTCTGGCGGAAGAGTATCCCGAAGTGATTATCGCCAATGCCAAGCGGGTGATTAAGGAAGCCTGGGCGACCATGTAATTTTTTAAGGCCTTTGCTGAACGCCCATTTTTGCTCAAATTCGGCGCCTACCCTGTCGCATGCGACCGGGTGAGGTTTATATGTTGATGCGCCATGACCCGTGGCGGGTTAATCTGCGAAAAGTTCAAGGTGTTTTTGAGGGCATCCCGCCAGGTTTTGAACTTGAACAAAACTGAGCATTTTTCAAAGACCTCCAACAGGAAGTTCAGCCGAAACGGATGGATATTCCAACTATTTAACAATACAACGGGGAGGTAAACGTCATGATGAAATCAAAATCAAGTGTTCTGGTTGCAGTCCTTGTTACCATGGTATTCGGCATGAGCCTGGCGTGGGGAGCGGATTATCCCAGCAAGCCGATTAATTTCCTGATTCCTTTCGGCGCCGGCGGGTCGGCCGACCTGATGGGTCGCGCCCTGGCGAACGGCGCCGGTAAAATACTGGGCCAGCCGGTGGTTCCCATCAACAAACCGGGCGCCGGCGGCGGCATCATGTACTCGGCGCTGAAAGGGGCTGCTGCGGACGGATACACCCTGGGGTGGAACTCGACTTCGATTCTGACGACCACCAATATCGGCAACGTTCCCTTTAAATATGATGCATTCGACAATATCTGCAATATCGGCTTTACCGCAATGCCCATCGCGGTTCGGGCGGATGCTCCCTGGAAGACGTTTCAGGAATTCGTGGATTACGGCAAGAAGAATCCGGGTAAAGTCAAAATCGGAAACGCCGGCACCGGCAGCGGCACGCACCTGACAGCCGTTCTCATGGCAAAAATCGTCGGTATTCAGGCCGTCCATGTTCCCCTGGGGGCCGAACGCAGAATTTCAAGTCTGCTGGGCAAAGAGGTCGAGGCGATCTGCGTGCCCCTGCCCGAGATCGCTCCCCAGGTTCAGGCCGGCCAGGCCCGGATTCTAGCCATGAGTACGGAACAACGGGATCCGGCCTTTAAAGACATACCCACCATGAAAGAACTGGGTTATCCTGCGGTCATGGAGCTTTTCCGTGGCATCAGCGCCCCCAAAGGCACCCCGGCAAATGTTGTCAAAAAACTGGAGGAGGCCTTCAAGAAGGGTGCTGAAAATAGCGAATTCGTGGAACTGTCCAAAAAGAACGGTTTCAATATCAATTTCATGGGCAAGGCTGAATTCGAAGCGTATCTGAAAGTTCAAAACGACAACGTGGCGGAGGCCATTAAGGTTGGCGGTTTGTCAAAATAATAATCGTTCCGCCGGGGCGGAACCCGATTGGGCGCCGCCCCAGCTTTTCTGGGATTTTTGTGAATGAAGACAGCCAATATCATCACCGCCGTCCTGTTGATCATTTTCGGCAGCTATTACGCCTATCTGACGTTCCGGCTGCCGACGCGGAACCTGCCCAACACCCTGGGCATTGATTTCATGCCATGGCTGCTGGTGGTGTCTCTGTTCATTCTTTCCATTCTGCTGCTGCTCAATTCCGTCTTAAAGGCAACCCGGGAGAAGTTCGATCCAAAAATTTCATTGAAAGAAGGCATGGGGATTATCATCCTGACGGTATTGGTGTATGCGTATGTCCAGTTCATGTACCTGTTCGGATTCGTTCGGGTGACCCCCGTCTTCATGGCGGTATTGATGGTGATGACCGGATCCCGAAAATGGAAGGAAATTGTTGTCTTATCGATTGCGTCACCGGTGGTGATCTATGTTTTTTTTCAAAAGATTTTTCAAGTCATACTGCCCGGTGGAACTTTTTTCTGAAAAGGAGTTTCCATGGACGGCATGATGGTGACGGCCTTATACGAGGTGCTTCTGCCGCAGAATATATTTGCTTCCATGGTGGGAGTATTTTTCGGACTCTTTATCGGTTCCACCCCCGGCCTGACCATCTCCCTGGGCATGGTGCTGCTCCTTCCGCTGACATTTAAACTGTCCGCGGTCACATCGGTATGCCTGATGCTGGGGTTGTACGCTTCCGGCATGACCGGCGGCTCCATTTCGGCCATCCTGCTGAATATTCCCGGGACGCCCTCGGCCTCGGCAACCGCCATCGACGGCTATGAAATGGCCAAAAACGGACGGGCCGGCGAAGCTCTCGGGGTGGCCGTCGCATCGTCGTTTTTTGGGGGTATATTCGGATTGACCTGTCTGGTACTGGCGGCCCCTCTGATCGCCAGAATCGCCCTCAATTTCGGCGCGCCGGAACTGTTTGCCATCGTGCTGCTGGGCCTGACGCTGATCTGCAGCTTCGGCCAGGCGTCAACCATAAAGGGTCTGATTTCCGGCGTGATCGGACTGATCATCATGACGGTCGGTCTCGATCCCATGATGGGGACTCCGCGATTTACCTTTGACACGATAGAACTGCAGGCGGGCATCTCCTTTCTGCCGGCGATGATCGGTCTGTTTGCGATCCCACAGATCCTGGTGGGGATTGCCGGCAAGGTGCAGGTGATTCCGGAATACAAGTCTAAAATTTCGGGGGTCCTGCCGAAGATCAGAAACCTTTTTAAACTGATAAAAGCGATGGTCATCGGTTCGCTGGTGGGCACCGGCATCGGCGCGATACCGGGCGCCGGTGGGCCTATCGCGGTATTTTTAAGTTATGATTATTCCCGCAAGGCTTCCCGCAAGGCCGCCGGGTACGGCAAAGGAGAACCCGAGGGAGTGGCCGCACCGGAGGCATCCAATAATGCCGTTGCCGGCGGCGCCCTGATCCCCATGCTGACACTGGGGATCCCCGGCGATCCGGTTACCGCCATCCTGCTGGGCGCCCTCTTGATTCACGGCCTGATACCGGGACCGCTCCTTTTTCAGCAGTCCCCCCAGTTTGTCTACAGCGTTTTCTGGGCCTATCTGGTGGCGAATTGCATGAACCTGATCCTTACGTTTTCCACCATCAAGCTCTGGGTAAAGGTGCTGAAAGTGCCGGAAAGGATTCTGCTGCCGATAATTTTAATCCTCTGCGTGGTGGGCACGTTTGCCCTGCGCAATACTTTTTTTGATACCGGCATCATGTTTTTTTTCGGCCTGCTGGGATATTTTATGAAAAAGTACGGTTTTCCCATCGTGCCGATGCTGCTGGCCATCATCCTGGGGCCGAAGCTGGAGGAACATCTGCGCATGTCCCTGATTATCTCCCAGGGTGATTACAGCATCTTTATGACGCACCCCATCAGCCTGGGGTTTATCATTATTTCAATTTTTTCATTTGTGATGCCGCTGATAAAACCTTTATGGCGAAAAAGGAAAGCTGATTCACGATAGTACCTGGAGAAGTGATGCGCCATTGGTACGGCAACAAAATTTTAGATCATAAGAGGAGCCATCATGCAAAAAAAGAATGGGAACAAAAATTTTAAAATTCCAAAAACCATGAAAGCCTGGGTGCTGGGGGATCCGAATGAGCTGAAGTTGACGCAAAAGCCGGTGCCCGAGCCGGGCGCTGCGGAAGTTCTGGTGCGGGTTGATGCGGTCTCCATCTGCGGGACCGATCTGGAGATTCTGGCCCACGGGCTGCCGGCCATGATTGAGGGCGGCATGCCCTTTAACAAGAATTTTACGCCCGGGCATGAATACATGGGCACCGTGGTGAAGCTGGGCCCAGGGGTGGACGAATTCAGGCCGGGGGACCGGGTCACCGTGGAAATCCATGCCGGCTGCGGCCGCTGTGAAAGATGTCGGGAGGGGATGTATACGTCCTGTTTAAACTACGGCATGAACTACGGTGACAAAAACAAGGGCCATCGGGCCAACGGGTTTACCACCGACGGGGCTTTTGCCGAATACGCCGTCAACAATATCAACACCCTGGTCCATGTACCCGAAAAGATGAGCGACGAAGAGGCTACCCTGGTGGTAACCGCCGGTACCGCCATGTACGGCTTCGATGCCATGGGCGGGCTGATTGCCGGCAAAGGGCTTGTGGTAACAGGGCCGGGACCCATCGGCTTGATGGGCGTAGCAGTTGGCAAGGCCTTGGGGGCCCAGCCGGTGATTCTGACCGGGACCCGTGACAGCCGCCTGAAGCTGGGAAAAAAGCTGGGAGCGGACTTTGTGATCAATGTGCGCAAGGAAAAACCGGTCGAAGCGGTCAGGCGCATTACCGGGGGCAAGGGCGTCCATTATGTCCTGGAGTGCTCCGGCGCACCGAATGCCCTCAATGAGGCCGCCCAGATGGTAAACCGCGGCGGCCGTATCTGTCTGGCCGCGTTTCCGCATGAACCGGTGCCGGTGGATCTGGCCTATCTGGTACGCAACAATATCTACCTCTACGGCATCCGGGGCGAAGGCAAAAGCGCGACCCACCGGGCCATGGCGTTCATGCAGCAGCGCCGCTTTGACGCCACCCTCATGCACACCCACACCTTTGGATTTAAAGAGATTCCAACTGCCGTCAAATATGCGCGCGAGCGAATCGATGACGCCATCAAGGTCGTAGTCAAGATGAAATAGCCTGATATTTTATCGCGTATTCTTTGCGCTGTCATTCCAGGCGTCCCGCCCCGGCGGGGCGGGACGCCTGCCTCCTTTAAGAGATTCAGCCCGGCGGCCCTCAATTGGCTTTCCGGTTTTCCGTACTCTCCATGCCGGACCGCCGGCAAACGCTGAAGATGGTGACGGTTCACTCCTTAGACACTTGTAATTAAACTCCCCGACTTCTCAATCATTTGGACGTAATTTTTTTGAGATGACTTCTCTAACATCCGCAAATGATTGTGGTACAAATTTCCGCCTTTCATGGTTATGTATTGGTTAGCATAGCGATTACAGACGCTTGCTTGACTTTTGGAAAAAATGTCGATAAATAAAAAAACATAAGCAACTCGCCAGATTTCCACGTTTTCCTGTGTGCTGACTCAATGACAATGATTTGCACTATCCGGTTCACATTATAATCCATAAAACATGAAAGGAGGACTGCATGGATAAGATTCTCCGAATTGATGTGGGTGCAAAGGGCGGACCCAAGGCAACTGCCCAGCCGATCGGTGGATATGCCGGTCTGGGCGGGCGCGCCCTTACATCGGCGATCATCTCAAAAGAAGTCCCGGCGAACTGTCATCCCCTGGGCGGCGACAACAAGCTCGTTATCGCACCGGGGCTGTTGAGCGGAACGACTGCGGCCATGTCGGGCCGTATCTCCGTCGGCTGCAAGAGCCCCCTTACCGGCGGTATCAAGGAGGCCAATTCCGGCGGACAGGGTGCCCAGGTGTTGGCCCGCTTGGGGTATGCCGCCATCGTGCTGGAAGGAAAACCGTCCGACGATACCCTTTACAAGGTCTTTATCAACAAGGGCGGCGTAAAGATCGAAGCCGACAAAAGCCTGAAGATGCTGGGCAACTATGCCCTGGTGGAAAAGATGAAGACCGCCTATGGCGATAAAATCGCCTGCATATCCATCGGTCCGGCCGGCGAGATGAAAATGGCGGGGGCTTCGGTGGCCTTCACAGACATGGAGCTGCGACCGACGCGCCATGCCGGACGGGGCGGGGTGGGGGCGGTCATGGGCTCTAAAAACATCAAGGTGATCGTTTTAGATGATACCGGCATGAAAATGCGGGCTCCTAAAGATCCTGAAAAGTTCAAGGCAGCCAACCAGACGTTTGTCGCCGGCCTGAAAAAACATCCGGTAACCGGTCAGGGGCTTCCGACTTACGGGACCAACGTATTGACCAATGTGATCAGCGAGGCGGGGGGCTACCCCACCCGGAACTTTAAAACCGGTAGTTTTGAAGGGGCTTCCAAGATCAGCGGTGAGACCCAGGCTCAGCTCGAAAACGAACGGGGCGGGGAAGGTTCCGCCACCCACGGCTGCCACCGGGGCTGCATTATCCGCTGTTCGGGAACATTTTACGATAAAAACGGCAACTATCTGACCAAACAGCCCGAATACGAGACCGTCTGGGCCCACGGCGGCAACTGCGGCATTGACGACCTGGATGCCATTGCCCAGCTGGACCGCCTGGACGACGATTTCGGCCTGGATACCATCGAAATGGGCGCCACCATCGCAGTGGCCATGGATGCGGGCATTGCCAAATTCGGGGATGCCAAGGCGGCCATCAACCTGGTCAAGGAAGTCGGAAAAGGCACGCCCCTGGGAAGAATTCTGGGAAGCGGTGCGGCGGTTGCCGGAAAAGTGTTCGGTGTCGAAAGGGTTCCGGTGGTCAAAGGACAGGCACTGCCGGCCTACGACCCTCGAACAGTCCAGGGAATCGGTGTGACCTACGCCACCAGCACCATGGGGGCCGATCACACTGCCGGCTATGCGGTGACGGCCAACATCCTGGGCGTCGGCGGCAGCGTGGATCCCCTGAAACCCGCAGGACAGGTGGAGCTTTCCCGAAATCTGCAGATCGCCACAGCGGCCGTGGACTCCACCGGCATGTGCGTATTTATTGCCTTTGCCGTTCTGGACCAGCCGGAGACTTTTCAGGCGCTCATCGACATGCTCAATGCCTTTTACGGGCTGAGTCTCAATGCCGACGGCGTGGCGGACCTGGGCAAGAAGGTTTTAAAAATGGAACGCGATTTCAACAAGAAGGCCGGCTTTACGTCCGAACAAGACCGCCTGCCGGCTTTCTTCCTGAAAGAAAAACTGCCGCCCCACAACATCACCTTCGGGGTGACCGACAAGGAACTGGACCAGGTATTTAACTTTTAAAATCCGTACACTTGAATAATTCAGACATGGGGCCTGGGGAAAGGCCCCATGTCTTTTATAATGCTTGGGGAGATGTTTCTTTCTTGATAAAAGCCACCGGGCCCCATGAATGCGCTGACCACTCATGGTGAGAGATGCACAGCTAACACCTCGCATTAATTGAATTACAGGGTAGAAGCTATCTCAAAAAAAATTAAATCCTAAATTTATGACAGGTCGAGTACTTTTATTACACATGTCTATCCCAGGCCGTACCGGAGAACATGTCAATGCTTTCCGGCCCCTAAAATACATATATCTTTTGAAATAGCTTCTTACTTAGAAAAGACAGATGATTCCAATCCAACATTTGACCTTGACGGTTTCAGACGATTTGTTCTCAAAATTCTTTCAGCTGCTCGAGCAGGGATTTTTAGTGGAATCTTCCGTGGGCTGCAGTCTCCGTGATTTTATCTGCAGTGGACTGGGCCTGGACGAACAGTATTTGGCCGACAGGGTCCAGACGATCTTTCTTGATCATAATCCCGTGGACAATATCGATACCGCCCGCATCCATGAGGGTTCAACCGTAGCACTTTCCGCCGCCATGCCGGGACTGGCCGGGGCGACCTTAAGGAAAGGCGGCCGGTTTGCGGCCATGCGAAATCAGATCAGCTGCCAAACGGGAACGGCCTGCAAATCCGACCGGCGAACGCAGCTGACGGTGAAATTTTTTAATGCGGTGGCAAGAGAGCTGGGGGAATCTTTTTACCGCAAAGGCTTATGGCTCAAAGGATCGAGCCTGCAGTGGTTTTTCAGCAAATATTTGCAGGGGCCCCTGTCGGGGATACAAAAGGTGCGGATCAACGACCGGGAATTTGATACTTACAATTTTGCCGGCATGACCTGGTGCGAGGCGGTATTTATTCAATTGCTTTCCGATTCAGGCAAATCATCCGACCCTTCGGGGGTCGGATGATTTGCTTCCATTATCGAGGACTTACTCACATAATTCAAACAGGGCAGCGGCGCCCATGCCGCCCCCGATGCACATGGATTCGACGCCGTACTTGACGCCCTTTTGCCGCATCGCGGCCAGCAGCGTGGCGCAGAGCTTTGCCCCGGTGCACCCCAGGGGATGTCCCAGGGCGATGGCCCCGCCGTGAATATTGACCTTGTTGATGTCGATGCCCAGTTCGCGCACGCAGTAAAGGGCCTGAGAGGCAAAGGCCTCGTTGATTTCAAACAGACCGATGTCCTTTAAATTCATCCCGGCCAGTTCCATGAGTTTGGGAATGGCATAGCGCGGACCGACTCCCATTTCTTCCGGCTTGCAGCCCACCGTGGTGTAGGATTTCAATTTGGCGATGGGCTTGAGCCCGAATTCCTTTACTTTTGACTTGCTCATGATGACGGTGGCGGCCGCGCCGTCGGTGGTCTGGGAAGAGTTTCCGGCGGTGACCGTGCCGCCGGCGGCAAAAACCGGCATCAGGCCGGCCAGCGCTTCCCGGGTGGTCCCCTCCCGGATGCCGTCGTCAAAGTCCTGGATAAAGGTTTCGCGTTGATAGGTGCCTCCGCGACCAAACACAAAGCGGGTCGCCGGGGTCGGCACGAGTTCGGTATACAGGCCGCCGGATTTGGCCTCGGCTGCTTTGCGCTGGGAGTGAAAGGCGAATTCATCCTGCTCCTGCCGTGTGATCCCATAGCGCTTGGCGACGATTTCGGCGGTAATGCCCATGGATACATACAACTCCGCGTTTTTGCGTGAATATTCGGGATGCGGCCGGGGCATGTTGCCCGGCATGGAAACATAGGTCATGGATTCGATACCGCCGCCGATAACCACATCCGACCAGCCGGCCATCACCCGCAGCGAGGCCAGCGCAATGGCTTCCAGGCCCGAAGAACAGAACCGGTTGACGGTGGCGCCGGACACTTCAATGGGAAATCCGGCCATCTGTGAGGCGATTCTGCCGATGTTGAGGCCCTGTTCGGCTTCCGGAAAGGCGCATCCGACCATAATGTCCTGGACGTCTTTTTTTTCAAGGTTGGCGGTTTTTTCAACCGCCGCACCGAGGATAAAGGCGAGCAGATCTTCGGGACGGGTATCTCTAAAGGCTCCCTTAGCCCGCTTGCAGCCGGGGGTCCTGATGGACGTTACAATATATGCATCTCTCATGATTCCTCCTTAAATGCTCATTGAATGAAAGCAAAAAATCTAATTTCGGAGCGGTTTTCCGGTCTTGAGCATATGTTCGACACGCGCCTGGGTTTTATCTTCTTTCCAAAAATCCACGAAAGCCTCTCTTTCAAGCTTGAGAATCACATCTTCGGAGACTTCACTGTTATCTCTGACGTCCCCGCCGCTGATGACATAAGCAATCCGTCTGGCCAGAAATGCGTCATAGCCCGATATAAATTTTCCGTTCAGCATGTTCAGTATTTCCGCGTTGACCATGCCCTGGGCGGCCTGTCCCATCACCTTGATGTTGCGTTTGACCGGCGGCGCGTATCCGTCTGCCGCCATTTTTAAGACTTCCTTCTTGGCTTCCCCGATCAGGTAGTCGCGGTTAAAGACGATCCGGTCGCCGCAGCCCAGAAATCCGTTGGCCCTGGCGTCCGCCGCCGATGTCGATACCTTGGCCATGGCGATGTTCATGAAAACCGGCAGGAAGAATTTGGCCAGGTCGATGTCGACGACAGCGGCCGGGAGGGTGGACATAAATTTTTTCCACAGATTCAAACAGCCAGCCCCTGCCGGTAGAAGCCCGACGCCGATTTCCACCAGACCCAGGTACAGCTCGGCATGGGCGACGATTTTATCCGACGCCAGGCAGATCTCACAGCCGCCGCCAAGGGCCAGCCCATGGGGTGCGGCGACGACCGGAAAGGTTGCATAGCGGGTCCGCTGCAGCAGGTCCTGCAGTGTTTTCGAGGCGGTTTCAAGCAGGGCGAAATTTTTTTCCTTGGCCAGGTTCAGCATCATCATCAGGTCTGCGCCGGCCGAGAACGTGCTGGGCGCGCCGCCGGCCTGATTGCCGATAACCAGCCCAGCGCCGTTGGCATCGACATAATCGAGGGATTTGTTCATAAACTCGAGGATTTCTCCATTGAGCGCGTTCATTTTGGTGTGAAATTCGCAGCAGTACACGTCGTTGCCAAGATCCACCAGGGAGGCCGACTTGCAGGTTTCAACGGTCCGCCCGGCGCCTTTGAGAGCGTAGAGCGAAACAATGTTTTCGCTCAGCACCAGCTCCTTGTATGCGGCCGTGGCAAAGTCGTAGAAAAATGTTTTTCCTTTTTCGAATCTGTAAAAGGAGGTATTGCCGGCTACGATCATATCGGAAACTTTTTTCGGCACCTTGAAACCGTCTTTTTTCATCTTCTCGACGGATTCGGCCAGGCCGATGGCATCCCAGGTTTCAAAGGGGCCCATCTCAAAATTATAGCCCCACTTCATGGCGTTGTCGATTTCGACGATGGTGTCGGCTATTTCCGGGACGCGGTCGGCGGCATAGATCAGTCCGTGGGCGACCACTTTCCAGGCATAGCGGGCCCCCTTGTCATCGCCGTAGATGATCGCTTTTATCTTGTCGGGGAGTTTTCTGGTTTTGGTGGCGGTTGCCAGACAGGGAAATTCCGGCGGAGCGTATTCCGCATATTCCAGCGTGGCCGGATCGATTACCTTGTAGATTTTTTTCCATTCCGGTGTTAGGTCGGTTTTATAGAAGCCGCTTCTGGTTTTGTTGCCGAGAAGTTTTTTTGCGATCATCTTTTCGACAAATTCCGGTATGACGAAGCTGTCGCGCTGATCATCATCGCTGACCAGTTCATACGTGTTTCGGGCTACATGCCCAAGGGTATCCAGGCCCACCAGGTCGGCGGTTCTGAACATGGCGGTTTTGGGTCTTCCCATAGCCGGTCCGAAAATGGCATCGACTTCCGGAATGGCCAGCCCGTCTTCCAGCATGAGCTGCATGGCTTTAACCATGCCGTAGACGCCGATGCGGTTGCCGATAAAGTTGGGGGTGTCCTTGGCCCAGACGATTCCCTTGCCGAGAAGTCTTTCACCGAATTCGGCCATGAAGTCCAGGATTTCCGGCAGGGTTTCTTCTCCCGGGATAATTTCCAGCAGCTTCATATAGCGAACCGGGTTAAAAAAATGGGTGCCGAGAAAGTGCTGTTTGAATACTTTGCTCAATCCTTCCGACATTCTTTGCAGCGGAATGCCCGAGGT
>JBFLWU010000049.1:0-38849 GCA_040757625.1 Thermodesulfobacteriota bacterium | reverse complement strand
AACATGAAGAAGGTGGAGATTGCGGTGCGCAAAGTGATCCACAACCAGCCGGTGCGCAACCGGGACGCCCTGCGCAACCCCGAAGCCCTTGATTATTACGCGGGCCTCAAAGAACTGCAGGAAGATTGATGCCATAGGGCGTTAAACGGATAAATGCTGTGGGAGGGTGACGATATGGTTTCATTGCGTATGCTGATTGGTGTCATATTGATACTGGGTCTGCCTTTATCGGGATTAGGGGCGCCGGGGGAGTTTATTGAAAACTATACTTACAGCGCCGGGGAATCCGACAGCAAACTGACCTGCCGGACGGTTTCGCTCATAGAAGTCAAACGGCTGCTGCTGGAAAAAATCGGGACCTATCTGGAATCCCGGACTGAAATGAAGGATTTTCAGATCGAAAAAGATGAAATTATTTCCCTTTCAGCCGGGATCGTCAAGCTGGAAATTCTGGATGAAAAATGGAATGGGCAGACCTATACCCTGACGGCCAGGATAGAGGCCAATCCGGACGATATCGCCCGGGCCATCGAGAGCCTGAGGAAACAGCGCGGCAAACTGGATCATGCGGAAAAACTTCAGAAAATCAACGATGAATCCCTGGAACAGATCCGGGAAATGCAGTCCCGCATGCAGCATCTCCAGTCCGACCTTCTGAAGCTCAACCAGGACGCGAACGCCAATGAAGGCATTCTGAATGCCTGGGGATTGTATGAAAAAGCCGTCGAAATGCGCCAGAGCGGCAAAACCAAGGAAGCCATCGATGCGCTCAACACCGTGATCCGGAACAATCCGACGCACCTGGCGTATTTCGAGCGCGGGATGGCCTATCTCGAAATGGACCGGTATAATGAGGCGATTGCGGATTTTACGGAAACTCTGAAAGTCGAGCCGAATATGCGCGGCGCTCTGTGGAGCCGAGGTATGGCCTACACGAAATCTGGGAATAGAGGTAAGGGCCGGTCGGATATTGAAAAAGCGGCCGAACTGGGCAATCCCCGGGCAAAGAAATGGCTGGAGGAGCACCCCGGCGGGGGTGGCAGCGGCAAACGCAAGTCAAAGTTTCCTTAAATTTTGATTCAGATACGATGATCGACCGCTTTTATTAAGAAGGGGCATTCGGTTTGAAATAAAACTGAAAAACCAATATAATTGGTTTAGTAAGACACATTCATACCGCTCTATTGCGTATTTTTTCTACAAAATTTGGTGGGCAAATCAACATATCCTGTCGCACAAAAAGTCCTTATTTTGAAAATTTATCCCGCGTATTATTTTCGCATCATAAGTATCCATCATCCCATCCGGTTTAATTTAGAGTTTTTATTTTAAATTAAATAGGTTGTAACCTGTATCAAAATTAATATTTCATTGTGATAAATTTTAGAGTATTTTTGTATTAAACGGCATCTCTGGCATGGAATATGCTTTTCCTTATGACGGGCCATCGGGATTGTGAACGATTTCGGAGGAAAATTCCGTGTTTCAGAAGCGGGGCATACAGAGGGTGGATATGGCACACAGCACTGATGAAAACAACATGAATTCCGGGCGGCGCTCGGGACGGGACCGCAGGATCTTATCGGATCCAGGCTACCGGGGACCGGAGCGGCGGCTGACCGACAGGCGGTCAAGAACGGACAATCGCAGGCATAATCGCTATCGGGTAAAAGATCATATTTATGTGAATCTGCGGTCAGCGTCCGGCGAAGAAGTCGGGCAGTTGCTGGATATCAGCAGAGGCGGATTGTCTCTTCAATTTCTGGCAACAGACGAAAAGTCGCGAACGTACACCGATCTTGGTATTTTGGCGAGTATGGACCTGGCCATGGAGAGAATTCCCTTCCGGACGGTTTCCGTCGCGGAAGCAGACGATCATATTCCATTGAGTGTAACGAGGATGCTGAGGTACAGTCTTGAGTTCAAAGACCTGACATCCGCCCAGAAAGACAAACTCGACTATTTCATCAAGAATTACACCTACGGCAACGCCTGAAATAAAATTCCATGCATGCGCCGGGCAAATGAATGGGTTGCAGCGCTTAGCGCATTGCCCCCCGGGCGGTGATGGGCCAAAGGGTTTCGACCCGATTATTGCGGATACCGACAAACCAGTCAAAGAGGTTCACGGTGGGATCGCAATGCCCGGGAATCAGTTTGAGTTTGTCGCCGATTATCAGCCTGCAGTCCGGGTTGTGCAGGCTGAGCTTGCCGTGTTCATCGGACGCACGCACATACTCGATATCCCTGCTTTCATATACCACAGGCAGGCCTGAATCCAGGGGAACGGCCTTATGGCCGGCGTCAACCACGGCCCGATCCGGGGCGGGGCGGCTGATAACGGTGGTATACACAAACAGGCTGTGCTGAAAATGGCCCCAGGGCGAGCCATTCTCATCCAGGTTTTTAGCATAGTCGACATCCATGAAAATATAAGAACCGGCCTGGAGTTCATCGTAAACCCCGCTGGCGGCTTCAAATAGATAAGTGCCGGTTCCGGCCCCGCTGACCGTAGGGCAAGTCAAGCCGTCGCGTTCCAGCAGCACTTTGGTTTCCTTGACGCAGCCGACGGCAGATGCAATGGCGTCGCGCCGATCGGAAGGGGTGCGGCGGTGCTGGGCCGAGCCGTGGTAGGCCTGGAGGCCGGCAAAGCGCAGATGGGACGACGACTGGATTTGACGGGCCAGCTTCAGCGGTTCTTCTCCGGGGGACAGGCCGCAGCGATTGGCGCCGACATCAAGCTCAATGAAAACATCCAAGGTAACGCCGCCGGCCCGGGCGGCTTCTTCATAGGCGCCGACGTGAACAGCGTCGTCGGCACACACCGCAATGTGCGCCTGCCGGGCCAGCGCGGCCATGCGTTTTAATTTCTGTGTTCCCACAACCTCATTGGTTATAAAAACGTCCAGTATCCCGCCGTAAATCATCGCTTCGGCTTCGCCGACCTTCTGGCAGCATACCCCGACGGCGCCGCGGTCCATCTGAAGCCGTGCGATGAACGGGCATTTATGGGTTTTGGCATGAGGCCGCAGGCGGACATGGCGGCCGCTCAGGTCCTGTTGCATTTGATAGAGGTTGTGCTCGAATGCATCCAGATCGATCAGCAGCGCGGGCGTGTCGACTTCCGCCAGCGGCATTCCGATTTGGGCCGGTGGGATGGTGGCGATCATGGGAATCCTTTCGTTTGAATGCTTAAGTTAAAAATACAAATCCCAAATTCCACTGTTCAGCGACCGAGGCCTTACGGGACGAAGTAATCTCCTCTGGGGACAATCAAAACCGGCCTCTTCGGGTTCAGATAGTTACTTCGCCCGGGAATTTTTGGCAAGATATTTGGCCAGAAAATGCGCTGTATGGGAACCGTCGGCATGCGCCAGCAGGTCGGCCGGCGAGCCGCAGATAACGATTTTACCGCCGCCGTCGCCGCCCTCCGGTCCCAAATCGATGATGTAATCAGCCTCTTTGATGACTTCGATATTGTGTTCAATGACCGCCACGGTATTGCCCGCATCCACCAGGGTTTGAAGCACCTGCAATAGATGCTGCACATCGGACAGATGCAGGCCGGTCGTGGGTTCGTCCAGGACATACAGCGTCCGTCCTTTTGACGGTTTGACCAGTTCTTGGGCCAGTTTGATGCGCTGGGCCTCGCCGCCGGAAAGGGTCGGGCTGGGCTGCCCCAGGCGCAGGTATCCCAGACCGATTTTGCAGACCAGGTCAAGACAGCGGCGAATGGACGGGATCGACCCGAAAAATTCAGTGGCGGAACTGAAGGTCAGGTCCAGCACCTCTGCCATGGTTTTTCCTTTATAGCGAACCGCCAGCGTATCGGAATTGAACCGCCACCCCTGACAGTCTTCGCAGTCGACGTATACTTCCGGCAGAAAGCTCATTTCCACCTTGAGACTGCCGTGTCCCTTGCAGGCCTCGCAGCGGCCCTCTGCCAGATTGAATGAAAACCGGCCGGGCCGATACCCGCGCATGCGGGCATCCGGTGTTGCTGCAAAAAGCCTGCGGATGTCGTCCAGAAACCCGACGTAAGAGGCGGGCACCGAGCGGGGCGTCCGGCCGATAGGGCTGTGATCGACCTCCAATACCCGGTCGATGCCTTGCCATCCCTGTATGTCTCGGCAGCGGCCGGCCGGAAGTTTCTTTTTCAGGAGCCGGTTTTGAACGCCCTTGAACAGCGTTTCCTTGAGCAGGGTGGATTTGCCCGATCCGGAAACGCCGGTAACGCAGATCAGCGTGCCCAGGGGGAATTCCGCGTCGATGCCTTTCAGGTTATGTTCAGCGGCGCGGCACACCTTAATGCAGGGTCGGTCGTGGTAAGGGCGCAGCCGGGATGTCATCCGTCGCTGCCGGCCGTTGATGCAGGCGCCGGTGACCGAAGCGGGGTTTTGTTGAAGGGCTTTCAGTGGGCCGGAGGCCACCACGGTTCCGCCGGCCTGGCCGGCGCCGGGGCCTAGATCAATAAGGGTGTCGGCCGCGCGGATGGTCTCCTCGTCGTGTTCCACCACCACCAGCGAGTTGCCGCGTTCTTTCAAGGTCTTTAAGGCCGTTATCAGAATGCGGTTGTCCCGGGGATGCAGACCGATGGTCGGCTCATCCAGCACATACAGCACGCCGGTGAGATTAGAGCCCAGCTGGGCCGCCAGGCGAACCCGCTGGGCTTCGCCGCCCGAAAGGGTATCCCCGCTGCGGCTGAGTGAAAGATAGGACAATCCCAGCTGATTGAGCAGCGCCAGGCGCGACAAAATTTCCGCCAGAAGCGGATCGGCAATGGGCTTTTCGTCCGGATCGACATGCAGGCGTCTCAGGGTGTCTTGCAGTTGCAGGGCCGGTTGTTGGACCAGGTCCCAGATGGAATAACCGTTGATCTTGACGGCCAGCGCCGTTTCCCTGAGGCGGCTGCCGGCGCAGCGGGGACACGCGGGGCCATCCTGGCGGTCCGCGTTTTCTCCGGAAAGGAGCTGACCCAGGCCGCCGCATTTCGGGCAGGCGCCGTGGGGGCTGTTGAACGAAAACAGCCGTGGGTCCAGGGTTTCCAGGCCGATCCCGCAGGAAGGGCAGGCTCCCTTCAGACTGAAAATTTCTTCACTGCCGCGGCTGTCTAAAACAATCAGGCTGCCGGAACCTTCCGACAGCCCCCGTTCGACTGTTGCCGCCGGATCCGCAGAAGGCAGCCGCCCAGCCACCAGCTCAATTGTATGCTCATGGTAGCGGCTCAGGGCCATGCCGGCCGTGATGGACCGGAACTCGCCGTCGATGCGGGCTTCGGCGAACCCCCTGCGCCGGGCCCGGTCCAGAATGTCCTTGTGAAAACCTTTGCGGCCGACAACCTTGGGCGCCAGTATCGAAATCTTCTGGCTTCCGTACCTTCGGCGAATCTGGTCCGCGATTTCCTCCCGGCTCTGGGTCGACAGGCGGCGCCCGCAACCGCGGCAGCGCCGGCTGCCGATTTTGCTGAACAGCATTCTGAGGAAATGGTAGACCTCCGTGAGGGTGGCGACGGTTGAACGCCGGCTGGCATAACTGATGCGTTGTTCGATTGCTACCGTCGGTGGAAGCCCTGAAACGTGGTCCACCTCGGGCCGCTCCAGGATTTTGACGTATTGACGCACGTAAGGCGCCAGGCTTTCCAGATAGCGCCGCTGGCCTTCGGCGTACAGGATATCAAAGGCTAGTGTGGATTTGCCGGAACCGGAAACGCCCGTCAGGACCACCAGCTGGTTGCGGGGAATGGACAGGGAGATATTTTTGAGATTGTGTTCACGGGCGCCGCTGATGGCGATCCCCTCTGAAAAGTTCACCGCCGCTTCGGCCACGGCCGGCGCCGTCATTCCGGCTGATTCAAACCGGTTGGGGATTTCGAGGTATTTTTTCAGAAAACGCCCGGTGGGGGATCGGCGGCTCCGGATGATTTTTTCAGGAGGGCCGGCGGCAACGATGCGTCCGCCCTTGTCGCCGCCTTCAGGCCCCAGCTCGATGACCCAGTCGGCCGTTTTAATCACATCCAGATTATGTTCGATGACCAGAACGGTGTTGCCGGAGTGAACCAGCTGCTGGAGAGCGTCGATCAATTTGCGAATATCATCAAAATGGAGTCCGGTGGTGGGTTCATCGAAAATAAAAAAACGGTTGAGCCGGTCGCCGGGCTTTAAAAACCTTGAGAGTTTGAGCCGCTGGGCTTCTCCGCCCGAAAGGGTGTTGACGGGCTGACCGAGCCGGATGTATCCCAGACCCACGGATGTCAGGGGATTCAGGGCGTTTCTGATTTTGGGTTCGGATTGAAAAAAATCAAGGGCCTGGTCCACCGTCATGCTGAGGATGTCATGGATATTTTTGCCCCGGTATGCGACGGTCAACAGCTCCTTTTTAAAGCGCATGCCGTTGCAGTCCGGGCAGGTGATGAACACATCTGACAGAAACTGCATTTCTACCCGTTCAAACCCGTCCCCGCGGCAGGTTTCGCAGCGGCCGCCGGCAACATTAAATGAAAAGTGGCCCGGGCGGAAGCCTTTCCGGCGGGCATCGACCGTAGCGGCAAGCAGCTGCCGGATGCCGTCCAGGGCTTTGGTGTAGGTGACGGGGTTGGCGCGCGGGGTCCGGCCGATGGGGTGCTGGTCCACCAGAACCACATCGGCAATCGGTTCATGCCCCCGCAGGGTCCGATGTTGCCCGGGGCGCCCCTGAGGATCGTTCAGGCCCCATTTCAATGCCTTGTAAAGGATTTCTTCCGCAAGGGTAGATTTGCCGGAGCCGGAAACGCCGACCAGGCATACGAAACGACCCAGGGGAATTCTGACATCGACATCCTTGAGGTTGTTTTCCCGGGCGCCGGAAATAGTCAGCCACTTTCCGTCGGCTGTTTTGCGTCGCTTTGGCGGAATCGGGATGCTGCGGTCGCCTTTGAGGTATTGACCGGTGAGAGAGTTGTTTACAGCGACCGTGGGACCGAAATACATGACCGCTCCGCCGTTTTCACCGGCACCGGGCCCGATATCGAGCATGAAATCGCTGTGGGCGATGATTTCAGGATCGTGCTCGACTACGACAAGCGTGTTGTGATGATCCCTCAGGCCTTTGAGGATCCGAATCAGGCGATGATTGTCGCTGGGGTGAAGCCCGATGCTGGGTTCGTCCAGGATATAAAGCGTGTTCACCAGAGAGGCCCCCAGCGCCGAAGCCAGGGCCACCCGCTGAACCTCGCCGCCTGAGAGCGTTCGGGATTGACGGTCAAGCGTCAGGTAGCCGAGTCCGACATCGCAGAGATATCGGAGACGGCTGCGGATTTCATCCAGGATCAGCGCGCCGGCATCGTCTCCGGCCGGTATCGGCAGGGCGTCAAAAAACGCTAAAGCCGCCGTGACGTTCAGTGCGTAGATTTGGCCCAGATGAAGGCCGTTCAGGCGGTATAGGAGCGCAGCAGGCTTGAAGCGGGCACCCTGGCAGGCCGGACAGATTTTGTAACTGCGGAAGCGCGAAAGAAACACGCGCACATGCATTTTATAGGTCTTGGATTCCAGCCAGTTGAAAAATCCCTTGACGCCGTGATAATCGTCGGTCCCGTCAATGATGGCGGCCTGCTGGTCGGTGTGCAGCCGCCGGAAGGGAACATCCGTGGGAATTTTGTTATGACGGCAGAAGGAGATCAGGTGCTCGATTTCCATACGCCCTTCGGCTTTTGTTCCCCAGGGTTTGATGGCGCCCGCTTCGATGGAAAGGGTCGAATCCGGAATGACGAGATCCATATCCACATCGATGGTCCGGCCGAATCCCCGGCAGGTTTCGCACGCGCCGATGGGACTGTTGAAAGAGAACAGGTTCGGCTGGGGGGATGGATACGGTATATTGCATTGGGCGCATGCCAGACTGCTGCTGAATGCCATGGGTTGGCCCGGCGGCGCCCAGAGGTTCAGGCGACCGCTTCCCAGGCGAAACGCCTGCTCCAGGGAATCCATAATGCGGGTTTGTTCGGACGGGCGGAAAATGAACCGATCGGCGACTATCTCAATGGTTTGATCTTTTTTGGAGGGCTGCCAGTTTTCTATGGGTGCGATCCGGCCTTCATGCCAATAGCGGTCATAGCCGCTGCGTCTTAAAGATTGACGCGGGTCGGTTTTATCAAGCCCTTTCAGCGGGAGTGGAAAGGTAATGATTGTCTGGGTGCCTTCCGGCAGATTTTTGATAGAGGCCCAGACGTGCGCCGGCGTTTCGGGCCGGACCGGCCGGCCGCAGCTGCGGCAATGGAGCAGGCCCAGGCGGGCGAACAGCAGCTTGACGTAATCCGTGATTTCGGTCATGGTGCCGACGGTGGATCGCGATGTGCGGACGGGATCCTTGCGATCGATGGCAATGGCCGGCGGAATGCCCTCGATCTTTTCCATCAGGGGGCGATCCATCCGTTCCATGAACTGACGGGCATAAGGAGAGAAGGTTTCGATGTAGCGCCGCTGGCCTTCGGCATAAAGCGTGTCCAGGGCCAGCGAGGATTTTCCGGAACCGCTGACGCCGGTTATCACCGTCATCCGGTTCAGGGGTATCTGCAGGTCTATATTTTTCAGGTTATGTTGTCTGGCGCCTTTGATTTCGATGGCTCTCAGCGGCATATTTCTTTACCCGGTCAAAGTGTTCAACAGCAGTTTATGAAATAAGTTTTAATTTCCATATTTAGAAGTTATCCCAAAAAACATTATACTCTAACCAAGCCGGACCGTAGAACATGGGTAATCCTCACCGGCTCCTGAAAAATAATGATATTTATTTTTGAGATAGCTTCTAATATTAATATTGTTCGCGCAAGCCGTCGGAATATACCAGAAAAGGGAGTGAAAAGCTCGGGCCAAAGCGACCGGAGGGCCGAAATGGAAAGAGGGCTGATTTTCCCCGGGGACGACGGTTGGTTGCGGGCGACTCGCCCTGCTGAACGTGTACCCCCGGCAGGACTATCCCAATCTATTGGCGGACGCCCGGCGGATTCATGGGGGCTATCCGTTGTCAATCTGTGACAGGCAGGCCATGAAATCATCGGCAAATTGAGACTGGAGCCTTTGCTCCTGGCCGAACTCGGAGATATCGGTGGCAATATTTTTGGCGATACCGTACTCAACATCCCATCCTATTTTTTTCAGCATTCCGATTAGCTCCAGGGCCTGTTCTTTTGTGGCATTGCCGCCAAGATTCCCTTCCGCGATAAAAAATTTCATTGGTCATTCCAAACGCCGGTGAGAAATCTCTACCGGTTTTCTGCGGTCAAAAGGACAGCTTTCGGATGGTTGAAACCCGGCCGTCCGGTTCTATGCGACCTCCGGCGGTTCCGGAACACCCTCGTGAAAACCGCACTCTTTTTCCTTGAGGTCGTCCTTCAAAAAATCATATAAACTGCCGGTATAGCCGCAATGGATAATTTCCCGTATCTTGCGGATCAGGTATTCATTGGTAGGCCCCTCACCGTCGGTTTTTAAGCGGAAGGCAATCAGACGCCGCAACTTTTTATCATCCTTGTCGCGTTCCGGGACCATGCGCATGATGCGCTGCAAGATGATTTGAAAGGGTCCGTCTTCTTCTTCAATGGCAATCACTTTTTCAGACATGGTTGCCCTCCTTAATTGTTGTTCGTTCTGGACGAATCTAACCGAAAGCGCCGTCCGAATCAACAGGTTTCGGTTTCAATGATTCAAAACCCCCGAAAGATGCCTGCCCGCCATAATCACCCATTCTGCGCGTGAGCAACTCACGCCTGTGGAGGCATCGCACGAAACCGGATCGAACCTGTTGCATCTTTCCAGAGAAGAATCCCATACCGGAAACGCCCCGGACGCTTCCTATGCGGGCCCCGGCAACACACACTCATGCGATCGGGCATGTCAAAGGCTTCGAACCGGCTCGCACCATGGGGCTTCTGTTGAGTCAACCCGTGCGTTGCAGATATCCGGGGGAAAATTTTTGGGGAGCGTCTTCAGAAACACGGCTACCATTAAAAAAATATGATTTGCGCGTCAAGCCTGAAAACTATAAACAAAATCATGGGCGACCCTTGACAGACGGAAAAGCATGATTAAATTCTTTTTAGCTAATATTTCTTTAACATATTGAAATTATTGTATTTAAAATATATTCAGCTGTACTTTGAATGGATTTGAGCAAGATGATAAGAAATATTAACATGAACGATGGAGTTCTCATAATCTTCAGGCGGCACCCCGCGGGGTCATTACAGAAACTGTGCAGAGAGGCCGGGCTGATGATGCAATCTGAGGAGCTCTATTCCCGCCAGTATTTTCCTTAATCAAAATATATGCTAAGTCAAACCGGCGACTGTGAAATTTCCCTGGCGCACAGTTCGGTTTGTATTTTAAGTTGAAACATAATAGGTTGACGTCAGGTATGCGGTTCCCGGCCGGGGGCGCTTGTTTTAAGAAATAGCGCTTATGTCGGGACCTGCCGGTAGTCTGGCGGAATTGAAACATACAAGTGTTATGTCCATTAAAACAGGAGGTAAATTAAAACATGAAAGTTAGACCGTTAAATGACAGAGTTTTGGTCCTGCGGGTTGAGGAAGAACAGAAAAGCGCCGGCGGCATCATTATACCCGATACCGCCAAGGAAAAACCGCTGGAGGGTAAAATCGTTTCAGCCGGACCCGGAAAGATGGGTGATGACGGCAAGCGGGTTCCGCTGGAGGTCAAGAAAGGGGACCGGATCCTTTTTTCCAAATATTCCGGCACCGAAATCAAAATTGATGGAGTCGAACATCTATTTATGCGCGAAGAAGATATTTTAGCAATTTTAGAATAAAAAAGGAGGGAATACCTAATGCCTGCAAAAATGATTGCATACAGTTCGTCGGCCAGAGAAAAAATGCTCAAGGGCGTCAATGCCCTGGCCAATGCCGTTAAGGTTACGCTGGGCCCCAAGGGGCGTAATGCCGTGCTGGAAAAATCCTATGGCGCCCCTACCATTACCAAGGACGGTGTGACGGTGGCCAAAGAAATCGAACTGGAAGACAAATTCGAAAACATGGGCGCTCAAATGGTCAAGGAAGTTGCCAGCAAGACCAGCGACGTGGCCGGAGACGGCACCACCACGGCGACCGTACTGGCCCAGGCGATTCTCAACGAGGGTCAGAAGCTGGTGTCGGCCGGCATCAATCCCATGGACATCAAGCGCGGGATCGACAAGGGCGTGGTGGCGGTTGTCGAGGAGTTGAAGAAAATATCCAAGCCGGTCAAAGACAAAAGCGAGATCGTTCAGGTCGGCGCCATTTCAGCCAATAATGACGAAGTGGTGGGCAAGCTTCTTTCCGAAGCCATGGACAAGGTCGGAAAAGAGGGCGTGATCACGGTGGAAGAAGCCAAGAGCATGGACACATCCCTGGAAGTGGTGGAAGGGATGCAGTTCGACCGGGGGTATATTTCTCCCTATTTCGTCACCAATGCTGAAAAAATGACCGCAACCCTCGAAGATCCTTATATCCTTCTGAATGAAAAAAAACTGAGCAACATGAAGGATATGCTGCCGCTGCTGGAATCCGTCGCGAAATCCGGCAAACCCCTTTTGATCGTTGCCGAAGATATTGAAGGGGAAGCCCTTGCCACCCTGATCGTCAACAAACTGCGCGGCACCCTGAAAGTAGCCGCGGTGAAGGCTCCGGGCTTCGGCGATCGCCGCAAGGAAATTCTCCAGGACATTGCCGTTTTGTGCGGCGGTCAGGTGATCTCGGAAGACATGGGCATCAAGCTGGAAAGCGTGTCACTGAACGACCTGGGCCGCTGCAAAACCGTCAAGATCGACAAGGACAACACCACCATCGTAGACGGCGCCGGAAAGAAGAAAGACCTGGAAGGGCGCATCGGCCAGATCCGGGCGCAGATCGAAGACACCACTTCGGATTATGATCGTGAAAAACTGCAGGAGCGCCTGGCCAAGCTGATCGGCGGGGTGGCGGTTATCAAGATCGGCGCAGCCACCGAAATCGAGATGAAGGAAAAGAAGGCCCGCGTTGAAGATGCCATGAACGCAACCCGGGCTGCTGTGGAAGAAGGGATTGTACCGGGCGGCGGCGTTGCCCTGGTCCGCTGCATGGATGCCTTGAACAAGGCAAAGGCGACCGGCGAAGAAAAAGAAGGCGTTCGGATACTGCAGCACGCCATTGCGGAACCCCTGAGGCAGATCGCTCAGAATGCCGGATTAAGCGGCGACGTGGTCCTGAACAAGGTCATGGAGGGAAAGGGCGATTTCGGCTTTAACGCCGATTCAGGGCAATATGAAAACCTGATGAAATCGGGCGTTATCGATCCCACCAAGGTCGTGCGCTTTGCGCTTCAGAATGCAGCCTCGGTTGCCGGGCTGATGCTGACCACCGAAGCCATGATTACCGATAAACCTGAAAAGAAAAAGCCGATGCCGGCGATGCCTCCCGGCGGCATGGACGACATGTATTGATGAAGCTGACGGCAGGGGCGGACCGCTGTAGCCGGGGTTCGCCCCTGTTGTTGACATGTTTGGGCACGATCTTTAATAAGGCAACCAAGGCGCCGGCTGGTACGAAAAGGTTTTGTATTTAGCGACGCGTTTCATTTTTTTCAACATATCCAGGGAGGGCGGGGGATGCATCACAGCAAGCGGATTCGAAAAGCTTTTATGATTTTGATGGTCGCAGCAGGGCTTCTTCTTTCACAGGGACTGGGGCCGGCTGTTGCCAAAGAAAAAACCGATGAGGAAAAAAAGCCGGAACGATTGGTCACGATGGCGGCCGAATATCCGGGCGTGGTGGCGCCGGCCGGTGAAAGTGTCAGCATGGACCTGACATTCTTCAACAAGGGACGTTCGGATGAAAGCGTCGATGTCTGGGTCGCCGAAAAACCGAAGGGGTGGGATGTCCGGATTAAAACCTATAAATTTACGGTGACCGGCGTCCATGTACCTTCCGGTGAGGACAAGCGCCTGACCTTTGAAGCGGATCCGGGCAAAGAGACAAAACCCGGAAAATACGAATTCCTGGTTAAAGCCCAAACCCGCGACGGCCAGTTTAAATTGTCCCAGAGCATTTTGGTGGAAGTCAAGGCCAAGGACGGCGCCAAAAAAGAGGACAAAGGGGTTAAGCTGAACACCTCCTATCCGGTCCTGCGGGGGCCGACGGACGCCAAATTCGAATTTTCGGTCGAAGTCAACAGCAAATTGGATAAAGACACGGTATTCAACCTGTTTGCCCAGGGGCCGGAAGGCTGGGACATCAATTTTAAACCGGCCTATGAAGATAAATATATTTCGAGCCTGCGGATCAAGGCCAACCAGAGCGAGACCGTTGCCGTTGTGGTCAAGCCCACAGCCGCGGCCAAAGCCGGTGAATATCCCATTAATGTCCGGGTGGCTTCCAGCGAGGCCAACGGCGAAGCCACGCTGAAACTTGTCTTGACAGGCACCTACAACCTTGAGATGGGAACCGCCAGCGGGCTTCTGTCCCTGGACGCCCGCCAGGGAAAGCCAGCCAACATGTCTTTTTATATCAAGAACATCGGTTCGGCCCCCAACAACAACATCAAATTCATGACCTTCAAACCCGAGAACTGGAAGGTCACTTTCAATCCCGAGAAAGTGGGCGTCATCGAGCCCGGCAAGCTGCAGCAGATTGAAATGATCGTTACGCCCAATGAGGATGCCCTGGTGGGAGACTATTCCGTCAACGTCAAGGTTGAAGGAGAAAAGGCGTCCAAAACACTTGAGTTCCGGGTTACGGTTAAAGCCTCCACCGCCTGGGGCTGGGTCGGCATCGGGATTATCGTGGCCGTGATCGCCGGTCTGATCGGCCTGTTCCGCTGGCTGGGAAGGCGTTAAAATGGAAACGAATCCAATCATCGAAACCAGCGAACTGACCAAGGTATACAACGGTCAGGTGGCGGTGGACCGCCTGACTCTGCGGATTCCGGAAGGCGAAGTGTTCGGCTTTCTGGGCCCCAACGGCGCCGGCAAGACTACCACGCTGCTGATGCTGCTGGGATTGACCGAGCCCACCGGCGGGACCGCCCGGGTCTTTGGCGTGGATCCCACCCGGGAACCTGTTCGGGTCAAGGGGCTGATCGGCTACCTGCAGGAAAACATGGGGTTCTACGGCGATCTCAATGCCCGCCAGATGCTCGCTTTCGTGGCCGAACTCAACCGCTTGCCCCGGGACGTCGCCGGGCAGCGCATGGAGGAGGCCCTTGAGAAAGTGGGACTGTCCCATGAACCCAAAAAGAAGATCAGCGCCTATTCGCGCGGCATGCGCCAGCGTCTGGGCATCGCCGAACTGCTGATCAAAGACCCGAAGGTGGTTTTTCTGGATGAGCCGACCCTGGGGCTTGACCCGGACGCCACCAATCGGATGATCGAACTCATCGAAGGGCTCTGTCGAGAAAAGAAGATGACGGTTCTGCTGTCGTCGCACATGCTGCACCTAGTTCAGAAGATTTGCCATCGGGTGGGCATTATGATCAAGGGACGCATGGTCGCCCAGGGTCCGATGGATCAGCTTGCCAAGGAGAAGCTCGGGATCGGTTCGGAGCGCTACAGCTTGGAAGAAATCTACATGAAATATTTCCAGGAGGTCAAGCCGTGATTGGCATCAAACCCATTCTGCGAAAAGAACTGGCGGATCATCTCAGCAGTTACCGTTTTATTATCCTGTTTGCCCTGATCGCCATGGTCAGCTTGATTACCGTTTACATGGCGGGCCTGAATATCAAGAAAGATCTGGAGGGGGTCGCCAAACCCCAGTTTGTCTTTTTGATGATTTTTACATCATCCGGGGCGCTGTTTTCCCTGCAGCAGTTCGTGGCCTTTTTCGGACCCCTGATCGGACTGATCCTCGGATTTGACACCATCAATCGTGAACGCAACGAAGGCACCCTCAGCAAGCTGCTGTCCCAGCCGATTTATCGCGATGATGTCATCAACGGAAAGTTTCTGGCGGGGGTCATCATCATCGCCGTCATGATGGCGGCGATCATCCTGGTCATCACCGGCCTGGGGCTCAGCATCCTGGGGGTGGTCCCCGGCATCGAGGAACTCTGGCGGATTTTCATCTACCTCTTCATCAGCATCATCTACATTTCTTTCTGGCTGGGGGTGGCAATGCTGTTTTCGATTATTTTTCGCAGCGTGGCCACTTCCGCCCTGGCGGCCCTGGCGGTGTGGATCTTTTTTTCTTTCTTTGTCAGCCTCGGCGCCAGTGTTCTGGCCGGGGCCATGACCCCCGATGCCGGATCATCCGATCCCGAAGCGGTCATGCGGCGGGCGACCATTGAACGGGCGGTTTCGCTGACTTCCCCCATGGAGCTTTACACAGGCTCCACCTCGACAATTATAGATCCCATGCGCAAAACAAACCGGATGTTTGTGCAGATGGGCATCATGGAGCAGCTTTCGATTTCGCGCTTTGCAGGCCCCTTGTCCCTGGGGCAGAGTGTAGTCGTGGTTCTGCCGTATATCATTTCGATGATTGCCATCACCATCGTCTGCTTTGCCATATCCTATATGGTTTTTATGCGACAGGAGATACGGTCGCTGTAAGCGGAGCGGGGTGTCTAACAGCCTGCCGAATCTTTATGGAAGGATTATCAGCCTGTTTTGCAGTCGGCGCCCGACCGGCGTAGGCTTGACATATAGAGAACTTTGAAAAATGCCCGATTTTGTTTAAGTTCATGGCAGGCGATAATTTGAATTACAGGAATACCTGGAGTATTTCGAGGATGCAAATTTAAACCTGACGCCGAAATTGGGCAAAAGGGGCGTTTTGCAAAGGTCTCATTCTACTCCTTGGCAAATATGCGCCCGTGATCGTCGATGTGGCATTTTTTCAAGGTCATGGCGCAGGCCATATCGTAATCGCTTATCAGATTTTTCTCGCGTAAAATTTTCCCCAAACGCCGCTGGGACCTGTCCAGCGCCCAGCGGATATCTTCTGGATTAGAGTAACCCAGTTTCGTTAGGATTTCACCAAGCCTGAGTTTGTTTTTTTTCTGCAGCGCCAGGGCATGATGCAGCTGCTGCTGAGTGATGCGTCCTTCCCTGAGCAGGATTTCTCCTATCCGCAGGCTTTGTTCTTTAAGGGCCTGATAGAGCTGCTCCCGGGTAATGTATCCCTGCGACACCAGGATTTCGCCGATTTTTGGGGTTTGCCAGCTCATACGCGAGACTAAACGGCCGATGCAAACGGTCAGTTCGGTCAAGAGATAGCTGACAAACACAAACGCGATTATCAGGAAGATAAAATTGTCATGCTCATGCCCGAAGATATCAAAACTTTGTATAATTTCAGAGCATCCCGGAATGTTCGTCAACAGGAAAAACATAACAACGCCTGAGGAAAAGAACGCTATGAATATATAACTTTTTGTTTTTGATGTCATGGTTTCACCTTCCTCTCGGAACGCAAATAAGAGAAAGAGAATATTTTACAACCATTTTTTAGAAGGGACCATCTGCTTGCAGCAACAGATGGAAACGAAACGCCCAAATCAAAACAGCAAACATTGAACATATCCCATGCAGGTTCGATGCCAATACGTTCAAATCAATCAAAAAAACAGCCGTTTAAAATAATGAGTTAACATTTTGAAATTTTTATTAAAATTAATAAAAACAAAAACAGCCGATAAAATATTTTCTTTTCGCCTTACTCTAATTGTTGAAGCTGGGAGGCATGAAAACGGGGAGGGACCGCATTTTTTGAAAAACAAACCTACAAATCGTGTAGATTGTGTCGGATTTTTAAGACCAAATATATATATAAGAATATGATATTATTTAATAAAAATATTTAACAAATTTAGAAGGTTGATTACGACCGGTTAAAACCATGCCGTCGTGAGGGATTGCATCAGGATGGAATCAAAATGTAGTGTCGGCAACGACGATGACCTCAATTTGCAATGCCTTTGCTTCAGCCCATTTTTATTCCGAGGAGCGTTCAGCGAATCGGCGGGACCGGGAAGAAAGAGAAGAGCGAGGAGGGGATGATGCGGGCAAAGTAAACGAAATTAACGATAAAATGGGACAGGATCAGCGCCGGCAGGGAATAGGTGCGCAAATAAATCAGCATGAAAACAGCTCCGACAGCCGCCGTCAGAATGATCTGATGGAGACCGCCGCTCCAGTGGATCAGTCCGAAGGATGCGGCGGAGGCCAGGATAAAGAGGGCGGGCCGGCGGGTATATTGACGCAGCACCGTATGTAAACAACCCCGAAAAACCGCCTCTTCAAAGATGCCCACCATCAGGAGGCCGGCACTCAGATCGATCCATTTCCAGAGCGGATCCGGTATGTCGGGAATGCCGCCCAGGGGGGCATCGTGCAAGAGCTTTTTCAGGAGCAGGGCGCCGTTCTGTTCGAGGAACAGGACCGTCAGTACGGCAAAAACGACAACTGTGAAAAAAGATACAACCGTCTGGCGCACCGGGCCGATAAAATCACTGAGGGCAAGGGCGCGGCTGCGGATAAAGAACAGCATCACCAGAAGCGGATACAGCTTGACGCCGGTATAATCGATCAGGAGCCACCAGCGCCAGTCTTTGACGAATACGTTTGATAGGTCATTTACGTAAAAGGGGATGCATAAGATAATCAATACCCAAAGGAGGGGCGGTTTTTGCGCTTGGAGAGGGGTTGGTTTTAGCGTCTGCAGCGCCCGCCAGCCGCCCCGGTCTGATTTAAAAAACAGCAGGATCGCGCACCCGCTGCCCAACCCCATGATCACGGTCATTGCCGCAACGGCCAGCGGCCAGGCCAGTGCCGACGGCAGGAGCAATTGCAGCCATTCTCCGGCAACATCACCCGCCGCGGCCGCAAGGCCGAAAGTAAAGAACCAGGCCACGGCGCCGGAGAGGGTATCGTTGCGGGCAGACTGCGGGAAAAGGGATCGCAACACCATGGCGGTGATCATTCCGCCTGCGGCGCCGAAGACTGCAAAGCTGTAGAACGTTCGAATCGCCATCTCCAGTCGGGTTCCCATGGTGAAGAAAAGTGCAAAGGCCCCGCCGGCACTGCACAGGGCCCACGTGGCGGCAAGCAGTATAACATGCGATGGACGGGGTTTGGCGCCTGCCGATCGCAGCAGGCGGGCAAGGGCGACGCCGCCGGCAAGGCCGAAAAGACCCAGGGTCAGGGCGGCGGCCGGCTGGTTGGAAAGGTTGAATAAGCGTGCGGCGAACAAGCCGGCTGCGCCGAACAGGATGGCGGCCGTCCAGCCCAGGATGGAATGGAGAAGGAAGCCTTTTAATCCCGATTTGGGGATGGGGTCATAGGGGTCGGCGCGCATTTCCGTTGTTGATCCAAAAAAGATTTAAACATGCTTTAACGCTGCATCCCGGAATGAAACAGTTAGGATCGCGGTCATGTTTCGGGTCCGGTCGGCAAGAGCACCGTTGTGCTGGCCTTATCCAAAACACGACCGCTTCCCTCATGATCGCCGATGGGAATTATAAAATATTTCTGGGACACGGACTAAAATCCCATTTCTTCGTTCACTAAAACAACGGTAAACTTGTCGATGTCCCCCGGTTTTTTGAAGAGGATCAAAAGGGCGGCGCAGACCCTGTCGGGCGCATCGCAGTCGTTGCACAGTCCGGTTGCCGCGCAGGGCGTCTTGCGGCCCAGACGGGCGGCGTTGATGGGAGCGGAATGGCGCCGGGTTCGATCAATGGCCTGATCCAGAGTTTCAACGAGTTTGTTGGTTCCGGCAGCCACGATCACCCTTTTAGGTCCGGAACAGAGCCCGCCGACCCGGTTTCCGCCGCCGTCCAGATTCACCAGGATTCCATCGCAGGTAAAGGCGTTGAGGCTGCTTAAAAAAACATCGGTGCCTCTTTGCATCCGTTTGAGGGCGATCCGTTCGTTATCGTCCTTTGCGTCCCAGTGATCGTAAACCGTATTGCCCTGGCTGCGGAGAGCCTTCACCACGCCCAGATCATGACGCAGGGTTACCGAGCCGCCGATCCCGACGGTTTCGCCCTTTTGAACCAGAGTGGGGATAAAATTTCGGGCTTCTTCGACGGTTTCAAAAAAGTAAGGATCGAATTTTTTCTTTTTCATGGACTCCAGAATTTTCGGCATGAGTTTGCGATATCTTTCCTTATCGGTTTCCAGCATGAAAAACTCCTTTCATTGTTCAAATTAAACGTTCTATGTTCGGCGAATACCTTATTGGTTTTGCCTGCGTTTAATCAGGGGAATCACTTCGATTGTGTATCAGCGGGCGTCATACATCACACGGTAGCTCTCGATGAGCACATCGTTGATAAAGTCCATGTAAACGGTTTTATCGATTTTGTCCGTCGGCTCCCAGGTTTCCTTCATAAAGGCCTTTTTCTGGAGCAGCAGGGTCACCTTGAGCCGGCTGCGGTATTTGGCGATCGGCGTCACCTCGGCCTGCACCAGGCTTTTATAAGGCCCGTCCTGCAGCCACTCGGTTTCAATGGTTTGTCCGTCCGAGCGCCCGGCATTGATGATAAACTTCTTGTCGGCGAGAACCTTCAGCAGCGCCTTCATGACGACGGATGATTGGGCGTCGATGATCGTGGTTTCCGGCCGATTTAAAACCGGTGTTTCGGCAGGGGTGTGAAAGGCACAGGCGATAAACAGAAACAGGGTAACGGATAGGGTTAAAAGAGGGGTAAGGACCTGATTAAACCCGGCGCTTGAAAGCCTGCCAGCGACATTTCCTTTTTTGAGGGCGGGTGTCATCAATTTGTCTTTTCCCTGGTATGGCGTCGTTGTCTTTAATCTTAATCGATTCAATCGGCCGGTGGCCGCGCCCTGATCCGGCGGCCGGAAATGAATCGGGCTGAACCCGGTAAAAAAGAATCGCCTTATTCCGTTTCATATATCGATTTGCGGTTAAATTCAACTTTAATGAAAATTAGGACTTTGGCAGGTCATTTTGAAATTATTTCATAATTTGTGGGCAGGATTGACAAGTGACTCGAAGCTGTCTCAAAAAAATAATTATTTCAGGAGGCGAACCGCCGGCAAACGGTGAAGTGACGACGGCTCACTTCATAGGTATTCGTCATAAAACACCCCACCTGCTCACTCATTTAGCGTATATTTGTTGAGATGGCTTCACATATGATAGAGATGCGGCTCTTCCTGCCAATGCCCTCCCGGTCAAAATATTGCTGACAGTCGATGCTGGTTAGAAAAAATTGTCAACAATGTTATTCCCATCTATACTTTTAGACAGTGGACATTTCCATTTCCATCAGTAAATGCTCGCAAATAATAGGGCATAAGAACTTCAGGTTAATACCCCCAAAGCAACTTCCGATATTCAGAGAAAGGCTGCAGATTGAGATAATTCCAGTTCATGTTCCAATCCTTGTAGTGGCAAGGCCAAACCGGTACCCACCAGATTTCAAGCGTTGATAAATTAAAAATTGAAGTTTCGCAGTTGCCGCCGATTCCCTTCGGGTTTTCTTCACTGTAAGGTTTAACGTGGGCGCAGAAAGTGCCGTGCCAGCCCTTGTGTTTAACGGCGTATTGGTTGCCGACCGTCGGCACTCCCGTCTCCGGTTCGGGGTCGAATCGATTTCCCTGTTCATCATAACCATAATGGGAGGGGACAAGGTCTTCCATCAGCATTTCAATGTCAATGTTTCCGTAGTTGTTCCTAAGCATCCACATCCCGGACCAAAAGCGAAAGTATGAACCGTTGGGGGAATCGATCTGTTCCGGTGCGAATCGATTCATGGGGGTCCTGGAATCAAACCGGTTGTTCTCGTCATAACTGCCTTTATCATATTTAAAATGATTTGCATGGACGAGATAATTGTTGTCTGCTTCACCAAAATCGCCCGGTCGCCTGATCGCGTAGCGACGGGCATTTTGCTCGACGCAGTAAGCCTCATTTCTGTCAGCAAAGACGATGTTGCAACCCCTGGCGCGCAGAACCGTTTTCCTGCCGGTTTTTTCTCGATAGGGCACCGTCCCTACCGTAGCCATTTCAGCGGCCGCGCGGGCTGTTTTTGAAAAAATAACACCGCAGCTCGCCAGCAAGAAATCCCTGATTCCCGGGGCAACCGTGACATCCGCTTGAGCCCATGAATCTTTGGCATACTGAGCGCCGGAAGTCAGGCAGCAGACACCGCAATCATTCATCAATCCCCCGCCGAGTCCGCCCAAATTGCCGGCTCTGCCATTGCCCCAGAAAACCCGCGCGTCAGGGTCCCTGGGAATTGCGACATAAGAGACTTGCCGTTCCCGGCCGGAGCCGTTGGGGTCGACATGCGGGCTTTGGGCCGTCCGGGTGGCGAAGGTTTGGCCGTTCTTTGTAGCGGCGCCTTTTACCCAGAAACCGTTGCATTCTTCCGTTTCATAGGTGGGGGTAAACAATTTGGCGTATGTTTCAGGAGACTTTTCGCCCCTGGGGGAGTCACCGTCGAAATCCCAATCCGGATGGAGATGTTTCGTGCTGGAGTAGTTTAATAGGGCGACTTTTTCAAAATGTGTGCAAGCGCCGGCATAACGGCATTTGTCCAATTCCGGCGAGGCTCCATCGCCAATGCCTTTGAGGAATTCAATCATCTTCGGGCTTAACAGCGACAGCTCCTTGAAGCTTCTGCGCAGATACGCCAGAAAATAGGAGGCCCGTTCTTTTTCGTTTCGGCCCTTATGAAACGGACGGTTGCCTTTGAGAACTCCCTTTTCCCAGGAAATATCAAAATTTCTGGCAATATCTTTTCCGCAGCGCTGCCCGTACTGAATGCCCATTTCCATCCAACTGCCCTGTAAAACTCCGATCCAGAGCGAACGGTAATTGGGAATCTCTCTTTTAAGACGGAACGGTATTTTTTTTGCATCGTCTGCTACCATACATTTCCTCCTTACGCCATTTTGTTAGATGTAGCCAGTATTCCTATCTGGATTGTGCCGTGATCTTCATTTTTGATAAGTTATCTTTCCTGCGCACATTGTCAGCATCACCGGCAGGTTCGCCAAATCCTCTTGCGGACATGTATCAGGGTCACGGTCCAAGACGCAGATGTCGGCGATTTTTCCCGGCGCGAGCGACCCGGCCCGGTTCTCTTCAAATCCCACCCAGGCGGCATCTTTCGTCTGGGCGCGAATTCCGTCACGGAACGTGATGGCTTCCTCCGGCGTCATTGAAGTCCCCAAAACGGTTTTACGGTTAACCATGGCGGCGATATCACGGATACTATCCACAGGCCAGTAGCCGGGTGCGTCGGAGCCGAAGGCTATGGGAAACCCCTCGTTTTGAATCGTCTGAAGCGGAAAGCAGTTCTTATTCCTTTCGGGCCCGAGGTATGCGGCCCCCATATCGCCGACAAAATAGTAAACCGACGGATTGGTTACGGGAACGGCGCCGACTTTTTTTGCCCTGGCCCGGCGCTCGGGAGTGAACAGATGGTTTCCCAAATGTTCGATGCGGTGGCGAATATCCGGCAGGTATTTTTTTTTCTGGACTTTTTCCAGTGCCAGCAACGCCATATCCTGAGCGGCATCGCCGATGGCGTGGATGCAGCATCGGATTCCCGTCAAATGACAGGCTTCAACCGTTTCCTCCAACTCCTTTTGGTCAATCCGAATCAGACCCTTCATTCCTGAAAAACCTGCCTGACGGGCGGTAAATCCGCCGTCGATGCTCAATTTGCTGCCGCCGATCTTGAGCATGTCATTGCCGAAAGGAGGCCTAAAGCCGAGGTCCAGCAGGGACCGTAAGGGAACTTTGCTTTCGACAATGCGTATCAGCAGTTGAACACGGACCGGAAGCCTGCCCTGAAAGCATAAACTCTGATACGCCTTGATCTGCTCCGTGGTTCGCATGATATCATGGACAACGGTGATGCCCCGGGCAGCGGCCTTTTTGAGTTTCACCTCAATCCCGTCTTCGATATTTTTCTCTTTGGAATCATCTGTGTATTTTACAATAAGTTGAGCCCTTTCCCGAAGCACGCCGTTCGGCTCGCCGTTTTCTCCACGCATGATCCAGCCGCCCTGGGGGTCGGACGTATCTTTTGTTATGTTCACGGCCTGAAGCGCAAGACTGTTGGCCACCATGATGTGAGCCCCAAAATTTGCATAGCAGGGATTGCGGGGTGCAGCCTGGTCCAGTTCCTGTTTGGTCGGCAGCCTTTTTTCGGAGAGGCGTTCATCCTGCATGGGGCTTCCCAGCGCATGGATCCATCTTCCAGGCGGCAGCTTGCGGGCCCTGTCCCTTATTTTGCTCAGAATGTCATTAACAGATTTAATTGTAGGATCATAAAAATCGCGAATTTCAACCGCATGGATATCGGCAACGTCCTGGGCCAGGTGAACATGAATGTCGGCAAGGCCGGGGGTTACGATTCGCCCCTCAACATCGATCACATCCGTTTGCGGGCCGGCCAGCGCTTCGATTTCCTTGCGCGTTCCGACCGCTACAATATCCTTTCCGAAAACTGCAATTGCTTCGGCATCCGGTTTTTTTTCATTCATTGTCCATAGTCTGCCGTTTGTAATAATCATCGTCGGATATATTTTTGCCACGATTTTTTCTTTCCTGGGTAAAGGTTGCTGAATCCTTCTTCCATTATCTGCAGCCCCCTTTCAAGGTGTTCATCACCGATCACAAGGGGCATCTGCAAGCGGATGACATTATCGAAATTGCCGCAGGAAAGGAGGAACAGTCCCCTTTCATGACAGAATTTGACCAGGGCTTTGGTTTGAGCAACCGCCGACTTTTTGGATTTACTGTCGACAACCGGTTCCAATGCCGGCCTGGTGCCTTTGCTTCGGACATCACCGACCATTTCGATTTTCTGCATCCACGATTCGAATCATTCCTTCATTTTTGAGCCGATTTTCTCTGTTTTCTTCAGCACGTTCTCTTCCGAAGACATTTCCAGTAAAGCAAGGCCGCCCAGCAGGACATGGGTTTCTCTTTATAGGTCCCTCCCGGATCGCCTATGTTCGGGGAATTTAGGATTTCTTTTTTCCAGACAATTACACCGAGCGGCATCCCGGCCGTCCCGGACTTTTTTGAAAATTGTGTTTGCTTAATACCCCCAAAGTAACTTCCGGTATTCGACAAACGGCTTGAGATCCAGATAGCTCCAGCTTAGATTCCATTCTTTGTAATGGCAGGGCCATACGGGAACCCACCATACTTCCCGGGTCGACAGATTAAAAACCGATGTCTCAGCGTTTCCGCCGATACCCTTGGGATTTTCCTGCGTATAGGGCTTGATATGGGCGCAAAACGTCCCATGCCAGCTTTCGATTTCGGTTGCGTACTTGCCGCCAGCAGAGGGGACTCCGGTCACCGGGTCAGGATCGTAGCGGTTTCCCTCCGCGTCGTAGCCATAATGGGAAGCGACAAGATTTTCCATCATTAGCTTTTCGTCAATTTGTCCATAGTAATTGGAAAGCATCCACATACCTGACCAAAAACGATAATACGAGCCATTAGGGGAATCGATTCTTTCAGGTCTAAATTGGGTCATGGGGATATCTTCGTGAAACCGGTTGTTTTCATCGTAGCTTCCCCGCTCACTCTTAAAATGATTGGCATGCACAAGATAATTGCCGTCTTTTTCCCCCAAATCGCCAGGCCTTCTGACAGCATAATAACGTGCGTTTTGTTCAACACAAAACGCATCATCGGCATCTGCAAAAACAATGTTGCATCCCCTTGCCCTCAGGACGGTTTTTCTACCGGTTTGCATTCGGTACGACTCGCTTCCGGCCGTTATCCTTTCCGAGGCCTCCCCGGCGGTTTTGGAAAATATGACTCCATAAGTTGCCAGCAGGAAATCCCTTATGCCAGGTGCGAGTGTCGCATCGATATACTGCCGGTTTTTAAGCGCATCCTGCGCGCCAGAAGTTAGGCAGCACAAGCCGGAGCCATTTAAAAGTCCGCCTCCGATTCCCCCCAGATTGCCTGCGCGTCCATTACCCCAGAAAACCTGAGCATTTGGATCTTTGGGTACGGCAACATATGAAACCTGCCGCTCTCTTGCGGACCCTCCCGGTTGAATGTGTTTTGACTGGGCGGTACGCGTGGCATAGGTATAACCGGTCTTAGTCCCTTTCCCCTTGACCCAGAACCCATTACAATCGTCTTCTGCTGAAACCATACCGGGGTCCGGTATTACACCGGAATGGCCGGTGCGATTGGGGCAATCATTAACAAAATCCCAATCCGGATGAAAATGAACCGTGCTGGAATAATTTAACAGGGCGATTTTTTCAAAATGGCTGCAAACGGAGGCATAAAGACACCGGTCCAGTTCTTTGGAGGCCCCCTGCCCGATGCCGTGGAATAATTCAATCAATTCGGGACTTAGGTAAGATAGTTCTTTAAAGCTTCTTTTGATATATGCGACACAATATTCAGCGCGCTTCTGCGGGGATTTATTCTCCCGCCAATTTCCTTTTTGTCCCTTTAAAACAAGCTGTTCCCAATTTAGATCAAAATTTCTGGCAATGTCCTTACCGCACCTTTGACCATACTGTATCCCGATTTCTTTCCAGGAACCCTGAAGAATTCCGATCCATAGACTCCGGCAATGGGGGATCTCGTTGTTTAACTTGAATTCGACGGGAATTGCTTCCGTTCTAGCCATACGCTCCTCCTGCTGTGATGGATTCCGGACGTCTGACAGTTACAACCGACTCCGCAGTTTAATGGATTCCGCAATAGGTGCTGCTTAACACATTAAAAAATGTCGCATACCATTCAAATAAAGCCGTCTCAACAATATGATTTTCAAACGTTGAACGTGTATAGAAAGGATTTACTTTTCGATAGTTCTAAAGAAATAGCATATTTTTCGAAGTAAGCGAAAGAACATTTTTATTGGGAAGGGAAGCCCAACAATATGCTTGACACCGAAGATGTAGTTACCATATAGCTATTACGTCTTTCCCAAGCATTTTAAGATCCAGGCCAAAGGAAACAAAGCCTTTCCTTTGGAGATTTTTAATTTTTACACAATTCAATTCCTATTTTTTAACCAAACAGACAAGCTGAACATAAGTGTAGACCTGGCGATAAAGTCATATCAACATTAAATCTCAGGCAAAGGGAGGCAGTTTATGGTTAAAAGAGGTTTGATTTTCATTTCGGCGCTATTAGTCATTCTGGCAGGCAGCGTATTTGCGCAAAACAAGGGGCCGGCTGATGTTTATAAGGCAGCCGAAAAAGAAGGTGAAGTTTCATGGACCTGTGTCTTAAGGGAAAAAGAGGCGGCCCCGTTTGTCAAAGCCTTTCAGAAGGAATATCCCAAAATCAAGGTCAACTTCCAGCGGCAGCATGGCGGCGATGCCATGGAGCGACTACTGCGTGAATTCCAAGCCGGTCAATTGTCCTACGATGTTGTCCATATCCATCCGGATTCCATGCATGAGTTTTTAAAAGTTGATGCCATCGAAAAAGTTAACTGGGCGGAGTTCGGCGTTCTGCCGGGGATAATTCAACCGGGCGGACGATTTATCGGACCCTTTGAAACACCTTTCTGCATTCTCTATAATACCAATTTGATCAAGCCGGAAGACGCCCCCAAAAGCTGGGAAGATTTGCTGAATCCCAAATGGAAAGGAAAAATAACAACCGACACCCGTCCGAGCGGTTTCCTGCGGTTGACTGGTGTATGGGGTCCTGAGAAGGTTCTCGATTATTTGCGCAAATTCGGTGAAAACAAGCCGATTTTTGTGAGAGGACAAACAGAAACAATTACGTTAATGGCAGCCGGAGAGCATATGCTGGCAGCGCCGTTCTATCTGCATTCCTATGTGGAAATTACAGAGAAAAAGGGGGGCCCCATCGGCTTCAGCCTCCCGAATCCCCTTCCCACCTCCTTTTATCACTATGGAATTATCAAGGGAGCCAAGCATCCCAATGCCGGCAAGGTTTTCCTGGCCTGGCTGGGCAGCAAGGGCTATACACTTATGGACGGCATCAACTGGGGACGTGCCGCCCCTTTCGCCGGAACGAAAAAAGAGAAATTATATAAAGGCATCACCCTGTCGTTGCCGCCATCGGATGAACAGGTTCCGGACCGACACAAGTATACACTTCAGATGACCGAGGCGATGGGCGCCCGCGAATAATTACGGGGGCATTCATTCCAAATAAAATGATATGATAGGCAGGGAATGAACCTCAAGGGAGATATCGCTGTCGTGTATTTCCTTGCTATTTAGATAATAATTTCATGTAGTTGAATTTATATGAGTTCTTTTGAATGGTTTAAAGAAAAACTGAATAGGATTTTTCCGCTCGGTGTAAGCATCGTTGTCGGCATTCTCGTGCTGGTACCCATGGGGATGCTGATCTATTCCAGCTTTCGAACCGGCCGGCCGGGCATGCCGGGCGGAGAATTCAGCCTGATCAACTACGTTGATGCCTACTCCAATATTCAAACCTACATCACAATTGGCCGCAGCCTCTATTTCGCCACTGTCGTTACAGCGGTCACCCTGCTGATCGGCGGTTTTTTCGCCTGGCTGATTGAAAGAACCAATATGCCGGGCCGCGGTTTTGCCTATAGCATGTTGCTGAGTTCCATGGCCATTCCAAGGATGCTATTCGGGATTGCCTGGATACTGTTGCTGAGTCCTCGAATCGGGCTGCTCAATCACTTTATTAATACGATCATCGGCCTGCCGCGTTTCAATATTTATTCGATGAGCGGCATGATTTTCGTTCAAGTTCTGGTGGAAGTGCCCACGGCATTTTTGATGATGCTGGGCACGTTGCGAGGCATGGACCCTTCACTGGAGGAAGCCGCCGCCGTCAGCCGCAGCAATACGTTTTCGACGTTGCGCAAGATCACCTTGCCGATTATGACACCGTCGGTTCTGGCGGCAGCAGTTTATCTATTTATAATCAATATCGAGGTGTTTGAAATTCCCGGATTGATCGGCCTGCCCGCTAGAATTACGCTGTTCAGCACTGCAATTTATAACAATGCAACGATGCTGGTGCCCCCGAACCACGGTCTGGCCAATACGTATGCCATGACCTTTCTGCTCCTTAGTGCTGTTTTAATTATGCTCTACCGCAAGGCCACCCGGCATTCGGAGCGTTATTCGACGATTACCGGCAAGGGCTACCGGCCCAGACTGATCGATTTGGGTCCTTGGAGATATTTTGCATTTTTCGTATTTACTGCTTTTTTTATCGTTACCATTTTGCTGCCCATCCTGATTTTGATCTATGCCTCGCTGATTCCGCTTTATCTGGTGCCTTCTGCGGATGTTTTTTCCAGAATGTCTCTGGAAAATTACATTTCCGTTATCGAGGCGCCCTGGATGGGGCGGGTTTTGAAAAACACGCTGCTCCTGATGGTGGTAGCTCCGACCCTCAGCGTTCTGCTGGCAGCATTGGTAGCATGGGTCGTTCATCGAACCCGGATCAGTATAAAATGGAAAACAGTGATCGACATCTTGAGTTTTATGCCGACCGCTTTACCCAGCATCGTTGTTGCGCTTTCGCTTTTAATCGTTTTTTTAAACGTTCGTTTTATCCCTCTATATGGAACCTTGTGGATAATCGCCATAGCATTTGTGATTCGCTATATCCCCTATACGGTTCGAACCGTCAGCGCTGCGGTGATTCAAATCCACAAGGAGTTGGAAGAATCCGCTCAGGTCTGCCGCGCAACCGAAATAAAATCTTTTTTTAAGATCACGGTCCCATTGGTCGCCCCGGCGATCATCAATGCCTGGATTTGGGTTGCCATGCATGCGGGCCGGGCGCTTTCTGCCGCCCTTTTGCTGTATTCTGCAAATAACGAGGTTCTATCTACCCGGATATGGATGCTCTGGTTTGACGGGGAAGTTACCGTGGTTTGTGCGCTTTCAATCATGATGATTGTGGTTTTGCTGATCATAAGTTTTATTGGAAGATTTATAGCCCGGATTGTCAGTCGGCGATAGTGGGGAAAATTATGCCCGATCAAGAAAAGACGAGTATTGTTCGCGTTAAGCAAATTGAAAAAAGTTACGACAAGGTTCACGCCGTTAAGGGGATATCTTTTGATATCAAGGAGGGGGAATTTTATACGCTGCTGGGCCCCAGCGGATGTGGCAAAACCACAACGCTGCGAAGCTTGGCAGGTTTGGAACGGATTGATGCTGGTGAATTATTCATCCGCGACCAGTTGGTGGATAATGGCCGGACTTTCGTTCCGCCCTATCAACGGCCAATCGGGATGGTATTTCAGTCCTACGCCATATGGCCCCATATGACGGTTGCTGGAAACATTGCGTTTCCGCTGAAAAACGAAAAGAAATATACTCCCAAAGAAATAAACAATATGGTCAATGATGCGCTGGATCTGGTACAGTTGACCGGCTTGGCCAATCGACCGGCACCCAATCTGAGTGGAGGCCAGCAACAGCGACTTGCCCTGGCCCGGGCACTGGTATCCACCCCGACGGTTCTTTTGTTGGATGAACCCTTGAGCAACCTTGACGCGAAGTTGCGTGAAGAGATGCGTTTGGAACTTAAAAACCTGACGCGGCGTGTGGGAATTACAACCTTTTATGTCACCCATGACCAATTGGAGGCACTGGTTTTGTCGGACAGGATTGCCTTGATGCGCGATGGCAAAATCATCGAAGAGGGTAAACAGTATGATATGTACATGTATCCGAAGCATAGTTTTACTGCAGATTTTTTTGGGATCAACAACATATTGGAGGGTACGGTCACAACGGTTGACAATAGCAAGGGATTAGCCCGGCTGGACCTGGTTTCGGGTCATAAGATCACGGCTGTCACCCGCGATTTCCAAATTAACGCCGGCCAGAAGGTTAAGGTTGCTATTCGGCCGGAAAATATTCTGTTTGAAAAAGTCAGTTCGTCGGAAATGTTTTTGGACTATCAGAAAGAAGACGTTAATAAAATAAAGGCACTGGTTAAAGAGGTTGTTTTCTTGGGAGATTATATCGATTATCGTGTAATTGCAAATGAGACCCCGCTTAGGGTCAGGGCCCATCCGGAAGTTTTGCTAACGGGAGAGGCTTCGGTGACTCTGATGTTTACCCCCAAACATGTTTGTATTCTGCAACCGTAATAATTACCAAATATGAGCAGAAGACCTCGGGGTTCCGAGGATGAATGCAAAAAATAAAGTTGTCAGAATCATTTAAGTCCACGGGGAACACAGGTCCATTGTTGAAATTTGAAATAGATCTTCAAACTGATCCCATGCAATATATGGAGGGGATATTTTTGTCCCATTGTATCTTCCCCTGCTAAAGCTCAATTCCGTATAGAATACTCAACCAGGCACGAATCTAACTATCCCTGCTATCAATTGGCGGCACGATTCAAAACGTTCGGGTGCGGGATACGATTGCTCAAAAATAGTTGGTGGAGGTAGATCCAAAGATGAATTGGGCGTAAATGCAACAATGCGACTTTGGCGCCGGGTGTGTTTAAGGCCTGATTATTATTGAAATATTTTATTGACAAGGGCTCACTTCCTATATTTATAATCTTGACTTTTAGGCGGAAATTACTTAAATTATAGACGATTCACACGTCTGCAAACCCACCCGATGATTTGGGGGCGAAACGGCTTCGACGGGGATAAAGAAGCATTGGCTGCATACCGAGCATCCTGTCCGCTCGTAACAAAGACGGGGATTTAAATATAATCGCAGACGATTATAACTACGCTGTAGCCGCTTAAGGCTGCCGTCCTGCCGGGTTTTTTCTGCGGACCCGGACAGGGCGTCGACTAGCAGGATAGCCGACCCTGAGTGCCTGTGGCAGGATTGGCGAAATTCAGCGGGCTAAGCTTTCAGAGATCCGGCCGGAAGGAGACCTGAAGGTCGAAAAATAAAATTTCGGACAAGTATGTAGACGCCTGTGTGGAATATTTTCGGACGCGGGTTCGACTCCCGCCGCCTCCACCACCACAATCAATCCCGCTGATCCTGTCTGAATAACTATGGGGTATTAGTTGTCTTTGCGGGCCCTGTCCAGCTCCCGTTTCTCATCGCGCTGGCGCAGGGTCTCTCTTTTGTCGTACTTGCGCTTGCCGCGGGCCAGGGCCAGGGTCATTTTGGCCTTGCCCTTCTGAAAATAAAGCTTCAAAGGGATCAGGGACAGCCCCTTTTCATTGACCTTGCCGTAAAGCCGCTTGATCTCGTGGGCGTGCAGCAGCAGCTTGCGGGGCCTCAGGGGGTCGTGGTTGTCGTAATGGGCAAAGGGGTAGGGGCTGATGTGCATCTGGTGTACAAAGACTTCGCCGTCGCTGATTCTGGCGTAGGAATCCTTCAGATTGGCCCGGCCCAGACGCAGGGACTTGACTTCGGTGCCCCGCAGGACCATGCCGGCCTCGAATTCATCTTCGATAAAATAGTCGTGTCGGGCCTTGCGGTTGACGGCAATTATTTTAATGGGCTTATCGTTCAATGAAAACCTTTACGCCACTTGCATCCGGGACCCTGTCCTGCTTATTACAGGGATGCCGTGGTCTTTAAATACTTGTTGAAAAATTTTCATGAAATAACCGGGGCAGTCGGTCATCCGGAATAGATCATGTCTGAAAGCACGCCGCCATAGACATCCTGGACCATTTTTTCGATGTCGGCCGCCGTGGCCTGTTTTAAGACTTCTTTTACGAACTGTCTGGCGTCTTTTAATTTCAGCGAGCGGATCATGCTTTTGACGGTCGGAATCGATTGCGGGTTCATGCTCAACTCGTCCAGTCCCAGTCCCAGCAGGATCGGTATATACGCCGGGTCGCCGGCCATTTCGCCGCACATGAAGACCTTGATGCCCTTGTCCTTGGCCGCATCGACAACGTGCTTGATCATGCGGATATGGGCCGGGTGCAGGGGATGGTAGAGGTAGGCGACCTGGCGGTTGCCCCGGTCGATGGCCAGGGAATACTGGATCAGGTCGTTGGTGCCGATGCTGAAGAAGTCAACGATCTCGGCCAGGGCATCCGCCATCATTACTGCCGATGGGACCTCAATCATAATACCGACTTCTATGTCACGGTTAAACGTCACCCCTTCTTTGGCGAGCGAATCGGCGGCTTCATTCAGCAATTGGATGGCCTGACGGACTTCATCCACACTGGATATCAAAGGAAACATGACGCGAACGCTGCCGTGGGCCGCAGCGCGCAGAATCGCCCGGAGCTGGGTCTTGAACACATCCGGTTTTTGCAGGCAGTAGCGAATAGCGCGCAATCCCAGGGCCGGATTGGCTTCGTCCGAACCGGCGGCGTTGGCAAGGGCCTTGTCCCCGTTGATGTCGAGGGTTCGAATCGTAACAGGCCTGGGGGCCATGACCTCGACGACATCCTTGTACTTGTCGTAAAGCTCATCTTCGCCCGGGAAGAAAGGGCGGCTGAGATACTGAAATTCGGTTCGGTAGAGTCCCACGCCGTCGCCGCCGTAGTTGATGACCGCAAAGACTTCTTCGGGAAGCTCGATGTTCCCCATGGCCTGGAGCCGAAATCCGTCCGCAGTTTCCGCCGGCAAATGACCGCTGCGGGCGATCAGGGCTTTATATTCATCATAGCGGATCTGGCGTTCTTCATACATTACCAGGGTCTGTTCGGTGGGGTTGATGATGACGATTCCGGTAATGCCGTCCACGATAATGACGTCGTCATTTTTAATCATTTGGGTGATTTTGGCGAGTCCCAGCACCGCCGGGATTTCAAGGGTGCGGGCAATGATGCCGGTATGAGAGGCCTTGCCGCCCAGGTCGGTCACAAACCCCTTGACCCGTTCCAGATGGATCTGGCTGGTGTCGGCCGGAGACAGGTCATGCGCCACCAGAATGACCCGCTTGTCAATAGCTGAAAAATCGACGCCTTTGGCGCCGGTCAGGTTGCGCATGATCCGATCGGCGACCTGCATGATATCGGCGGCCCTTTCCCTGAGATAATCATCCGATATCGCCTGAAACATGGATTTGACATTGGAGGCCACTTTTTTTAAGGCCCACTCGGCGTTGACCTGTTCGTTTTTAATGGTATCAATGGTGCTGCCGTAGAGCATTTTGTCTTTCAGCAGGACCATGTGGGTTTCGAGGATGTAGGCGTGCTGGCGCATTTCTTCCGGAGTTTTCCGGATGATGGTATGGAGCTCCTCCTTGGCTTTTTCCACGGCGGACTTGAAGCGCTTGATTTCAGCCGCAAGGTTTTTGCCGTCGACAGGGTACTTTTCAACGACATCGACACCTTTGGTATCCACCAGGTAGGCTTTACCGATGCAGATGCCCGGGGAGGCGTTGATTCCGGTAAGTTTGATTTCCGTCGCTTCTATTGCTGGCATGTATGATTATTCCCCAAACCCGCTTGCAACAAGCTGCTCCAGTTCCGTCAGGATTTCAGCATCGCTGCGGTCCTCAATCTTGATTGTAATGTCGGAACCTTTGGTTCCTTCCAGCGTCAGGATATCGATAATGCTGGCGGCATCGACCGTTAAGGCGTCTTTCATGATCCAGATTTTGCCGGCGGCGCGCAGGGCGATTTTTGCTATTTTGGCGGCAGACCTTGCATGCAGTCCCAGCTCATTGGTGATGGTAACCTTTCTGACAAAGTCTTTTGGATTATCTTTATTTTCCATTATCGGGTTTGTGAAAAGCTGTTGACCGGCATGGACGTTGTCCCGCACCGGATCGTTGTATCCGCAAATTTTTTCTCCGCCCGTCGACGCAACGCGGCAATCACACCCTCCGGCGGGACGCTGGAACGATTCATAGCCTTCAAACTTGAAAAATTTAACAACACCCACCCCGAATGTCAATCTGAAATCATTGACAAAGCAAGGATTTGCTGTTAGACAACCTTCAGGTTGACTGATCGCAATTTGCTGTATTTATGGAAAAATCCAAGGAGTCTCATGGAAAAACAATTTTTGATCGACGACTTTAAAATCGGGGAGGCCTGGCGCCTTTTTAAAATTATCGGAGAATTTGTCGAGGGGGTTGAAAACCTGCACGATCTCGGACCGGCGGTCAGCATCTTCGGGTCTGCCAGAGTAAAACCGGAGGATCCGATATACGGCAAAGCCGAACAGCTGGCCGCACTGTTTGCCAAAAATAAATTTGCCGTTATTACCGGCGGCGGCGGCGGCGTGATGGAGGCCGCCAATAAGGGCGCCGCCGAGGCCGGCGGCACCTCGGTGGGGTTGAACATCATCCTGCCGTTTGAACAGAAGCCCAATCCTTATGCAAACATCCGGCTGGAATTCAATTATTTTTTTATCCGCAAGGTCATGTTTGTAAAATACGCCATGGCCTATATCATCATGCCCGGCGGTTTCGGTACGCTGGACGAACTGTTTGAAGCCGTTACGCTGATCCAGACCCACCGGATCAAACCCCTGCCGGTAATATTGGTGGGATCAGCGTACTGGTCCGGATTGATCGACTGGATCAAGCTCCGGCTGCTGGATGAAAAGCGAATTTTACCCGACGACCTTGAAATCCTGCAGGTCATGGATGAACCCGAAGATATCGTCAAGTATGTTCAAAAAGTCGTAATCCTGTAAGGTCTTTACCGGCGGCGGGTGCGGCCGGCCTGCTTGCGAAAACCAAAGCGGCGGGCGGGATTAAAAGCGGGGGTCGGGATAAATTCCGTCTCTTCGGGCGTGCAGAGGCAGTGTCAGCTATTTTTCTCTTGATTAAACCCGGGACATCCGATATATGGCCTTTGATACCTGAAAATTCAGGCAGTAACTTCAATATTTGACTTTAAAATACGTCAAGTCATTCATCTGCGGCTGTTGACTGCCGCCGAACAGGCCCGGATGCAAGTGGGTCCGGAATAACCATCATACATATATATCAGCAACGCTTTCGGGCGCCGGTTTTTTTCCCCCTGAAGGCAGGACGCTGTCAATTCCATTTCGCAGAAAAGGGATAGCCCGTCCGGCACCTTTTGCATTCTATTGCCAGCAATCCCGGCGAAAAATGAGACCTTTAAAAAAGGCTCAATTTTTTTTTGAGTTCAAGGGAAGCGTTCCGTCGCGGCATGAGGGCTCATACGCCCGAAAGGGTATGTCGGAAGATGGTTTTTTATCGCCTTTGCTTGAAAACCCTGTTGTATCGGGGCGGGACGGCGGGCGCTTCAATTTAACGACGACAGGCTTTGTGAAACCGAGGGGCGATTTAGAAAAAGGGAGGCCTAAGGATTGATCGGAACAACAGAAACAACAAACACGGATGTCCTCCTGGAAATGGCGAACATCCATATGAACTTCGGAAAGGTTTCCGCACTGGCCGGTGTCAGCCTCAAAATCAGAAGAGGTGAGATCCATTCCGTCATCGGGCCCAACGGAGCCGGCAAGACCGTGATGATGAATTGCGTCAACGGCCTGTACCACCCCCAGCAGGGCAATATCTATTTCAAAGGGCAGCAGATCAACCATCTCAAGCCACACGAACGCGCCGGCCTGGGGATCGCCAGGACCTTTCAGAAAGTGGAGGTCTTCGGCGGCATGACGGTTCTCGACAACATCCGCCTGGGCCGTCACATTCATTACAAGTCCGGCATTGTCAGCGGCTCCCTCTATATCGGCAAAACCGCCAGAGAAGAAATCGAGCATCGCAAATTTATTGAAGAAGAAATCATCGATCTGCTTGAAATTGAGCAAATCCGGCACCAGCCGGTTGGCCGGCTCCCCTACGGTCTTCAAAAACGGGTGGAACTCGGCCGGGCGCTGGCGCTGGAACCTGAACTCCTGATACTGGATGAACCCCTGGCTGGATTAAATCTGGAAGAGGTGGAGGACATGGCCCGGTTTATCCTGGATGTGAATGAAGAACCGCGTTGGAAAGTGACCTGTCTGCTGGTCGAACACGATATGGGAGTGGTGATGGACCTGTCCCACCGGGTTTTCGTTCTGAATTTCGGCAACATGATCATAGACGGCACCCCCCAGGAAGTCCAGCGCCATCCCGAGGTCATTAAAGCCTACCTGGGTGAAGAGGATTTATATGCAACCCGACGTTAATCCGGATCTAAACGCAAGTGATGTTTCCTGGGAGCTGACGATCCCCAAGCTTTTTCTGGAAAAAGCCGCGCTTTACGGTAAGGAACGGATCGCCATGCGGGAAAAAGAGTTCGGCATCTGGCGTCCGATTACATGGCAGGATTATTTTGAAAACGTCAAATATCTGGCCTTGGGGCTGATCAGCCTGGGACTGGAAGAGGGCGACAAGGTCGCCATGATCGGCGACAACCGTCCGGAAGGCCTGTGGGCTGAAATGGCGGCGCTGTGCGCCCGGGGCGTCGGTGTCTGGTTGTTTCAGGACAGCCTGATCGATGAAGTCCGCTATATTGTGGATCATTCCGACACCAAATTTTTGTTCGGCGAGGGGCAGGAAGAGGTCGACAAGGCCATATCCATATTTAATGAATGCCCCAAATTGAAAAAAGTTATCTGGGACGATCCCAAAGGGATGCGCAATTATGATCAGGACTTTCTCATCAGTCTCAAGGAGGTCCAGAAATTAGGCCGGGAGCTGGACGCGCAGAAGCCCGGACTCTTTAAGGAGCTGATCGCCAAAGGACGCGGGGATGAAGTCGCCCTGCTGTTTTATACTTCCGGTACGACCTCACTGCCTAAGGGTGCGCTTCTGTCGCATCACAACATGCTGACCATGGGCAAACACCTCATGGCAGTAGACCCCTGCCTGGAAACCGATGATTATGTTTCTTATCTTCCCTTTGCCTGGATCGGCGAACAGATGATGTCCATTTCCTGCGGACTGCAGATCGGGTATACATTGAATTTTCCCGAGGATCCCGCAACCGCCCAGGAAAACATCCGGGAAATCGGTCCGCATGTCATGTTTGCCCCGCCGCGCATGTACGAACAGATGACCCGTTCGGTTCAGGTTAAATATCTCGACGCCACCTGGACCAAGCGCATGAGCTATGAACTTTCCACCCGGATCGGCTATCGGGTGGCCGATCTTAAATTCAAGAACAAAGCGATTCCCTGGTATTGGAAATTTCTGGAATGGATGGCTTACGCCATCGTGCAGAAGAAGCTCAAGGATCATCTCGGGCTGTCCCGGGTCCGCAACGCCTATACCGGCGGGGCTGCCATGGGGCCGGATCATTTTCGCTTTTTTCATGCCCTGGGAGTCAACCTGAAACAGATATACGGCCAGACCGAGGTGGCCGGCATCTCCGTGGTCCATCGCAGCGGCGACATCAAATTCGACACTGTCGGCCACCCCATTCCCGGGACCGAGATTCGCATTACCGAAGAAGGCGAAATCATTACCAAAAGCCCGTCCGTGTTTTTGGGATACTATAAGAATCCCGAGGCGACCGCAAAGGCTCTCAAGGACGGCTGGCTTCACTCCGACGACAAGGGTTTTATCGATGATGACGGGCACCTGGTCGTTTTTGACCGCACCAAAGACGTCTTCACCCTCAGGGACGGCAAGCCGTTTTCTCCGCAGTATCTGGAAACCCGCATGAAATTCAGCCCCTATATCAAGGATTCCTGGGTCATCGGCAACAAGCGGGATTATATCACCGCAGTCCTGTGCATTGACTATTCCGTGGTTGGCAAGTGGGCCGACGAAAGGAAGCTCAATTATACGAGCTATATGGAACTGTCGCAAAAGCCGGAGGTGTACCGCCTGGTGGAAGAACAGATTCGGACCGCCAACAGGGATCTGCCGGCCGCGGCCCGAATCAAAAAATTTACCAACCTGTATAAGGAACTGGACGCGGATGACGACGAACTCACCCGCACCCGCAAGCTGCGACGATCCTTTGTGGAGAAACGCTATCAGGATATCGTGGATGCCCTGTATTCAGATAAGGACGTCGTGCATATCGATACGACCATCAAATATGAAGACGGCCGTCAATCGCACATTATGACGGATATGGCGATAAAAACGGTCGAAGACTAAACGCAAATAAACGTTGCGGCAGTTAAAGGAGAATCAGGGATGGAATTGTTTTTCATGACACTGACAACCGGGGTCATGGTCGGCGGCATTTACGCGCTCGTCGCCCTCGGCTGGGTTCTGATATATAAATGCTCGGGGGCGCTCAACCTGGCCATGGGCGAAATGACGCTCATCGGTGCGTATGTCTCGCTGAGTTTTTATTCCATGGGGATTCCCTTTTTGCTGGCGCTTTTATTTTCGTTGCTGATCGGCTTTGTCTTGGGCGTTTTGACCGAACGCATCTTTCTGGACCGGCTCATCGGCGAACCGGTTCTGACCGTGATCATGGTAACGGTGGGCCTCTCTTTTTTCTTCAAAGGCACGGTTGAGTTTCTGTGGGGAACCGATACGCGGGTATTTGATCCGCCAGTTTTTTCGATCGAGCCGATTCAGATCGGTCCCCTGGTGATCGGCCAAGTATACCTGTGGAGTTTCGTGGCGGCAATTGTTCTGCTTTGCGTGTTCGTGTGCTTCTTTAAATACACCCGCTGGGGTCTTGCCATGCAGGCCACGGCCGACGATGAGATGGCCGCCCTTTCAGTCGGCGTCAGCGCGCGTTTTGTTTATGCCGCCGCCTGGGCGATCGCCTTTATGGCCGCCGGGGTGGGCGGGACCCTGCTGGGAAACATCAACGGTCTCAACATCTCGGTGGGATATCTGGGATTGCTGGTTCTGCCGGCCGTTGTACTGGGGGGGCTGAACTCCATTCCCGGCGCCATCGTCGGAGGCATCATCATCGGTATCCTGCAGAATTTCTGCGGTGCCTATCTGGATCAGTATTTTCCCGGGGGTGTCAAGGAAATCGCACCGTTCGCCTTTATGGCCGTTTTTCTGCTTTTCAAGCCGTATGGGCTGTGGGGGTGGGAACGAATTGAAAGAGTGTAAAAACCGCCGTCTTTTGCCCGATGGCGGTGTT
>JBFLWU010000048.1:0-39027 GCA_040757625.1 Thermodesulfobacteriota bacterium | reverse complement strand
TAAATGTAAAATTTGTCATGGCCTGCCTCCTTGGTTATGGCTCTGTGGTGTAAGGTTTCTCTTTCACCATAACCCACGTTTGCAAGGGGCAGGTCAACTTTTTTCAAACTGCAAACATTATGTCTAATACCACAGCGCATCCCGCAGACCCGACGTCCGGTCAATCCCGCGGGATATGGCGCTTTGCAATATCGGCTTGTTTCCGCAAACGACTACCTGTTCCCTGGCCCGGGTTACCGCCGTATAGATGAGTTCCCGCGTCAACACCCCGGCGTCCTTATCGGGCAAAACCAGCAGGATTTTTGCGAACTCAGACCCCTGGCTTTTATGCACGGTCATGGCATACACCGTCTCATGTTCAGGCAGCCGGGCAGGATTGAATCGTCTGGTTTCACCTTGTGAATCTTGAAAAAACACATAAAGCGCGCTGTCGTCCCCTTTCGGATCCGGCAGGGTGATGCCGACATCCCCATTGTAAAGGCTCAGCCGGTAATCATTGCGGGTGACAATGACCGGCCGGCCCCGGTACCAGTGGCTTTGCGGGCGTCGGGCCGGAGCGACAAGACCGTTGCGAATTAAAACCTGTTCAATCAGATCATTGACGGCGTGAACGCCGAAGGGCCCCCTGTTCAGGGCGCATAGAACCTGAAACCGATTGAACTTCTCCAGAGCGGCAGACGGGTCCGTTTCCCTAAGACTGGGGCTGTATTCTTCGAGGACATATCGGGTCAGAATCTCCGAAAGCCTTTCGGTCGAGGAACAGTCTTCCCAGACGATGCCGGATTCATCCATTCTGTCCAGGAAGTCGACGGCTTCCCCGGCATTTCCCGACCGTACCGCCCGGCTGAATCCGCCGATACCACCGGTTTCGGAAAAACGGTAATTCTTCTGCAGGCGAATAATGCTGTCATGGAGACCTTCTGTCGCAAGAACCCTCATATCCGGCGCCTGCAGGGAAACGTCGGCCAAACTGCTGAAGGTGGCGCAAAAACTGTCTGAAAAGTCAGTGAAGCGATTTTGATCACACACATCTCCCAGAACAGAACCGGGTTCAACCGAAGCCAGCTGATCGCTGTCGCCGGCCAGTATTACCCGGGTGGCGGACGGTAAAGCCTGAAACAGCTTTGACATCAATGCCAGATCGATCATGGAAGCCTCATCCACTACAACCACATCAGCCGGCAGCGGATTGTCTTCGCAGTAATGAAAATAGGGAGAATGCGGGACCGTCTTCAGTAGCCGATGAATGGTGGCGGCTTCGGTTGGAAGCGCCTCGCGAACGGCATCGGAACAGGGGATGGTCTCCATGGCGGTCTTGATTGCCGCCGACAATTTCATGGCAGCCTTTCCGGTCGGCGCCGTCAGTAAAATCCGCAGGCCGCTCCCGCCGTCCTGTTCAAGGAGCAGGACTAAAATCGTTGCAACCAGGTGGGTCTTGCCGGTTCCCGGCCCCCCCGCAATGACACAGAAACGGTTGAGAACCGCCGCAACCGCTGCAATTTGCTGCCAGTCAACAGGCAGCGACGAAGGCTTGAAAAATCGCCGCAGTCCATCTCGCAGAACTGTCAGGTTTACCCCGCTTATTTTGTTTGCCGCTTTTTGTCGGATGGCATCCGCCAGCTTTTTCTGATAGTCCCAATAACGATAGAGATATAATCGGTTTTGCGCGTCCAGGACAAGCGGTTTGAATTCGCCCGGAGAGCCTACAACAGTGCTGGCCGTGAGCTTTTCCCGCCAAACCGATAATGCCGGGCAGGCGATCGCTCCGCGTGGGTCCATATCTTCAGACAACCCCTTTTGGGCATAGCGATTCAAATCCAGACAGGTGTCGCCGCTTCCGGCCATGCTGCTGGTGAGAGCGGCGCTCAGAAAGATGACTTCATCATCATTTCCATCCAGCTTCGAAATAAATTCGGCAAAATGCAAGTCGATTTCGTTGAATATTTTGATTTTATTTAAATTAGTTATAAAGTTTTTCATCAGGAATCAGCACGTTTGCCAATGAATAAACCGCATCCGGCGGCGGGACATCCCGGAAAATGCCGAATTCCGGCCCATGAACCGGATCCACGCCCCTTAAAAAAATATAGAAAACGCCTCCGAAATTTTTTTCGTACCGGTAGCCGGGAACGCGTCCCAGAAGGTATTGGTGAACCGCCAGGATATAGATATGATATTGCAGAGAATACAGCTCGTCGCGCATGACGTTGACAAGCGCTTCCTGTCGATAATCCTGAAGGGTCGGACCCAGAAAATTTGATTTCCAGTCGATGAGGTAAAACCTGTCCCGGATTCGAAAAACCAAGTCAATGAATCCTTTCATGAATCCTTGGGCAGGCGCAAAGACCAGATTCTCCAGACGTTCGGGCGGCGGGTCCGACATCTCGATCATGCCGCAATCCATGAATACTTTCTGTAATCTTCCAGGTTTGATCGATGCCAGCGGAAAATAAAATTCCAGTTCATTCAGGCGATCATGGTTTGAAACTTCGGTCAGGGTAAAGTCGCCGCCTGGTCCCGACAGCGGGATGGAGAAGACATTTTGAACAGCACAGCGGACGGTATCTCTCCATATCAGATCGAATCCATACGCATTCAGTTTTGCTTCCACCAGACGGTTGCAATAGGCATCGTCGCTGTTTTGAAAATCAATGCTTTCAAAAATATCGTGAAAAAAATTACCGGCATGGCTTCCTTTCGGAAAAGAAAAAATATCCCGCCCTTCAGCGGCAGTATCCCCTTCCGGACGAAGAGCCCCCAGCGGACCAGCGGCGGCGTCCCGATCCGGGACTGTCTCTGCCGGCAGCGCCCGCGAAATCAATGTGGAATAGCTGAACACTCTCCAGCCCCAGTCGATTTTTCCGGTAAATTTTCGGCAGGCCAGCTGTCCGAAAACTTTTGGGACGACCGCCAAACTGCCTGCAATCGGACGGTCCGGCAATATGACGACTTCAATGCTTCCCTCGGAGCTTTCGGCGAGCTTATTTAAATCGCTGATATAATCCGCATCGCCTTTTGAGGAAATCTCTTCTTGCATAACCGTCACGATGTCCCGGTCGGTCCGGTCGGCGTCGTGATGGAACAAATACGCCATGGGAGCGGTTTCGGCGGTATTGATCCGTCCCCATGCCAGGTAGCAGCGTTTTTTAGCCCGGGTCATCGCAACATAGAGCAGACGGATGTTTTCCGCCAGCAGTTCCCGGTTTGCCAGCGACAGATGGTATGCATCTGTTTTGCCTGAAAGGTCGAGTGCCATGCGCCCGTCGTCAGGATCGTGATAAAACAATTCTTCGGTTTGCGACAGCGCACCATCCCAGAGAAAGGGGCAAAACACCACCGGGTATTCCAGGCCTTTGCTTTTATGAACGGTGACAATTTTTACCGCATCGGCGTCGCTTTCAAGCCGCAGCTGGCGCGTTTCAAGTCCGGAGCCCGCATCTATACGTTGCTCGGCCAACCATTGAACCAATGCGGTCATCCTTTTGTTTTTCGCCATCGATTCCTGCTGGAGCAGTTCCGCAAGATGGAGGACGTTGGTCAAACGGCGTTCGCCGTCGGAAAACGACAGCAAGCGTGTCCTTATTTTTTCTTTTGCCAGTAACTGACGGATCATCCGCATGAACCCGTGTCGCTCCCACTGATGATAATACTCCCGCATGCGTTCCCACCTGAAATCCCACGCATCCCTCCCCTGTCCTTCCCGGTAGATCGTTTCAGCGGATCCCCCCATCATCTCCGTGGTCAGCGCCGCCCGCAGCTTGCGATCGTTATCCGGTTCGGCGATGCCCGCCAGCAGCCTTTCCATTTCCATGGCTTCAAAGGACTCAAAAATGTTACCGGTACTGCAAAGCACGGCCGGGACGCGGACCCGAGACAAATACCTTTTCATCAGCTGGGCCTGACGGTTCGTACGCACCAGTACGGCGATCTCGTCGACATTGATGGCCTCAGGCCCTTCGTTCAACAGGTGGACGATTTCTGCGCTGACTTGAGCGGCGACCCGTTCCGTGGCGTTCTTTTTGGACAGTGATTTTTCCGACTCTCCCGGGACATACCAGATGGTCAGCGCTGGGCTGTTTATTTCCGTTCCGGCCGTTTTGTCTCTGCCAGCAGTTCCACGGGTAAAAGCAATCTCCGTGAAAAGGAACGGATACCTGACCCGGTCGAACAGGGTGTTTACGGCCGTGATCAGATTCTGCTCCGAACGCCAGTTTTCCGTGAGCGTGTATTTTCGGAGGGCGCCGCCTGAGGCCCGCATGTAGGTAAAGATATCGGCGCCGCGAAATCCGTAAATGGCCTGCTTGGGGTCGCCGATCATGAACAACACATGGTCTTCGGATGAAAACAGCTTCGAAAAAATCTCATACTGGACCGGATCCGTGTCCTGAAACTCATCCACAAGGGCGGCCCGGTATTTGTGTCGAATCGCCTCGGCAAGGGCGTTGCCCGCCGGGTCTGCCAGGGCGTTTCTGACCATCAGCAGCAGATCGTCAAAATATTGAACATTGTTTTCTTTTTTGCGGACGGCGAGTTCAGCAGCGGCGTAATGGAAAAATTCCGTTTTTAAATAGAGCAGATAGGCATCGAGTTCCTCAACCAGCGCGTCTCTTTGTTGCAGCAGATCATCGCACAGGTTAAAAAATTCCTGCCGGGGCGCCAACCTGCCGGATTTAACGGACTGTGAGAGCTTTGTCGTGGTGAACTTATCGATGCCCTTGAAAATCGATGAAGGATAACCGTGAGATCCGGCAAACCCGTCCATATCTGACAGGAGCGACATCACCTTCGTTTCGCGAATCAGACGGTTAGCGTTGTTCGCTTTCGTTTTGGTGCTGCCGTATATGTTATCCTTTAATGAGGAGCTTTTCAACGCTTCGGCTACGGCCGGACGGGCTGAGGCCCATGCGCCCCTGAGCCGTTCAAACGATTTGCGATATGCCGGCAGGCTTCGCCAAAGCGGTCTGGTGACGATAGGCAGGATCTTCAGGTCCGGCCTTTGCCATCTTTCGATCAGTTTTATAAAATACTCCGGCCCTTTGAACCTTTCAATCACGTAATCAACAATTTCCGCTTCGTTCACATAAACATGCGTTCGCCAGAAGTCTTCCGCAATTTCACGCACCAAATCGGTCTGTTCGGTAATCAGTTCGGTATCAAACAGGCTGCCGGTTTCAAAGGCATGCTCATGCAGGATCCGCTGACAAAACCCGTGAATGGTCAAAATCGGCGCCTGATCAAAATTCATCAATGCGTGTTGAAGCATCTGCCGGGTTCTGCTCACACTGTTTTTTCTTATCAGCGAATCGATCAGGATATCGCCGCCGGCCCCTTGCGTCAGGGCAGCCTGGGCCGCTGTCAAGCGGCCGCGAATCCGGGTCCTGAGTTCTTCGGTAGCGGCTTTGGTAAACGTTACAACCAGGATCTGTTCAACCGAAAGCCGCATCTCGAGAACAAGCCTCAGGAACAGGCCTTCGATGGCGTGGGTTTTGCCGGTTCCCGCGCTGGCTTCTATCAGGCTGGTTCCGGTCAGGGGAGTGCTTAAAGGATCAAAGGGATTCATGTGGCGGTTCTTTTGCCTTCCTGACGCAATAGATTCCGTTTCCTTCCCGGGCCGGCCGGAAGCAAAGATTGTCCGACCGGCACATGGATTTTCCCGTATCGCCGTTCTGCCAGCGCTTGATCAGTCCAGGTTCCCGGATAAGGGGCCGACAAAGCGAAATGTAGTCCGCCACGCCGTCCCGAATGAGCGCCTCGGCAACCTCATAGGACCGGATGCCGCCCACCAGCAGCAGCGGAACGGATATGGATTTCTTGTAAGCCCTGGCGGCATCTTTATAAAAGGCTTCGTTTGCGGGCCTGATGGTACCGCTGCGGATCGGATTCAATTTGCCGGAAAAGCGTGTGCCACCGCTCAACTCAACGGCATCAATCCCTGCCTGCTGCAATCGCTTTGCTGCCTGAAGCATTTCCGGCACGGTCAAACCGTTTTCGAGAAAGTCATCCGAATTCATTTTAATCATGATTGCGAAGCGATCGTCCGTCCGGTCACGTACGGTTTTCAGAATATCCAGGACGATCCGGGAGCGGTTGGTAATGTTTCCACCATAGGAATCCGTACGCTTGTTATAGAACGGAGACAAAAACTGGCTCAGCAGATATCCATGGGCCGCATGAATCTGAACGCCGTCAAAACCGGCCTTCTTGGCCCTGGCAGCGCCCCGGCCGAAAGCGGCAACGGTTTGTTCGATCTCGTCCCTGCTCATTTCCCGACAGGAGAGATCCGGTTCAATCTGGAAGGACGAAGGCCCCATCGGCTGCCGGCCGGTTAATCCGGGGTCGGCATGACAGCCGGCATGCGCCAGCTGCAATACGATCTTGCCGCCGTTTTCGTGGACAGCGCGTGTCAGCCGGCTCAAGCCCGGAATCAGATCATCACTGTATACCCCTATCTGTCGGGGGCTTGCCTGACCTTCCGGTGATATATAGGCATGACTGCTGACGATCAGTCCGACGCCGCCTGCGGCAAGTTCAGCCATCAGGCCGATCAGATCTCGACTGCAGGCGCCATCCCCATGTGCCATTCCTTCCCAGGTTGCGGATCGCACAAAACGATTTTTCAGCTCCAGCGCGTTTATCACAGTTTTTTCAAATAGTTTCGGCATGCAAGACTCTCTTTCGCTACACCTGAAAAATAGAATTATTCAAGGTCCGTATGGTGATGATTACAAACATTCAATCACTCATACCAGCGCAGTATTTCGCCCAGTTCTTCCCGGCCTGTTTTAAAATCATTTGCCGGTGCGCTATCATCGGCGTATCCCAGGGCAATTCCCAGCAGGATTTCCTTTTCCGGCGATATATTGAGCACATCGGCAATGTCGTCGGCGTAAGCAGTAATCAGGCCGATGGGACAGGTGGACAGTCCCCTGGCATGGGCGGCCAGCAACAGATAAGACACCGCCAGGCCCGCATCCAGGTACCGGATGGCCGGGAAGACCCTGTCGATCGTCAAGATAATGGCGACTGGCGCCCCGTAAAAAGAACAGCTGCCTTCTTCGATAAACCGGTTAAACGACAATCCCGTTTGGGAGATTTTCGGCTCCATGACCGCCAGCGCCTTGCGGCTTCGCGCGGAATATTTCTGCGGCAGCGGTCTGGCGGTGCCGGGTCCGCAGGAAATTTTTCTTTCCGCGTGAACCCTTTTCAGGCGGCGGACGAGCCGGTCTTTTTCTTCTCCGTAACTGACAATAAACTCCCACGGCTGCAGGTTAATGGCGGAAGGCGCCAGACCGGCCTCGGCAATCACGCCTTCAATATCCCTGCGCGCTACCGGTTTATCCAGATACGCCCGGACGCTACTTCTCTCCTTCATCGCAGAAATAATATCCATTTTCCATAAATTCCTTTCGTGAGGTACGAATGCGACTCGAAAGCATTTTTATTCTGAAGCGCTGCCGTAAGATGCACGACAGATGAATTCCCTAACCTGTTTCAACGATCATGAGCCTCAAAAAAATTTCGCGCAGGATTCGGGTTTTATGCTTGACGCTGATCCGGTGACAGCATATTTTTAAAGTCACACCATCTAAAGGAGATACAATGGAAAGAGCGCTCCTGTGGTTTAAATGTGCAGCCGTGCATGATCCGGTTCGCCCGGTTATCAAAAGACCGGCCGTTTTAGGCTGGATCGCAAAGCACCGCCGGGTCGATCTGGAAATTGAACGCCCCATGGCAGGGGACGAATTACTGCGCCGGATGAAAGGCTGGTTCACGGTGGATGTTCACCAGGCGGCCGATGTGATCCGGCAACACGGAAAGCTCAAAATTCTGGACGAATCCGATCTCGTGGTTGAGACAGATGATTCGGCGGCAATGGAACTCTTGTCGCAAAAATTGACGGATACTTTCGGCGAAGACGTTTGGCTTGAACCCATGCCCAAAATGCTGCTGAAATAACACTGCCTTCAATCCTTTAATCAAGCTTGCCCCAACGGTTTTGGGCCGTCAATCGGCCGCTGGTGCCGCAATTCTGGCATTCAACCACCAACGGCCGTTCATCCGAGGTAATTTCTATCGGCGACATGCACTGAGGGCATTTAATAACAACCTTTTTTTTTAATTGTTGCGGTGGTGCCGCTGCCGGGTCTGCGGCGGCGCCCACAAACGCCATGATTGATTTGCGAACACTTTCCCGGTCATCCGGCCCGCCGAAGGCTTTCAACTTTTCGTAATCATCCCGGGTTATCACCAGCCGGACTTTCAGGGCGTGTGAATTTTCCAGGGCGGTATTCAATTCCTCCAGCGCAGCGGCAAGCTTAGTGAATTTCATTTCACCGGCCTGCATTTTTTCCTGGATCCGTCCGGTTATATCAGCAGCCGTCATCCACTCTCCGTCGACATTGATGGTACCGTCATCCAATCGGATTTCGCTCATTCCTGCTCCCTTTCTGTTAATAAAGCATAATAAGACAAACCTATAATCTAAGAGAAGGCGCTTTCACGTCAGGGAGGAATCGCTATCATTTCCTCATTGATCCAAAATTTCCCGCAATTTGCGTGACAGGTCCCTCATGCTGAACGGTTTTTGAATAAACCCATCGCAGCCGTTTTCCAGAATCCGGGCGGTCTGATCCCTCAAACTGTATCCGCTGGAAAGCAATATTTTAACGCTGGGATTCAGGGCCTTAAGGGTTTCATAGGTATCTTTTCCGCTCATACCGGGCATGATCATGTCCAGGATGATCAGATTGATCGTATCTCTGTTTTCCTGGTATTGGATTAACGCCTCCGATCCGCCCCGCGCCGCCAACACCTTGTATCCCAGCTTTTCAAGAATCTCTTGACCGATCTCCACAATCATTTCTTCGTCATCAACGAGAAGGATCGTCTCGGTTCCCAGTAATATGGATTCCTGCGTTTCCTTCTCCCGGACGATTCGCCTGTCGGATGCCGGCAGATATATGGAAAACGTGCTCCCTTCCCCTTTGTTGCTGAATACTTCAATAATGCCGTTGTGATTCTTAATGATGCCATATACGGAGGAAAGCCCCAGGCCGGTTCCCCTGCCCACCTCCTTGGTGGTGAAAAAAGGGTCGAATATACGCTGTTGAATGTCTTTATCGATTCCCTCGCCGTTATCCGTCACCCGAATCATGACGAATTGTCCCGATTTGATGTTATAGGGAGCGGTCGCGGCGTCATCCAGAGTCAGATTTTTGGTTTCGAGGCTCAAGATCCCGCCGCCGGGCATTGCCTGCCAGGCGTTGACATAGAGGTTCAACAGGGCCTGTTCAATTTGGCCCTGATCCACGTCCACGTTCCAGACATCCGTTTGAAATTTTGTTTCAATTTTAATCTCTTTTTTGGTGCGCCCGAACATGCTGACGCTTTTGGCAATCAATTCATTCAAATTGGTCGGCTTGACTTCGTATTTACCCCCCCGGGCAAAACCCAAAAGCTGCCGAGTCAAATCGGCCGCATTTTTTACGTATTCTTCTATTCCTTTGAGATGTTCGTATGCCCGCAAAGACGTGCCGGCGTCCATCAAGATCAGGGAGGTGCGCCCCTGAATCCCCATCAGGAGGTTGTTGAAATCGTGCGCAATACCGCCGGCCAGGGTACCGATGGCCTCCATCTTCTGAGAATGCAGCAGCTGTTTTTCCAATATTTTTTGTGCGGATGTATCCCGGATTATCAGAAGTATCCCGGCCGGTCCGCCCTCGTGATCGTTATAGCGTGAACCGCTGATATTGATGTCGATAAAACGCTGATCTTTTGTCGGCACCAGCGTTGCCAGGCCGTGAACGCTCTTGCCGGTCTCGCTGATTTGCTGGACGGCGGCATGGGTCATATCGACATCCTCGTCCGCGATGAACGGCAACGGCCGCCCTTCGATCTCATCCAACTTCCATCCGAAAATCCGGGTAAAGGCCGGACTGATATAATTGACCCGGCCATCGAGGCCGCAGATCACAATGGCATCTGCGGATGAATGCAACAAGGATCGATATAATTCTTCCGCCCGTTTTGATTGGTCATAGAGCGTTTTGAAATTTTCCTCGCTTTTCCGCAGGGTCTCCAGTGCCTGTTTGCGTTCGGTGATATCCCGGGCAACGCCCCTGAATCCTGCCGGTTTCGCCGCTGCATTCAGAATAAGCGAAGCCGACAGTTCCAGGAAGCACCGGCGGCCATCGCTTTTGATGATCTCATAGTCGGTAATACTGGCGGAGTTGCCGGTACGATAGATGGTGTTGAACACCTCGAACATGCGTTTGGATGTTTCGAAAGTGGTATACTCACGGTTGTTCATGCCACGCAGGATTTCCCGCGGATATCCGGTTATCCTGCACAGCGAATCGTTGAAGAAAATCATGTTGCCCGAAAGGTCAACCTCAAAATACCCTTCTTCAATGTTGTCAAGAACTGCCCGGTGCCGGTTTTCGCTCTCTAGCAGATCGGTGATGATCTGATTCTGACGTTCGCATAGTTCTTCGAGCTTGTCTATCCGGCTTTGCTGCGTCTTTACGTCGGAGACCTGCGGCTCACCTTTTTTTTCCTTTGCATTCATCTGTGTCAGCCCTGTTCGATATCCGTAAGTATAGAATACAATCTAAAGAAATCGGTGTCTGGAAAGGGTCTCAGCCAGATAATCCAAAAAAACCTGCGCTTTTTTCTCGGGAGCGCGGGTAACCAGACTGACCCCGATAAATACGATCAGGCAAACCAGAAATCCCCAGACCCCGGGCCAGAGACCCAGTGGTTTATAGTCGCTGAATTGCAGAAACAGGACCAGAACGGCCCCCACAATCATGCTGCTCAGGGCGCCTGCCGCCGTGGCCCTGCGCCAGAAAAAAGCGCCGACGATGGCCGGAACCGCAACCAGAAGTCCGGCGGACGCCGCCGCCGAAAGCGGCGCGATCATAAATGCCAGCCCTTTTCTGCCATGGGCCCAATACGCAAAAACAAAGAATATGGCGGCCAGAACCGGAATGACGTATTTGCCGACGGCCAGCTCCGATTGCTCCGATAAATCCGTCTTGAAGCCGTTTTTCAACAGATCCCGGGTGCACATGGATGCCAGGGTGAGCAGGATGGAATCAATGGTTGAAATGGCGGCGGACAGGATCCCCACCATCACAATCAGGGCTACCAGCCGCGGAATCAGGGGAAGGCCTAAAAGCGACGGGGTCGCCAGGTCCGGCGATGACAAGCCCGGCACCAGCAGCCGTGCGCTGAAACCCCACAAGACGGAAACCACCGTATAGATCAGCCCGAAAATAAGGAAGCCGGCGATCATCTGTTTAAATGCCGCAACGGACTTGGGAACGAAAAGCCGCTGGGTCACCTGGGGATTCGAAAGCGAAAAAAACATCCAGGGCAAAGAGAGTCCCAAAAAAACCTGAAACTGGAACAGCCCCGGTCCCGCCAGCAGTTGGGGAATATCCTGATTCATGCGGTTGAAAAAACCGCCGAAACCGCCGAATCCCTTATAAACGACAAAACAGAGCGTGACAATGGAAGTCACCAGCATGATGACCGCCTGCAGGGCATCGGTCCAGGCCACCGAACGCAGACCGGCAATGTTGGACCAGACAACCGCCAGCAACGTCGCCACCGCCATCGCGATGACCAGCGGAATCGCTCCATTGGTGATGCCTGCCAGCAGATAGCCGATACCCATCAATTGAATCGCGGCATACGGTATCAAAAAAATAAGACATAGAATCGTCGCAATGATACCGACCGCGCGGTTGTCATAGCGGTCGGCCAGAAGTTGGGCATGAGTCAGGTAGTCGAATTTTCTGCCCGCCAGCCAGAAGCGCGGACCAAAAAAAACGACCAGGACAAGGCCGCCCAGGTAGGTCAGTTCAAAGCCCAGGGCCCCTACCCCCAGCTTATACGTTAAACCGGCAAGACCCACCATCATAAACGCACTGTAGGTCGTGGCGGCGTAGGTCAACGCCGCGATAAAGCCGCCCAACTGCCGGTTGGCCAGAAAAAATTCGTTCATTCCCCCGCCCAGCCGCTTTCTGGCAAAAACCGCTACCACAATGCCGATCACCACATAAATCAGCAGTGCCGTCCAGGACATTACCGTATCGTTCATGATTTAATGCGCATCCTTTCGAGTTTCGGTGTCCTGCCACTGCAGAAATATGACAAACATGCTGATAATGGCTACGACGATCCACACCAGCCAGAACAGAAAGCTTCCCAGAACAGTCTGGATTTTATTCAAAAAAACAAACGGAAGTGTAAAATCCAGCACAAATAGGAACAGGAACCACCCCGCCCAACGCCAAAAAGATTTTTTCATCGGATGTGCCGATAAATTAAGCTGACCGATTTGAGTCATGTACAACTCCCGCAAAGGTCTTTCCGTCAACACTGTTGGCACAAAACCTCTAATAAAGGGTCAAGAGGGTCGCGAAGCATGCCGTTTTCCCAATAATTTTTTTATTTTATTCAAAACCGATTCAGATGTCAATTTTTTAGGAGCTATCCGTAACGTGTCCGGCTAATTGAAACAACAGTCGTTTTGACTTTTCATATATTTTACAGGTATGATTTTCGTTATCTGCCCGATCACTTGAACCGATAGGGCCTATTTGAAAAATATTTCTATCATTCTAAATGAAAAATTACATTTACAACCTGATGATCCGTGACGTGAGCAATCACTGCTATGAAAATTGCCTGGATTACGTATCCCATCAGGCGGCTGTTCTGGATGTGGGAATCGGTAACGGCGTCATGCTGAAAAATTATCATCCGCTTATAAAATCCAAGGCGTTAAAAATAACCGGAATCGATATCAACCGGTATTACCTTACCCATTGTCAGGGTCTTATTGAAAAATACGGACTTGAGAAACATATCGAAATCCACTGCACCCCTGTGGAACAATATCGGCCGCTTTGCAGGGAATATTTTGACTTTATCCTGTTCACCATGAGCTTTATGCTCTTTAATGATCCCTGCGGCGTTCTGAAAAGAATTAAAGGTTGGCTGAAACCGGGAGGGGAAATAATTTTTTTTCAAACCATCTACAAGAACAGGTGGCGGTTGATGGAATTCATCAAACCCAGGCTCAAGTACCTTACCACCGTCGATTTCGGTATTGTAACCTACGAAAAAAATTTCCTGGAAATCCTTAAGGGACAGAACCTGACGGTGGTTGAAGATCGCCTCATCAAAAGAGAGTGGTATAAAGGCGAGTATCGCATGCTGGCGACTACCATACAGGGTGAAACCGGATCGGCTGAAATAACATAGCCATCTGCTGTCAAAAAATCTTTCGCGAACTTCCCGGAAAATTTCAGGGAAAAGAGGCCCGGCGCCCCTGTTCATTGGAGCGTTCAGGCCTCGCTGTTTTTCGATTTGATTCGCTAACTTTTTTTGGAAGTAACCGTTTGGAATGATGTGATCTGCTGCTTAACGTGCGAACCGGTGCATTTGGGGCATTTGACTTTTTTCTTTTCGTACTCTGAAATTTTCATGTCCAGATGAAAAGATTTGTTGCACCGCTCACAAATGAATTCGTATCTGGGCATTATAAACCTCCTTTGTTTAAAAGATTATAAGTTGCTCAAATACAAAACTTTTATCCGCCGTCGGGCTTTCATCTGGGCCTGAATCCTGAGGATAAGCGCCTGCCCATACCTGAGAATCCCGACACCATGAAGAAAAAAACATGCTGTTCCTCTAAAGGCTTTGAATTAATTCTACCCTATTTTCTTAAAAAATCAAGCCCGGCCCCTGGGGTCAGTATCGCTTCTATGGATTATTAACGGCGACAATTTCCATTTTAACCTTACCGATCAGATGAACCAGCGGCAGCAGGTCCGCCGGCATTTCCCCTTCGATGAGCTTGATGTGGGTGGCATCGGCCGGCAACTGCCCGAAGGTGGGGTCTACCGCCGCCCACTGTCCGTCCAAAAGGCTTTCAGCCCAGGTGTGATATAAAAATCCCTGATAAAACAGTGAATATACGATTCCATTGACAACCCGCGAAGGAATGCCAAGAGATCGTGCGAAAGCGGTATATAGATAGGCATGCCCCTGGCACTCGGCTTTTTTACCCTCAAGAACATCCAGTGCGGAAAACACGTCCGCAGCATCCTGCCGGATGTTCCGTCTGATCCAGTCCATCAGCAGCCCAACCCTTTCAAACGGATTGCTGCCTGTGGACGCAATCTCAGCGGCCGTATTTCGGATGTGTTCATGTTGGCTGGGAATGACAATGCTCGGATTTAAAAAACGATTGGGATCTTCCGCAGGTTTCGTCGGGAAACGGGTTGTTGGGGCTGCGGTGCGAATCCGGCAGAACTGACCGTTTGCATGTGATACGCATTGTTGACGCTCGTCGCTCGGCAGGGTGAAGTCTGCGCCGGCAATGGATATTACGACATCCAGGGAAGCGGCCTGCTCCGGAGCGTATCCCTTGAGGTCGGTTTTTATCAAGCTGTAGTTCAGCAGGTTTTCATCTTTGTTGATGGCGGCCTGGGTCAGATATTTCTGGGCGTCGCGCTTTTTTTCGAGATAGGAAATAATGACGCCGCCCTGAGACATTTCCAGCAGCGGTTTTCCCTGCTTGTCGATCCAGCTGAGAACTTCCTGACCGTGAAGCCTGGTGCGGACCTTGAAAGCCGCGCCTTCAAAAAGGTCACTGGTTTCATACGCCAGCACTTCCTGTTCCACAGGAGCGATGGTCCGGGTTTGGCCGTCATAGACGTTGTAGCGATGCTTGCGGCCCACCGCAAGTCCCTGCAGAACCGGATATAAGCCCAGCGCGCTGGTGGGATAGAGTTTTCCCTCCAGTTCAAAGGACTGCCGAAATGTCTGTCCGCGCAAAAAGCCTTCCACCTCCAGCCGGCCGTCAACAACCCCGCCTGTCAACTGCAGCGTGTTTTCATCCAGAACGTAATCGTAGACAAAACGCTTGAGGGACAGGTCGGCCCCCACCTGGTCAAATGACTTAAGGATTACTTTTTTATCCAACATTAAAAACCGGATGCGGAAAAACGCCTCGGACTCGATCGCAAAGACCGCTGCAGTATTATCGGGCTGTGAGACGGCCACATATGAAAATCCGATCTTGGCGCCGTTGAAAACAATTCCCGCCCAGTACTCCTCATAGGGCCACTGCCGCAGACTGTAAGGGGAGACCGAGGGCGTCTCTGGTCCGGCAGCATGAAAATACCTGCCGGCGCAGCCCGCCCCGGCCGTTAGGAGCAGAAACAATAGAATGATTTTAAAAGGGATTGCCCGAATCATGCATTCAATTCCTGCGAATGACGGCCGATTCGACTATTCAACGGAACGTGAGCGGGATCGCTGCCGCGCAGTCCTGATTCGATAGAATAGTTACGGCTCCTGCGGGGCTGTCCCCGGGCGGACTATCCAACACGTGAAAAACTCCCCGCCCACTGAATTATGTATCATTATTGATCTTCACGGGTGTATTGGAAAACAGGCTCGAATACCGATATGGCCGCTTCATGAAACCGATCGTCAAACGGATCGATGTGCCTGAAAAGAAGGTTTATATAAGGGTCTTCACCTTCGCCCCGGTTGAAATCGCTGCCCGTCCACACCCGCCGTGCGGCGGCCAATGCCGCCGTCCTGGTTTTGTTTTTCTCCAAGAGCTGCCGGGCATATGTGAAAGAGGTCTCGGGAAAAAAATGAAAGGCGGCAGACAGCCCTGTCCAATAAAAACGGACCAGGCGCGAAAGGGTTTGCCTGCAGCTTGAGACCGGATCAAATTTCCAGACCGCATCTTTGCATACCAGAAAACTTCCAACGGGATATCGCTCTGTACGGGTCAGGCTGTAAACCAGATGGTGTATCCACCCACTGAGCAGGTATTTCACCTGCAGCTTGGCATAACGAAAACGGACCAAGCCTGCTGTCGGGCATATCCCTTCCAGGCGGCCTGTGAGGCGAAATCCGTCCAGATCGATATGGACATCCAGCGGCTCAAGAAAGGACCCGGACATGTAAATCCTGCTCCTGTCGACGTACGCCTTCGCTTCGCTTTCCATCTGATGAAAGACAACCCGTCCCGCCGTTCCGACCGGCAGGCGCCCCTGGGCCCTAAACAGAGCCGGCAGGTCGCTTGATTGTATCCCGGACAGTTTCTCTTCGACGATCCTTTGGCCGATTACATACCGCTCGAGGGGTCCGACGTAAAAATTTTCATGCTCCTCAGGGAGCGCTGTCTCTTCCGCAAGATAAACGCCGAGCCTGCGCTGGAGTAAAAATTTAGACGGATGGGCCCAGAATTCACAGAATTCCTTCAGGTCGATCTGTTTCCATTTGTCGACGTCCTCCGGCTGGATCGGAAGATTGCCTGAAATAAAACCGGAGGGTTCCGGCCGGTCTTCGGTTTTTTCGACCAGAAGTATGGCCCCCTGCAGGTTTTCTTCGGAATAACTGAAAAACCGGCCTTTTTCGTCAAAATAAACGGGGGAAAACGCCTGGAGCGGGTGGCGGGTGACGATCTGGTCTTCGCTGAGGCCGAAACCGCTGTTGATATAATCCATCAATTCGCTCACAAGAACCGAAGGCGGCATCTGCGAGTTGTCCTGCAGGTTTTGTCCGATATAGCTGATGTAAATCTTTTCACGGGCGGAGATCAGTGCTTCAAGAAACAGGTACTTATCGTCGTTGCGCCGGGATCGGTCCCCGGGCCTGGGATTTTTTGCGATCAGGTCAAAGCCGAGGGGGCGGTTTTCACGGGGGAAGCTGTCGCTGTTCATCCCGATCAGACACACGACCTTAAACGGTATGCTCCGCATGGGAAGCATGGCGCAAAAGGTCACGCCGCCCGAAATAAAACCGTACCCGTAATTCTCCTTTTCCAGGCGTTGATCAATCATCGTCCGGACGATTTCAAAATCAACCTCGTCGTGATTTCCTGAAAGGGTTTCGATTTCCGTCAGTTCCCTAAAAATCTTCCGAAGGATCTGTATGTCTCCTTCAACTGTTTCGGAGGGTTGAATAAATTTATCAATCAATGCATTATATAATAAATCCCAACTGCTTAATTTTTTATTATTATCCAGCATCTCGACATAGTGAAACAACTGCCCGGTAAATTCCAGGAACCTTCCCAGTATCAGGCTGCTTCCACCTTCAATGGCGTCATAGGGCAGGATTCCCTTAAACATGCGGGTGTCATTCCCGGGCATGGCATATCCCAGCAGAAGCCGGTCCAGGCCCTGTCGCCAGGAGTTTTCCGGGAAGCCTTCGATGCCGAATTTACTGCGATCGGCGCCGTCGCGGCCCCAGCGGATCTGGGTTTCGTTGATCCAGTGGAGAACGGTTTCCAGATCTGTTTCCGAAAGTCCGTATTTTTCCCTGACGGACTCAAACTCCAGCAGGGACAATACCCGGGCGGCGCCGTAGCGACTGTTTTTCAAGTCAAGTATTGACAGAAAGGCTTCGATTGCCCGGCTTTCTCTTTTCAGGTTCCGATCCGCAATGGTAAAGGGGATCCGTACGCCGGTTTCGTCTTGAACGTCAAAAACCGCCTGGATATAAGGGGCATAGACTTCAATATCGGGGGTCATGACGACGATATCCTTGGGCATCAGTCCCGGTTCGGACGCCAGCATATCGAGAAGCTGGTCATACAACACCTCTACTTCCCGCATGGGGCTGTGGCAGGAGTGCACCTGCACCGAACGATCGGATGCAAAAGCGCAGGGGGTAGAATTTTCCGGTGCCGAAGATTCAGTTAAATTCAGCAGTTCCGACTGAATGCTGCGCAGCAGGGTGCTACGGCCGGGATCCCGGAAATGTTCAGCGAGAGTAAAATCCGTGGCGCTGATGCGTTCGAAAAAATCCCGACCAAGGGTTCCCAGCGAGGCCAGCAGCCGATTTCCACTTTCCAGGTGCAGGTCGGCGATGTCGCCATCGGCCCGGGTTTCGGTATACTTTTGTCGGAGCCGGACCATCTCCTTAACAGAGACAATATCGGCCCAGTATTCCCGGCAGGGATTCATCAGGAAAAGATATACCGGAACTCGTCCGGATATTTCCGCAAGCGTCTGAAGATGAAAAGGCGGAAGATACGATATGCCGAAAACCGATAAGCGTTCCGGCAAGTTCCGGATACCGGGGACCTGTTTTCGGATCCAGCTGATCAGATCGTTTCTTAAGGCCGCCCGGTGACGGGCTTCGCCGCCGGCGGCCAGCTTTCGCCATAAAACCGCCTGCCAGTGCGCTGCCTGGCCCCCTTCCCAGTTGAAGATCATGTCCGGCCGGAATACCAGATACTGATCAAACGTGTCGGCAATTTTCCGGGACAGCTGATACAGTTTCAGTTTGTTTCTGTCCTTGTCCAGGTAGTCCTTCAGGCTTCTAAACTCAGTATTTTCAATATATTGCGGCAGGAGCTGCATGATCCGAAAGGCCATAACGCCGGGTTCGAAGGGAGATGTTTCCGGCAGATCGGGATTTATCCTGGAAAAAAGATCGTCCAAAAAACGATTGGGGAACGGGAACTGGCAGTTGGCACAAATGCCGTTGTGTCGGGCGATTTCCATGGAAACCCAGCGCTGCATGCCGCCGCTCTGGACAACGATGACCTCGGGAGCAAACGAGTCGGAAAGCGGCTTTCGGACAACCCGGGCCAGCTGTTCCGCCAGAACCTCAAGATAATTGCTGGTAAAAACATGAAGCCCGTTCATTGATAGGCCTTTTGCAGCACCTTCAAGGCATCGTCCCGGTCCATTTCTTCGGGATTGAACACCACCGACCCGTCGCCGATTGCCGTTTCAGCGATCTGTTCCAGCCGGTCGGGTGCGACACCCGCTTCCTTCAAGGTTCGGGGGAGCCCCGTCAGGCGGTGCAATTCTTCCTGCAGCCGCCGGATTTCGGAAATGCTTTGGGAAATCATTTCTTCCGGCGGGGTCTGTGCGAAAACCCGGGGGCCGGCCAGCGGCAGGAGCAGCCGGGCAATCCGATCGCCGGCCTTATGCCGGTTGTACTCGAGCCCGTGGGGCAGAAAGATGCTCATGGCAACCCCGTGCGCAATTCCGGCAACCCCGCCGCAGGCGTGCCCCAGGGCGTGAACCATTCCCACCATGGAGTTTGAAAAGGCGATCCCTGCCAGACAGGCGGCGTTGAGAAGGGCCAGGCGCCCCTCGGGATTCTTTCCCTCTTTGACGACATAGATTAGGTTGTCGCGGATCAGTTCGATGGCGGAAAACGCAAAGGCATCACTGACAGGATTTTTCTGCAGGCAGATATAGGCTTCAATTGCATGGGTCAGTGCATCCATGGCGGTGGCCGCCGTGATCCGGGGCGGCAGGGTCAGGGTCATGCGCGGATCCAGGATCGCCGCCTTGGGCATCAGGTGATAGGACGTAAAGGCCATCTTAACGTTTCGGGCCGTGTCCTTTATGACGGTGACCAGCGTCACCTCCGACCCGGTTCCGGCGGTTGTCGGGATCACCACCAGGGGTTTCATCGGTTTCTTCAGGAGTTCGGCGCCGGCAAACCGGGCAAGGTCGTCCGATTTTTCGGTAATAACGATATTGGCCCCTTTGGCGGTATCGATGACCGAACCGCCGCCCACCGCCACGATGGAATCGCAGCCGTTGGCGCGAAAAGCGACAGCGGCTTCCCTAACCGCCTGGAGCGACGAGTCCGGCGGGACAGCGTCAAAAACAGCGCCGATGGAGACCGCCGACTCGCTAAAGGCATCAATGACGAATTCGACCAGGCCGGCGTCCGATACCCCCCGATCCGATACGATCAGCGGGCGCGATGCGCCCAGCTGTTCCAGCTCATAAGGCAGATTGTCCAGCGCTTTCATGCCTGAAATAATTTTAACCGGACTGTAAAATTCGTAATATGACGGCAACATGGGCACCTTCCTTGATATAAATAAAAAATTGCAGGCTTGCTGTTGGTGTATGCCTTGTCAGAAAAAATGGGCAAGATTTCTGGGAATCAAGGGTTCACGTGTTGTTTTTTGACAAATGGCTTAACATTCCTTTCACTTGAGCCCTTGCTCCCTCGAACCCTTGGACCCTTTTGACGATCTCCAACCTACTTTGATGAATAATTAAAGCGTTCAAAAACGTCCGACTGAACCATTATATTCCAAACGGTATCCCGATCGCATAGATAAACAACCGGTATCCCAGTTTTTTCAACAGCGGGATCCTGGGGACCCGCTTGATCAGGGTTCTGGCGATCAGAACCGGATACAGATAGGTCTGCACGATGTTCAGGCAGCGCGTCAGGGACATGGCAAGGGATATGTCCCCTTTCAGGCTCATGCGATGTTCCGCAAACGCCTGGACCGTTCCCATCCGTGCGGTAAAGACCAGAAAAGCGCATTCCAGGTTCTTAAAGAAAATGATCATATCCGCCGCGTCTTCCCGAAGGGCGGCCCCCTTGTAGGCCAGGTGTCCCTCCTTTGTTTTTATGAATCCCATCCGCGGCCCCCGCGGCAAAACCTTGAACATGGCTGAAAATCCTTCCGGCCACTTGGCGATCTCAGCTTGAATGGCAGCATCAAGTTTTGAGGCCGACTGCAGCGCCCGCCCCAGGACAAAGAGTACCAGCCTGACAAGCGCTTTCTTGATCCGCTTGGGCGGGGGCGACGGTCGTTTGGATCCACGGATGATTTCCGCCTCTGAACCGGTCGGGTGAGGTGAAATCCCCAGCCGTTTTAATGTTTCCGCCAGGGGGATCCCGTTGGCGTCATATCCCCTGAGCCGGTAATAGGTGTCGATCATCTTTTCGATGGGAACCGTACGGCCGTCCGGATCGCAATCCCTCCCCTCCCGCAGAAAGCGCAGCGGCAGGGTATCGTCCTTGCGCGAAATTCCCTCCCGGGTGTTCATCCAGCGTTCCAAGACATGGATTCTCTCGCCGATCTTCAGCAGTTCCCACTGCGACAGGCGGGTGCCGGTAACGGACGCATACAGTTTGCTGAAAATCCTGAAATCCATGAGTTTGATCGCCACGACGGGCAGATGCTGCATCAGGAAACCCAGCAGCGGCTTGGGCGTAAATTTCACCAGCGGCGGCTCCAGCACGTAGGCAAAGGTGGTAAACAGGCAGGTGTGCAGCGAATTGACGGCGGCATAAAGGCTTTCAAAAAATATCACGAAGCGGGCCTTGGCCCGGGCGGTGTAGGGATTCAGAAAACCGAAAATCACCTCCAGCGGAAAGATGGTGGACGACAGGTGGCAGCCGCCCCGGTTGGCCACGGCATATGCCAGCCCCTGGCCCCATGCCCCCCGGGGATCATAGGCCGCCAGTTCAAGCCCTTTCACGTGGATGGCGAACGCTTCGCCGCCGTATTTCTGAGCCAGACGGCGGGACCCGTCGGCCAGTTCATCGCCCCGGCCCCGCCGGCGGGCGATGTCTTCCAGCGCCCGCCCCACCCCTTCCGGCGATCCGAACCTGAGGTCCGTCTGCAGCAGCCCTTTTTCACCGGCCTCCATCAGCCAGGACAGGGTCCCGCCGGCGGAGATGGTATCCATCCCCATGCGGCCGCAGATATCGTTCCATTGCGTGATACGGTCCGTGTCATAAATACCCAGATTGGTCCCCAGAAGCCCGACGGTTTCATATTCCGGGATCTGATGAACGCTGCCGTCGGCATAAGTTCCGCGGTGGCCGCAGAGAATCGTGCAGGGCTGACAGGTGCTGGGGCGGGTATTATATTTCTGCCGCATGCGCTCTCCGGAGACCGCCTCGGCCTGGTCACTCTGTCCGCGGCGGAAGTTGTCGATGGGCAGAATGCCGCTCCGGTTGCTGTAGGCGACATTTGCGCTGGTGCCGTATTTGCGGTACGAATCGCCCGTAAAGGGGTTGACGTTGATAAAACGGGTGGCTTTACGGGATACGCGACCGAATGTCACGGGGTCCCTGGGAACGATTTTATAGGCGTTGCCGCGGGCGACGACGGCCTTTAGATTTTTCGATCCCATCACCGCGCCCATGCCGCCGCGCCCCAGAAAGCGGTGGCCGGTGGCAATATTGGCAAACAGAACCCGGTTCTCTCCGGCCGGACCGATCACAAGGGCGCCGTCATGCCTCGACAAATCCAGATCGTCTTGCGTCTCCCGGGTGTCTTTACCCCAAAGCGCCGAAGCGTCTCTGAATTCAGCCCCATCGGAATCGATATGGATATAAATCGGTTTGCCGGACTTTCCGGAAATTATCAGCCCGTCATAACCGGCGGTCTTCAGGGCCATGCCGAAGGGACCGCCGCAGGAAGAAGACAGCAGGATGCCGGTGAGCGGTGATTTCGTAAGGGCCGCGAACCTTCCGCTGCAGGGCGCCCCCGTACCCATCAGGGCGCCCATCATGAACGCCAGAATGTTTTCAGCGCCCAGGGGATCAACTCCCGGTGCGAGTCGATCATACAGGTATTTTAATCCCAGCCCCTTTCCGCCGAGAAACATCCTGCGATCGGTTTCGTCGACCTGGAATGTATGCGCCGTCCAACTGGAAAGATTAATATCCAGAATCCGGTTGCTGGACCCGCTGATCTCCTTCATTTGCCGCTCCTGTATGACTGTCGGGTTTCTATTTGGCGCCTGCCCGCAGGCGCTTGACCGAATCGACGACCCGGGGCAGAACCTCGCCGGCCTTCCCTTTGATCAGGACGTCACAGACTGCATCGCAGGGAGTTTCGGACAGGTTGACAATGACCAGAAACGCGCCTCTCTCTTTGGCGTACTGCGGCATCAGGGCCGCCGGCTGCACCAGCAGGGTCGATCCCACCACCATGAAAAAATTGCAGCCCTTCGACAAGGCGGCGGCCTTCTGGACCGCCTCCACCGGCATGGCCTGGCCGAATGAAATGGTATCCGGTTTCAAATATCCGCCGCATTCGCATTCCGGCGCCGGATCGCCGGAGGCAACCCGCTCCTGGGCCGCTTCAAGGGAGGACAGTTTGCCGCAGTGCATGCAGCGAACCCGGCGGGCACTGCCGTGCAGTTCAATGACGGCGTCGCCGGGCAAACCCGATTCCTGATGGAGTCCGTCAATATTCTGGGTAATGACGGTCTCCACCAGACCCATCTGAAAAAGATCTACAATGGCCGCATGGCCGGGGTTGGGCCTGGCATTGATCAGGGTGGGATAAAGCTCGGAGTTGCGCCGCCAGTATTCGATTCGGGATTCCCTTGAAGACATGAATTCATCGAAGAAAACCGGCCGGAATTTGTCCCAGATGCCCCCTTTGCTGCGATAGTCGGAAATGCCGCTTTCAGTGGATATGCCGGCGCCGGTAAAAACAAGGTTGCGACCGCCCGATAGAATTTTTCGGGCGATCAGATCGATTGTATCATCCATGGCCTTATTCTCCGGGGGGGTATCACGAGGTTTGTTTTTGCATTCCAGCCTTATATGAGCCGGGCATATTTTGCAATATCAATGTGGATTTAGTGGGCTGCCAAGAGAAATATTTACGCACAATTGAAGGATTTGTCCGGCTTGCAGACATTCGGAAGGATCGGCGGCGGGGATCGGGGGATCAGGGTTAGGATATCGAAATAGAATCGATCCTGTCCCTGACCGCTGAAATCCGACCCCTTTCCTCAAGCTATGCGGTTGCCGCCAGCTGCGGCTTAAACGCCTTGAACAGGGAACCATCCATCACCGCTTCATATCCCTGCAACTGGGCGATCACCACCCCGCCCGCATCCAGAAAGGTAAAATCGCCTTTCATTTTGTGATTCGATGCTTCGGTCACCTCAAGAACCGCCGTCACATCTTCGGTGGGGAAGGATTTACGGTACTGCCGATAGCGGGCATAATAACTGGGAAGGGAAACAAACCCTTTTTCCTCGAAGCACCAGACCGTTGCCATCTGAAACGCGCAATCCAGGACCAGCGGGTCTGCGATCCAGCGGCTGCGAAAAGGATCTTTCATCCATCTTTCAGGCGGAGGGGCGGTTGAAATCCGGGCCAGCATCCCTTGGGATGCACAGCTCGTTATCTCCCTGATCCCGTGCAGGTCATACCCGTGAAAAAGGATTTTTTCGTAAACTTCTTCCCGGGTTCTGCCATAATTTCGGGTCGTCAGGGCCTCTGGAATCGCGTAGCGGGGCGGTGCGGAAAACGCCTCCGCCAGGATCGCTTTCGCCCTGGAGTGAATCACGTCCACATTATCCTTAACCCCGTCCCGAAGCTCCACGTCTACCTCATAAACCGACTTGTCCTTGCGGGCCTTTCCGGCAAACAGGCGAATCAGATGTTTTTGGCGATCCAGACGGATTCCCTTCATCAGCCGCATGTCATCAATCCCCAGCAGCGACAAACCCGGGTTTTCATGCAGCGCTCCGTGACCGAACCATTCCGCCATGAGGGCAAACGGAACCACCGGCTTGCCGTCCAGGATATGGGATGTCAGGATCGGCAGGTTTTCCACGTCGACCTCGCGTTTCAGGGTCAATGCCAGGTCGGCCGGATGAAGGGTTGAAAACGGCTGGTCCGATCCAGATTCCGCCGCTGCCGGCGGGTTCAGCTCCGCACCGATGACCACTTCAACAGCCGAATCCGCTCCGGCGGCCATTTCAGAAAGCAGAAAACCGGCGCCGGTTTGGGGAGGAATCAACGGAATATTTTTACGGGCAAATTCACGCTTGAGCGCGGGCGAGACCATGCCGCCGTCCCAGGGACCCCAGTTGATGGAAACAACCCGGCAGTCCGGACGCGCGGCGGATTCGTGGCGGGCGAGCTTGTTCAAGGCTTCGTTGGCCATGGCATAGTCGGCCTGCCCCCGGTTTCCCATGCGCGCGGCGACCGATGAAAACAAGACCAGATATTTGAGCGATTCTCCTTTAACAGCCTCAAGGATATTCTGCAGTCCCTGAACCTTGGTATCAAAGACCCGGCTGAACTGCCGGCGGGTTTTATCCGTGATCAGGCGGTCTTCCAGAACTCCGGCCCCGTGTATAATCGCCGTAACCGGTCCGCAGGACGAGCGGATTCCGGTAAACAGCTTCAGCACTTCTTTCCGATCACGGATATCGACGGAATGGTAATGGACCACCGCGCCGCAGGATCTTAATCTCGCAAGGGTTTCGGCGATTTCCCGATTGGCCGTCAGCTTCTGAAATTCCTTTTCGACCTGGGCGGGAGACGGGAGTGAGCCGCTGAATTCATTTTTGATGATTGCCTTCTTGATGGCGGTCTCATCGGATTCCTTCCCCAGCCATTCCGGTTCCGGGGTCGGTAGGGGCGACCGGCCCAAGAGCACCAGGGTCGGCTTGGCCTGACGCGCCAGGGCTTCGGCTGCAATCGCCGTAACCCCCCTGGCGCCGCCGCTGATCACCACGACATCGCCGGGAGCCAGATCGATGGCGCCGTTCGGCCTTTGAGGAAGGGGCTCCGGGCAAAGCGGCAGGCTGCAGCGCTGATGCCGGTTGAGTCCGATTTCAACCGGAGCGCGGTCTTCGACGTACAGAAGTTCTCCTGCAACGGCAGCGGCGATTTCATCATTGCGCTGCCATTGGGGGGCGATATCCAGCGCACGGCAATGCACGCCCTTCCATTCGATGGCGGCGGTTTTCACGAGCCCTGCCAGGCTCCCCTGCAAAGGAGTGCTCACGCCTCTGCCATTGAATCCAAAGGCGCCGTCCAGGCGGGTGATCGAAGCAAAAAACGCACCGCCCCTTTGGGCGGACGCCATCAGTTCCGAAGCCAGGGACTGGGAAAGAAAAAATGCGTCCGCAATTTCCCGGGGAGGCATGTCCGCGTCGGGGCTTGCCACGAGGATCAGGCCGGCGGCCTGTTCCAGGGCCGTTGGATTCCGAAGTTCATCCCGGGCAATGACGGCGGCCGAAATATTCCTTCCCTTGAACTCACGCAGCAGGGCGGTTGCCAGGCCGGCCGAATCCTCGGTGATATAGACCCGGCGGTCCGGCGCAAGGGTCATTTCCCTGCGGGCTCCACAGGATGATTCCATCACCCTGACAACTTTTCTCTGGATGCCGTCGGAATCATCCGCCGGTCTTTCCCGGGGATCCGATACGGCGCGTCCGGACAGGCGTGTTTCCCCCTGGGGGATGGCCGTCGCCGGCTCCGGGGGTTTTTCTTCCATCCCGCCGTCTGCGACAAAATACGCAACGATCTGGGAAAGGGTCTTGAGACGCCCCATCAGCTCGGGCGAGACCGGCGGCAGGCCCGGCAGACGCTCTTCCAGGGTGGAAAGTATTTCCACCCGCTTGATGGAATCGATCCCCAGGTCCGCTTCAATGTCCATCTCAAGGCCCAGCATCTCTGCGGGATAGCCGGTCAGCTCGCTCACCACCGCCAGCAGGGTCTCGCGAATCTTTTGATTTCCCCGGCATCTCACGTTTTCAGCATCCCGATCGTTCCGGGGTTCAATTGCCCTGTCTGCCAAAACGGCCGGGGGCTGATGGGCCGGTTCGTTCTTTAAGAAAGCCTTCGCGATCGCGGCCGCAGGAGCGGGGGCATGATTTTCCCCGATGGTTAAATTTTGTTTATTCTGTTTGCCGGGATCCGGGGCAGGATTCATCGCACCGGCAGCCGTGTGCGCCAAATCGGAATTGATTTCCGAAGGCCGAATCGGCTCGATTTCTACTCCGGCCGGAATTCCCAAGGCCGCTTCAGTCAGGCGACGGGTGCTGTCCATCATTTTCTGCAGGGCCCGGCTGGCTTCCGCCTGGGTTTCCAGAAATTTCTGATGGGCCTCGGCGGTTCTGGCCTGCAGGGCCTGGATCGACCGGAGTCCCTCCTGAAGGACATTAAACGTATGGTTGATAAAAACCGGATCTTTCTGTTTTTCTTTATCCATGGGTTCCTGTATCACGCGCAGGGGGCTTTCGCCCCCGGTAATATTTTGCTGGGGGGGGGTTACATGTTGATCCTGATGCTGACGCTGCCGGATTTTGGCCGGCGCAGGGTTTTCCATCTGCTGGGGTTTAAAATTGGCCCCCAGGATCGAAACGGGCATACGCGGCCTGGGTGTTGCGGAAACCGGCCCTTCCCACTGCGTAAAGTCCACCGGGTGCCCGGCGGCCGCCAGCCGGCACAGGGTCCGGGCAAGATCCGCCCCGCCGGAGCGTTTTCCGGCGGAAGCATCCAGGGAAAGCGCCTCAATATCATGATGATCTTTTAAGATCGTCTGAATCAATCCGGTCAGAACGGTCTTGGGCCCGATTTCAAGAAAGGTACGGGTGCCTGCCCGATATAAATTTTCAATTTCATTTACGAAATCCACCGGTCGGGCAATCTGGGCGGCGATCAGGTCCTTTACCGTTTCAGCGTCCTCGGGAAAAGGCGCCGCCGTGCTGTTGCAATACACCGGCGTCCGGCCGGGAGTCATCTTCAGGGATGCCAAAACCTGCCGGAACGGTTCCTGCGCCGCCTGAACCAGGGGACTGTGAAAAGCCGCTGATACCGGCAGCCTGCGGGTTTTAAAACCCGCTTCAATGCATTTTTTTTCAGCAGCGTCTACGGCATCGACCGGTCCGGACAAAACTCCCTGGGTATGGCTGTTGCGGTTTGCCAGGACCACCCCGGAAAGGCCTTCAATCAGTTTTTCGAGCTTCGGCAGCGGCGCGCTTACCGCCAGCATGGCACCCTGCGGTTTGTTGCGCTCATTGCCGCCGGCTGCTGCGGCCATGAATCTGCCCCGGGCAATTGCCGCCTCAAACAGCATTTCCGGATCGATCCATCCGGCCGCGCACAGGGCGGACAATTCACCGAAGCTGTGTCCGCAGGTTGCATCCGGTTCCAGTCCGAAACGCCGGACAATATTGAGCATCGCCAGATTGACGGCGCCGATTGCCGGCTGGGCGATCTCCGTCCGGCGCAGCAGCGTTTCCTGCTCCTGCCGTTCGCTGTCCGTAAATGCCGGCGCTGGATAGATAAAGTCGCTCAGGCGGCCAGGTCCGGGAAATTTCTGATTGGCGCTTTCAAGGGCGCCCAACGCTTCCGGGAAAAGACAGACCAGATCGCGGCCCATCCCCACATATTGACTCCCCTGCCCCGGAAAAACAAAGGCGATTTTCCCTCCGTCTCCCCCCTCTTTTGTTTCGGGACCGCCGTAATACACATCCGGCAGGTTCATCAGCGCCGGGACCCGCTCCGGGGTCTTGGGATCGGACAGCATCTCCATGGCGCGGGCAAAACGCTTGGAAAGCCCTTCGACCCTTTCCTCCCTGCGGTCGAACACAACCAGCAGCCGGTGGGGCGCCCGGGCGTTGAATCCGGCCCGGCTCCGGGCGGCGGCGGCAACCAGTTCGTTGTCCGCAAGCGCCGCATCCAGCTCGGCTTTCAGGGTTTCCAGTGTTTGAACGAGCTGCTGTCGGGTCGAGGCTGACAGAGCGAAAATTTCCATGGACCCATCCCAGGAAACTTCCGGTTTCTCCGGCCGATATTCTTCCAGAACCGCATGAAAGTTGCTGCCGCCGAATCCAAAAGCGCTGACGCCGGCCCGGCGGGGATGCACTTTACGGGAAAGCCACGGTCGGCTGAGGGTGTTTAAATAAAACGGCCCCTGGGCCAAATTCAGGCTGGGGTCGGGTTCTTCCACCTTAAGGGTGGGGGGCAGCACCTTGTTGTACAATGCCAGCGCGGTCTTGATCATTCCGGCTGCACCGGCCGCTGCCTTGGTATGGCCGATCATGGATTTCACCGAACCCAGCGCACAGGTAGCGCCATTTTCACCGGCCCCGGCAAACACCTGGCTCAGGGACTCGAATTCAACGCGGTCCCCGACCTTGGTGCCGGTGCCGTGGGCTTCCATCAGCTCAATCGAGCCTGGTTCAATCCCGGCGCTGCGATAGGCGCTTCGCAGCGCCTTGGCCTGTCCTTCCGCCCGGGGGGCGTAAATGCTCTGGGATTTACCGTCACTGGAGGACCCCATACCCCGGATTACGGCATAAATTCTGTCGCCGTCTTTTTCCGCGTCCGGCAGCCGCTTGAGAATTAAAAGGCCGATGCCCTCGCCCAGTACGGTTCCGTCGGCATTCTTGGAAAAAGGCCGGGCGTCACCCGTGGGAGACAAGACCTGGGTCTTGGAAAAACACATGTGCATGAAAATATCGTTAAGCGTGTCCACGCCGCCGGTGATCACCATGTCGCTGCGGCCGGAGATCAGTTCCATGACGGCCAGATGGATGGCGCTCATGGAACTGGCGCAGGCGGCATCCACCACGCAGTTGGTTCCTCCCAGGTCCAGCCGGTTGGATATCCTGCCGGCAACGACATTCCCCAGGAGTCCGGGAAACGAATTTTCCTGCCAGGAAACATAGGAATCGGAAATCTTTTGTATGATCTCTTCGGTTTTAGCGCTGGATAGACCGGCCGCCGTCAGCGCCCGGCGCCATACCGGATGGCCCAGGCGGGTGCTCAGGGGAATGACGAGCTCCTGGGTCCCGGTGACCCCCAGAACCACACTGGTGCGCTCCCGGTTGAAATCCCGTCCGTCTCCGTAGCCGGCGTCCGTCAGCGCCCGTTTGGCGGCAACCAGTGCCAGCAGCTGGGACGTATCGGTGGCTTCCAATGCCGACGGCGGAATTCCGAACTCCACCGGATCAAAAAGGACCGGGGGAAGAAACCCGCCGCGTTTGCAATACACGTGATCGGGTCGTTTGGGATCGGCGTCGAAATAGTCATGAATCGACCAGTGTGATTCGGGAACGACGCTGATGGCATCTTCACCCTGGAACAGAAGTTTCCAGTATCCCTTAAGATCGGACGACTTCGGAAAAAAGCAGGCCATGCCGATGATGGCAATGGAGCTTTCGACCGGGTTCATATCTGGATTTTTCTGAAGCGTCTTAGACATTTTGAAGGTATCGCATTCGGTTCAATTTATAAGCTTTAGAATTTTTTTCTATAATCCATAAAAAAATTATTTGCAAGTTGTTGACGATAAATTTTTAGGTTGATATGGTGATATATCAATATATCAACAAGGAACCCTCATGATTAAATTCTACACCAACCGGGAACTGTCTGAAAAATTAGGAATTAATCTGGCAAAGTGGAAGCGCTGGTCGCGTGATCTGCTTTCTCCGGATCCTCTTGGCGGATTGCAGTCCGGTTATGCCCGCCAGTATAATCCGGCAGATGCCTTTACCGTCTATCTGGGGGGACACCTGATCGGCGATCTGAAATATACCATACCGGAATCTAAGCAGATTCTAAAAGACCTGCACGATTGGCTGGTCCGGAAGGGATTTTTCTTTGACCCGGTTCAATCAGCTCAAAACCCGGACGTCCAAAACCTGATCCGGGCCTATCAGATATTCATTCAAGCGCTCGCCGAACCGGCCAATGGTTTCTACGAATTCAATTATATTATCCGCGGGATCATCAATACCGACCAGACCGACTACAGAGGATTTTCCGTCAACCGGGAATTCATCTGTGACACCGTTATCCCGGAAGGACAAGCCATCCCTCCTCCGCATGCCTGGCAGTGCGCAAAAGTGCTGAACATCTCTGCCGTTCACGACAAATTTGTAACAATTTTAAATAGTTAAAAAAATGGCGGCCGGATTTTGGCGGCCGCAATCTTCCCTCGTCGTGCATGTAAAATTCACACAAAAGGGTGAAAAGCATCTGTAAACCGACATACATTCAGGGATGAACCAGCCGAGGGGTGACAACTAAACGGGTGTCAAAAGAAAGACTTGTCATAGAGGATTAACAACCAGTCAACGTCCCGGACTCCAAAATATCACTGATCTCCGAAAGTTTCATGGGCGCAAAGTGTTCGGCCGCGGGCGGCAGGCTGACTCCCTGGCAGCGCAGCCAGTTGCAGCGGGTTTTAACGGCCGCCCCCAACAGAAGGTTCATGGCAACCGTTACGGTAGTTCGGTTTTCCGGGCCGGCCAGAAGCGTTCCCCGAGTCCATTCGTTGAATGCCCCCATGGAAGGGCCGCACCAGATCTGATAGTCCATCCTGCGGGTTGGGTCTCCGCTGTTGGCCCAGGAAGAAGATCGCCCCAGATAGGAACGAAACACCAGGGCCATCTTGTGTTTGGGGTCCTTTTCGGCCTGCTCGATCTGCCGGGGATCGCGCTGTTGGAAAAACGCCTGGGTCTGTTCCCATTCCTCGCTGAATCGGCAGCGGAAATAATCGCGTTCGAGAATTTCGCGTTCCTTGGCCGGAATCGCATCAAGGCTACTATAGCCCTGATATAGATCATAGAGCTTGGCAGCCCGGAAGGGAAACAGCGTTCCCCTTTTCAGCACCTGCACCTTTACTCCCAGCTCGAACATGTCGGCCGCCGGCGCCATGACCACATCGGCCTGGCCGGCTTCCGCCAGCATCTGCCGCACGGTCCCGGACGTGCCGGACTCGGTGCAGGCCTGGTTGACCGAGCCGGTCAGGACATAGGCAGCCCCCATGCCGAAAGCGGCCGCCGCTGCTTCCGGCGTGGCAATGCCGCCGCCGAGTCCGACGCAGATCGGCTCCGGGTAGCGATGCTTCTCCGACAGTTCGTCCCGCAGGGCCAGCATGGTGGGCAGGAGCGCCAGGGCCGGCCGGTTGTCGGTATGGCCGCCGGAGTCTGCTTCCGCCGTGAGATCCTGAGCCATGGGAACATTCGCCGCCAGCTCCGCCTCTTCACGGGTAATCAGGTTTTTAGTCAGCAGCACCTGCAGCAGTTTGGGAGGCGGCGGGGAAAAAAATTTGCGGGCCACTTCGACCCGGGAGACCTTGGCAATCACGCGGTTGGGGCAGATAATCCGGCCCCCGCTGTCCCGATGGATTCCCTTAACGCGATACAGCACCAGGGGCAGGGTCATATCCATGTAAGCCGATGCGCTCACCAGGCGGATCCCCCGCTTCAGGTAGAGATCCGCCACCGCAGCTTCCAGATGCGGCTCATTGGGGCTGAAGATCAGATTAAAGCCGAAAGGCAGCTCCGGCAGGTTTTGCTGAAGCCTGTGAATGGCCGTATCGATTTCAGCAAGGTTCAGACCGGCCGCCCCGAAGCATCCCATCATGCCGGCACGGCCGGCCGCCGTCACCATTTCCACCGATGTGATGCCGTTTGCCATGGCGCCGACGACATAGTTGTACTGAAGACGATATCGTTGCCTGAAAGTTGAAGCCCCCAGCTGTCCCGGATGAAGCGCCGGAACAAAAGCCTGTACCGGATATCCCGCGATTCCCGTCGGTTGAGTTTGTTCGAAGCTCACCGTCCCCCCGCGGCCCAGGGCCAATTGGCCGTTCAGGTCGATGACGAGCAGGGGCTCATTCACACGGATAATTGCCGCCCGGATCATTTCGATCCCCGGTTCCGGCGGCGCGCCGGCCGGAATCCACCAGCCCGGACGGTGTTCAGATATGGGTGTGTTGAGATTAGGCTGCATTGATGGTTGCAATGAATTTAGAAATTAACCGATCAGAGTATCGGGATCCTTCAGATTAATGCCGAATCCTATAACAATCGGCTGCGCATTTAAAGGGTTTGTTTTTAAACTTATTCAGGCGGCCTGTCAAGGCATATAAAGGTTGATCGGAATTCATATTTCCGATAATATGAACGACAAAACATTTATTTAATTGAAAGGGCGGGGAGTTTTATAACGTCCGCCTTTGGGGCTGGCTTAATTGAACTTGAGAGGGATCGCTGCCGTGCGATAATGCTTCGAAACAAATGGTTACGGCTCCAGGGCGCAGTCCCCGCACGGACCGGGCAGCGTTTGAAAAAAACCCCGACCCCTCATTTAATGTTAACAGTACGGTTATCATTCCGTAAGGTGCAACTCATGCGATTCGGGTCGATCCTGCTGCTATTCCTATTGGCGTTTCCCCTGTTTAATTCCCCGGCAATCGCCGCCGTATCAAATCAGCCCCCTCTGGCCGCACCGCTGTTACAGACGCCTGGCAACGCGGCCGAAGGAGATCGTGCCCCTTATCAGCAAATTACCGGGGTGATTGACACGCGCACGATTTACAGCGACGGGATCTACGATGTGACCAGCCTGGCCCGGCTGGCAAAGCAAAGAGGAATCGAGGTTCTGGTCCTGAACGACCATGATCGTCTGGCAATGGAATACGGCGTCTTCCCTTTTAGAAATATCCTGAAAAAAAAGGTCGAGTTGAATTCCATCAACCGCAAGGGCGCCGATAACTATCTCGACGACGTGGAGAAGGCCGCGAAGACCTATCCGGATATGATCCTGATTCCGGGATCGGAATCGACCCCCTTCTATTACTGGGAAGGGTCTTTCTTGTCGAAAAATCTGACCGCCCATGACCATGAAAAGCGTCTGCTGACAATCGGCATGGAAAAGCCGGAAGACTATCGGAACCTTCCCGTAATCCATAACGGTTTTTCAAACCGGTATCTCTATCGCAATCTGCCGCGAATTTTCCTGTTTTTCATCGCTTTTATTCTCGGTTTTTTCCTGATGAAGGAAAAAGGCTTTTTCAGAACCTGCGGCATTCTCGTCAGCGCGGTCTGTTTGTTGGGGATGATCGACGCCCATCCGTTCCGAAGCACGCCTTTCAGCCAGTACGACGGCAACCAGGGGATTGCCCCCTACCAGCTCCTGATTGATTACGTGAATTCGAAGGACGGCTTTACCTTCTGGAATTACCCTGAAACGAAGTCGGGCGTCAGAAAGCTGGGCCCGGTTTATGTTCATACCGCGCCCCACCCGGAGGTGCTGGAACAATCCCGCGGCTATACCGGGTTTGCGGCGGTCTATGGAGACAGCATCACCGCAACCGAGCCGGGCAATCACTGGGACCGCGTCTTGCAAGACTACTGCGCGGGTAAAAGACAGCGGCCGGTGTGGGGCATCGCAACCGCCGATTTTCATAAAGACGGCGAATCCGGCCAGAAGCTGGGGGATTTTCCAACCGTTTTCCTGGTTCACCGGAAAACCAAGGCCGACATTCTGGCCGCCCTGAAGGGAGGCAGGATGTATGCCAGCCAGACCAGCTATCCCCAGCAGATCCTTCTCAAAGACTTTTCGGTTTCCGCCGACGGTTCCGGAGACAAGGCAACATTGGGCGGGGAGATTGACTTAAACGCCCCCCGCACATCCACATCTCGCTGGCGCTCAAAAAACCGGCTGAAAACCATGTAAAAGTCCGCCTGATCCGGTCCGGAAAACTAATCGAAACATTCAGCGGAAAACTTCCCATGGAAATCGATTTTAAGGATAAATACCACCAGCCGGGCGAAAAAATTTACTATCGCATGGATTTGACCGGCTACGGCATCCTGGTATCCAATCCCGTCTTTGTGAAGTTTCGATAAATTCTATTTCTTTTCGAATCCTGTTAAAGTTTGGAAAGGTCTTTTCGTCAACGGCTTTCTCTGTGTCCGGAATATTAGCAGGTTAAAAGAACGTAATAACTTAATACTGTTCTCGCAGCCTTCGCATAAATGCTGTATTGATAAAGAAAAAAAGAATCAAACAAAAGGCCGTTAGTGCCGCCACATCAAGATATGGATTCAAAAATGATCGCTGATCCAGCAGGCAGAAACGGAAAAGATCCACGCTGTAGGTCAGCGGCAGGAAAAGTCCGACAGCTTTAAGAATTTTCGGCAGACTTTCAAAGGGGAAAAAGACGCCGCACAGAAACACCATGGGAAAGCGGAAAAAATTGGAAAGCGTCATGGCCTCAAACACCTCACGCACGGCCACCGAAATCAGCAGTCCCATGAAAGCGAAAACAACGGCCGATAAAACCAGACCCAGGAGCAGCAAAACGATGTTCGACACGGAAAGCCCGAAAACGGCCGGCCCCATAATCAGTACCGCCGCCCCCATCACGGCGCCGAAAGCGGAACTGCCCGCGGCCTTCCCCAAAACGAGCGTCTGCATGCTCACGGGGGCCAGCAGCAGCCGTTCCAGGGCGTTGATCCGTTTTTCAAAGGTAATCACGATGGCGGCCATGGACGTGCTTGAAAACAGCAGGGTCAGCCCGATCAGTCCCGGCGCAACCTCGGAAATCCCCTGTGGATTGCGCAGATAAAACGCCAGGATAAAAACCACCGGCATCAAGAGCCCCCAGCTGATCAGCGGGGGCTTGAGGTAATAGGATTTCAGGTCTTTGCACGCAATGTAATAGGCCCGCTGCAACGACAGATTCATGCGTCTCCTCCGGGGGGCTTCAGGGGTTTGTCTATTCTCATGATATCCGCTTCCAGGCCGGTCAATTTGACAAAAGCATCTTCAAGGCTCGGGGTTACGCTGCGGATATTCACGATGTCGACCTGTCGGCTTTCGATCAGGCGGATGACCCCCGGTAGTTTTCTCATGATGGTTTTCCCGTAAAGCTTCAGGCGCGAATTGCTGAGGGTTATATGCTCCACCCCCTCGGCAGCCTTCAAAGCGTCCAGCAGCGGTTCATTTAACGGTTCAAGCTCCAGTTCCAGGATTTCCGTTTCTTTAACCCGTTGCTTCATTCCCTCAACTGTGTCCACCAGTAGAATTTTTCCTTTGACGATGACGGCGATCCGGCTGCACAGATCCTCGGCTTCCTGGATCAGGTGGGTGGTCAGCAGAACGGAAACGCCGCTTTGCTGAAGCTCCCGAATCGTTCGGCGCAGCCCCCGGGCGCTCATGATATCCAGACCGGTGGTGGGTTCATCCAGAAATACGATCCGGGGCCGATGCATCAGGGCAGCGGCAATGGTGAGGCGCCGCTTCATGCCCCTGGAAAAACCCTGGAAGCGGCCGTCCTTTCTTTCATATAGTCCAAACTGTTTGAGGAGTTCTTCCGCCCGATTTATCCATTGAGATTTTGGAACGCCGTAAAGCTGGGCCATGTAAATAAGATTTTCAAGGGCCGTCAGCTCGCCGTAGAGATTGGAGCTTTCAGGAACAACCCCGAGCCGCTGTTTGGCCCCCACAGAATCTTTTACCACGTCGCATCCGTCGACGCAGGCCTCGCCGCTATCCGGCTCGGTCAGGCCGGATAGCATCCGGATGGTGGTGGTCTTTCCAGCCCCGTTGGGTCCCAGGAGTCCGAAAATTTCCCCTGCCTTGATTTCAAAGCTGACATCATCAACAGCCCGAATCTTGCCATATGTTTTTTGAAGATGCCGGGCTTCAACAATGGCGGTCATCCGGTTTTGCTCCTTTGACGCAGGGGTGATCTTTGGCATCGCCGTGGCAGGTCTTGATCTGTTCGGGCGAGCATTCCTCGGGTTTTCCCTTCAATTGATCGGGCTTCCGGCAGCAATCATTACACATGGATATCTCCCTTTTTTGATTGTGGCTTACGTTTGAATCCAAAACGGCTCTTTGACACCCCCCCTGTGGAAAAATGGCACGATCAGCCTTCTCTTTTATCTCACCGGCGAGTTGAAGCAGGGCCTTTCTTTCGATCATATAATGGGTCCAGTATCCGCGCTTTTCTCCTTTTACCAGTCCGGCCCTGCGCAAAATCTGCAGGTGCTGGGACACCGCCGGTTTGGAAATGCCCAGACGACTCGCCAGCGCGCCCACGCACAGGTCGTGGGTCAACAGCAGCTCGACAAGCTGCAGCCGGGTTTTATCGGACAATGCTTTGAATATCTTGTTATAGCTATCCATGGAAATCCAATTAAGTATATTTTTAATTGATTCTTAATAATATTAATTAAACCTGTCAATATAAATGTAATGGGTACCATTTAGGTTTAACCGGTGATTGAAAAATAACCGCTTTATGACTTTGTTCTTCCTGGGGAAAAGCGCTTGACATTCAAATCAGGAGCAATTAGAAATCTGTTTCCGGGGATGGAGTCCCCCTTATAACCGCTCGGAACGGGCTGATGACTCCTGCCGCATGAGGCCGTTGTGGCAGAGAGGACTCATTATCCGCCACCGGCTCGCCGGAAGGCGGTTTTTTATTGGCCAGGATTATTCATTATACTGATTGAGGAGGACTCCATGGAAGAAGCTTTTCGCATCGCCGCCGTGTGGCTGGCACTTGCCGTTACCGCCACGATCCTTGCATACCATCTTCGGGTTTCAATGGCGCTCCTTGAAATCTGCGTCGGCATGGTTGCCGGCGCGGTTGCCGAGTATTTTTTCGGTCCCGAATCGTTGGGAAGCCAGGTGGACTGGCTGCGCTTTTTAGCCGGCGCGGGCGCCGTGCTGCTGACTTTTCTGGCCGGCGCGGAACTGGAACCCACCGTCTTTCGCGCCAAATGGAAGGAAGTCACGGTAGTCGGTCTGGTAGGATTTTTAGCGCCCTTTCTGGGCTGCGCCGCCCTGGCAAAATATGCCCTCGGCTGGGGGACCGCCGCCAGCTGGCTGGCCGGCGTGGCGCTTTCCACCACCTCCATGGCCGTGGTTTACGCCGTGATGCTGGAAACCGGATTTAACCGCACCGACTTCGGCAAGGGAATTCTCGGCGCCTGTTTCATCAACGATCTCGGCACGGTCATCGCGTTGGGGCTTATTTTTGCCCCGTTCACTTACAAAACCCTCATGTTTATCGCTGCCAGCACTGCGGTCATCGGCCTGCTGCCGTTTCTCTCAAACCAGCTGACCCGCAAATACGCCCACCGCACCGCCGCCATCCGGGCCAAGTGGACGCTGCTGGTGCTTTTTGGACTGGGCGCCCTGGCGCTCTGGTCCGGCAGCGAAGCGGTCCTGCCGGCTTATATCGCCGGCATGGTGCTTGCCGGTTTTGCCGCCGAAGACCATTTCTGGGTGCGGCGCATGCGCACCCTGACTATCGGTTTTCTGACCCCGTTTTACTTTATCCGGGCCGGCTCGCTGGTTTCGCTACCGGCCGTTACGGCCGCGCCGCTGATCTTTCTCGTTCTGCTGGGCGGCAAAGTCGCCAGCAAAATTTTCGGTCTGTTCCCAGTGATTGCCCGCTTTCGCCGGCAATCCAACGAACGCTGGTATTATACCCTGATGATGTCCACAGGTCTCACTTTCGGCACCATCTCGGCGCTTTACGGCTATTCCCACGGCATTGTCGACCGGGAACAATACTCGTTTCTCGTGGCAACCGTGATTGCCAGCGCGGTCGTACCGACCATGATCGCCAACTGGGCCTTTTTGCCGAAGCACCTGCTCCCCAGAGGAAAAGAAGGAACTGAAAAAACGGAAACCCTGGAGAAGCCCTGGGATATGAACGGCATCGCCGAAGAATGAAAAAAGAGAAATCATAAAATCGGAGTGATTAAATCAATAATCAAGGCTTGACCCCAAAGCCCGGAAGATTGCCGTGGCCTGTAGAGGCGTAGAAGGGAAGACACATAGCCATAGCTATATCAAAGATGTCCCGATAGCCCCATTATCTTTTCTGCCCATGCAATTACGCTCTCGGCACGTTGGAGGGCCTCTATATACTCCTCTTGTGTAACGGGTTCGCCAGGGCCAGGGTATCTTGCATCCCAGCCGAATGCCGTCAGAACGTCCGCCTCAATTACCTCGGAAGGAACATAAAGACCTTTCTTTTTGAGTCCGGTTATCAACTCATCAAGGTCATGCGTGTAGCGAAACGTCCAGCCTTTGTGCTGGTAGACCGCTTTTAATGCTTTTTCCGCCGCCTGCTGGGTATGAAAGCATAGGTCTTCATAAAAGGCTTCCGCTGGAATCGGCGCCTTGGCAATCGCCAAATCTCCCTTTGCCCGCGCAAGCCAATCTGCAGCCGAGCCGGGGATATGTCTTTCATGCGGCATATAATTCTCTCCCTTCCTCAAGGGCCGGTTTAAGGACAAGCGAAGGGTTGTTTCTGTATTCGGCCACATCCTGTTCCGTTACGACAATTACATCCTTAGATACGCCCAGCCCTCTTAAAGCCCTGTACACTGTATGGGATGCACTCCGCCGGTGAGTGCCGTTCGGCATGACCACTAAAAGGTCCAGATCGCTGTATTGGGTCATTTCCGCCCGTGCCGCGGAACCGAAAAGGATGATGCGTACCGGTTGAACCGCTTTGTTGATGCGCGTGACCACCTCATTAAGCAATTTTTCATCAGGTTTTTTCATTAGCTTTTTCTCATTTCCAGACAAAATCAGCCGTCAGCAGTCTGATATAATTTAGAACCTTACCATAAAAAGATATCAAAGGAAACCTGGTATAGCCCT
>JBFLWU010000047.1:0-40256 GCA_040757625.1 Thermodesulfobacteriota bacterium | reverse complement strand
CCACCCAGGTCAGGGGCCAGACCATGCGGCCCTCCCGATAGTACCGGTAAACGCCGCTGGGGATGGCCACAATGTTGAACAATTGGTTGGTGGCGCTGACGGAAGGGTGGGTATAACCGAGAAACGACATCTGAAAAGGTAAAAGCAGAAAGGCCCCGGATACGCCCCCCTTGGAAGTAAAAAACGAAATGATGAAGGCCACGAGGGGGGGGAGCCAGGGGGATACTTCGATTCCGGCGGTTTCGAAAAACATGATGGATTTCCCGTTTGTGGAGTAATTTTTAAGTTGACAGCAGTAACACGAAAATAATATATTTCGTGTTACTATAACCATAAGGCTGAAAGTTTGTCAAGGTGAATGTGCCGTTTGACAGATATTCTGAAAGGGAAAAGATAATTCGAAACGAACGGTGTGTGTTTCGGTTGGCCTGAAAATATAGCAGCGAAAAATATGGCAAAACAAACAAACGCGCAGCAGGCGGATTCCTTATCGGTAACCGGGCGTTCCAACCATGCCCGGATCCTGACCGTGCCGAAAAGCGACCGATTCCTGGATGTTATTCAGCTGGGCAAGCTGGAACAGTCCTTTCGAAACTGGGCCGAAAACGCAAAACGAGGGGATGTGCGCCGGTCGCGCAGGCGGATCCTGCTTATCTTTCTACTGATTCGCTACACCGGAGCCAAGCTGAACGAGGTGCTGGCCCTCAATCCGTTTCAGGACATCGATTTTAAGCGGCACAAGATCGTATTGGGCAGTCCGAGCGCCGGCCGCGACCGCGGCCGACGGGAAGTTCAGATATCAAAAATACTCTCGGAGGATATCCAAACCTCTTTAGGGGAGCCTGCTTTTAAGAAATCTTTAAAGAATCTTTTCAACGTGGATCCCGGCCACGTCCGCCGTAAATTCTATGAACGCGCTGCCGCCTGCGGCTTTCCAAAGGCGCTGGGGGCCCCGGACGCCATTCGAAAATCCCGCGCGGTGGAGCTGATGCAGAGCAACATGCCGCTGCCGGCGGTACAGCGGATTTTAGGCCATTCAACCCCGAACCTCACCACTGCGTATGTCTCGTTTTCCGATGATGATATCCGGGATGTGACCCGGCACTTCATGGAACGGGAATCCCGCCTGAAAACCAGCGCCCGCAATACATTTTTCGGCAAAATCCGAGCAATCCGCAGGGGGGATATCCAGGCCGTGGTGGAACTGGCCACCATCGGCGGGGATCTGGTCACGACGGTCATTACCAATGACAGCCTTTCGCGGCTTGGTTTGAAAGAGGGAACCCTGATTACGGCCGAGGTCAAAGCCCCCTGGGTGATGCTGTTCAGAGGAGATGGAGAACCGGATATATCGGCCGACAACCGTTTTCGCGGGGTCGTCGACCGCATCGCTGCAGGAGCCGTCAACACCGAATACGTGGTGCGGATCGCCGACGGAACCGAACTGTGTTCGCTGGTCACCAGCGAGAGCGGCCGCCGGCTCGATCTTCACGTGAACGATGCGGTCTGGGCCGTATTCACCGGTTTTTCGGTGGTGCTGCATATCGATTAAGAACCGTTCGAAACTTATCCGGGGGCAATTCATAGACTTGCTGAACCGGATTCTGCAGAAATTATCAGGTACCGAGAAATCCGTTGACGAAAAGATTGTTCAGAAGTAGAGTCATTTATATGTCATTAAGCGGTCGCGGAGCCCGCACGCAATACAAGTTGAATCCTATTTCTATGCGAAGCTGAGGGAGGAACCCCCTATGATCATTGATGCCTACACCCACATCCTGCCAAAAAAATACCAAGAAGGTCTGGAAAAAAAGGTTACCGGAAGAGACTCGCGCCTGAGCACCGTGCGCTATGCCAAGATCGTCAAGCCGCTGCTGGATCTGGATGCCCGTTTCAAGGTCATGGATGCCTATGACGAATACATTCAGGTGATTTCTGTGGCTTCTCCACCCATCTACGACATCGCACCCCCAGAGGTGGCCGTGGAGCTGTGCCGGATCGCCAACGATGAACTGGCCGAGCTGGTATTCAAATACCCAGACCGCTTTGCCGCCGGAATCGCTTGTCTACCCCTGACAGATGTGGACGCCGCCGTGGCCGAGGCTGAACGTGCTATCAGGGACCTGCGTCTGCGGGCCGTGGAACTGCACTCCGATGTGGCCGGCAAACCGCTCGATGCACCAGAATTCCTGCCGCTTTTCGAAAAAATGGTCGAACTCGACCGTCCGGTCTACCTGCACCCGATGCGTGAGGCCACCGTTGCCGACTACCCCGGTGAGGAAATGTCAAAATACCGGGTATGGACCAACATCGGGTGGCCTTATGCAACCAGCCTGGCCATGACGCGCCTGGTCTACGGCGGCGTGATGGAAAAATTCCCGCAGCTGCGCGTCATTACTCACCATTGCGGCGGCATCATCCCCTTCGTGATCGGCCGGATCGACTGGAGCTACGATTTCAACGAAATGCGCATGGGCTACCGTGATGTCTACCTCAAGGACAAGCCCATCCGGTATTTCCGGCAATTTTATTACGATACGGCCGTCAACGGCAACACCCCGGCGCTGCAGTGCGGCATTTCTCTGGCCGGCATTGACCACATGGTGTTTGCGACCGATCTGCCCTTCGACACCCAGAACGGCCTCCGCTTGATCCGCGATACGATCAAGTCGGTGGAGGCCATGGGACTCACCGAGGCCGACAAGGAGAAAATCTATTATGCAAATGCCGTCCGCATCCTGCGCTTGCCCTTCGGGGCATTGTGATGTTGCGGCATATAGGTTTTCATAGCGACGGCTGGATGATCTTAACATGAGTAAGGCCATCGTGGCCACCGTATGGCTGCCGGTGGTGTTCGAGGGAACCCGTGGCCGTTCAGGCTTAGCAAAATCGGAAGCGCCGTCCGTGTTTGTTATGGCATAATGGATATCGAAGAGTAAAATAATCGTTATGAAGGAAGAAATCATCAAGACGGATGTACTTTGTGTCGGCGGCGGTATTGCCGGCCTGATGGCCGCTATCCGGGCTGCTGAACTCGGCGTAAGCGTGGTCGTGGCCGAAAAAGGCAACCCCCTTTATAGCGGCTGTGGCCGCATGGGCAATGACCACTTCGAGACGTGGATCCCGGAAGTGCACGGCGAGGACCGCGACGCCTGGATCGGAGAACTGCTGCGCACCGCCAAAGGAGAAATCCTGATTTCCAAGGATATTTTGCGGGCCCAGTTCATGAAGGCCTATGACATCGTCCGACTTTGGGACGGTTACGGTATCCCCATGAAGAGCAAGGGCCGGTGGGAATTCGGCGGGCATACCTTCCCCGGCAGGCCTTTCACGCATATCAAATACGAAGGCCGCTTCCAGAAGAAGATCTTGGTCAAGCAGGCCCGCGACCGGGGCGCGCAGATCATGAGCCGTATCATGGTCTTCGACCTGCTCCATGCGAATGGAACCGTCATCGGGGCCATTGGTGCGGATACGCGCGAGGATAAGGTCTACATTTTCCAAGCCAAGGCTGTCCTGTTGGGTACGGGCAAGTGTTCGCGGCTGTATCCCAGTCTGACGCCGGGATGGATGTTCAACGATCCGCACGGAAACGTGCAGAGCGGCGACGGGCGGGCCATGGCCCTGCGTGCCGGTGCCGAACTGCAGAACCTGGAGATGCCCCAGCGGCACATCGGCCCCAAGTACTTTGCCAAGTTCGGGCAGGCTACCTGGGTCGGGGTCGTGCGCGACTGGCACGGCAAGCCGGCCGGCACCTTTGCCGACAAGCCGGACCGCAGATACGGGGACATGATCTGCGAAGTCAACAAGCTAGCCCCCGAGCAGTATACCAAAGCCGGCAAGGGCCCACTCTACATGGACTGCACCGGTATTTCGGAAGAAGACCTGCAATACATGCTGCACTGGTTCGTACACGAGGGCAACAGCTCCCTGCTTGACCACATGCAGGCCGAAGGCATCGACCTGCGCAGGCACCCCATCGAGTTTACCACCTATCCGCTTCGCGGCGGCGGCCTGATCGCGGCCAACGCCAAGACTGAAACGACCATCCGGGGCCTGTATGCGGCCGGCGATGAAGCATACGGTGATATCTCCGCAGCTGCCACCTTCGGCTACATCGGCGGCGAAAACGCCGCCGTATACGCTGCGACGGTCGCCGAAACCGACATTCAGGGCCGCCGGACCTTCATCGACGAGAAGAAAGGCTTGCTTGACCGCTTGCGCGGCCGCAGCAACGGACCCGACTGGGAGGAGACCCAAACGGCCCTCCAGCAGACCATGCTCGATTATGCCGGCCATGTGCGCAATGAAACCCTCCTGCTGCAGGGCTGGCATCACTTGCATCGTATCCGAGAAAAGGCCGGCGCCACCCTGATGGCACGCAACCCCCATGAACTGGGGCGTTGCCTCGAAGTCCTCAATCTGCTGGATCTGGCCGAGATGACCTTCATTATGGCCCTGGACCGCAAGGAAACCCGCGGCCTGCATGTACGACCGGATTACCCCTTTACCAATCCGATGCTGAACCAAGCCCATGTAATCAGCCGGCAGGATGGAAAACCGCTCCTGCAGTGGCGGCCATACTGAAAATCAGGAGGAAGGAGCGACATCATGCCGCCTGTCATTGACCCGGAAAAGTGCACCCACTGCGGCAAATGCGTGGAGATATGTTCCGAAGACGTTTTCTACGGTTCCAAGTCCGGTGAAATCCCCACCGTGACCTACCCGAGGGAGTGCAGCCATTTTTCGGGCTGTGTCTCGGTTTGCCCGACCCAGGCCATCACCTTGCGCATCCCTCTGCCGATGCTGCTTGTTTACAAGCCTGCGGCCGAAGAGCTGCAAAAACCTGTCTGGGCAAAACCGACTACGCACGGGCCGGAGATTTAAGCGGGGAACTGTTCAAGGTCGCATGTAATTGTTAAAACGCCATTCCTATTCTACCTTCATGATATTGGCCAGCCCGACGATCCTTTCCGCAATGATAATACCCACTACGGTAAGAGAAATTAAGATGGTGGAGATAGCAGCCACCGAAGGGTCGAACTGCCAGTCCAGATAGAGCATGATACGAACAGGCAGGGTAACGGTTTTTGCACCAATGAGAAAAAGGGATACCGTCACATTGTCGAATGAAATGATAAAGGCAAGCAAAGCCCCTGCAATGATACCCGGCTTGATCAGGGGCATCAGGACATTTTTGAAGGTTTGCATATAATTGGCTCCCATGACAAGGGAGGCTTCTTCGTAACTCATGCTGAGGCCATAAAGATTGGCCGATATGCTCCGTATGGTATACGGAATGGTGATAATAATGTGGCCCAGAATGAGCCTTATCCAGAAGTTATAAAATCCCATGATGCTGAAGAACTGAAGCATGGCGACACCGGTCACAACAGTCGGCAGGATAATGGGCATCATGAAGATGTTTTCTACAATGGTTTTTCCTCTGAACTTGTAACGAACCAGCGCCAGGGAGCAGAGGACCCCCATGATCAAGGCGAAAAAGGCCGCAAAGAGAGCGACGATTACGCTGACATAAAAGGCATCCGTGAACTCCGTGCGGTCAAATATATATTTGAACCATCGCAGCGAAAGCCCCGCCGGGGGGAATCCCATCTGATAAGAAGGACTGAAGGAAATCCCGACGACAATGATAAGGGGCAGAAACAGAAAAGCATATACGATCACGTTGCTTGCGACCAGTAATGATCTACCTGACGAACTTTTCACTGATCAAGACCCCCAGTTTCATGGATTTAATTATTTTTGAAGATGTAACGATCATCGTAAGGGAGGTGATGATTAAAATAACCGCAATGGCAGAAGCAAAGGACCAGTTTTGAGTGACATTCATATGGGTGTACATCATCACCGAAATAAACTTTTTCCCCCAGTCCCCGCCGACCATGAGCGGGATGATGAAGGCGGCAATAACAGAGGTATAAACAATGATAGACCCAGAAAGGATACCGGGGATGCTGAGAGGCAGGATGATATCGCGAAAGACCCCGAAGTTTCTGGACCCGCAAATTCTGGCTGATTCAATCAGGCTGTCGCGTATGTTCTGGATCGAGCCGATCAGAAGCAGCGTCATCATGGGGATATGGATATATACCATGATGATGATGACGCCAATGTAACTGTAAAGAAATTCAAAGGGACGGTCCAGCAACTGGAAAGACACCAGTAGCTTATTCACGATTCCCTGACGCCCCAGCAGGACCATCCATCCGAAAATCTTGATGATAATATTGGTATAAAAGGGGGACAGCAGCATGACCAGGAGAAATCCCCGGTGTTTGAGGCGTGTCTTGGCATAAAAATAAGCCACCGGATAGGCAAAGAGGAGCGTTATGACAACGACGACAAATCCTGTTCCAAGGGTGATCCAAAGTCCATTAAGGTAATAGGCGTCCGTGAAAAAGCGCATGTAATTGGAAAGGGTGAAGACCATCTTCATTCCTTGCCCCGGGACGCTCAGCCTAAAACTGTACTGGAGAAGAATGCAAAGCGGAAAAATAAGAAAAATTGTGACTACCAGCAGCGGTGGTGCCAGGAACAGGAGGTAGGTTCGCTTAAAAAGAAGGCTTCTAATCCTTGCGTTCATTTGCGTAAAACCCTCACCCCTTCAGGGGATAATCCCACAAAGACGGAGTCACCGATCTCATAATGTTTGCCGTAGCCTACCCGGCTATCCAAGGCCTCCAATCGAAGGTCGCCGATGTCGATCTCATAGTTGAAGGCCGATCCCAGATAGGAGGCGCCTGACACCTTTCCTTCCACATCATAGGCACTCTCACGCGTATCGTGGAGTTCGATTTTTTCAGGTTTGATGATGAAACTGATTTCTTCCCCCTTTGTGAGGGTTTTTCGAGAGGGAATAGTCACTGCGGCAGCGTGCGGGATATGGACAAGGCAAAGGCCGTTTTGCTCATCCCATTCTCCGACCGTTCCTTTAATCAGATTGGAAGATCCGATAAAGTCGGCCACAAAGACCGAGGCGGGATTCTCATACACTTCCACCGGGGTGCCTACCTGCTCTATCCTTCCCTGATGCATCACCACCACACGATCTGAAAGAGAAAGCGCCTCCTGCTGGTCATGGGTCACAAATATCGTCGTGACTTTCAACTGGCGCTGCATACGCTTCAACTCGAAACGCATGGCTTTTCTCAGTTTGAAATCCAAATTGGATAAGGGTTCATCCAGAAGGAGGACATCCGGTTCATACACCACGGAACGGGCAAAGGCAATCCGCTGCTGCTGCCCCCCCGACAACTGGTGGGGATACCTCTCTTCAAAACCGGATAGCCCCACCAGCGCCAGAGCATCGGACACTTTTTTATGCAGGTCATCCTTTTGGACGTTATGATGACGCAATCCATAAGCGACGTTGTCAAAGATCGTCATATGGGGAAAAAGGGCGTAATCCTGGAAAACGAACCCGAGTTCCCTCTTGTAAACGGGCATGCGGGTGATATCTCTCCCCTTGACGAAAACAGAGCCTGCATCGGGTTCGATGATACCGGCGATACAGCGCAAGGTCGTAGTCTTTCCGCAGCCACTGGGTCCGAGGAACGAAACGAACTCCCCCTCCTGGATCTCCAAATGGTCAATATCCGCGGCGACCAGATTTTTAAAGAGTTTTTTCAGGTTTTTGATCTCTACGAAGGCCATGCCTGCAGTTTACCCCGCATGATATATAACATGATATATAAAAGGATGTTTTTCCCGCTTCCGGAGGTAACGGAAATCCCCGTTACATCTTCACTTCCTTGGTGAATTTCTCGATCCATTTTTCAAGGTTCACGGAAATCTTTTCGAAATCGTACAGAATATTTTTTGTGGGCAGACGCTCCTTCACTTCCGCGGGGAACTGCACTTTTTTGTTAAAGGAGGCAATATTGTATTCCACAGCCCATCCCAATTGGGATTCGGGGCTCAGATACTCATTGATGAACTTTTCTGCCAGGTCCTTTTTCTTCGATCCTTTGACTACCTGGGCTGTGGCAGGAGAAAGGACGTTCCCCTCTTTCGGGAAAATGGCCTTAATGGGCGCCCCTGCCTTTTGGGCCTCTTCAAAGGGAATATTGGGCCCGCAAACCGTAAGTATATCTTCAGATTGCAAGGAAGACCGGATCTCGGCGATCCCTTGGGCAAATCGTCTGACGTTTGGCCTCAACTGTTTTATCTTTTCTATACCGGGATCGATATTTTCATAGCTTCCGCCGTTTAGCATGGCCACCTGGAGCAGGAATAGATACCCTGGTGTAAGGGTGATGTTTACCAGAAGAACGGTATCCTTGTAAGCCGGCTTCCAGAGATCCATCCATGATTCAGGTATGGGCTTGTTCAGCATCTTTGCATTGTAGGCAAGGCCGATGGAGTGGCTATGGACAATGGGGCCATAGCCGCGTTTGTCCAGGACCAGCTCATCCATATCTTTCAGGTTGGGGATATTGGCGGGGTCTATTTTTTCAAAGAGGCCTTCCCCGTAGCCGGTCACCGCAGGACCGATGTCTATAACGACACAGTCCTGGGAGGGATTCGTTTTTTCGGCCCGTAGCCGGGTGAGCATCTGGGCCCCGGAACCGGGCGTGATCCTGACCTGGGCATTATATTTCTTCTCGAAGGGCTCAACGACCAGCTTCCTGGCCAGTTTTTCGTAAGCCCCTCCATTCATCATGATATTGAGGGTTTCTGCGGCACAGGCTTTTTGAGTATAGCCGGCTGCCACTATCCAGGCTAAAGCAATTAAACCCACCATAAAAAGAGCCCCTGATTTAGAACGGCCAACCATATGCATCTCGCTTTTTCTTTTCACGACGCCCCTCCTTTTTGATATGTTTCCCCATTTATCAGGGATGAGGAAGAACTTTCTGAGGATAAGAACTTTCCCCCCCTATCCACTAACGGTTGCATGTTATCCCAAGAATTGGCATGATCGTCAAGAAAATACAATTTAATTTGCAGAGTCAGGCTCACGCAGGGCTGCTTTTTGAATTCGGCAAGGGATCGCCTTATATGCCGGCGTACCGCAGACTGCGTCCCGGTCCGTTTCTCCAGTCAAATAATTTGCATTTCTTTTTCCATCCCAGCCGTGTGGAATTGAAATGGTTACAGGATTCATCCCTTCTACTATTTTTGACTGTATTTGCAGGCCCCCCCACTCGGTTTCTATCCTTGCTGAATCTCCGTCGGTCAAGCCTGCAGCAACTGCGATTTTAGGAGAAATTTCCGCCACCGGACCGGGGCAGCGCATGAGGAACTCAGGGATATTCCGGTGCTGGGAATGGTTAAAGGGCCCCACCCGCGAACCGGTAACCAGCCGATACGGGTAACGATCATTGCCGACACATACGTCTTTATATTCAGGCAGCGGCGGATACCCCATCTGATCAAAACGGCTTGAATAAAGTTCGATTTTCCCCGAGGGGGTGTTAAAACCATTTTTTAGGAAGCTGCCGGAAGGCAGCGGTTCTTGAGGGATTCCATGGCGTAAGGCTACCGGATCCAGATCATTCCTGCCGGAATCTCTGAAAACACGGTTTAAAATTTCGTCCTCCCCAGAAAATCCAGACAGGCTTTTCCATCCCATGCGGTCGGCCAGTTTGGCCATAAAGCGCCATTCGGGTCGGGCCTCTGCAATCGGCTGCACCAAAGGTTCGGTGGTTTGCATCCAAGGCACAGGCTTGAGGGGTTCATTATGAAACTCACCTTTTTCATAGAAGGTTACACCCGGAAGAACGACATCGGCCAACCGGGCCGTTTCCGTCATAAACAGGTCGTTAACCACAAGAAGGTCGAGGCTTCTCAGTGCGGCCTGAGTCCGCCGGGTGTCCGGCAGGGCGGCGATTGGATTCCCGCCGATAGTTATCAGGGCCTTTATGGGATAGGGCTTTTTCTCGAGGATGGCCTCCGGTATGGTTTGGGCCCCATCGAGGGATAATGGATAACGCTCACCCCAAATAGAGGGAACCTCAACTTTGTTTTTGATGCCCAGATCGGTGTTCCATCTGTCATAAGGTGTGAATCGAAGCCCTCCGGATATGTCCGCGTTGCCTGTAATGGCGGTCAAAATGGCAAGGGCATGATTCAACTGCGTTCCATTTGACTGGTGAATAACGCCTTCTCTGCGGTCAATGGAAGCCGGCTTAACCGTCCCCAGTTTTTCGGCAAGGCCGGTGATGGCTTCTAGACCGATTCCGGTCTTTTCGCAAACCGTTTTGAGGTCAATCCCTTCTATAACTTGACACAGCCGTTCGTACCCGAAGGTATGAGACTGCAGGTAAGCTTCATCTATCCATTTGCGATCTATAAGAATTTTAATTAAAGCAAAAACAAGCAGGGTGTCCGTTCCGGGTGTAATCGGCAGATGCAGGTTCGCCTCCCTGGCGAAGCGATGACGACGCGGATCAATAACCACCAGTTCCGCTCCCTTTTTCATGGCGGCCCGGATATCGTTGGGAAGCTCAAAATAACGGTGCATTTTCGAAACAGCAGGATTTGTTCCCCACAGTAGAATCAGCTTTGCATTGGAAAAATCGGATCTGGCAAAAAGCTTGGCGCCGAACACTGCCTGATAGCCGACTATTTTGGGGCCAACACAGAGAGACCACACACCGGTCACATTCGGCGTTCCGAACAACCGGGCAAACGCATTTATAAAACTGCGATCGATGAAGCGACAGGACCGCCCCACGTATACCGCCAGGGATTCAGGCCCGTCGCTGGCCTTTATTTTTTGCAGTTTTTCAGCGATCTTGTCGAGTGCATCTTCCCATCCGGCCGAATCGAAACCGATACCCTCTTTGCGTCTGATCAAGGGAGTCTTGAGCCGATCGGGGGCATATAGAATGCGGGGGGACAACTTTCCCTTTATACAAAGACGCCCCTTGTTGTGCGGCGTGTTTGCATCCCCTGTAACCCTTGTTACCTGTCCGTTATTAAGGGTTGCCAGAAGACCACAACTGCAGGCGCAGATTTGGCAGACGGTGGAATGATGACGGTTCATGGCGTCACTTCATGGAAAATGCCGTTTGCAGGTTCAGACATAAAAAATGTTGACAGGCCTTCCTTACCTAAATTAGGTTAACATTATTGTCAACGATTATATCAATAATTCTCTAAAGTCTTTTTGAAAAATTACTTTTGCTTACGCGATCCTAAAATGTTACCGAATAAGAACAATGAGTTCGACATGTTGCTGGAGAGGCTGGAGGTGGATATCTTATCCGGTTTGTTTCGGCCGCGGGAGCGGCTGATCGAGTCCGAATTAATTCAGAGATACCATGTCAGCAGGGGTACTATCCGAAATGCCTTGAAAGAACTTAACTTTAATCATCTGATAGAACTTTATCCCAATCGCGGCGCAATCGTTGCGGAACATTGCGCCAAGGAAATGGAGGATATCTTCAACGCCAGAATCTTGCTGGAAGGCTTCGCCATCAAAAACAGCATCGGTAACATTGATAAAGACGCCTTGAATGAGATACATTCTCTTGAGAAGGATTTTGAGCGAGAAGTTGAGAAAAAAAATCTTCGGCAAATAGTCTCCTTAAACAGATTGTTCCATCAGAGCATATTCGATAAATGCGGAAATGGTGTTATTGCGGAAATAATCGATCAGCTTAGAAAAAGATCTCACATCTGGCAGCATTATGTTGCCGGGCACCCCGAACGCCTGGCAAGAACGATTGATGAACACAGGTTGATAGTTGCATGCATAAAAAAGGGGGATGCCGTTGAATTGAAAAACATAAACGAGAAACATTTGTCTGAAGGTTATAAAAATTATAGGGAAGATCTGACCAGAAGGTGACAGTCATGATCAATTCCTGGGAAGAAGTAACAATTGAAACCGATGTTCTGGTAATCGGCGGCGGAATTGCAGGATGCATGGCCGCCATCCGCGCCAGAGAATTGGGTGCTGAAGTCACTCTTTTGGAAAAAGGCAATACCCGGCGCAGCGGCTGTGCCGCGACCGGCATCGACCACTGCTGGACTTACATACCTCACATCCACGGCTCCCACTGCTCTGTTGAAGACATTGTGGAGGATCATAGCCGCAATGCCGACGGGTTCATATTTAAGGATTTGGTTCATTTCATTGCAGCCAACAGTTATCAAAGGATTTTGGATCTGGAAAAATTCGGCGTTCCGATGCGTGATGAAAACGGAATGTTTCGTTTGATTAAGAAGATTCACCGGGTGCCGAATTTTCTCCATTTTGCCGGCCGGGACATGAAGGTCAAGTTAAACCGTGAGGCAACCCGGCGGGGCGCCAATATAATCAACCGGGTGATGGCCACCGATCTGATTGTCGAGGATGGTGAGGTGGTCGGCTGTGTCGGATTGAGCACAAGGTCATTCAGGCTGTTTATAATTAAGGCCAAGGCCGTTATTATTACCACCGGCAATGTATTCCGACTCTATCGCAGTCCCACCGGCCTTGCGTTTAATTTGAGCCACCCGCCGAGTGAAACGGGAGACGGCAGTTCAATGGCAATGAGGGCCGGAGCGGCGTTGATCAACATGGAATTTGTCACCATGCAAACCGGGCCCAAAAATTTTGAACGATGCGGGCGTGGAAGCTATGTCCCGGGCGTTCTTCGCGATGGTTTCGGTCTTCCGCTGGGAGAAAAACCGCCTGATCAGAACGATACAATCGGCACGCAAGGATTGCCGGGCGCCAAGGCGATGGGCACCATGCCGGCGGCGGTGGAGAGCCCAGTAGGATTTATGCGCATCCTCCAGAGCGGGCGGGGCCCCATCTACATGGACTGTACGGCCGATACCGCAGAGCAGATCGAATATATCCACTGGGGGCTTCGCAACGAAGGCAATACCGCATTCCTCGACTATCTGGCCGATGAGGGGATCAGTCTTTCAAAAGATCTTATTGAATTTACTGTATATGAACCCAAGCTGAGCAACGGAAATTCGGGGCTCCAAATCAACGTGCGCTGCGAGACGAACCTGCCCGGTCTTTATGCGGCCGGGGATGCCATCGGGGGTGTGAAGCGATCGGTCTGTCCGGGCGCACTTTCCTTAGGCTGGCAGGCCGGCGAGCAGGCAGCCGGCCGCAGCCGGTTCAAGACCCGTTCCGCATTCGAATTATCCAAAGCTGAAGCAGTTAGACAACGGAAAGAATCCGTGTCTGAAATTTCAAACCGCAGGTCGGATGCCACCTGGCAGGATGCTCAAATTGCACTTCAAAACATCATGGATGACTACGGCGGGTTGATACGATCGGAAACCATGCTCCAGGCAGGACTTGGACATCTTTTGCAGCTGCGTGATAGAATGCACAGCGAGGTCGGTGCGCCGACACCGCACGAAGTCTATCGAACGTGCGAAATTTTCAACCTGCTTGACATCGGCGAAGTGATCATGACGGCAGCGCTCGTTCGGAAAGAAAGTCGCTTCAGCCCGGGCTATCACTTCCGTGCCGATTACCCGAGGCCGGACAACGAGAATTGGCGAAAGTTTATCATCGTCAGTCGCGCCTGCAACGGTTTACATACGACGACAGTCGATTTGTGATCGTTTTTTACGGGAGAAAAGATTGCCGCCGAAAATCAATACGAAAAAATGTAATGCATGCGGGCACTGTGTCGATGTGTGTTCGGAAGACGTTTTTTATGCGTCTCAGGACCAAAAGATCCCTGTGGTCACCTACCCTGCTGAATGCTGGCACTGCGGAGCTTGCGCCATCGAGTGTCCCCAGCAGGCCATCTGCTTTTACATTCCTTTATATATGCGGGTGGCAGGAAAATATGGAAGAACCTGAAAGCTCATCATTATGAAAGGAGATACACCGATGAAAATAGACCTTGCCGCGCACATATTGCCGCCGCACTATTTAAAGGAACGCAATAAGCGCGCCGGTAAATCTTTCAAGACGCAATATGCAAAATACCCGAGCGCCAATCCCGGATTGACCGATTTGGACATCAGATTCAGAATCATGGATAAATTCGATGGACTGGTGCAGGTACTGTCCATTGCAGGGCCGAATGTCGAGAGTATCACGGAACCTGAAGACACGGTTGAACTTGCCAGGATAGCCAATGATGAGATGGCCGAATTGATCCAGCGGTATCCGGACCGTTTCGCCGGTGCCATCGCCTGTCTGCCGATGAATGATGTGGATGCAGCCTTAAAGGAAGCGGACCGGGCGGTCGGCCAATTACGGTTCAGGGCCGTGGAGATTTTTACCGACATAAACGGCAAGCCGGTGGATTCAATTGAATTCATGCCGCTCTTCGAAAAGATGCAGAACTACAACCTCCCGATATTCCTTCATCCCCGGAAGGTGAATACGGTGGCGGATTATCCGGGCGAAACCGTATCGAAATATCTGATATACACAAATTTCGGGTGGCCTTTTGAAACCTCGAAAGCGATGGCCCGGCTGGCGTTTGGCGGCGTTTTTGATCGATGCCCCGACCTTAAAGTCATTACGCACCATGCCGGCGGTATGATCCCCTTTTTCAGCAAACGGATAGATTTATCCTGGGACTTCAACGAAATGCGTATGGGCTATAGGCCCGAACGACCGCTTCGCCAAGCGCCGATCGATTATTATCGAATGTTTTTCTGTGATACGGCCATACAGGGAAATACGCCGGCACTCATGTGCGCTTATGATTTCTTCGGTGTGGAACATATGCTTTTCGCCACCGATGCCCCTTACGACAGCCAGTTTGGCGAAAGAGTCTATCGCGAGACAATTTCGGCAATAGAAGAGATGCCCATCCCGGATACGGAAAAAAAGAAAATTTTTGAGGATAATGCCCGCAGGCTTTTGCGCTTGCCGATCTAGTGTTGCGTCCTAAAAATAACTAGAAGCCATCTCAAAAATAACGCTACGTTGCATGATTGAGTGCATGGGGAGTTTTATTTCAAATGTTTATGGAGGGAGCCATCGCCACTTCACCGTTTGGCTGCGGTTCGGCCTGGGATAGGCCCCTCGCCCCCGCGGGAGCCGTAACCAAAGATTACTGATCTCCGTACACGCCCCCTGACTTTTGCGCTGATTCGGAACAGGCAGAGTCGATCTCCATCTCCGGGGGAATCATCCTGTGGGGCTGGCTCAATGGAATTTGAGCGGGACCGCTGCCGGGCGGTAATGATTCGATAAGATGGTTACGGCTCCCGCGGGGGCGAGGGGCCTATCCCAGGCCGGGCCGGAGAACATCCAGATACTCCCCAACTCCTGAAATCATAATATTTATTTTTGAGATAGTTTCTAATAATAGTCGCGGTCATATTTTGGGTTCGGACGGCATGAACCCTATTGGGCCCAGGTGTCCAGATTCGAATCGGCTCGGCAAAAAATGTTGAATGATTTTTTTCAATAAACCGACTAACCCTGGACACCCGCCAAAACCCTGCTAACTGAAAAGCAAGCCAGCCTTCTCCAAAACACGAGAGCTTCCCTTTAGGACCGCTAAATAGAAATTGAAGCTATTTCCGGGACAACGATACTAGCAGATTGTTGAAAACCTGCGTCTGGAGCCGCCGTGTCCCACTGAAAATGGGATTGCGCGACCCTTGCCAGTGCTCCTTGCTTGAATATGCTGCACTGGTCGAAGCGCCGCGCGCCTTGCCTTGCAGCCTGATAGACGGAAGTAAACTCCTCGACCCCATCGGATTCGAATGCGGCCAAGCCGCAGGTCTCTGACTTGGCTTCGAGGAAAAGGTTTCCTATGCCGGAATGAACCGCTGTCAAATCCGGAAGCGCTATCCCACAGGGAACAGCCAGTGCCTGAATCTTTCGATCCTGCCGGCCACTATTTCATCAACCAAGTCTGAAAGTTTCCGTGTCAACGGTCCAGGTGTTCTTTCGAGAAATCGATCTTCGAACCGGTGCACAGGCAAAACCTTGGCCGGTGTACCCGATATAAACATTTCATCTGCTTCATAAAGGAGCTGGGGGCGGATTCTTCCTTCCCATGTCTCGATTTTGAGGTATTCAGCAACCTCCAGCAGGGTCTTACGGGTGATACTTTCAAGAACCGTCCCCAACGAAGGCGTCATGAGGCAATGGTTTTTAATCACAAAAACAGAATGGGTGCCGCCTTCGGCGATGAAGCCTTGAGTATCCAGCATGAGTCCATTTTCAAATCCGCGTTTTTCGGCTTCCATTCTCGCGACCATGCCATTCAGATAATTCGCTGCCACTTTAGCCTCTATGGGGACAGTTTGAGGATCAAGTTTGCGCCACTTGGACAGGCAGAGGGTTGTGCCCTCTTTTCCGAGCAACTGCTGGTGTTCAAGGTCTTGAAGCGGATCGAGCACAAAGATTGAAACATCCAAAGGGTTTTGCGGAGGTGATATTTCAAAAGCGACTTGAGGGTAATAACACACGATCTTGATAAAACCCCGCTCAAGGCGGTTTGTTTTTACCGTTTGAAGAGCGGCAGCGAATAAATCGTCATGGGATAGAGGCATTTCCATGCCAAGGATTTTTGCAGATCTGAAAAGACGGTTTATGTGCTCGTCCAGTCGGAAGATTGCGGCTCCAAGATCGGTCCGATGCAGCCCCAGGACCTCAAAGATAGCCGATCCCCGGCTGAAACTATGGCACATGATATGAACGGTGGCGTGGCCCCAGGGTACAAAGTTTCCATTCAGATAAACGATGCGATCTGTTAACATGCCAATTTCCTTTGGAAAGGTTTAATAACTATCTTTTATAGGAGTTGATATAATGAAAATCCTCATATGGTCAAGCGTATTCGCTGCCGATATGGTTGAAAAATGTAAATATAAATGGAAGTTATAATTGAAGCCGTGCAACCGCACAGGTTATATATGATACGGAACAGCTTGCTGCGGGGCGACCTTTAAATAAATGATTAAGAAAAAACTTGACACAGGGTGGTGCGCCGTTATATTCCTAAAATACGATATGGAGCAGGCTATGAAAGAATTCATAAAAGTAATGAAAGCGATATCGGATCCTACCCGGGTCAAGATGTTGAAAATGCTGCAGCGTCGCGTCATGTGCGTCTGCGAGGTCCAGGCGGCTTTAGGGACGGCGCAGTCGACCGCCAGCAAGCATCTCAAAATTTTGGAAGACGCCGGACTGATAACCTCTTTCAAAGAAGGCACTTGGGTAAATTATAGTCTGGCGGACGGATCTCAAAGTCCTTATGCTGCCAGCCTGATCGGCAATATCAAACACTGGCTCGAAGGCGAACCGGAAATCATGGAACTGATGAAAAAACTTCCGCAAGTCCGCAGAGAGGACATTTGCAAGGGTTAAAAAATTTTATTATTTATATATCGATATAACGCGATATATAGTTAAGTGGGTTGTGAAATAAGAAAAAGGAACTGAAATGAAAGAACGTTATAAATTCATTCTGATTATCGGAATGTTTCTGGCGGTTTATTTGATTCCCTGGAACCATGCGACCATCCGGCAATCCGGACTGGAAGCGTTCATGATGCTGCAGGAGTACGCCCGTGAGCATGTGTTGACCTGTCTGATTCCGGCTTTTTTTATTGCCGGCGCTATTTCAGTATTCGTTTCCCAGGCGTCGGTGCTCAAGTATTTCGGCGCCCAGGCCCAAAAGGTACTATCCTATTCGGTGGCCAGCATTTCCGGATCCATCCTGGCGGTGTGTTCCTGCACGGTTCTGCCGCTTTTTGCCGGAATTTACACACGGGGCGCCGGGATCGGACCGGCAACCGCCTTTCTTTACTCCGGTCCGGCCATTAATGTTTTGGCCATCAGCCTGACGGCCAAGATATTGGGCTGGCAGCTGGGACTGGCGCGAGCCATAGGAGCTATCCTGTTTTCAGTGATTACCGGCCTGCTGATGGCGTTCATTTTTCGTAAAGATGATGCGGCCCGCACCATGGGGCCGATTTATGTGCCTGAAGCCGGCAACAAAGAACGCACGCTGACGCAGGACGTCCTCTATATCGGCACGATGGTATTGATCCTGGTGTTTGCGGCATTTGCCAGGCCGGCCGAAGGAGCCACCGGACTGTGGCCTGCCGTTTTTGCGGTCAAATGGTATATTACAGCCGCGCTCTTGATCGTTCTGGGCTTTATGCTCAGAGTCTGGTTTAGCAATGATGAGCGCAGAAACTGGGTGGACTCGACCTGGGGATTTATGAAGCAGATTTTTCCGCTCTTGGGCGCCGGGGTCCTGGTGGCGGGATTTATGCTGGGACGTCCCGGACATCCAGCTTTAATACCCGAAGAGTGGATTCAATCCCTCCTGGGCGGCAATTCCCTGTGGGCGAACCTGATTGCCTCTGTGGCCGGCGCCCTCATGTACTTTGCGACCCTTACCGAAGTGCCCATCCTGCAGGGACTTATCGGCGCCGGTATGGGAAAGGGGCCGGCCCTGGCATTGCTGCTGGCCGGCCCGGCACTGTCGCTGCCCAGCATGCTGGTGATCGGCAGCGTGATGGGCGTGAAAAAAACGGTCACCTTTTGCAGTATCATTGTCATTATGTCTACCATTGCGGGTATGCTTTACGGCAGTTTCACCGGGTAGGGATAAAAGACAAAAGGAATATTATGATTTCAAACAAATCATGATCGGCGGTATCCGCTCCGGCATTGTCGGATGTCTGTCAGCGGCCGAGGAGGTCAAATATGTCAGAGAAAAAAGAGGATATACTGAAAGATCTGAAAAATGTGACGCAACCGGCACAAAATATTTCTCAAAATGACGAGAAGGGATGAACAGATGGGTGAGTCTCACCCCAGCCGGTAGTTGGCCGGCGCATGCTGAAGTTTCCTGATGATACCCAGGTCGGTGTCATTGGCCTGGATGACATCATGACTGAACTTAAAACCGAAGGCAGAAAGGCCACCGATGAGACCGCCGAAGAGATCATCGCCAGGCTTGAAGCCAGAAAGAATTATATCCCTTCGTCTGAACGGGTCCGCAAGGAATATGCCTATGTCCTGTTGAGGGAATACAGAACGTATGTTAAGGATCGATCCGGCAGTGGACGAACGATGTGATCGAGGCCAATCCTTGTTTCATATTTATATAGAGCGGGATGATTGCCGAGGATTTTTGTTATCGCAATAAACGACCAACCTTGATCCCTGCAGCTTTCGGGACGATGAAGGAGCTTATATGACGAATAAATCTAACATTCTGTTTTTATGCACCGGCAACTCCTGCCGAAGTCAGATGGCCGAGGCCTGGACCCGGCAGTTAAAAAACGACCGGTTTGAGGCTTATTCCGCCGGCGTTGCACCCAAGGGAATCGATCCCCGGGCGGTCAAAGCCATGGCGGAAGCCGGCATTGATATCTCTGGACACATATCCAAGGATATTGAAGCCCTAAGGCATCTGGAGTTTGCCTATGTCGTCACCCTGTGTGACAATGCCAACGAGTCCTGCCCGTTTTTTCCGGGCAAGACCCGGCGGGTTCACCGGGGGTTTGACGATCCGCCTAGGCTGGCAGCCGGTGCCGCTTCCGAGGAGGCCGCCATGGCGTTCTACCGCCGGGTAAGGGATGAAATCCGGGCCTTTGTGGAACAATTCCCATTGTCGCTGGCCGGCGGATAATGAAAGAGATATTCTCTGCAACGAATAACGGCTTAAATCAAAACTCAAAAGGAGAAATATATATGGATATTAAAGTCTTGGGGCCAGGATGTCCCAAATGCAAGCAGACCGAAAAAGTTGTTTTAGAGGCGGTCGCAGAGACCGGCATAGACGCGCAGGTTGAAAAAGTAACCGATACGATGAAGATTGCCGGCTACGGGGTGTTCGGTACGCCGGCGGTGGTGGTGGACGGCACGGTTAGGTGCGTGGGGAAAATTCCCACCAAAGAGGAAGTTAAGGGCTGGATCAGCTGAACCTGAAAGGATTTGAGTGTACCAGGGTTCAAGCCAAAAGCTATCGATTGATAATAAGCGGCTTGTGAAAAGCCCCGTGAATCAGGGAGGTCTATCAGACGGAGGTAATGCGCACCCATGAAACAAATTAAAATTGAATGGAAACATTTGGATGTTAACGGCAAGACCTGTGACAGATGCGACGGGACCGGCAGCGAACTTCGCGACCTTGTCGATTCCCTTCGCAAAGAGTGTGCCCCGCAGGATGTCGATATCATATTAAAGGATATTAAACTGACCGAAAGGGAGATTAAAGCGTCAAACAGCATATTCATAAACGGCGTTCCGCTTGAGGAGATTATTCCGGAAACGACCGTTTCTCAAACTGATTGCCCTTCTTGCGGCGAGTTGATCGGCAATTCAGCCTGTTGCCGGACAATCATTCATTCGGGAAAAGAATATGAAACCATTCCCCGGAAATTAATCCGGGAGGCGGTGTGTAAAGTAGCCCAATGTTGCTAAACCATATTTTTCTTTCAGGAACTGTCGACAGGGAGGAGGGGGCAAATGTCTGAAATGAAACGCTTGTCGTTCTTGGATCGATTTCTGACGTTATGGATTTTTCTGGCCATGTTCGTGGGCGTGACGGGTGGGTATCTGTTTCCGGGCATTCGGGATGTGATCAATTTCTTTCAAGTGGACACCACCAACATTCCGATTGCCGTCGGATTGATCCTGATGATGTATCCGCCCTTGGCCAAGGTCAAGTACGAACAGCTGGGGCAGGTCTTTCGCAACTTTAAAGTCCTTTTGCTTTCCCTGGTCCAGAACTGGATTATCGGACCGATCCTGATGTTTTTTCTGGCGATCGCCTTTCTCTCGGGCCATCATGAATACATGGTGGGGTTGATCCTGATCGGCCTGGCCCGCTGCATCGCCATGGTAATCGTCTGGAACGACCTGGCTTCAGGCGATACAGAATACTGTGCGGGACTGGTGGCATTTAACTCCATCTTTCAGGTCCTTTTTTTCTCGGTTTATGCCTATATCTTCATTACGGTGGTCCCCCAGTGGCTGGGCCTTAAAGGGGCGGTGGTGGATATCTCCATAGGCCAGATCGCCGAAAGCGTCTTCATTTACCTGGGCATCCCCTTTATTGCCGGCATCATCTCCCGGGTGGTTGGTCTGAACACTAAGGGCAAAGACTGGTATGAGAAAAAATTCATCCCCAAAATCAGCCCGATTACCCTGATTGCCTTATTATTTACCATTCTGGTGATGTTTTCGCTAAAGGGCGAATATATCGTTCAGTTGCCTCTGGACGTCATTCGGGTGGCCATTCCGCTTTGCATTTACTTCTTTATAATGTTTTTTGTTTCTTTCTTCCTTTCCATGAAAGCGGGCGCCACTTACGAACAGGCTACCACGTTGAGCTTTACGGCGGCATCCAACAATTTTGAACTGGCGATTGCCGTTGCCGTGGCGGTTTTCGGGATTAATTCAGGTCAGGCTTTTGCGGCGGTGATCGGCCCGCTGGTGGAGGTGCCGGTCTTGATCAGTCTGGTCAATGTGGCGCTCTGGTTCAAACGTAAATATTTTCCCTATGCCGTGGAAACCCCAACCGGGGTCTGTCATGTGACCTGCAAGCCATAGCCCAGTGAAATATCCGGTTTACGGAGGTTATTTTATGCTCCTTGAATCGTATCGGCTGGAAATATTCAATTCGGAATGCAACCCTGGAGCGATGAGCGTGCATTGTTTTGCGCACCTGGGCCAGGACGTTTCCGAAGTGCTTCCCTACCTGAACCGCGTTCTGGGTGGTTTTGAATATATCAAGGAGCCGCCGTCGGTAACTTTTCGCACACAGGGCAAACTGATTACTGTGCATGGGCGCAAAATTGCCATCAATGCCTTAAAAGATGAAACCGAAGCCCGCAAGATCGTCGAGTGGCTCAAGCGGGAGATTAATTCGGCTTGGGAAAATCGTGCGGATATCATTCCCAGTTATGAAGGCATACCAAGACCGAGTATCATTGAAATTCTGAAGCTGCTCCCCAGATCCAACTGCCGCAGATGCGGAGAAGTCACCTGTATGGTTTTTGCGACCCGTGTCGCCGAGGGAGTCAAAAGTGCTCAGGACTGCCCGGCGCTGGATGGCGGTAATGCCTCGGCGCTGACGGGTTACATGAGTCACTTTGATCTAGATACTTAAAAACATTAAGAAAATGAAAGCAAACACCCCAAGCCACTCCAAATGGAGTGGCTTGGGGTGTTTGTTCATGGACCCTCGCCGGAACTGGCTGATTTGTAACCATATTTTTTTATTTTGCTACAAAAAAGATTATGAATTGACGATATAAGCAACTTGACAGTATGTTACTTTGTAGTATATTTTAAAAAGAAGCTTTAACAATAAAAGCCCGGCAGTTTAACTATTGATATCGGCAGGTGAAATCGAAACCATGCAACGAGTTTTTCCCTCCGCCAAACAGCGTCATTTTATTTTGTGGGGACTAATTCTTTTGCTGCTGCTTTTCTCACAAGGATGCAGCAATGATGCTGAAAGTGTAGTGGTGGATTTCAACAAAACCGTTGGCGTTAAGCGTCCGGGTGAAGCCCTGCCTGCGGAATCCTTTTTGAGGGTCACTGTAGCATCCATGACCTCTCCGAAAGCGACGTTTGTCTATTACCGTCAGCTTCTGGATTATATCGGTATGAAGATGGGGCGAGAGGTTCAGTTGATCCAACGCAAAACATACGAAGAGGTCGACCAGTTATTGGCAAAAGGGCAAATCGATCTGGCTTTTATCTGCTCCGGCCCCTATGTCACCGGCAAAGAAAAGTATGGATTTGATGCCTTGGCCGTTCCCCAGGTGCGGGGAAAGCCTTTTTACCAATCGTATCTGATTGTCAATAAGGAAAGTCAATATCAATCCATTGAAGACCTCAGAGGGCGAATATTTGCTTTTACCGATCCCAATTCGAATACCGGCAATCTGGTGCCCACTTACTGGCTGATGCAGATGGGCGAAAGCCCCGAGTCTTTTTTTAAGGCCGTCAACTATACCTATGCCCATGATAATTCGATCATGGCCGTGGCAAAAGGCTTGGTGGACGCGGCCGCAGTGGAAAGCCATATATGGGAATACTATAATCAGCGCAATCCCATTCATACATCGAGAACCCGCGTTATCAAGAAGTCTGAAGTTTTCGGCAGCCCGCCATTGGTGGCATCCAAGGCACTGTCGGCTCAACAGAAAGAGGACATTCAGCAGGTACTTATTACGATGCATAACGATTCAGAAGGCAAACGGATTCTTAACGAGTTGATGATCGAACAGTTTGTACCCCCTAAGGATGAATGGTATCACAGCATCCTTCGAATGAAACAGGATCTGAGGCTTCTGGATAAGGTAACCCATGCGACTGCAAAGCCTTAGAAGCAAATTGCTGGTAGCGGTATCCGCCCTGGTGATTATCAGCAGCATCATGATATCCATGCTGGCGACCCATCGCTACAGCAAAGGCCTTTATCAGGCCGAAACGGCCCAAGCCGAAAATATTGCCCACAGCATTGCCCTTGAGGCTGCTGATAAACTTCTTATCAACGATCTGGTGACGCTCCAGAAAATGCTGGAGCATCATATCGGCAGCAATCCTTCGGTCGCCTACCTATTTATCGTTAGAGACGGCCAGATAATTACGCATACCTTTGCCGATGGTTTCCCGGCCGAACTGATGGGTGCGAATGGCACCTTTCAAGACGATCGGACCCGGTTAAAAACAATCATATCCACCAAAGGGGATCACTATCTGGACATTGCCTGGCCTATTTTTGAGGGAAAGGCAGGCATCCTACGCCTCGGGCTTTCAGAAAAGCCATATCGCGACCAGGTTGCCAAATTGTGGATTCAGATGAGTATCATGACGGCGGGAATCCTTTTGCTGGCACTATCTGTGAGTTTTCTTTTTATCCGGCGATTCACAAAGCCTTTGGCGGCGCTGGCCGAAGCTGTTGAAAATATAGATGAACATCAACTTGACATTAAACTTGAACAAAAAGGCCATGAAGAAGTCGTTAAGTTGACTTTTTCGTTTAAACGCATGATCGCCCGCATCAGAGAATATACCCGGCGGCTAGAAGAAAAGACCATTGAACTGGATCGTGCGCACCGTCAAACGCGAAGCTGTTTTTCGATTGTTCAGGAAATTGGGGCCCTGCCTAACTTAAAAGATGTAAGTGCCTATCTGATCGGTAAATTTCAGGAAATTTTGGACTGCCCCCAAATGCAACTGATGATATTTTCAGCCAGCCGCGAAGCGGTTTTTGTTCTATCAGAGAAAGATACCAGTTACTTGCGCGCCGATCTGTTTAAATCGATGATTGACAGCATAAAAAATATTCATGCCATCAGCTTTGTTAATAGCAACAGTTTCAACCCCCCTTTCATTTCGGCTGGCTTTCAAAACGCGGAGCGAGTCGCCGTATTTCCGCTCCATCATGAGGGGCAACTGTTGGGGGCGATGCTGGTGGGCTGTCCCATCAATTTTGAAGAGCGCAGCAAAGAAATCGAGCTGCTTGACTTGATTCTAAACCAGGCCTCGGGGGCAATCAAACGCGCCGCCTTACAGGAAGAAGAAATTCGGGCGCTTCAAAGCCGCATCGAAAACACAGCTGAGTACTGCGGTATTATTGGTAAAAATCAAGAAATGCAGGGTATTTATAAGCTCATTGAGGATGTGGCGCCAACCGATGCAACCGTTCTGATACAGGGGGAGAGTGGCACCGGCAAAGAGATGGTTGCCAATGCGATTCATTGGAACAGCCTGCGCAAGGACAAGCCCTTTGTCGTGATCAACTGTTCCGCTTATCCCGCGACCCTTTTGGAGAGTGAAATTTTTGGTCATGAAAAAGGAGCTTTCACCGGTGCGGTCCGACAAAAGCAAGGCCGTTTTGAGCAGGCCGACGGCGGTACGGTTTTTCTGGATGAAATCGGTGAGATTCCGCCTTCTGCCCAAATCAAGCTGCTCCGGGTTTTGCAGACTCATAAATTCGAACGCTTAGGCGGAGAACAAACCCTAAGTGTTAATGTGCGTATTCTTGCGGCAACAAATAAAAATCTTCAGAAAGAGGTCAAAAACGGTACGTTTCGTGAAGATCTGTATTACCGTCTGAATGTAATTCCTATTACAATGCCACCCCTCAAAAAGCGACCGAATGACATCCCGCTTTTGTCCAACCATTTCCTGCGTCGGTTTGCAACCGAACAGGATAAACATCTGAAGGGATTTAACACCGAAGCCATGCGTCTTCTGCTGGATTATCCCTGGCCGGGCAATGTTCGTGAGCTGGAAAACAGCATTGAACATGCCGTTGTGCTGGCAAAGGGCGAGCAGATCGAAGTTTCTGACTTACCGCAATTTATTCGGAATGCCGACAAGTTGTCCCAGTCAGTGAACGCCCGTGAAATCCCGACCATTTTAGAAAATGAAAAAAAATTGCTTGAGGAAACTCTTGAAGCCAGCAACTGGAACAAGAAAGAGACCGCTCAGCGCCTGGGGATCAGTCGCAACACCCTATACAATAAAATCAAAAAATATCAAATCGCGAACACCAAGCCAACCTTTCACTAAGATGACTATTTGTCTGGCTTTCAAAATCCAGCCGAGAACAGCATATTTTTACCTCATCAAGTAAACTGGCAGCGTACCCCACCCCTTTAGCAACCACCGCAAAACCCTTATAGTGTCGCCAACAGGATGAAACGTGCGAATAAAAATGTCTTTACAGTAATTTATGTCCTGATTTTGCGCATACATAACATGCTATTATTTTAGAAAAAAAATATAAAGACAAATTTCGTGTCAATAAATTACGCACAAACGAAGTTAAGATAATTTCGAAAGTATCGACAATCAGCACCAATTTGAAAAAAAATAAATTTTTCCCAGATTTTATCATAACGTTTATTCTTTATTGATTTCAAAACGTTAATAGAATTCTATCCGTCAGACCCATAATATAACCCCCCGACGCTTTATCCAGTCTCCCGTGTTGGCATCACATTTGCTAACACATTGTGGCATATACCACCTGTTCCGGTTAAAGGACAGCATCAAGGCTCACATTACTCCCAGGTTGATGTGAAGATGGGATCATACTCCATCGATTCCAGTTTAGACGGTTATCAGGTTATGGCAAGTACTGAAAAAAAACAAACCCTTGTCGGTTGCCAAGATCGGAAAGTCGTCGTGTTCGACAATGACCAAACTCAATGTTTGGCCTTATGCGATCTTCTGAATAGCCGAGGTTATCAAACGATTCCGGCCAACTCGTTAGTGAGCCTGAATTTTTTTCTCGGGGATAAAAATTGTCTGGTGGTACTTATAGATCTTGATACCGTTCCGCTGGACAATCAGACGATTCGAGACCTGACAAAAGAAAATCCCGGGGTATATTTTCTCTGCCTGTCCTCAAAGCGGTTCCATCCAGAATTAAAGGATGCCATCTGTTACCATATTTACGCCTGCATCAACAAACCGTTTGATTCGGAGGAAATTTTTTACTGGCTAAAATCCATCTATGAAAACGAAAGCAGCTGAAAGGCTATTTTTCAACATAACATTCAGATTTAAGTGCAGAGGTTCACGGGATGTTGGAGTGACAGGGAAGTGAATTTAATTATGAGGGAGGAGAAATGAAAAAGAAAAAATCACTTATGGCGGACTTTCTAACTGATTTGAAAGTTTCGCGGCGGCATTTTCTTAAAACCTCAGCCGTTACCGGGGCTGCGGTTGCGGTCGGCAGCGGTTTGAGGCCTGAGCTTAAGGCTTTGGCGGCGACTGTCGACACAGGGGCTGGCGGCATGGGGGAGTGGCGGGCGGCTACCTGTCAGGGATGTACATCCTGGTGCGCCAAGCAGATTTATGTGATCAACGGACGGGCCGTTAAGGTGAGAGGAAACCCGAATTCAAAAGTCAACGTCGGCGCCGGGTGTCCACGCGCTCATCTCGCCCTGCAACAGGTATACGATCCGGATCGGATTAAAACGCCCATGAAACGAACCAATCCCAAGAAAGGACGCAATGAGGATCCGAAATTCGTGCCGATATCATGGGATGAAGCCCTCGATACGATTGCGGACAAAATTATGGAGCTAAGAAAGACTGAAGAGACCCATAAGTATATGCTTATGCGAGGAAGATACAGTTATATGAGAGATATCATCTACGACCGCATGACCAAAATCATCGGTTCGCCGAACAATATTTCTCACAGCGCCATCTGTGCCGAGGCTGAAAAATTCGGGCCATACTATACGGAGGGGGTTTGGGATTACCGGCAGTATGATGTTGAAAATACAAGATATATCATAATCTGGGGCGCCGACCCGCTGGCGGCGAACCGTCAGGTGTCCTATTATTCCAAAGCCTGGGGAACCGTGCTGGACAAAGCACGGATTGCGGTTGTGGAGCCCAGGCTTTCCGCAACAGCTGCCAAGGCCGACGAGTGGCTTCCCATCAAACCCGGTCAGGATGGCGCGCTGGCAGCGGGCATATCGCATGTCCTGCTGACAAAAGGCCTCTGGTATAAAGAATTTGTCGGTGATTTCAAGGATGGTGTGAATAAATTTAAGGCCGGTGAACTGGTTGACGAGAAGGATTTCGAAGAAAAGCACAGTTATGGAATCGTTAAATTCTGGAATCTGGAACTAAAAGACAAAACACCTAAGTGGGCGGCTGAAAAAACCGGATTGCCTGTTGAGCAGATCCTCCGGGTGGCGACGGAATACGGCAATGCCGCTCCGCATGCAATATCCTGGGTGGGAGGCGGGCCTTCAATGCAGGTGAGAGGTGCCTATAGCAGTATGATCTGCCATGCACTGAATGGAATTGTCGGGGCGGTGGACAATATCGGGGGGACACTGAAATCAAACAAGGAGTACACGGGTCATTTCCCGGAGCCGGATGACTTCATGGATGACATCGCCAAAAAGGGGAAAAAACATGAAAAAATCGACCATCGCGGCAGAAAAGAATTTCCCACGATAACTGAAGGAAAACCGGGAGGAGGAGTTGTTACCAACAACGCGGCAGACGGCATCCTGAAAGCGGATCCCTATGATATCAAGGTTGCCATCGCCTACATGAACAATTTTACGTTCTCGTGCACCCAGCCGGAAAGGTGGGAGAGGGCTTTGTCAAAGATTCCCTTTCTAGTACACATAACGACCAATGCCTCGGAATTTTCCTGGTTCTCAGATATCTTGCTGCCCAACGCCCATCACATGTTTGAAAAATGGGGATATGTAAAAGCCATCGGCAATGGCTACCGGCATGTAACTCTCCTTCAACCGGTGATTGATAATGTCTGGAATTACAAGGCCGACGAAACGGAAATTCCCTGGCTTATTGCCGAAAGACTGGCCAAAAGGGGGTTTGATAATCTTCTGCGCCACTATAAGGAATACAAGGATCCGGAGACCGGTAAGTCTCCGGCCAATGAGAAAGAATTTGCGCTTTTTGCAGTTAAATATGCGACCCAGAACTTGTGGGACCCGGCAAAGTATAAAGGCGGCGACAAGTTTAAAGGTTGGGAGGATTTCCGTAAAACCGGCGTGTGGAACTCTGATCCCTATCCGTTTCGGAAACGCTGGGGAGATATGGCTACAAAGACGAAAAAATTTGAATTTTACAGTGAAACCCTCAAGGCTGCTTTAGAAGAGCATGCAAAAAAATACGAGACAACAGTTGACGATATTCTGACGTCCAGCAATTACCAGGCCAGAGGGGAGAAAGCTTTCATTCCTCACTACGAAGAGCCTTTTACCGTGGGTGATGAAGTCAAATATCCGTTTTATTTCGTAGACCACAAATCACGCTTAAATCGGGAAGGCCGCTCTGCCAACTGCACCTGGTATCATGAGTTCAAGGATGTGGATCCTGGCGATGTGGCCTGGGACGATGTGGCCAAAATCAATCCCCTGGATGCAAAAAAGCTTCAAATTAAAGACGGGGATCAGATCAGATTGACCTCATCGACCGGAAATCTCGTTTGCACGGCGAAGCTTTGGGAAGGCGTGCGGCCCGGAACAGTGGCGAAATGCTATGGCCAGGGACACTGGGCATATGGGCGGGTGGCATCCAAGGAATTCGGCAAGGTTCCCAGAGGGGGCAGCAGCAATGATGTCATTCCCGCTGAATACGACAGACTGACCGGCAGTACTGCGCGCCATGCGGTCGCTCGGGTCAGCATAGTAAAAGTTTAGGAGGTGAGCAATGCCCAGATATGCAATGGTAATAGATCTTCAACGATGTGTGGGGTGCGGCGCCTGCAGCATCGCCTGTAAAAGCGAAAACAATGTTCCGGACGGCATCTACTGGTCCAATAAGATCACCGAAACCGTAGGCACGTTCCCGAATGTCCGCTATCATTATCTTCCGACCCTGTGCAATCACTGCCAGAACGCACCCTGCGTAAGGGGGTGTCCGACCAAGGCGATGCACAAGCTTGATAACGGCATCACCATGCATGACCCCAACAAATGTATCGGCTGTAAATATTGCGAATTTAACTGCCCTTATGGGGTTATCTACTTTAACTGGAGTGATGCGCACAAATTCTGGCGGGACCCCCGCCCGTTGATCAAAGGCGCTACTTCTTCACCGGTCGAAGAAACCAAAAAAGTCGGCGGGAAGGTCGTTCCCTATTATAATCCGGAACGAAATGAGACCCTTTCAGGGATACGGCCTAAAGGCGTGGTGGAAAAATGTACCTTTTGCGACCACCTGGTGCGAAGGGGACAGCTCCCGCGGTGTGTCGAAGCCTGTCCGGCGGATGCGCGCATATTCGGTGATATTAAGGATCCCAAGAGCGAAGTTCGCAAGCTACTCGGTAAATTCCGTTCGTTCAGGCTCCGGGAGCAGATCGGAACCGAGCCGCACGTGTATTATATCCGTGACTACAATCCGGCGCATTACCAGCCGACCAAGGGAGGTATATAAATGAGCGCAAAGAATAAAAAAATGCAAGTCTGGTTGGGAATTCTCGGTATTGCCATTCTTGCCGGCCTGATCGCGGCCTTTAGGCTTTTTACTGAAGGCCACGGATTGTTTAATACCAACGATGTGATCATCTGGAGTCTGCCGCTTGGCGTTTATATCTTTCTGGCGCTTTCTAGCTCGGGTCTGACGATACTGGCAGCGATTCCGCTGGTGTTTGGCGTTAAAAAATATGAACCCTTTGCCAAACGGTTGGTGTTTCTGGCTATTGCCACGCTGATCGGCGCGTTTATTTCCATCGGATTGGAACTTGGGTCCATCTTTCATATGATATATATCATGCTTTCGCCCAACCTGAGTTCGCCGATATGGTGGATGGGGGCTATTTACAGTCTGGAAATGCTGATTTTGATCCTCAAGTTCTGGAAAATGCATGGCGGGGATTGGCACAGCACCTTCAGCAAATTCCTCGGCACGGTGTCCTTCATCTGTGCGCTGATTGCGCCGCTGATGATCGGTTCCGTATTCGGTCTGACCGAGTCACGGGTGACCTATTTCGGTCCGGTGATGTCGATCTATTCCCTGTTGATGGCGATACTCAGCGGTCTGGCGCTTTTTCTTGTGTACAGCATCGTTTACGCCCAGGTCTGCGGCAAGGTGCCTTCCAATGCACAGGCGGCCATCCAAGACGATTTCAGCCGGATGTTTCTGTACAGCCTCGGAATAGTTGCAGTGTTTACAATTGTTAAGTTTACCATCGAGGAGGCCACGGTCATCCCGGAATTTCTGAACTATCATAAGTTTGAACACGCCTTCGGAACCTTACACGTTTTTCACACCGAGGTTATTCTAGGGTTGTTTTTGCCGTTAATCCTCATGTGGATTCCCTCAATACGCGCCAGCAGTAAAGGCCGGATTGCTGCAGCGGGGCTTGCGCTGATGGGAACGCTGGCCATGCACATGGAAATACTGCTGGCCGGTCAGAGTCGACCGATTGGGCCCAAGGCCGAACAGTATCCGGAGATTATCAGTTATTTCCCCAGTGTTTGGGAGTGGCTGGTTTTTTTGTTTGCGCTTGCGGTCATGCTGCTGCTGTACACGCTTGGGGAGCGATTTTTCAAGCTGGAAACCGTTCCGGAGTGACGGAGTGTTTGTTTAGATCAGCTTTCAGCAATTCCTTCCTTTTCGGGAACACTTGATTTCCTGAAAAGGAAGGAACAAACAGCAACACGGATTGTCGGAAAAAAGAGATGTGAGAAGGAGAAAGTTTCCATGCGATTTGAAGATTTTTTTATAAGAGAGTCGGCACGCTGCAATGCATACATGGGGCTTGCCGATTGCTATTATTTGCCAGACGAAGGATTGACCCGCCGGTTAAAGACGCTGGAAAATCATGTTGGCCGCCTGGGATCAGAAGCGCTCAGCCATGTGCTCTTAATGCGCAGCAAGGTCCAGGCCGGTAAGGAGCTTGAGGCGCTCAAAGTTGAATTTGCAAAACTGTTTGTGGGTCCATATAAGCTTCTGGCGCCGCCTTATGGTTCGGTCTACCTTGAAGGCGGTCGTAAGGTAATGGGAAACTCCACGATGAATGTTAAAGAACATTACCGGAACGCCGGGCTTGATATTGCCGATAATTTTATGGACGCACCGGATCACATCGCCGTTGAGCTGGAATTTATGCATTTTCTCGTTTTTAAGGAGGTTGATTCCATACAGAAAAAAGATCCTGAAAAAGCAATCGAACGGCTTTATAATCAAAAGTTGTTTCTTGAAACGCATCTGGGGGCCTGGGTGCCGGATTTTTGCGGTGAGGTTGAACGACAGGCTAAAGATGATTTCTATCACCATCTGGCGGTTGCCACCCGGTTGTTTATTGCCGAAGAAATGGAATATATACACAAATTTGAAGTGGAAGAATTGAGTAAAGGCATGGTCTGAACATGAAACATTTTGACACACTTTTAGAAGAATCGGTTGCGGCACACGGACACCTTTGCCCCGGGCAGGTGGTGGGGGTGCGGATGGCCATGCTGGGCTGTCGCCTGATCGGGTTGGATGAACCGACCCGAAGGGACCAGATCAAGAAGCTGATTGTTTATGTCGAAATGGACCGATGCACGGCTGATGCAGTGGCGCATGTAACGGGGGTTAAATTGGGTCGAAGGTCCCTAAAATATGCAGATTACGGCATTATGGCGTCGACCTTTATGAATATGGAGACAGGAAAGTCATTTCGGGTTCTCTCCACGGAAGACGCCCGTGGTCTTGCTCCGGTCTATGCGCCGGAAGTGGACGGAAAATCAGCGCAGCAATTGGCCGCCTATAAACGCATGCCGGACAGTGTCCTGTTTCGCGTCCAGAAAGTCAAGGTCAAGCTCAGCGATTTTGATCTGCCCGGTCCGACCCGCCGAAAGGCCGTCTGCAGTCGATGCGGGCAGGTGGTGCGTGATAACCGTGAAGTCGTTGTCAACGGACAGGTATTATGCGTCCCCTGTACAAAGGGGGGGTATTTTTCTCATCCGATTGAAGTGACATGGCCTGACATGAACTGGGTTCCCACTCACGGGGCGGGGCTGGAAAAGATTGATAGAAGACTGGAATATTCGCCGATGGAAGTTCATTGAATCGGTTGTTAAATAATTATTATGGATAAATGGGGAGATTGGCCGTGCTGAAAAAAATTAAGGTTGAAGATGCCGTCGGAACGCAACTGGCCCATGACATTACGGAAATCCGTCCCGGTGAATTCAAAGGGCCGGCGTTTCGCAAAGGGCACACGGTGTGCAATGAAGACATTTGCCATCTTCAAAAATTAGGTAAAAATCATCTCTATTTAATTAATATGGAAGATGACGAGATCCATGAGAATCAGGCGGCTGCGATTCTCGCCAGGGGGCTTGCCGGGGAAGGCGTGTCGTGGGAGGACAAGCCCAAGGAAGGCAAAATCAGTCTCCATGCCGCCATTGACGGGTTGCTGGTGGTTGACACGGCTTCACTGGCGGCGTTTAATATGGTGGACGAGGTGATGTGCGCGACCCTGCACAGTCACACCATCGTCAAAAAAGGAGAGATGGTTGCAGCGACCCGGGCAATTCCGCTGGTGATGAAAAGGGCGCCTATCGAAAGGGCGGCGGCGATTGCCCGGCAAAATGGTGCGATCTTATCTGTAAGACCTCTCCGTAACGCCAAGGTCGGTTTGGTTATAACCGGCAACGAGGTCTATCACGGTTTAATCAAAGACCGGTTCGAACCGATATTGAAACAGAAAATCCAAACACTGGGTTCTACGGTCGTCGGTACGGAGTTTGCCCCGGACAATGAAAATTTAATCCGCGCGTCAATTCAAAGCCATCTCGATAAAGGGTGCGATCTTTTGCTGTTGAGCGGCGGCATGAGTGTCGATCCGGATGATGTCACCCGTCAAGGAATTCGATTGGCCGGTGCAACGGAGTTCAACTATGGTGCAGCCGCCCTGCCCGGCGCGATGTTTTTAGTAGCATACTTGGGGGATGTTCCCCTTTTGGGTGTTCCGGCCTGCGGTTTACACCACCGGATAACGGTTCTGGATTTAATTCTTCCAAGAATTCTGGCTGGCGAACGGGTCGGCAAAAAAGAGCTTGCCTTTATCGGGCACGGGGGTCTTTGCAGGGATTGTCCGGAGTGTTCATATCCTCATTGCCCCTTTGGTAAAGGTATATAGGCTCTTTGAATCCATCGGGTCGCCGCCGCCAAGCCTTTGTGCGTGAATTCGTTTTGGAAGGGCCAACAGCGGTCGGCGTCGGAAAAGGTATTAGAAAAAATGAAAGACAAGCAAATTCAGCCCTTGCGGATAGTTGTTGATCGAACATTACCGCCGGTTGTGGCGGTTGTCGGCTATTCGGGGGTGGGGAAAACCACCTATTTAGAAAAACTGATTTTTGCACTCACCCAAAGAGGCCTGAATGTAGGCACCATCAAGCATGATGTTCACGGGTTTGAGATGGATAAGCCCGGCAAAGATACTTGGCGCCACAAAAGGGCCGGCGCCAGGACGACCCTGATCTCCTCTCCTTGCCAGATCGGAATGGTCCGGGATGTTGATCGTGACCACACCCTGGAAGAACTGGTGCCGCTTTTTAGCGGAATAGATTTCATCCTGGCGGAAGGGTTTAAAAGGAGTTCTGTTCCGAAGCTGGAAATTTTCAGGCCTGAAGCATACCTTGATCCCATCTGCCGGAACGACCGGAATCTGCTGGCGCTTATCAGCGACGCCCCGCTTGATTTGGGGGTTCCCCGATATGCACTTGATGATGTCGAAGGCCTCGCGGATTTCTTAATCAGCTATTTTAAAGTTTCACCGACAGTGACGGAAATTCAGCAGGGGGCCGTATTATAGGTTCTGTCTTAAGTCAAAAGAGTGACATGATATAATCTACAGCTATTTTCCCACACGAGCGAAGCTAGGATTTCAGGATCATCACCCCGTACTTCTGCCAGTTTAAAAAAAACCGATTTAACAAAAGCGGGTTCATTGCGGCGGGCTTGGTTTTTCTCCGGCGCCGGGGCAAGGTAGGGCGCGTCGGTTTCAACCACCAGCCGATCCGGGGGAATGCTGCGGGAAAGTTCGCGCAGGCCGGCGCCCCTGTCTTTTAACGTCAGGATGCCGGTAATTCCGATATAAAACCCCATTTCCAGGTATTGCATGAGTTCCTGCTTATTTCCGCTGAAACAATGAACCACTCCCTTTCTTTCACTGTTCGGATATTGTTTCAAAATCTCGATCAGGCGGCCCCCACTGTCTCTTTCATGAAAGATAATCGGCAGCCCCAGTTCATCCGCGATTAAAAGCTGAGCGACGAACCAGTGCTCCTGTATTTCGCGGGGTGAATACATGCGGTTAAAGTCCAGGCCGATCTCGCCCCAGGCTTTCACTTTGGGGTTTCCGGCAAGGGTGCGCATGAAATCAAGATCGGTTTCGCCGACGTCTTTGGCGTCATGGGGATGGGTGCCGACGGAGGCAAAAAGCCCGGGTGTCGTCTCGGCCAGTGATACCGCCTTAAGAGAGCTCTGCTTGTCGGTGCCGACGGTCATCATGGCGCACACCCCGGCGGCACGGGCCCGGCTGATGACCTCCTTGATATCGTTTTTAAAGGCGCGATCGTCCAGATGACAGTGGGTATCGAAAAGCTTCATGATAATAAATAATCGTCCGGAATTGATTCAATTAATTTTGTAGATCGGTTTTGGATGCAAAGTATTTGACATACGGCAAGAGAAGGGATAAAAATTGAACCTTTAAATGTTGATAAGCCCCCTTTAATCAATCAGGTTTACAACGGTTTTTATTCAAATAGCAGGGGTGTTATAAACCAGTTGCAGCATTCCGTAAAGATTTTTTATTTTTGGGAGGATCATCACTATGTTCAAGATAATCAGACGGGAAGAAATGGCACAAGGAACTGTAATTCTTAATGAAATCGAAGCCCCACTGATTGCAAAAAAGGCAAAGCCCGGACAGTTCGTCATTCTGAAGGCCAATGAAACCGGTGAGCGAATACCGCTGACCATGGCCGATACAAACCCGCAAAAAGGCACCATTACCGTCATTTACATGGTCGTGGGAAAATCTACCGCGATTTTTAAAGGCCTGAAGGTGGGGGAAGGATATATGGATATCATCGGGCCGCTGGGCAAGGCGACCCACCTGGAAAAGGTGGGCAAGGTCGTGTGCGTGGGCGGCGGGACCGGCGTGGCGGTCTTGCATCCCATCACCCGGGCGCTCAAAGCGATCGGCAATCAGGTCACCTGCATTATCGGCGCCAGGACAAAGGACCTGCTTATTCTGGAAGATCAGATGAAAGCGGCTTCTCATGAGCTGATCGTCTGTACGGACGATGGGTCTTACGGCCGCAAGGGATTTGTGACGGAAGCCCTTAAGGAGGTGCTGGAAAGCAATGATATCCAGCTGGCGGTGGCGATCGGACCGGTTCCCATGATGAAGTTTGTATCCAAAATGACCAAACAGTTCAATGTCAAGACCATTGTCAGCCTGAATCCCATCATGGTGGACGGCACCGGTATGTGCGGCGGCTGCCGTGTATCGGTGGGGGGGCAGACCAAATTTGCCTGTGTGGAAGGGCCTGAGTTTGACGGGCACCAGGTCGATTATGACGAGCTGATGCAGCGGCTGCAGGCCTATGCCGAGCAGGAAAAGCAGTGCTACGCGGACCATCAGTGCCGCTTGAATTCATAATAAAACACGCATCGTAGGACAGATCTATTTGTGGAGGAAAAGATGGCGCAGCAAGAAGGAAAGAAAGAAAAAATTTCAAGACAACCGATGCCCGAACAGGCGCCGGAAGTCCGGCGCAGAAATTTCGACGAAGTCCCACTGGGGCTGAGCCCGGAAGCGGCGATGCAGGAAGCGCAGCGATGTCTGCAGTGCAAGAAGCCCGGCTGCATGGAGGGCTGTCCGGTATCCATCGATATCCCGGGATTCATCAGACTTATCGGAGAGGGTGAATTTACCAAGGCGACCCGGAAGATATGGGAGCGCAACGCCCTGCCGGCGGTCTGCGGCAGGGTGTGCCCTCAGGAAAGCCAGTGCGAGGGGGTCTGCATTGTGGGCAAGAAGGACAAACCGGTGGCCATCGGCAATCTCGAGCGGTTTGCCGCCGACCATGAACGCAAGCACGGCAAGGGCGAACTGCCTCCCAAGGCAAAACCCACCGGGAAAAAGGTTGCGGTGGTGGGGTCCGGTCCTTCCGGCTTGACGGTTGCCGGGGACCTGATTTTAAAAGGGCACGATGTCACGATTTTCGAAGCCTTTCACCGGCCCGGCGGCGTGCTGGTTTACGGCATTCCCGAATTCAGACTACCCAAGGAAATCGTTTTTCAGGAAGTCAATTTTCTGGAGCGCCTGGGCGTCCGCCTGGAATGCAATGCGGTGGTCGGGCGGACCGTATCTTTGGATGAGCTGTTCGAAGAGGGGTATGACGCCGTATTCCTGGGCGTGGGCGCCGGTCTGCCGTCATTTTTGAACATACCGGGGGAAAACCTGATCGGTATTTTCTCGGCCAATGAATATTTGACGCGCTCCAACCTTATGAAGGCCTACCGCTTTCCGGAGTACGATACCCCCATCATCAAGGGCAAAAACGTCATTACCCTTGGGGCCGGCAATGTTGCCATGGATTCTGCCCGGACCGCTCTGCGTCTCGGAGCGGACGTCTCCCGCATCGTCTACCGCCGCTCTCGCCAGGAAGTACCGGCCCGGTCAGCGGAAGTGCATCACGCCGAAGAGGAGGGGGTTGAATTTCATTATCTGACCGCACCGACGAAGTTTATCGGCGATGCAAAGGGACGGGTTGTCGCCATGGAGGGGCTGAAGATGGAACTGGGCGAGCCCGATGAATCCGGCCGGCGCCGTCCGGTCCCGGTCAAGGGATCTGAATTCGAGCTGGCCTGCGACCTGGTGATCATCGCTGTGGGCGCCGGCGCCAATCCGCTACTGACCCAGTCCACCGAAGGATTGCAGCTCAACAAGCGGGGATATATTGTCGCCGATCCGGAAACCGGAAAAACCAGCAAAAAAGCGGTGTGGGCCGGTGGCGACATCGTCACCGGATCGGCCACCGTTATCCTGGCCATGGGCGCCGGCAGAAAAGCGGCCGATTCCATGCATAAATATTTAACCTGGGGGTGGTAGTCTCCTGAGGAGCACTATTTCCCGCGGCTGATCTGTAGAACGGTTTTACCCGTGCCTGCTCCCATGCAATGGGGGCGATGAAAATCGGTTCGGAAAGAGCCGTCTTGGCACAGATGTCAAGGCGGCTTTTTTTTGGTTTTATGGCGGTTGAATTCGGCTTTAATGGGACGCGCCAAGACTTTCGAACGCGAGGTGCTAAAATGCCACCGTGTAGGAAGGAATGTCGCTTGAAATTTGCTAAAAAAAATGATTTGATCGCCGAATTTGAATTTTCAGCTTTTAATTTTTTTTGTTTGTTAAGGACCCAGGAGGATTTAATGCTTTCAAAAAAGTTAAACCGGTTTTTAATTTTATTATTGTTATCAGCAAGCGGTTTCCTCTTTTCTCAGTTCTTTCTGATGTCCGCTCCAGTGGCTTTCGCCCAACCGGTCGGTGAAATCGGTGCTGCAAAAGATAACGAAGCGGCGATTGAACGGCTTCGCAAAATGAGTACTGAAGAAATTAAAAACCTGGATGCACTTTTGGCCCAGGCGCTGACGCTCTATTATGACCGCAATTTTGCCCAGGCGCTTCCGATTTTCAAGGAACTGTCCGACAAGGCCGAGACCATGGATATCATGTTCTGGCTCGGCACCAGTGCTGCCCAGGCCGGTGAGATGAATCTGGCCGTTGAGAAATTCCAGAAAATGCTCGGGATTGATCCGTCTTTGCACCGTGTCCGGTTGGAGCTGGCTTCGGTTTACTTTACATTGGGCCGGTATGAAGATGCACGCAAGGAACTGCAGCTGGTCATTGAAGCGAATCCGCCGCCGGCCGTTAAGTCAAATATCGACAAAATGGTGACGGCTATCGATGAAAGTACCCGAAAATTTTTCTGGAACACTCGTTTGTCTACCGGGTACATGTGGGATGACAATATCACATCCGGACCCGATCCCGGCATATACAACCTGCCGGGGGGGTCCTCGTTCCGGCCGGCACCGACTTCGGCAAAGCTTTCCGACCAGGCATCGGTTACCAGTTTTGCCGGAAATCTGCTTTATGACTTGGGAGAAAAACAGGGGCTGATGTGGAACACCGCCGCTTCGGCCTACTTCAAGTCCTACTCGGATTACAGCGAATTCGATTACCTGGCGATGGATGTAAACACCGGGCCCTGGTGGTCGGCGCGGCAAAGCATTTTCAAGATTCCCGCGGGTTACACACACACGGAATACGGCAGCGACCGCTTGTCCTATATCCTTCACATCGACCCCAGCTATGAGTATTTTTTTAATAAATATATCAGCCTGAGAGGTTCCTATTTATACAAGGACGAACGTTTTTATCAGAAAAGCCGGGCGGATAATTTTGATAATATCTCCCAGATTGTGGAACTTGCGCCGACGGTTTATCTTGACAACCGCCGGCATATCGTTTCGGCCTCCTTGGGATATGATCTCCATGATGCCGAAAACGACGCGTTCTCGTATTCCGCACCGATAGCCGGAATCAGCTATTTTACCCGATTCCCCACCCGCACGGAGCTCTACCTGGGGTATCAATGGACCCGGCGGGAGTACGATGATTCCCAGCCGTTTCCCTATAACGGCCGGAAACGGGAAGACGCGCGCCATTTTTTCACCGGCGTCTTAAGCCAGGTGATTTTCAAACACTTTAATCTTTCCTATGCGTTTACTTATACGGACAACGACTCCAATCTGGCCCTGAACGATTGGGATCGAACAACCCATACCGTCAGCCTCGGCTGTCAGTTTTAAAGTTAAAAGGGAGAGACATTCATGGAAAGACGATATCTGTCCAATGCCTATACGTTTTGTATGTTGTTATGGGTCGTTGCAGCGCTGCTTTTTCCTGCAGGCATTGCCGCCCAGGAAAAAGGCGCGAGCAATGAACCGGCTGGTCTTCCTGAAGCATTAAAGGGAATGGCCGTCAGTGATACCTTCATTCCCCTGTTTGCCGAGGTGGTCGGAACCATCCAGTCGGTCAATGGCCGGCTGATCGTCCGCCATGGCGACACGGTTCGCGCCTATTATGCCGCTGCAGGCAACCCGCTGTATGAAAACGATACCCTCTACACCCTTAACGAAAGCCGTTGCCGGATAAAGTTTATAACCGAGGATATCATTACCATGGGGGCAAACAGCAGCATCAGCGTCGATCAACTGGTGGATGACCGCAACGGCCAGGAAAAGCGATCCGTTTTCAGTATGCTCAAGGGCAAAGCCATGTTTTACGCCCTGCGTTTGTTTCGCTATAAAAAGATAACGGCCGAAGTGCATACCCCCACGGCGGTTGCCGGGATCCGGGGAACCAAGTTCGGAATCGAGGTGATAGAAACAGAACGCCGTCAGGCATTGGTTCGATCCGTCTACTTGGCGGATGCTTCCGGCGGACTTTTGCCGGGCCTTATAGCCCAAAACAGCCCGGGGGAAGGCTCCCAGACGATTGTATATGGCTTTGACGGCGAAGTTGAGGTGACTGCAACAGGGGGCGGCTCAACCCAGGTGGTTGGGGCCGGCGAGAACGTGACGATCGGGCCGGAAGGGGTTGGAGGCGTGGAAACGACCCCGCCGGATGTAGCCCAGCAGTTTGTCGGGGAAACCGATGCTCCGAGCGGGGAAACCGGCGGAGGCGAAGGGACCGGAGAAACCGGGACAGGGGGGGATGAAACCGGCGAAGACGGCGACACCCAGACCGGCGAAGACGGCGACACCCAGACCGGCGAAGACGGCGATA
>JBFLWU010000046.1:0-41079 GCA_040757625.1 Thermodesulfobacteriota bacterium | reverse complement strand
ACCAGCGGTACAGCTCCTCATAGTCCCCAAAGCGACTCCCGTGACGCGCATTGACCGCCTGCATGAACCGGTACAGGTTCGTGCTCTCAACTCTCTCCCGCGATGGCTCCCACAAACGCTCTGCCATTTTCTTTCCTTTAGACTAGAAGCTGTCTCAAAAAAATATGATTATTTCGAAAGCCGGAGAGTATGTTGCCTGTTCTCCGGTCCGGCCCGGGATAGTACCGTTATAGTGCAACGCCCTATATCATCAGATATTTTTTCTTTATCTCCTCATTGGCGTTCAAATCCTTGATGCTGCCCTGATATCGAATTTTTCCCCGGTCGATCACATACGCACGTTCCGCAATCATGGCGGCAAACTTGACATTTTGTTCTGAAAAGAGAATGGTTTCGCCCATCTCCTTCAACTTCAAAATTTGTTCGCCGAGATCGCGCACCACCAGCGGGGCCAGTCCTTCCACCGGTTCATCCAGAAGCAGCAGATCGGGATTCCCCATCAGGGTTCGTCCAACGGTCAGCATCTGTTGTTCGCCGCCGCTGAGATACCCCCCCAAGCGCTTATCCAGCCGTTTCAGGAACGGAAAAAGCGTATAGATTCTATCTACGGTCCAAGCTTCTCCCTTAATATTTTTCGGCACCTTGCAAGCCACTTCCAAGTTTTCCCGCACGGTCAGATCCGGAAAAATAAGCCGGTTGTCCGGCACATACCCCATCCCCTTCTGGGCAATACGATAGGGAGGCTTGCCCATGATTTCTTCGCCGTGGAACCTGATGCTTCCTGATTTCGGCGGCGTCAGCCCCATAATGCTTCTTAACGTCGTTGTTTTTCCGGCACCATTGCGCCCCAGCAGGCAGACAACTTCACCGCTGTCGATGGAAAGGGAAACGTCAAAAAGAATATGGCTCGTTTCATAATAGGTATTGATTCCATTCACCTCTAAAATCATGCTTCCTCTCCCAGATAGATCTTTTGCGCCATTTCATTTTTTCTGACTTCTTCCGGGGTTCCCCGGGCGATAATCGTCCCCTGGTGAAGAACGGTAAGCTGACGGGCGTATCCAAAAACAACGGACATGTCATGCTCGGTAAACAAAATTGTCAGGCCCATTTCCCGGTTCAGCCGGTTAACCAGTTCCATGGTTTCATGGGTTTCCTCCCCCGACATGCCGGCGGTGGGTTCGTCCAGGAACAACAGCTCCGGCCGGCATCCCAAGGCAATCGCCAGCTCCAGCTTTTTTTTGTCCCCCTGTGAAAGGTTGCCCGATTTAACGTTTTTAAACTGAACAAGCCCTGTGGTCTCAAGAAGCGTTAAGGTCTCCTGCTCGGCCAGCCGGTCGGCCGGCGTAAAGAAATTCAGGGTTTGCTTCCGTCTGGCCAGAATGGCCTGGCGTACATTCTCGTAGGTCGTCAGGCGGGGGTAAATATTGCTGACCTGAAAGGCGCGGGCGATGCCCAGACGGGCAATTTTATGCGATGCCCAGTCCGTGATGTCCCTGCCTTTGAAAAATATCCTGCCCGAATCGATCCGATGATATCCCGTCAAGAGATTAAAAAAGGTGCTTTTGCCCGCGCCGTTGGGCCCGATAATGGCGGAAAGCTCGCCCGGCACCATTTGAAAGCTGACATCATTGGTTGCCAGAACACCGCCAAAGGCCTTTTTAAGATGTTCCACCTTGAGAATGTAATCTGTTGCCATGGCATTAAAAATCCGTTTTTGCTGTATGGTTGGTTTGCATATCCGGTTTGTCGGACCGCAACGTTTTGACCTTATCATCAATCAGCCCCAGCAGACCGCCCGGCAGAAACAGAACCACCAGCATAATCACCAGTCCGATGGTCAGGGGCCAGTATTCGGTAAACCCGGTTACAAAGGCCATCAGAAACGTGTAGATGACCGAACCGACCAGGGGTCCGAAAAACCCCATGGGGCCGCCGATCACGGTCATGAACACGGGAATTCCGGACTGGTGCCAGTTACAGAGGTCCGGCGCAACGCTCCGGTTGAAGGGCCCCAGCAGGCCGCCCGCCAGACCGGCAAACATGGCGGCGACAACGAAATTGATGAGCATGTACTTGCGCACATTGATGCCGATAAAGCGGGTGCGTTCCGTATTTTCCCGTATCGCCCGCATCGTATACCCAAACGGTGAATTGCTGATAAACCACATGATCACCAGCGCCGCCGTAACAATCACCAAGGTGAAGTAGTAATAGGCGGTTGCGTCCATGAGGATCTGCGGAGGGACGATGCCCTGGAGGCCGTCGTCCCCTCTGGTAAATGAGTACCATTGAAAAATGATGTAATAAATCAACTGACCGAAGGCCATGGTCAGGATGGCGAAATAGATGCCGGTCAGACGGACGCAAAAAAAGCCGATAATCAGGGCGCATACTCCCGCTGCCACGATTGAAGCGAGCAGCCCGACGGGTAGCGGAACCGACGCCCGGACGATCAAGAGCCCGGTCGCATAGGCGCCGACCCCGAAGAAGGCCGCATGCCCGAAACTCAGCTGGCCCATATACCCGAATATCATATTAAAGCTCATGGCAAAGAGCCCCAGGATGAGAATTTCCACGGCAACATGAACCCAGAACTCCCCGACAACCAGGGGAATGATCGCCGCCCCCAAAAAGATCGCACCGAGCCATCCGTATTTTCGAATCATATCACACCTGTTTTTTGAAAATTACGTCCGCATGGGCGTCCCGAACAGCCCCCATGGACGAACGATTAAGATGAAGGCGGTTACGACAAATATGAGAACCAGCGCGCCCTGCGGCCAGAATAAAATCGAAAACGCATAGACCTCGCCGACGATGATGGCGCCCACAAACGTCCCCAGCAGGCTGCCGAAACCGCCGATCACCACCACGCAGAATGCCTGAATGATCACCGCCATATCCATCCCCAGGGTAATCGAACCCACCGGGGCCTGAACCGCTCCGGCCAGCCCGGCGATAAAAATGCCGAGGACAAAGACGCCGGTGTAGATTCTGGGAATGGGGATCCCCAGGGCGCCCACCATTTCCCGACTGTATACGGCCGCCCGGATGATGTGGCCGTATTTGGTTTTCTGGAGAAACCACCACAGGCCGACCGCCACCAAAACCCCGACCCCGATCACAAAGATGAAATACGAGTCAAAGGGCACACCGAAAAAAAACACCGGCCGGGCTACCAGCGGAGGGCGGGCGATCAGTCGATCGTCCACCCCCCAGGTCAGTTTGATCAAATCCCCCAGAATCAGAACAAGAGCGTAGGTGAGCAGCAATTGTTCAGGCAGCTCGCGGCTGTAAACCCGGCGTATCAGAACGACCTCGATCAGCCAGCCGACAGCCGCGAGCATCAGGGCGGCCAGAAAAATACCGAGCCACATCCCAAAACCGAAATCCTGCAGCAGGTACCAGAACGAATGACAGAAATAGGCCCCGATCAGCCACAGCGTCGCATGGGCAAAATTCAGGATGTTCATAACCCCAAAAATAAGCGACAGCCCTGATGCGATCAAAAACAGCATCATCCCCATCGATAATCCGCTCAGGAACTGTGAAAAAATCAGAGATGGATCCATGGGTATCCTCTTTTATTTTTTTTCGGCCTTCCGGGCTTCAATAATCTCGGCCTCGGGCCGCCAGGAGTCCGGCCCCTTGACCTCAACCACATCATGGTAAATCGGAAAGGGGTACTTGGGATCGTCCGCAACCACGCCGATGTAGGATGAGCAGCTCAATTGGTTGTCAATCTCACGGAAGTAAAGTTTTCCGCGGAGGGTGTCGATGCTTAACCCTTTCATGGCGTCTTTGACCTTGTCGGAATTGATGCTTTGGGCCTTTTCGATACCCTGCTTCAAGGCATAGACGGCGTCATATTCCATGACGGCCCAGTCGCTGGGATAGCGGTCATAAGCAGCTCGAAAGTTCTTTACAAACTCAACCATCCTGGGAACGTCCAGGTGTGCAAAAAAAGGCGCCCGGCAAAGACCGATCAAACCGCGCGTCAGCGTTTTGGCCTGCAGAATCAATTCTGACACACTGATCAAAGATCCCGGATAAGGAATTTTATCAAAAAATCCATAGGCTTCGGCCTGCTGCATCCAGGCGACATTGTCCTTGGAGGCGATCGATCCGATAACAAAATCGGGTTTCTGTGCCATAATGGCGGTGATATAGGAAGTAAACTGGGTCTCCCCAAGGGCCGGCCAGAATTCCTTTTTCAGTTTCAACTCCGGCGCCATCTGCTTCAGCAGGCTGACCGTATTCTGCTGGGTGGAACGGCCCCATTCATAGTCCGAAGCGATGGTCACATATTCTTTCCAGCCCTTCTTTTTGGCCAGCTCGGCAACCCCTAAAACAACAGCCTTGGCCTGCATATAGCTGTTGGGCACGACCTGATAGGTATAGGGACTGAAATTGTCTTTGGTAATGCTTTCAGAGTTGCTGATGGCGGCGATATGCAGGACCTTATATTCCTGCGCAATCGGCTTCATGGCCACGGCACAGGCACTAGAATAGGTGCCCAGAATGGTTCTGACATTGTCGCGCAGAATCAGGTCTTTGGCCTCGCGGACCGCAATATCCGGCTTGGTTTGAGTGTCGCGGACAAACACCTTGATTTCATGCTTTCCCAGAAGCCCTCCCTTGGCGTTGATTTCTTTGACCGCCAGATTGATGGCATCGACGCCGTCCTTGCAATAAAGGGCCCCGGTTCCGGTAATGGCCAGGTTTACTCCCAGATGATACGGGTCGGCCGCCAGGCCGCTGTTGGGCGGAAACACACTGAACAGCAGAGCGGATACACACAGGACGATCATGGTTGATTTAAGCTTCATACTCACGCCTCCTTGTCCTTTTGCGGTTATACAAAACACTTTCGATGATTTTGCCAGAAATCTTTTTGCGCCGATCACCTCCTTTTTTTATTCTATGCGTTCAATCCGATTCAGGCGGTTTGTCCTTAGGCGTCAAGCATTGGAGAAATTCAGCACCAGCACGCCAGGGATAAATCGAAGATTACCCTGCAACTCCGCAATACGGGATCAGCATTCTGCGCCGAAAATCTGCCGGAAATCTTTCCCTGTAAGAAATTTTAGTCGTTCTTAATTCGTTCGCTAACCCCGCAGCAAGCTGCGGGGTTAGCGTTCACTGTTGCGGTTCAATTTTTCTTTTCCGCATACGTCAGCACCATGCCGCCGTCGAATAACAGATCGCCGCCGACCAGATACTTGGCGAAACGGGAAAACCCGAAGATAAACAGATTGGCGACTTCAATGGGCGACATCATCTCTTTGACCCGGGAGTTGCCCATCATGACATCCCGCACAACTTCATCCGGGGAAATTCCCCGCTGCTTGGCTTGGGCGGGAATCTGCTTTAATGCCAGCGCAGTTTTGACGAATCCGGTGCTGACGGTAAAAGAACGGATTTTCCCGTTGCCTTCCGCGGCGATGGATTGAGTCAACGCACGCAGTCCGAACTTGGTAATATTGTACGCCGGCTTGTTGAGGGTACAGATATGGGCATGCGCGGAAGCCATGTTGCCGATGGCCCCCTTGCCGTCCTTTCCTTTTTTGATGTGAGGGATGCACAATTTAGACAGATAAAACGGCGCCCGCAGCATGACTTTCAGCATGTAATCGTATTTTTCCATAGGAAAATTTTCGATTGCATCGATGTGCTGAAGCCCCGCGATATTCGCCAGATAACGAACGGCGCCGACCTTGGCCGCCTCGGAAACGGCATGCTGAAGCGCATCATCCCGCGACAAGTCGGTTTTGATAAAAATCATCTGCCCGCCGAAATCCCGGGCCAGCTGCTGCGTCTTTTTGCCTTCGGCCTCATCCACATCCAGCCCGACGCTGACAAGGTTGTTTGCCGCAGCGGCAATTGCCACCGCCCGGCCGATGCCGCTGGCAGCCCCGGTAACGATACAGACGTTGTCAGGATTGAAATCATCGTCGTTCAGGAATAAAATATCGTCTCGCATGATTTCCGGCTCTGCTATGTTCATCTTCACCCTCCTTAACATTAATAGAAATGCGCAGATCCATTCATCTGTAGGTCATGCGAATTTTATGCCATTCTGTTCCGCCGCCGGTTTCTGGGTCCTTCGCAGCCGCATATTCGGCCTGAAACATGTTTTTATATATTTTATTTCGAACAGTTATAAATATCGTTGGAAATAGCTGTTGCCATTTAAACTGAAAAGACATATACACATTGAGACGTATCAAAACAGATACATATAGCCATTATGCTACGGAGGCGCTGTTTAAAATGAAAAAGAAACAAGCCCCGGAAATCAAATCGCATCAGGCAATTCCGAAGCCCCCCCGCCCGCCCGCCGGCAAACATCTGAGCCTTCAGCCCGATATGTTCCAGCTCATATTCGACAGCATCTACAACGGCTGCATTGTTACCAATAAAGATGGATACATTATCTATTTCAACAAACCTTACGGCCTGTTTCTGGGGATCGATCCCGCCGCCCAGATCGGCAGGCACTGCACCGACGTAATTGAAAATACCCGCATGCACATCGTGGCCAAAACCGGTGAGCCCGAAATCAATCACACCCAGCGGATTATGGGACAGGATATGGTGGTTCAGCGAATTCCCATCAAAAAGAACGGCGAAGTGATCGCCGTGTTCGGGCAGGTGATGTTTAAAGATGTGCGCGATCTCGGCCGGCTTGCCAAGAAACTCTCTCTGCTGGAATCCAAGGTTCAGCTTTACGAGCAGGAACTGATCGCCCTTCGCTCCACGCGCTATACCATCGACAGCATTGTGGGGACAAGTGCGGCGATCACATCGCTGAAACGGGAAGCCCTGAATGCTGCCGCCAATAACCTGCCGATCCTGATTTCGGGAGAATCCGGAACCGGCAAGGAACTCTTTGCCCAGGCGATTCATCACGCCAGCCCCCGAAAGCTGTATCCCTTTGTCAGAATCAACTGCGCCGCCATCCCCAAGGATTTGCTGGAGTCCGAACTTTTCGGTTACGAAAAAGGAGCCTTTACCGGCGCAAGGTCGGAAGGCAAGCCCGGAAAATTTGAGCTGGCCCACCGCGGATCGATGTTCCTGGACGAAATCGGTGATTTGCCCCTGGAAATGCAGCCCAAACTGCTACGGGTTCTGGAAGAAAAAGAATTTGAACGGGTGGGCGGCAATACCGTCATTCGGACGGATTTTCGGCTCATTACCGCAACCAATCAAAACCTGGAAGAAAAACTGAAAGCCGGCGGGTTTCGCAAGGATCTTTTCTACCGGCTCAATGTCATCCCCCTGCATATCCCGCCGCTGCGCGAGCGCCGGGAAGATATTCTGCCGCTGACGCGCCATATGCTGGACCAGATTGCCCGGGACGCCTCTCTTTCAGAAATAAAAATGGGGCCCCGCGCCGAAAAGGCGTTTTTAAGTTACGACTGGCCCGGAAACGTCCGGGAACTTTCCAATGTCCTTGAGCGGCTGCTGTTTTCTCTGGAGGAGGATACCGTTCACCTGTGCGACCTGCCGTTTTATCTGTGCCGCAGCAAATCCAGACAGGCCAGCGCCCAGAATCCGTCGCTGCGGCATGTGCAGGCCCGGGCGGAAAGAGAAGTGATCCGGTATACGCTGGAATCCTGTAATCATAATAAAACTGCGGCCGCTAAAAAACTGGGCATTCACCGCACCCTGCTGTACAAGAAGATTAAAAAATACGACCTGCCCCTTGAATGAGACTATAACCTGCCTAACAGGCTGTTGAAAAACAAGAATCAGGCTGATAAGCAAGGCGCGCGGCGATTCGACAAGCGCAGCATATTCGAGCATATGTGAGCATTGGCGAGAGCCGCGCAACGCTGCATAGCAGCCTCAGGCGCAGTTTTTCAACAGCCTGCTAAAAAAAACAACGCGCTAAACGGGTGAGCCGTCGCCACTTCACCGTTTGCCGGCGGTCCGTCCGGGGATCGACCCAGGCCCTCCGTGGGAGCGCAACCGAAGCTGCTGCGTCCTGTACACACCCCCAGACAGTTGCACCAAACCGCAACAGGCGGAGAGGATCATTGTCGCCGTGAAAATCAGCCTGCTGGGGTTGGTTCAATGGAACTTGTGCGGGATCGCTGCCGGGCGGTGATGCTTCGATCAGATGGTTGCAGCTCCCACGGAGGGCCTGGGCCGATCCCCGGACGGATTTGAGAACATGTAAAATACCCCCCATTATATATATTTTTTTGAGAGGTACTAGCCGTTTTTTCATAGGGTTCCGTCTGTTTTTCTCTTTTCCATTTCCCGGCGTTTCAGCTCCCTGCGGATTATTTTGCCCGTCGCCGTCATGGGAAGTTCCTGCAGGAATTCAATTTCCCGCGGATATTCATGCGCAGCCAGTCGAATCTTGACAAATTTCTGGATATCCGCCGCCGTTTCAGGCCCGGAGACTTCATCCGGTTTCAAAACGATAAAGGCCTTGACAATCTCCGTTCGCACTTTATCGGGAATCCCCACCACTGCGGCCATGGCAACGGACGGATGTTTGATCAGACAATCTTCGATTTCAGCGGGACCGATGCGATAACCGGAACTAGTGATGACATCGTCTTTTCTCCCGACAAACCAGAAATAGCCTTCCTCGTCCTTTCTGGCCAAATCACCCGTAACCCACCAGTCCCCGACATACTTTTCCGCGGTGGCCTCGGGGTTACGCCAGTACCCCAACAGCATGACCGGGTCCGGCCGTTTGATGGCGACTTCACCTACGCTGCCGGCAGCGACCGGGTTTCCCTCTTCATCGACCACTTCGACCACGTGGCCGGGAATGGCCCGCCCCATGGCTCCCGGTTTCATCTTCATCACTTCGCTGCAATTGCCCACCACCAGGTTGACTTCGGTTTGGCCATAAAACTCGTTGATCGTCAGCCCCATAACCTCCCTGCCCCAATCGAGAAGCTCTTCCCCGAGCGCCTCGCCACCGCTGCCGATGCTTCGCATCTGATAATCGAAACGCCGGCGAGGGTCTTTGACCTGCCGCATCATCTTTAAGGCGGTCGGCGGCATGAAGGCGTTGCGAATGCCGTATTTGGCCAGCAGGGCAAAGGCCTGCTCCGGGTCAAATTTGCGGGCGCGGTAGGCCACCACCGGTATGCCGTGGTGCCAGCTGGGAAGCAAAACATCCATAAAGCCCCCCATCCAGGCCCAGTCGGCCGGAGTCCAGAACAGATCATCATCCTTGGGGAAAAAATTGTGCGGAAATTCAATCCCGGGCAGGTGCCCGAGGAGCGTCCGGTGTGCATGCAGCGCGCCCTTGGGCGGGCCGGTGGTGCCGGAGGTATAGCTGATAAAGGCCGGGTCGTCGGCCCGCGTTTTGACCGGTTCAAGCCGAGAGGCCCCCTTGTCGATAAGGTCCCAAAATCCGGCAACGCCGTCCGGCTTCTCGCCCCGCGTTACCATCACCAGCTTCAGGTTCGGCAGTTTTTCACGGATTTCGAGGATTTTCGTCAGATTGGCCGGATCCGTGACTATTGCCACGGCTTCGCTGTTGCTGAGCCGATACTCCAGCGCATCCGCGCCGAACAGCGTAAACAGGGGAATCACAACGGCTCCTATTTTGTAGGTGGCGATGTGTGAAATCCCCGCTTCCGGAGACTGCGGCAGCAGAATGCCGACCCGATCGCCGGGCTTTATTCCATGGGCCTTCAGGGCGTTTCCCAGCTTGGCCGAAAGCTTCATGAGATCCCAGAAGGTATACTTCTCAACCCGTCCGTTTTCATCCTCATAAACCAATGCCAGCCGAAAGCGCTGGTGCGCCCATTTGTCGCACACATCCACGCCCATGTTGAAATACTCCGGAATCTGCCAGTGGAAGGAAGCGTACAGCTTATCATAGGTGAGACTTTTTGCAGACATGGCCTGGCCCCCCTTTGAGACCTTTCCATAGGCCTCTTTTGCTGATGGTGATGTCGGCTTTTTAGAGAAAAGTTAAAATATTTCCAACAGAATGTTGATCATATAATTTTTTGCCGCCCGTCGGATGGTACTGTTTCGGTCGGCGGACCGGAGGGCATGCAGCTGCTCTCCAGCTCCTGAATTTTTGAGATAGCTTCTAGAATGTTTTCAATTGAAAGGAGATGCATAGCGTCATGCTGTGGCCTTTAGCAGATTTATGCTTCAACGTCAAAACCTGAATGGATTCGCAGTTGACGCCTTGCGGCATAGATGGTATTTTCATTTCAATACAACAGGTTATATTTTTTCTTTTCCTTCAGCCACATCTTGTTTAAATACGCTGCGGAGGCAATCATGGCACTGGTTGAATATTCTTCAGATGAAAAAACGGTAGCCGTTGTTACCATGAACAGCGGTGAAAACCGCTTGAACCCTGCATTTATCAAGACATATCTGGATGTGCTGGATCAGGTGGAACGGGAAACCACCGCGAGCACTCTGGTAGTATCCTCGTCGCATGAAAAGATCTTTTCAAATGGCCTTGACCTGGAGTGGCTGAGACCGGTTTTCCAGAACCGGGAGATCAATGTGATTTCCGACTTCTTTTATCTGATGAACCGACTGTACAAACGAATCCTGCTGTACCCCATGATTACGGTCGCCGCTGTCAACGGGCATGCTTTTGCCGCCGGCGCCATCCTGACCTGCGCGTTTGATTTTCGATTTATGCGGTCGGATCGCGGGTATTTCTGCCTCCCGGAAATCGATCTGGGCATGCCGTTTTTACCCGGCATGCTCGCCCTGTTAAAAAAAGCGATCCCCATGTATCTGCTGGAAGAACTGCAATACACCGGCAAACGCCTGACCGCAGCCGAATGCGAAAAGCACCACATCATCACCAGGGCCTGTCCTGTTGAGACCCTCATGGATGAAGCCATGGCCTTTGCCAAAAGCCTGAACAAGCAACGCGGCATCATTCGCGAAATGAAGTCACGGATGTATCATGAGATTGTTCAGGCGCTGGACAACCAGGACGGCTCTTATATTGAATCCGCGAAGTATGTGTATTAGTTTTATGAAAATTCCCTGCAGCAAGCTGCAGGGAATTTTCGACTGAAAGACTTTAAATCTTATATGTCCGCTCGCTAACCCCGCAGCAAGCTGCGAGGAATGCGCGCGCTGTTGCGGTTTAAACGATGGCGGAGGTAGCCCATGAAGGTATTTATTACCGGCGTCACCGGCTTTGTCGGTCGGCAGCTGGCGACTTTCCTCCTTGAGGAGGGGCATACGGTTTCCGGGGTCGGCACCCGCACACGTCAGAACCTGATCCGGCATGAAAATTTCAGTTACATTTCAGCCGACACCACCCGGTCGGGCACCTGGCAGGAAGCGCTTGCCGACATGGATGCCGTGATTAACCTGGCCGGCAAAACGATTTTCGGAAGATGGTCCCAGCGCTATAAAAAACTGATATACGACACCCGCATCCTTACCACCCGTAACATTGCGGATGCCCTCCCTGAAAATAGGCCCGTTATCTTTTGTAGTACCTCCGCCACCGGTTATTATGGCAATGGGGGCGATGAACCCCTGACTGAATCATCCCCCGCTGGGGACGATTTTCTTGCCCGGGTGGGCAGGGACTGGGAAGCTGAAGCACTGCGCGCCGAAACAAAAGGCGCCCGGGTGGTGTTGACCCGCTTCGGCATCGTTCTCGGCAGACAGGGCGGCATGATGCAAAAGGTGCTGCCCCCTTTCCGTTTTTACGTCGGCGGCCCATTAGGGACCGGACGGCAATGGTTTCCCTGGATCCACATGGACGACCTGCTGGCTGCATTTCAATTTGTTCTGGAAAACGACGCCGTCAGGGGGCCCGTCAACTTCTGCGCGCCAGCCCCGGTTCGGAATATTGATTTTTCCAATGCGCTGGGCAGGGTCCTGAACAGACCCGCTTTCATGGGCGTACCGTCCCTGCTGCTTCGTATCGTGATGGGGGAACTTGCCGAGGCTGTCCTGTGCAGCCAGCGGATTGTTCCGGAGAAATTGCTGGGGTTTGGTTTCCAATTTAAGTTTGCCGGAATTGAAGATGCATTGGCAAACATTGTAACTGACTGGAGTCCATCTGGAAATAGTACGTTCGGAAAACATAGCAACTGAGCAAAATTTATAACGGTCTGGAAGGATGATTTCAGCGACCAGTTTTAAAAAAGGAATCGGTAAGTTTGCGAAACTGGTAGATGCATGAGTACGGAAGTGTCCGAATTAATTCTTCCAGGTTTGTTCTGCCTTCCTGCAAAAGCCACGAGGCGTCTTCCACCATAAAAATGGTGCTTTGGTCGGAACTGACACGAAGTTCATCATTAAGCGTACCTTTATTTATCAGAATAATATCATTGTCACTAGGGGTCCACAACTGAGATACGGCTATTCGACCCTTATAGCCCGTATAGTTACAGAAAGAACACTTTTGTCCCATAAACCATTTTATATCCGGTAGTGAGTCGGGAAAAAATTCTCTGATCAGTTCTTCCGCCGGGATATATTCCTTTTTACAATTCGGGCAGATTTGACGTACCAGGCGTTGAGAGAGAACCCCTATCAGGCAGGAGGCAATGAGGCTTGGATCCACACCCAAACCAAACAGCCGCATGATCGAACTCAGGGTATCGTTGGTATGCAGTGTGCTCAAAACCATATGACCGGTCTGGGCGGCCCTCAAGGCCATTTGGGCGGCTTCCGGATCCCTGATTTCACCCACCATGATCACTTCAGGGTCCTGGCGTAGAAACGCTCGGATATAACTGGCAAAGGTGTTTCCGATTTTTTCATTCACTTCGCACTGGGTAATGTTCTCATAAACATATTCAATAGGATTTTCAGCGGTTAGAATTTTTATTCCGGGACGAAATAACGTCATCAGTGCGCCATACAGGGTTGTGCTTTTGCCGGAGCCGGTCGGTCCGGTAATAAGCAAAAGGCCCTCGTTTCTCCGCAACAGTTGATTAAAATTTTTGGTAATTTTTGGTGAGAAACCCAGTTGCTGAAAGGACTTGGGCGCATTTCTGGCATCAAGTATTCTAATGACTATATTTTCACCGTAATAACCGGGTACAATGGAGATGCGAAAATCAACATTAAGGGATTCTCCATCCTTTTTAATGCGAGCCCGAAAGCTACCGTCCTGAGGGCGGCGGCGCTCGGTTATATCTAGCTTGCCGATGATTTTGATGCGCGAAATGACTTCACGTTGATTTCGGTTGAGCTCGTCTTGAAGATTCTCCATGTATGGTTCTTTGAGCACACCGTCTATTCTGAAGCGTGTGATCATCTGTTTATCAAGGCTTTCCAAGTGAATATCAGAAGCACCATAGCTTAAACCCAGGCTGATTAATTGCGACACAATCGTATCGGCGCGTTTAAGTTCTTGAGTTCCAAGAGCAGAAGCTAATTCCGCTGCAGATTGAGCATTCTCCTCAACCATCTCCAGCCCCGGGTCTTCTTGAATTATTTTTTTGTCTTCATATAACCGCGCATATGCTTCTTTAATGGCGGAACGGGTGGAAGTGACAACGTTAATGGTCATGCCGGTCATTGATTCCAGTTCTTCCACCAGCCAGATGGTGGTCGGATCATCCATGGCCAAGGTCAAAGTGTCACCAATTCTTGCAATCGGAACGATATTATTTTTCTGGGCAAAGTTGCGGTTGATCAGCTTTACCAGGCTGCGGTCGATATTGATGTTTTCTAAATGGACAAAAGGGATATTAAGCTGTGTGCAGAGCACCTCTCGCATCTTTTTTTCTGAAATAAAATTTTGTTTGACGAGCTGTTCGCCGAGACGCAATCCTGTTTTTTTCTGACTCTCCAGAGCCTCGTTTAGAAGCTCTTTGGTAATCGCACTGCAGCGGATTAAAATATCTCCCAGTCGAGGTCGTTTCCAGTAACGGTCCAAAAGATAGTTCAGTTGTTTTGTGGTAATGATGTTCTGTTTTACCAGAATTTGTCCGATCGGCAGGTAGGATTTGCTGTCTGACTGGCATTTATAGGCTGCTCGGAGCTGCTGCTCGTTAACAAAACCTTCATCTTTGAGAATCTCACCAAGTCTGCGGTCATCCATTTGACCGTTTGATCCAGTATTTAAATTATCTTGGTGGGCTCCCATTGCAGTCCTTTCTCAAACCTTTTTCATCGATTTATCATGCTGATAACATACAAATTCCTTTTAAGTTTAATAAGTTTTGTATCATTTTCATCTTGAAATCGCAACAGAGAAAGCTGCAGGCTTAAAAAGTCGTAAACTGCTCGGGGTGGTATCAGCGTGGCAGGGAACAGCGAAGACACATCTAAGTGTCCATTGGTTGAAAGACTGAGAGTATCTGAACAGAGGCCCGGCCAAGCATCATACAAAAGGATTTTCAGGCCTCTGTTCGCGTTCAGAAAATTGATTCTATAGGCGGTCCAGGACCTTCCCCCGGGTGCTGACCACCACTTCTTCAAGGGGAATCTTTTTCCCAGATTTTTCCAGCCCCTTTTTCACGATCACCGGAAGACCGGCGCAGCAGGGCACCTCCATGACCAGGGTCGTAATCCGCTTGATATCCGCCGTTTTAAAAATTTCGGCAAATTTATCGATGTACGCCTGGGCATCGTCAAATTTTGGGCAGCCCATCATGACGGTCTTTCCCTTTAAAAAATCCCGGTGAAGGTTGGTAAAGGCCACCGGGGCGCAATCCGCCACCACCAGAAGGTCCGCGCCTTTGAGAAAGGGGGCGGTGGGCGGGATGAGCCGGATCTTGACCGGCCAGTGGGTCAGCGCCGAAGCCGTATCGCCGCTTTGAAGAGCGGTCGGCTTGTTGGCATCCTGGCAGGAAGCAACCGGTTGAAAGGTCTGCAGCCTGGCGGAGGGGCATCCATGTTGACGCGCGGGCTCCTTTTGCGCCGGTTTGTTGCCTTGTTCAGCCAGGTGCTTTTCAACAGCGGCCTCGTCAAAATCCTCGGCCTGACGTTCGATCACCTTCAGCGCGCCGGTGGGGCACTCCCCCAGACAGGCTCCCAGGCCGTCGCAGAATTTATCGGCAACGATCCGCGCCTTGCCGTCGACAATCTCCAGTGCGCCTTCGGCGCAGGACGGCACGCACTGTCCGCAGCCGTCGCACAATTCCTCATCAATTTGTATGATTTTTCGCATTACTTTCATGGGATCACCTCTTTAGTGGCTGCAGAATATAAGGACTTGCTTTTCACACCGCGTTAAGTCTCCAGGAGGACCTTGCCGGCCTCTTCCTTCCCGCTTCGGGTCAAAAACGACTTTTCGATGATTTCCGCCAGCCTTTCCGGCGCCGACGGGTTTTCCACCTGTTTTTCCTTTAAGTTCACAATCAGGTCCGCGTCGTAGACAGCCTTGAATTCCGGGTTGTCGTCGGGCCGCGGGTGATGATGGTGGCCAACGATATCGCAGACCGCATCGATCATTTCCACCTTGGCGCCCAGTTTGGCCAGTATCTCCCGGGCAATGGCCGGCCCCTCCTCTTCCTGGTACTTTGCCGCGGTACTGTTGTATTTTCGTTCGGCCTCATGAATGCCGATGTCGTGAAGATAGGCCGCCGCCAGGATGACCGCCAGCCTGCCCCCTTCACTCTTACCGATTATTTCGGCGTGACGCGCCACCCGGGTCGCATGCCCGATCCGTTTAAAATCGTTTTTGAAGTAGCGTTTCATTTCCAGGGCCACCCGGTCCTTTAGCAGGTTTTCCTGCTGCGCCGCCAGCTCAGGCGGCAGGGTGCCGATGCATTGCTCGGCATACTGACAATAGGCGGCACAACCGAAATCCATATGAGGGTTCACAAACCGGTGGCCGCAGCCGTCGCACTTGCGGCTGGTATCGTCTTTAAAAAACTCCACGGCACGGCCGCATTTGGGGCATTTGGCCTCAAAGATGGCGCCCGGTTTCCAGTAGCGACTATCCTGACCCGGACATTTCATGATTAACTCCTTATGTTGAGGGGAAAACGCCATTGAGATGGCGTTTTCCCGCCGCTGATTTTTCTCTAAACGTTATCCCAGAATCGCCTTCAGATCTTCATCCGGCGTAGAAATCGGCATGATGTTGAACTTTTCCACCAGCACGTTGAGCACATTGGGGGTAATAAAGGCCGGCAGACTGGGACCCAGCCGGATATCCTTGATCCCGAGATAAAGCAGGGTCAGGAGAATGGCGCAGGCCTTCTGTTCGTACCATGACAAAATCATCGACAGCGGCAGGTCGTTGACGCCGCACGCAAACGCTTCCGCCAGGGCCGCTGCGATTTTAATGGCTGAATAGGCGTCGTTGCACTGGCCCACATCCAGCAGCCGCGGAATTCCGCCGATATCCCCCAGGTCCTTGTCGAAAAAGCGGAACTTGCCGCACGCCAGGGTCAGGACCACGCAATCCGCCGGCACTTTTTCCACAAACTCGGAATAGTAGCTGCGTCCGGGTTTGGCCCCGTCACAGCCCCCTACCAGGAAGAAATGGCGGATGGCCTTGTTCTTTACGGCCTCTATGACCTTGCCGGCAACCCCCATGACGGCATTGCGGCCGAAACCGACGGTAACGGCCCCGCGATCCATGTCTTCGGTAAAGCCGGGCAATTCCAGGGCCCTTTCAATCACCGGGGTAAAATCCTTGTCGGCGATATGCCTGATCCCCGGCCAGCCCACCAATCCGGTGGTAAAAATGTTGTTTTTATAGGCGTCCTGCGGCCGCTGGATACAGTTGGTCGTCATAAGGATGGCCCCCGGAAAAACGGCGAACTCTTTTCCCTGGCGCTGCCAGGCGGTCCCGTAATGACCGTAAAAATGCGCATATTTTTTCAGTTTCGGATATCCGTGACACGGCAGCATTTCGCCGTGGGTATAGACATAGATCCCTTTGCCTTCGCTCTGCTTTAGGATCTTTTCCAGGTCCTTTAAATCGTGTCCGGAGACCAGGATCGCCTTGCCTTTTTTGGCCCCCAGCGGCACCCGGGTCGGAACCGGATGGCCATAGGTGCCGGTATTAGCGGCGTCCAGCAGTTCCATGGCCCGCAGATTGATCTCTCCGCATTTTAGGACCAGGCCGACCAGATCATCGGCGCCGAGCTTCTGGTCAAGAGTTGCGGCCATGCCTTCATGGATAAACGCAAACACCTTGTCATCGCTCTGGCCCAGTATGCGGGCATGATCCGCATAGGCACAAACGCCTTTAAGGCCGTAAGTTAATATTTCTTTCAAGGAAAGAATGTCCGGGTTGACGTTCGGATCGGATTTGATCCCCACGGTTTCGCCCTGGGCCGCCATTTCCTCAACCGATTTGGCGGGCTGAAAGGTCGCCGGGCCCGACCCAAAGTCAATCTTGCCCCCGGCCGCTTTGACTTTGGCGCTCAAAGCGTTTCTGAAATCGACGCATTGATGAATCAACCCCGCGAATCGTTCTGGATCAAAATCCACATTCGTCAAGGTTGAAAATATGGCCTCGCAGGTAAAGATATTGACCGCCTCATCGGATACCCCGACCTTGCGGCCTTCCACGGCTACCTGGGAAAGCCCCTTAACCGTATACAGCAGCAGGTCCTGCAGCGCCGCCACCTCCGGTTTTTTGCCGCATACGCCTGTCGTTGAACATCCTTCACCTTTGGCTGTCTGCTCACACTGAAAACAAAACATGATGATCCTCCTTTCATGATGTTGATCTGTTATCTGAAAAGTAACCTTTATATCGGACGTTGCAACCTTTATAACAACAGATATGTTTTCCTTGCCTTGACTTATGTCAAAAAAGAATGCTATTTTTCAAATAATGAAAAAAAATATTGAAATCATCTCCAGCGCCCCGCTCTTCAGCGGTCTGCCCGAATACCAGCTGAACGAACTGAATCGAATCGCCGTTAATAAAAACTACCCCAAAGGTGCTGTGATTTTTTCGGAAGGTGATAAGGGCAGCGGTTTTTTTATTATTGCCGCCGGCCAGGTAAAAGTCTTTAAAGTTTCATCTGAAGGAAAAGAGCAGATTCTACATATTTTCGGTCCCGGCGAACCGATCGGCGAAGTACCGGTCTTTACCGGTCAGCCCTTTCCGGCTTATGCAGAAGCCCTGGTTAAAAGCCATTTATTGTTTTTTCCCAAGACCGCATTTATTGATCTTATCGCCGGCAACCCCTCGCTGGCATTGAACATGCTTGCGGTTCTGTCCCTGCGGCTGCGGCAGTTCACGGTTCAAATCGAAAATTTGTCGCTAAAAGAAGTGCCCGGCCGTCTGGCCTCTTATCTCATCTATCTTTCGGGTGCACAGGAAAACGGGCAGTCCGTCAAGCTCAATATCTCAAAAGGGCAGTTGGCAAGCCTGCTGGGCACAATCCCTGAAACCCTCTCAAGAATCTTTGCCAAAATGTCCGAACAGCAGCTCATAGCGGTTGACGGCCGCCACATCCGCTTGCTGGACCCGGTCGGGCTGGAATCGCTTGCAACCCTTGGCAAAAACTGAAACCACTGGACAACATCCCCTTTCGCTCAATTTCTGTGTCGGTCTAAAACTTTAATCCTCGAAATACTCCCGGTATTCCTGGGAATATAACTTTCGCCTTCCTAGAGTTTAAACGAAATTGAACCGTTTTCAAAGTGCTCAACTTTTCCCGAAGATTTCTGAATAACCGCATTATTTTTTTAGGGAAACCAGTTTGCTGCTGAGAAATTTGATGTGGCCCATTTCTTCTCTAATAATTTTTTCGATCCGTCCTTTACCCAGGTTTTCCGGTACCGCCTCCTTCATTCCCAGGTAAAAGACGATAGAGTCTTTTTCAGCCGTAATGGCTGCTTTTAATATTCCCTTAAAGGAAGTCACATCCATTTCTTTTTCAAAAAATACGCGGGAATCAGCCAAAGCACGCAGGTAAAGCGCCGCCTCCCCCTCGGGATCAAACACCGTTGATTCTTTCTCTTTTTCCGTGATTGCCGACCGAAGCGATCTGAATGTCTTTTCATGTTCATCTTCCATCTGGGCAAGATCATTCAATAGTTTTCGGGCGTCCGGATCTTCAACCGCCTCGGCTGACTTCCGGTAAAACTTCGCTCCGTTTCTCTCGAGCTGCTCGGCCATGACAAATATTTCGTCCGCATTAAAATCGTAAGCCATATCTCTTCCTTTCATTATGAATAATCCATAAATAATCAATACTATACCGATTAATCTCTATTTTGTAAAGAAGGCTGATATTTTTTCTAATTGACAAATCCGGGGCCATGCTTTAAGCTACACTTTGTGGTATAAAAAAATCCGGATTGTAATGGTATGCAAATTCAAAAACCGATATGCCTGCTCCTGATCCCTTTTCTAACAATCAGTATGTTTGCAAACGGCGTTGCCGCCAAATCCAGCTGCAACGAAAACACCTGCCTGAAGATGACCGTCCGGACAGGTCCCCATCACTCTGGTCATATGGCCGAGGCGGCGGACTGCTGCTCCCGACACCAGCAGGTGCCCTGTGAACTGGAGCGCCGCCAACCGGATGAGATGGCGGTCCTGGGTGCTTCCGCCCTTCACTTTGACAATCATCGGTCTGTCATCTTTATCCATACGGCCGACTATTTCCCAACAAATCCATCCGGCAACAGACAGCCGGATCAACGCTTCACCTCTGTTGTGAGCGCCCGGTCTTCGCCGATTTATCTCATGAACCTCACCCTTTTATGTTGATCCCTTTCAGCGCGGCCATGCGGCCGTACCCCTACTTTTTCAGCTGAAACATCCGTTTCAACCGAAAAAGCGGTATGCGATCGTTTACCTTATAAAATCAGATAATTAAAATGTATCGGGCTCCAGAATCCAAGCCGCGGTAGCAGTGAAAGTTTGTTGGGTTGATATGATACTGCGGCTCTAATTTGCTAATTTATTAAACTTAACTACTAATCAGGAGGAACTATCCATGTCCAGGAATAAAAATAAATCAAAAGCATCTAATATAAAAAGGCAAAAAGCCGACCCTACCGCAAACGCGATCGTCAGCGATAAAATGGCATCCAAAAAAGCGGCCGTGCTGGGGACCGGAAAAAAAGGGCATCGCACCCTGGCAGCCATTACTACCTGTGTCGTTTTGATCGCCGGCGGCATATATTTTATAATTCACCGCATGAACGCGGCAAACAGTTATCCGCCCGCGGTTCAGGCGCAACCGACCGCCAGCGCATCCACAGCTCAATTCACGTATCCGGTAGCCCTTTTTGAAGACGGCAATGCCCGCCATTTTGAGTATAATGGACCTACCGGTAAGATCAAATATTTCATTCTGAAAAGCTCTGACGGCATCATCCGGGCGGCCTTTGACGCCTGTGATGTCTGTTATCGATCCGGCAAAGGCTATTATCAGGAAGGCGACTACATGGTCTGCCGAAATTGCGGCCAGAAATTCGCATCCCTTAAGGTCAACGAGGTCAAGGGCGGCTGCAACCCTTCACCCTTAAACAGAAGCATCGAAGGAAATAATGTCGTCATTCGCATAAATGACATCCTTGAAGGCAATCAATATTTTAACTTTTCTGGAAGGATATAGCCATGACGCTGAAAGAGATCGCTTTTCGCAACCTGATGCGGCGGAAGACCAAGGCCGTATTTATTCTGGCCGGCCTGATGATCGCTGTTGCCACGGTTGTTACGGTCATCAGCCTGGTGGAAGCTATGACAGAAGATATCAACCATAAACTGGAAAAGTACGGCGCGAACATTCTAATCATCCCCCGAACTGAAAATCTCACCCTCACCTATGGAGGGCTTTCCCTCGGCGGCGTTTCGTTTGAAATGGAAGAAATTCAGGAGAGCCAATTGAATAAAGTCAGCACCATCAAAAACGCCGCCAACGTGGCCGCCATGGGCCCCATGGTGCTGGGTGCCGTTCGGGTTCAAACCCATCGGGTTTTGCTGGCAGGGGTCGATTTCGAATCGGCAAAAATTTTAAAGCCCTGGTGGAAGCTCAACGGGTCCCTGCCGGATGAAACCGGCGTCTTGCTGGGAGAAGAAGCGGCTCGTGTAATGAATCTCAAGTCCGGCGACGCTTTTGAGGTAAACGGCCGTAAACTTCAGGTCTCAGGAGTATTAGCGTCAACCGGTTCCCAGGACGACCAGCTGATATTTACGCGTCTGGCAACGGCCCAGTCGCTCCTGGGTAAAAGCGGCCGGGTTTCCATGGCGGAGGTTGCCGCCTTGTGTAAAGACTGTCCCATTGAAGACATGGTCAAACAGATTTCCGAAGTGCTCCCCGGAGCAAAGGTAATGGCCATCCAACAGGTCGTCAAAAGCCGGATGGAGGCCATCCACCATTTCCAGAAGTTTTCATACGGGGTGTCCGTTGTGGTGCTCCTGGTAGGAAGCCTGGTAGTCCTGGTTACCATGATGGGAAGCGTCCGGGAGCGAACCGAAGAAATCGGTATTTTCCGAGCCATTGGGTTTCGTAAAAGCCATGTCGCCCGCATTGTATTCATTGAAGCGATCATCGTGTCGGGAATAGCCGGATTTGTCGGCTATTTTCTGGGATTGGGGATTACAAAATCCGCTTTGCGCTTTTTTACCGAAAGCCATTCCGTTTCCGTCCCGTTAAATTTGGAGCTGGCCGTCGGCGCCTTTTGCCTGGCCCTGTTCGTAGGGTTGGTCTCCAGTATTTATCCGGCCATGCTGGCTGCCCGCATGGATCCAAACGACGCGTTAAGAGCCATATAGGAGAAAGAATATGAGTTATATCATTGCAGAAAATCTTGTTAAACATTACGGCGCCGGCGATGCGATCGTATCGGCCCTGCGGGGCGCGAGCTTTGAAATCGAAACAGGTGAATTTGTCGGAGTGATGGGCGAATCCGGTTCCGGCAAGTCGACCCTGCTCTCCATAATGGGTGCCATGAACGCCCCGACTTCAGGCCGTTTGCGGGTTGATGACATCGATGTGTACAGCCTCAGGCAGGAACAGCAGGCCGATTTCCGGAGAGAATTTCTGGGGTTCGTGTTCCAGAGCTTTTATCTGGTTTCCTACCTGACGGTCATTGAAAACGTAATGCTGCCGCTGGCCATCGTCAACGCCAATAACAAGCAGAGAAGAGCGCTGGCGCAAGAAGCTTTGTCCTGCGTGGGGCTGGCCAACAAGGCGAATCGTCTGCCGAATCAGATTTCCGGCGGGGAAAAGGAGCGGGTGGCCATTGCCCGCGCCATTGTGAATTCCCCCCCCGTTCTGCTGGCGGATGAACCCACCGGCAACCTGGACACCAAAACCTCTGCTGAAATCATGGAACTGCTTTTACGGCTCAACCGCGACGGCATGACCATTATTATGGTTACCCACAGCCACCAGTGCGCCCGGTATGCCCGGCGGATACTAAACATGACCGACGGCCGCCTGTTTGAGAAAGACCTCGGCCGAAATGTTCTGACTCCCGCCGCGGATTTGCGATTTGCATGTTTAAACTGATCTTAAAGGTGCCTGCAGCGGATGCGTGGTGAATTGCCGCTGGCTGAATGCACCTGCGACGCGCACCGGAGCGCACGGGCGGAAAAAGATCATATCCGGGACGACCGGCGGGAAGGCATGGGCATCGACCAGGTGGTGAACCTGGTGCGGGAGACTTATGGCCGTATGACCAGCTGATGCATAAGCCGATTGCTTATAAACCTTATATTTAGTATAGCTAAAGCTGCGGTTCATCTGCAAAGCGCAATCGGATCATTATGGCGGATACCCATTTTGCCGAAATATTCGGGACAACCCTAACGGAATGAAACAACTTTTATCAGATGCAGTCTTTGCAACTCCTTGCCGGCCATGAACAAATCTATTTTGTATAAATTCTTGATGGGCGTCGTTCTGGCGGCGGTTATCGGAGGTATCTTTCATCTGCTTGTCCCCGAAAGGCGTGGGGTTTTTGCGGCAGGCGCTCCTTCCGACAAAACGGACCGGCTGCTGCGCGACCTGGGCTTTCAGCAGTATCCTTTTTCGGAATCCTCTGACAAGATCGCATTAAAAGATTTTAACGATAGGGAATTCCAGCTTTCGGAATTCAGAGGCAAAGTGGTATTTCTTAATTTCTGGGCCAGCTGGTGTCCGGATTGCCGCGTCGAAATGCCGGCTATGGAAAAATTGCATAACCGCTTTAAAGACGATAATTTTGCCATGGTCACGATCAACCTGAAGGAACCGGCAGACCTCGTTAAAAAATTTTTCGCCTCTTATAAACTGACGTTTGTCGGGCTCCTGGATCCCCAGGGAAAAACCACATCGAAAATGGCCGTGCGGGCGCTCCCCACCACCCTGATCATTGATAAAAACGGAAAGATCCTGGGGATGGCGCTGGGCTCCCGCCCCTGGAGCGGAAAAAAATCCATGGCCCTTTTCGAGCATCTTATAAGCCGGTAGGCCGCCTACACTACGGCAAACAGTCCTACCTCTCTCCGTCAACCGCATTTGACACACCGAAGTTATTTTTGAACGAAGACACGGTTGCATTTGTTGCGGTGCGCTGCGGCCCAAACCCAATCAGGCTACCCATATTTTTCAACAAGCTAAACTGCTGGTTTTTTAATTTGACATTCATGGATATTGCCGCTATGTGGGCTGTGATCCCCTTTTTCTGCCGGCATCTCACATAATCAGTTTTGGATAGTTAGCGAAAGCAACGTTGCAATATTTGTAAATACGGTAATTTAGAGTAGCATTCCTTTCAATTTAACGAACAGATTTTCATAATGGAAAGGAAGCGCCTATGTTGTTCGGAACTTACCGATATTATTGCCGTTTGGAAAACGATGCAGAACTTCCATTTTACAAGGGTTCAACTTTCAGAGGCGTTTTCGGCAGGGCGTTAAAAAAAGTCGTTTGCGCCCTAAAACTTCAGGAATGCGGCGAATGCCTTTTGCGCCAGCGGTGTATTTACACCCAGGTTTTTGAAACCGAATTAGCCCAGGCGCCCGCCGCCAACGCCAGGGTCATCCCGCCGCCCCATCCCTTTGTCATCGAACCGCCGGAGACCAATCAGACTTTTTTTCCTGCCGGGTCCAAGTTTGATTTCAGCCTGCTCCTGTTCGGAAAGGTCAATCAGGCGTTCCCCTATTTCCTGTATTCGTTCGATCAGATGGGCAGGATCGGCATCGGTCGAAAAATCAACGGAGAGCGCGGCCGCTTTGGCCTTGAATCCGTTGAATGCAACGGCGATATCGTTTACACCAGTGAAGATCAACGTCTCAAAACGACCAATGGGTTGCAGACCCTGCGGCTGGAAGCCCCGCCGGAATCCCATGAACACTTCAAGATAAAGATAACCATCGAAACACCGCTGCGGCTGAAGTTTGAAAACCGATTTCGGGCGGACTTGCCTTTTCACGTATTCGTGCGGGGCATGCTCCGGCGCACTTCCTCCTTGCTGGCCACATACGGCGACGGCGAGCCGGATATCGATTATAAGGGTCTTGTGAAAAGGGCTGAAACAGTCAGAATTGCCGCATCGGATCTTAGCTGGTTCGACTGGCGCAGGTATTCTTTCCGTCAGGACAAGGACATGCTCATGGGAGGCATCGTGGGCTCTGTGACATATGAAGGAGGGATAGGCGAATTTTTACCGCTGCTCGACTTTTGTGCCAAGGTGCATCTGGGAAAGCAGACGGCTTTCGGTTTGGGCAAATTCACTTCGGAGAGAGTGCCATGAAAAACATCCTCCTGGCGGTTACGGGCCTGAGCCCTCAGGTGATAACGGAAACGCTGTATGCCCTGCACCAGAATCAGCGGCAGGTGGACGCAATTCATGTGATAACGACCGGAGCAGGCAAGGCCAAAATTTATGCCGAGCTGCTGAGTGGAGATGCCGGGTACTATAATCGCTATCTGCAAGAATATCATTTTGATTCAGCGAACATCGATTTTAGCCACCGCAATATCCATGTCATAAAGGATGAGTACGGCAATGAGATTCCAGACATCGCCAGCGAAGCGGATAACGAACATCTCCTGAAGAAATGCCTCGAACTGGCGTTTCACTTTACAAAAGATTTTGAAACCGCCGTTTTCTTTTCTGTGGCCGGAGGGCGTAAAACCATGAGCGCATGCCTCACATTGGCGGCGCAGATGTATGGCCGGCCCCAGGATCGTCTCTATCACGTTCTGGTTTCGCCGGAATTTGAGAGCAACCGGGATTTCTTTTATCCGCCGCTTACCCCACGTAAAATTGAACTGAAGGATTCCAAAGGACAGCCGTACGATAAGGAAACACGATTTGCAGAAGTCAACCTGATCCACATGCCGTTTGTTTCCATCCGGGGCCAGCTTTCCTCAGATATGTTGAAAGAGCCGAAAGACCCGTCCACGCTGATGCTCTCCCTGATAAAGGAAGAGCAGTCCCGCCTCTGTGTGGATCTTGTTCGCAAAAAACTGATTTACAAGAACATGGAATTCGACATGATGCCGACCCGTATGGCGCTGTATGCATTTTTTGCTCAACAAAAAAAGGACTGCTCCAAGCGCGCGGAGGCTTGCAAGGATTGCACGGATTGCTTTGTGGACATCCAGTTCGTATTTGAAAATCAGCCGCGCATTACAGAACTTTATCAGAGGGTTTGCGGCTCACGCCCGGTGGAAGAAATGAGCGACACCGGCATCACCGGTTTAAACGACAGAAATTTCAACTCTTATAAGAGTAAAATAAAAGACGAGCTTGAGAAACGCTTCGGATTATATGCACTCAAAGAACTTGAGATCGCTTCGGTCGGCGTTCGGCCGAACACGCGTTACGGCATCCGCATGGACAGATCAAAAATCGAAATCGTGTACTGATTCCATACCAGGTTCTTTTCGCGAACACCCGGGCGGCAACGTTGCCATGCTGGCAATGCAACGAAATGGCCTATATAAAGATAGCGTTAATAAATAAACTGTCTCCGGATAATAACCGTCATTCCGGCCGCAACGAAGCGGAGAGCCGAAATCCAGGAAAATGGAATCATTTCCTTATCGGCCAAGTTCGGAAAAAATCTATATTTCGATTGCTGTGCGGCGCAGTAATGAAAAATGGAGGGACCTATGGGGTTTAACATTTCGCGATATCAAAGCAGGATACAAAGAGAATTCGAAGTGGAAGTCGTGACACCCATGTTTCTGGGCGGCGCAAATTTGAGTGAAGCGGAGCTGCGAACTCCTTCGCTGAAAGGAATGATTCGGTTTTGGTGGCGGGCGACATGCGGAATAGATGATATTCAAAAACTGAAGAATAAGGAAGGTAAAATCTTTGGGGACACCAGCCAAAAGGCACATTTTTCTGTGCATATAGAGAATATATATAATGTTAAACCGGTATCAATAAATTTGCCGAAAGGTCAAACCTTTCCGGTTAAAAAATTTAAGGTTGGCATAATTGACTACCTTAGTTTTGGGCTTAGGGATACCAAGAAGTACTTGCGACAGCATTATCCATCTGGAACCAAATTCAGCGTGAACTTCACTTTTTCAGGCGAAAAAATTGAAGCTGAAGTCTTGAAAGCTTTCAGGTCTCTTGCACATTTTGGTGGTCTGGGCGCCAAGTCAAGAAATGGTTTTGGTAGCCTGGCTCTAAATGATGAGAGCAAGCCTGCGATATCAATGATGGGTCCTTTAAAGCTGTTTTCATCTGCAAGCGAAGATTCAGATTTTTTTTTGACAGAGAAATCAAATTATTCAAAATGGGAAGATGCGCTTTCCGCTATTGGTATGGCATATAAAGATGCACGCTTGTCATTGAAGCCAGACCGCTCTTATCAAAAAAGGCTTCTGCTTGCAAAACCCATTGTACAGGCGAAAGGAAATTCAAACGAGCGACACGCTAAACCGTATTTTCTTCATGTAGGAAAAACCTCGACTGGCTATTACGGTCAGATACTTTTTATGCCTTATAGATACTTGTCTGGCAGTAAAGCCTTTTCAGAAGACATTTTACGCCAATATCAAGAATCCTGTAAACAGATGAACAAAATCATAAAAGAAAAACTGTCAGGGGGTGCGAAATGACCTTTCCTAAACCAGATGCATCCTATTGGAACAACAAGCTCGCTGCTTATCTGCATGATCCTATTGATAAAATCTTCAGAATACCGGGTCATGAGGAACGGGCGGCAAAACAGCTTGAAATTTTTGGACTTCAGAAACCGAGCGAAACCTTCTGGAAAAAGGCTGATGGAATCGCCGCCGGCTTTGAGAGAGGCCAGCTTCCCTCTTACAGCAGTGATGCAAATAAAAACGGGGCAATCGATTTCTCTGAAAAGCCGATCATCACGCATCCTACTGCCAAAAACGCTCAACTGGAAATTTTGCTTCCGAAAATGGGAAACGATGCTTTTGCAAATAAAGTAAGTGATGAGTTACTTGACTTTTTGAAAGGAAACATCGGCATGAGGCCCGGCAGCGGCGGCTATTCGGATAACGATATTTTTAAGAACAATCCGGAGTGTTTTGCCTTTGCCCGATTTCTTTATGTACACCACGGTCTGCGCTTTAAGCTGGCTGAAAATGATGTGGCCGGTTTGGGGGGTCTCTGGCACCGTTTGCCAGCAGACTCCCGGTTTCCGGATCACACGATATGGCAGCATAACGCGCTAACTGCGGCATTATATTCATGTATGGAACTGGCAAATGATAACAGCCAGGTCGGCGTCCTCATCTTTTCAATTACACCCGTCCAGCCATTTATTGCAAGAGCCCGGAAACTGAGGGATTACTGGACAGGATCCGTTCTTTTGTCCTGGCTGGCTTTTGAAGGCTTGCGATGGGTTATCGAACATTTTGGATCGGATCATCTCCTTTACCCCTCTCTGATAGACCAGCCCCTCGTTAATGAATATTTGCAGGCAGAATGGAAAATGAGTGAGATTACCTCTCTATCCAAACACCGCAATATTGCTTCCTTGCCCAATAAATTTCTTTGCCTTATTCCCTTCAATCAGGCTGAAAGCATTGCGGCAAATATCAATGAACATATTCAGGTAAGCTGGCGAGCATTTTGTCAGCAAGTGAAACAAAAGATCATCCAGGTTACTGAAGAGGATACGGCACATCTATCAGATATCTTCAATCGCCAAACGGAAAATTTTTGGGACCTTCAATGGACCGCGGTAAAGCTGTTAGAGGAACAAGACTTTGAACAAGCGAAAAGTCTCCTTCCGATGGGTGCCATGGATGAGCCGGTGAAGGTGTTTCAGGCTTTTGCAGGCCTTGTTCATGAGAAATGGAAATCCGAGATGGATGCAAGAGGTCTACTTTATTCATGCACCCATCAACTCACACAAACAGCTCTTGCCGCCTCCAAGATCCGTAAATTGATTGGCCGACCGGAAGAACCCGGTCAGAAATGCCCGCTTTGCGCAGAATTTGAAGCCATCCATGCAAAACCCTACACAGGGGCTGCGGCGAATGAATACAAAAAGCAGATTGATGGCTTCTGGTTAAAACTTGCCGATGGTTGGGGTTCGGAGGCGGATATTGATGGCGGTGAAAAATTATGTGCTCTGTGCCTAACTAAAAGGATCGCCTATCGTATCCTGAAAGAAGATAGAGGCCATATCTTGCACACGTGCTTCGAAGACGCCGAAAGTTTTCCCTCTACCACGGAAATGGCACTGCATCAAGAATTCAAGCGGCGCAAAATTACCGATAAAAAACAAAAACAGCAGGAAGCCCAACGGATTTACGAAAAAGAAGAAACTGAAGCGGTTGTCAACCGGGACCGCTATTACGCCATCCTGGTAATGGACGGGGATCATATGGGCAAACTCATCAATGGCGATACCATGGGAGCCACCTGGGGGTCCGCGATGCATCCGGAAATGAAAAAGCGCCTTCAGAAAATTACCTTCGATGAAATTTATAGGAAAGCCTGGGAGCCACTTTTGGAGGAGAACCGCAAAAGACTCATTACACCGGCTATTCATGCAGCCATATCCGAATCTTTAGGAGATTTTTCCATCTACGGAGTTTCGCAAATTGTTAAACGACACGAAGGCCGATTGATATACGCCGGCGGAGACGATGTATGCGCGGTCATGCCGATCAGCACGGTAGTCAAAGCAGCGCGTGAAATCAGCCAATATTACAATGCGGAGTTTAAACTCATTACAGGCGACACAACAGCGAGCGTAAATGACAGATGGGAACCCGTTCCGGGGAAACTCTCCGTCAACCTGGGAAAAAATCAAGATTTGATCTCCATTTCTGCGGGCATCCTGATTTGCCACCATAAAGAGGATCTGAGCCAGATGATCGCTCGTACCCATACCCTACTGGAACAACAGGCCAAGGAAAAGGCGGGCCGAAATGCCTGCGCCGTTGAACTTCGAAAACGCTCCGGGGGATCGCGCTATTTTGTCAGAAAATGGAATGAAACAGCCTCATGGGATGCCTTTGAGAAGATCGGCCGATGGATCAAGGTGAATGACAAACAAAAAGTTTCCACATCCCTGGTTTATCGTCTGGAACGGTTCAGGGAGGGGGTAGATGCCATAATAAGGGAAGAAAATCGTAAGGAACTTCTGCTGAAGTTTGTCGCCAAGCAGCTCGAACGATCCGGCATCAAGACACCACCAGGCAAAGCGATCGATCTTGCGAAAGGAATCACTGAAATCATTCTAGAGTCAGACCAAAGCGGAAATCCGATCTTTCGTCCGGAGGGCTTGATTGTGGCGGCCTTTATCGCCGATACGGAAAGCGAGGTGGAATAATGAACTGGTATGCATTTTACCCGGCGGGCACACTCCTATTCAAAGGGGCGGAACCCATGGTCATGGGAGCGGATCACCACGCTTCCCAGATATTTCCGCCACCGGCCCAAACCATTGTCGGCGCGTTGAGAACAGCGGTTCTTGTGCAAAATGACATATCTTATGAGGATTATTACAAGAACATCGTGCCACCCGAAATCCTTGCTTCTATCGGCGAAGCGGGAAACCCGGATCCGTTTCAAGTTGCTGGGCCATTATTACGAATTAATGAACGGATTTTTGTTCCCGCTCCTTTTTCCTGGTTTATCGATAAGGCTGAAAAGGGAAATGAAAAGGTTCGGATTGTTAAAGCCCAGCCGACTAGAAGCAACCTGATAAAGGCTAGAGATGAATACCTGTTCTGGGCCAAGGGCGGAAGTGGGGAGATGGTAAGTTTAGGTGGCCGATGGATCAAGATTGAAGACCTTTTTTCCACAGATCAAAATTTAGAAACTTTCAGTTCTGATCACTTTTGTGCAACGGAATCCCGGACCGGCATTGCGCTTAAAACGAACCGAAGCGTCAGGCGAGGACATCTCTATACCTTCACCCATGTGCGATTGAAGCCGGAAGTGAGTATAGCCTTCGGTACGGGTGCGGATCTCCACCTCCTGGACAAAGGCTTTCTCAAACTTGGGGCAGAGCAGCGCTTCGGCCGATATTTGAAAATCAGAGAACCCTTTTTCCCAAAGAAAACTTCCGGATATTTTCTTTCGCTCAATCTGGTGAAAGGATCGAAAAAAGCTAATCAAGCCGTCATCGCCACAGGCAAGATTCAATACATCGGTGGTTGGGATTTAAAAACGGGCTTTCACAAGCCGATGCAAGGCTTTTTTCCGGCTGGGAGCATATTCTCAGAAAATATTCATTCAAATTTTGTCCAAATATAAAGGAGGTACCATGTTAAAAAAAGAATTGTGCTCTATCGGCAAATTGTATGCGATTTCAGCGGCTCATGCCGGGTCCGGTGCGGCGACTTCCGCTGTTGATCTTCCCATTCAGCGTGAACGTCATACCGAATGGCCGCAGATCCAAGCAAGCGGAGTCAAAGGCGCTTTCAGGGATCATTTCCGAAAATTTTCCGGGAGGGAAGCCAGCGAGCTGATCAACTTGATTTTCGGATCGGACGAGGGCAATGACAATTGGGGCAAAGACTGGGGTATGCTGCCCGGGGCCGTGAGCATTTCCGATGCTAGGATTTTTGCATTTCCGGTAAGGTCCAACGTCGCACCCTTTGTCTGGGTGACATGTCCAGCGGTTTTAAAAAGGTTTAATGCCGATCTGGCATACATCGACTTCGGGAAATACGTGGCCATCGAAAACATAAAGGAAGACGGCGCACTGTCCATCGGCGCTGAAGAACTGAGCGGCCAGGTTGTTTTGGAAGATGCAGTCGTGACTGTAGCCCTTCACCATCCGGACCCGTGTATTACAGAAATGTTTACAGAAATAGAACGGTTGCTTTTGATTTCGGATGAGATGTTCAAATATGCGGTTACTTGCTGTACCGAGATACAAGCTCATATTAAAATTGACGAGAAAAAAGGAACGGCTGACGATGGCGCCCTCTGGTACCAGGAATACCTGCCTGCGGACAGTGTTCTTTATACCGTGGTGCATTACAGCCATAGAGACGGAGCAGAAATGGGTGAACAAGACAAAGACAGTCATGAAGACATCAAGGTTAAAATGGGTGAAATCAAGGCTCAAATCGCTAACATGAAGGCCAGTAATATCAAGCAATATGTGGAAGATTCCATTAAGGGTTTTGTTCAGATTGGAGGAGATGAAACCCTTGGCAAGGGTATCTTCCAACTGACTTGGATCCCGGGAGGTGCGGCATGATGAGAACGCTTGGACAGAAACGGGCGGCATTCGCCCTTAAGGAAGTATTACAAAACAGATGCAGCAAACCCAAAGAGTTCAAAACTTTTTGCGCCGGCGCACCGGCAGTCATCCTGCAAAACGGATTCGGCCAAGCCCTTGCCTTCTGGTATTCCAAGGTGAAAGACAATCACACCGACAAGCATCAGGTCCTGTTGGATATCATAATGAAATGGCTCTGCTTGAAAGACGGTGATGTGAGAAATGCATTTATCGACCCTTGCCAGACGACAAAAGAAATGGTTTTGGCCCTGTCGGGAATGAATCAACAAAAATATCTGACAGCCCAGGGTGAAACCCTGGCGCTCCTTGAGTGGATAAAGCGTTACGCCAACGCCCTACTAAAAGGAGACTAAAAAATGATCTATCCCTTTTCAAAAGAACTGCAGAAAGCTGCCAGCAGCTTTAACAATGGAAATTTTGGCCTCTGGTTCTACAAATTGGTTCCATTAGACGATGGCAAAGACTTCAAGGCCTGCAAACCGCGCACTGGCGACAAAGATGACAAAGATAAAGATGTGGTGTCTTTTTATCGGGAAACCTATTATACTTTGAAAAAAGGTAATGTGCTGAAAAAGATGCTCGATAAAAAGCACCATGATCAGAAAAGCTTTTGCCGGATTCATGAAGATAACGGGGCAAAAGTCATTGATGTACGGGCTGTACTACAATCGCCCCTGATCACCGGTATCGGGAAAACTCATCCGAACGAAGTGGGTATGACGTTTGATCACAACATGGGCATACCCTATTTGCCCGCAAACGGCATAAAAGGTTTGGTGAGGCTCGCTCACATCCTAAACTTGATTGCCGATAAAGAAAAAGCCGATGTCCTTATTAATGAAGACGAATTGGACGACAACCATCCCGATTCTTTGATTCCGGAAATCTTTGGCGGTGATCTGAAAAATGACATGGTATCAGAGAAACTATGTGGGAAAGCCGTGTTTTTGGATGCCTATCCTGAAAAAATACCAGACCTACATGCAGATATAATGAATCCCCATTATGGGAAATATTATAGTGATGATTTGCACCAAACCCCACCCGCTGATTATTTGGATCCGGTGCCAGTTCAGTTTTTGACCGTTGGAAAAGGAGAGGTGTTTGTTTTTCGGGCAATAGTCTATGGAAGTGAAATATTGCATGAACCTCTTGTAAAGGCTTTTCATAAAGCGCTGATGGACCAAGGATTTGGGGCAAAAACTGCCGTGGGCTATGGCCGGTTCAAGGTAATCGGCAATGCTGGAATACAAAACGGCATGGATGCCGAAACTTCTGCGGCAGAATCGGTACCAAAGAATGAGCCCTTGAAGATGGCCTTATCAGAAAAACCGCTAACCGAGATCTGGCAAAAGGTCGTTCTCTTATATGCGCCAAATACCAAAACTTTCACAACTCGGTGGGAAGGCAAAAATGGCAGCACCAGGGATGAATCAATCATCCCTTCACGCCTGATAGAAAAACTCATAAAAAAGAAAAAAGCTGCTGCTGCCAAAGTGAAGGTAGAGCTAATTGGCGGGAAGGAATACCGGATAGTTGAAATCTTTGATTGAAAGAAGGCGCGAAAACTTGATTTGCTGACTCTGAGAGATCTTAGCTGTTATCAGGCCACAAAATTGTTGCACTTGAAAAGGTGGTTATATCCCGGGGTAAAATCATCAATATGCTGATAATTCTTCTTTAATAGTCCAATTTGGATTAATCTGCAGAGTAATGGATAATAAATATGAGTAAAACAGATTCGATCGTTTTGATGTGTACCGTCGGCGGCTCACCGCAGCCCATCGTAACAGCCATCAAGACTTTAAAACCGGTATATGTTGAATTCGTATGCACGGGTGACGACCCCGGCACAGGACGTCCCGGTTCTTCCATCTGTATCACCGGAAACGGCATGGTGTGCAAGTCCAATCCTGCTATGAAGGTTCCGGATCTTCCCAATATTCCGAATACGGCCGGCCTGCGGCCAGATCAATTCGGAGTCACCATTGTTTTGAGCGATGATTTAGATCAGGCATTTGTGATGACAAGGAAAAAACTGATTGAGTTGACCCAACGCTTTCCCGATGCAGCCATTGTCGCCGACTATACCGGAGGCACCAAGACCATGACCGCCGCTCTAGTTACCGCCGTGCTTGAAACAGACGGTATCAACCTCCAATTGGTCACCGGCAATCGGCCCGATCTGATCAAGGTAAAAAACGGGACTCAATCGGTGGCGTCCGCAAGCATCGACGCGCTAAGGTATCAAAAGGGGATTCAACCTTTTGCCTCGGCCTGGAAACGGTTTGCCTATGACGAAGCGGCTTGGGGCCTTAGCGCTATTTCGCCTCCGTCTGAAAACAGGTTCCGAAGCCTGCATTTCAGGTTCAGAGATATGAGTGCCGCTTTTGCTGCCTGGGATCGCTTTGATCATAACCAGGCGCTCCATCTGCTGAGCGGTTACGACCGGGCGGTTGGGCCGATTTTAGGACCGTATCTGGCTGTATTGCGTATTTTAACCACTGACGGGCCGAAACAGGAACCCATGCAGATACTGGATCTTTGGCAAAACGCACTGCGTCGTGTGGTGCAAGGTCGCTTCGACGATGCCATGGGCCGCTGCTACCGGACCATTGAATGGACTGCGCAGTGGATTCTTCGAAAAGATCATGGAATCGAAACAACGGATGTGCCGGCGGACTTCATTCCTGAATCTATGCAGATTATCCCCTCGCCAGACGGCAGGTGCCAGGCCGGCTTGATGAAAGCCTGGGAATTGATTCGCCTGAAACATGGTGGACCTGCCAAAAAACTCATTGAAACCCACGGAAATCGTTTGCGGGATTTGATCTTGTTGAGAAACCGTTCCATTCTTGCCCATGGAAAAGAACCCATCGGCGAAGAAACCTGGCAAAAAATGGCTGATTGGATGGAACAGGCGTTTATTCCGATGCTCCTTGAAGAGTCAACGGTTGTCGGTATCCGCAAGGCGCCTCCGCAGTTGCCGGATGATCCAGACCCAATTCAGGGCATTGGCGCGTAGCGGGCTATCTAAAAGACATTCCAATGGTCAAGTCCGCCTCATATTGGGATGCACGTTTTATTTCTATTGCTGGAAATTTTTTCCTCCCCGTCGTGAAATTCTAGGAAAAAGCAAGTAGGGCCGTATAGGCATGAGCTGTTTGCGAAATGGTAAGTGGAGTTAAATAAAATGGCGGGTTCTTTGTATTTGCTGTTCAACCATCAGCTGACCGATATCCAGAAAGCAGATGCGCATGCCTCTTTAGCTGTTCAGTGCATTATTGATTTGCCGCTTGATTTGAAGCAGCTCTGGCGTCAGATGCCGCCGGATATGCCGGAGATTGACGCGTATTTGGCGCCCATAAAAGCCTGGCTGTCCGAGCAGACATCCAGCGGGGATTATGTCCTGATCCAGGGGGATTTCGGGGCCTGCTATATCATGGTGAATTTTGCCTTTGAGCTGGGCCTTGTCCCGGTTTACAGCACCACACGGCGCGAGGCTCTGGAAAACCATGAACCGGATGGGGCGGTATCGCTCAGACATCAGTTCAGGCACAGGATATACAGGAAGTACGAAGCCTAGTCACAGCGAATGATTACATATTCGTCATTGCGCTTAAATTAAAGGCCGCTCATTTATCCTTCACAAAAGGACAATTTTTAGTTTTATTGACCGCGCTGGAGTGACAAATGCGCGATATAATCCGTCAAAAAATAATAGATGCCCTTAACTTTTTACCTCCGCCGATGACAAGGCGGGATGTGCATCTACCAAAGGTTCCGGGGAAGGCATTGGCAGTTATCGGCATGAGGCGAAGCGGGAAAACGACCTTTCTTTGGCAGTGTCTTGAAGACCGTCTCGCAGAGGGTGCGCCAAGAAAGTCGCTTCTTTGTTTCAGCCGCCTGAGCTGATTCAAGTTTGTCTGGATGTCTCATATCGGGAAACAAGAGCACGGGAGGTTCGGGCGCTTGAGGCGGGATCAAGGGAATTCCCGGACGCAAAACCGCTGCTGATCACGCTTGACTTTACACCGCCGGTATTTTCCCTCCCGAAGCCCATAAAGTGGATGCCCGCTGCTGCCTGGTTGCTTGAATGATAAAAACGGTTTAAGTATCTTCAAACGGTTTCAGAATTTATTGAATTCAAAGACTATTATGATTTTCCCATCCTGCCTTAAATTTCAACCTGAAAATTAAATACTGCAATGTTGCAATCGTTGCCCTTTAACGGGCCACCTCCTATTATGATGTCGAAATAGGAGGCGGCCTGTTTTTTTGCAGGTCGACAGGGATCTTTGAAATTCCTCCTGACATCCCTTTGGTGAAGGGATAAACAGCCCCCACTTTGGGAAAGGGGGCTCGTAAAGATTGAAAAATACTAGGAGGTGCTTATGACAATCCATGCAATCCACGAGGGCAAAGCGCCGGAGGCAGCCGAAACGCCCAAAACGATAATGGAAGATGAGTTTTTGAATCTTCAGGACATAGTTTCCGTTAAACGCGAGACGGCTGAAAGATCCTTAAAGCAAGTACTGTCCGAGATGGAGGAGTTGATCCGTGAAAAGAAGTGGGAAGACGCCGTTGCCATGTTTCACCCTGCTGACGAAAAACTGCCTGAACTTGCGGCTCATGGTCTGCTGGTTCCGGTAAGGGAAAAAATCGGCTTTATCCTCGGCCAGGTGAAGCGCTTCGATGAGGCCATTCGGGAACTGGGACTTGCCATAGAAGCGGCCCCGGACAATTTTCTGCTGCACAGTTCCCTGGCCTATGCGGCCTACAATTCCCTTTATGCCGCTAAAAACCGCGAAATCTTCCTGAGCGGCAAGATCAGGGACGAACGCATCAAGCTGGCGCACCGCCATTTTGAAATTGCACAAATCCTGCGGCCGGAAGGCGTAACCAACTTTTACCGCGAGGGGATGCTGTTTAAACAGCTTGAAGACAAGCCTGAAAAGGCGCTGCCGCTGTTTGAAGCCGCTGTGGCGAACTGGGACAAGCTGGACCCGGCCGGAAAAGAGGCCCGTCATCAGGAACGCAAGAATTTCATTAAGGCCCTGTTTCAGCTTGCCGGAACGCTGTTGAAAGTCAACCGGGCAAAGGAGGCGCTCCAGGCGCTGAAACGCTGCCTGGCGGAAGATGAACAGAGCTGCCATATTTCGCTGCTTTTCAAATACTACGCCCTCGGCAAAGTGAACTTTCACCTGGGCCAGTTTGGCCCGGCCAGGGACGCTCTACTGTTTGCGATTCAGTGCCGGGAAGCCGGCCCCAAGGATTTTATCTTTGAGCTGCTGGCGCGCACTTACCTGGCGCTGGAAAACCCGGCCAAGGCCATGGAGATCATACAGAAAGTTCCGGAAAAGAGACGGCGGCCTTACTACCGCTGGACGGAAGCCGATGTTTATTGCGCTGTCGGCGATTTGCAGGGGGCAAAAAACGTTCTGGCAGGCAGCCTTGCGCATGACGCCCGCTCCAAACATAAGACACTGATAAAACTGGCCAAGATAGAATACCTGCTCCGAAATTTTCAGGCATCCCGGCAGCATGCACTGGAGGCCGGACGCTTTTTCCATGAAAAATGGGGGAACGTATATGGCGACGGGCTTTTCTGGCAGGCTTTGAACGCCTTTCAGCTAAATGAGAGGGAAGCGGCCTTAAACCTGGCCCGAGAGCTTAAAGAGCTAATTCCCTATTATCCGAAATTGGACCGGCTGCTGCAAAAACTGGAACAGGAGGAATTGCCCATATGAACGCCATTCATCCGCCTGAAGTCAAACAGGCGCTGCCCGACTTCAGCCTGCTGATCGCCGGGCTTGAAAAGCAGATCTTATCCGGGACGGATCCGGACAGGTACTTACAGGTTCTTAACAATGAAAGACTTTATGAAAAGCTGGAAGTGGAACAGCAGATCAAATGGGCCAACCTTGCGCAGATGGCCGGCGAGATGGACGCCGCCTGTCGGGTTCTGGATCATATCAACCGCAATTTTCCGCAATGCGTTGAAGGCTGGCGGGGGCATCTGGAGCTGCTGCGGATTCTGGACCGCAAAAAAGAAATCGCCCGGGTTCTGGCGCGTTCGCGCGAATTTGTCGCCGATAACCTTTACCAAGAGTGGCAGCAGGCATTCGGTGCTTCCGATGCCGTCCGGGTTACCGACGAGTTTCAAAATGCAGCTCTGCCGTTTGAAAATTTGCGCAATCGCCGCCAGGCGCTGGAGTGCTATCTGGATCTTTTCAGCGGCCGCGAGGATTGTTTCGCCCGGCAGTGGGTCGACCGGCAGGCAAACAAGCAGGGATATATTCCGGTCCGCCGGCCGATGACGCACCAGGACCTGGAAGAGCATTTGAAGGGTTTAAAGACCTATGGAATCTATTTGCTGAAATCGGACGGAAGCGTGAAAACAGCGGTTATTGACATCGATCTTCAAAAGGATTATCAGGGCCGAAAATTGTCGGCAGACAAAGCACACCTGATCAAACGTGAATTGAGCTATGTCATTCACAGGACTACGGAGCTTGCAGCGGCCTCTGAATTGCGCCCCTTGGTGGAATTCAGCGGCGGCAAGGGATATCATTTCTGGTTTTTCTTTGATAAGCCGGCCGCTCCGGCAGTTGTCCGCGCGGTTTTAGATGGCATAAAAAAATCGGTCGCAGGCGATCTGTCTGCATTTTCAATAGAGGTTTTTCCCAAACAGGATCGTCTGAAAGGAAAAGGCTACGGCAATCTGGTCAAGCTCCCCCTCGGGGTACACCGCTTGACCGGAAAGCGTTCCTATTTTCTTCAGTGCCATGGCCGCGCAATCGACGCCCAGCTCGATTTTCTCTCAAAAGCTCCTATTACCGCTTCGGAAAAGCTTGCTGCGATTCAGCACAATGAAAAGGCCCAAACAATCCTGCTGCATCCGAAATTGGAAAAATGGGCTGAAGCCTATCCGGAACTCTATGACCTTGAGCGCAAGTGCCCGCCGCTGGGTCAGATCATCGCTGTCTGTCGCAATGAAAAGGGGCTTTCCATACGGGAAGAAAAGGTATTGCTGCAAACTGTAGGGTTCTTGCCCAGAGCCAAAACTCTGCTTCATCATTTGCTTGCTCCGCTTCCGGATTATAATCCGCACCTGGTTGACTACCGTTTGAGCCGGATTCGTGGCACGCCTTTAGGATGCAGACGCATTCACAGCCTTTTAAATTTTGTGGGCGACTTTTGCCGGATGGACGTCTCTGCCGATTATCAGCATCCGCTGATGCTTCTGGATGAATCATTCAGAGGTGGGGGCAAAAAATACGAAAAAGCCGACAATCTGGCGGATGCCCTGGTCAACCTGAAGGCGGCCATCACTCAAATGGAAAGGTTTATCAGGTAATGGATACGGTGTATGTTCTTGAACCCGGTAGCTACCTGAGACGAGATGGTACTCTGCTCAAAGTCGTTAAAGATGGAAACACGATTGACGAGATACCGGCAGATGGGCTTAAAAGGCTGATTCTGGTAGGCTACGTTTCTCTCAGCGGCGGGGTGCTGGACTTTTTGATCGGGCAGCGGATCGAGACGGTTTTTATTACTCCCACGGGCCGGTACCGGGCGCGTCTCGCAATTGATGAACATCGCCATGTCGGCTTGCGAACCGCCCAGTATCTTAAATTGAGCAATGAACCGTTTGCCTTGAAAACTGCTATGGCCGTTGTGATCGGCAAGATCGAGAACATGCATCGATTAATGCTCTTGCGGGCGAGACAATATCAGGAAGCCGAATTGCGCACAGCCGCGGCAAAACTGACTGCGCTTAAGGCCAACGCGCTTAAAGCCGGCCGGTTGGATATTTTGCGCGGTTTTGAAGGAGCGGCAACCCGTATCTATTACAGCTCTTTCGGTAGGCTTATCCGTAATGATGCTTTTGCTTTCAACGGGCGCAATAAACGACCGCCGCTTGATCCCGTAAATGCGATGCTTTCCTTTGTTTATACGCTTTTAACCAATGAAGTGCTGTCGGCCATAAAAGTGGCGGGACTGGATCCGTATCTCGGAAGCCTGCACGAGATCAGCTACGGCCGGCCCTCTTTGGCCTGTGACCTGGTGGAAGAATATCGATGTTTTTTGGGAGACCGGTTGGTGCTGGGGCTTATCAACCGAAAAGCAGTAAACCCTGACGATTTTATTTGTCGGCGAGGCTTCCCTGCTGAATTTACGGATGAAGACGAAATGAAATCCCGCCGGCCGGTTGAAATGAAACCGGCTATCAGCCGGGCCTTTATTTCCGCTTATGAGCAAATGATGTCGCGCCGAATCATCTATGAACCCCTGGGCAAGGAAGTCGAGTACCGCTGGCTGATACTAAACCAGGTGCGGCGTTTCGCCCAACATCTTGAAAATCCTGATCAGCCTTATCAGCCGTTTTTATGGGACAATTGATGTTCTACATAGTCTGTTTTGACATCGTTGACGACCGCATTCGCTACCGTGCGGTAAAAATATTAAAAGGATATGGCGTCCGGGTCCAGAAATCTGTCTTCGAATGCTCATCCTTGACAGAGGAGCAGTTTTTAAAGCTGAAGCATCGGTTAGAAGAGTGCATCGATGCAACTGAGGACTCAGTCCGATATTATCTGCTCTGCAAAAAGTGCATTCGCAACGCAGAGTACTCCGGCCTGGGGGAACTACCTGAAGTGGTTTCTTATCAGGTATGTTGATGGCCAAGGCCTAAACAACTGTTGAGCCTCACCACGAAATCTGCTATATAAAGTGAAAATTCAGCCGTTATTTCGGGCGTGTTCATCTGGTTAGAACGAAATCCGGAATCCAGCGTTCCGACGGAAACAGTAAGAATTTAAAATTCAATAAGTTAGGGGATTTCTGCCGTGATCCTAAATGGTCAAAAAATGGCCCAAAAGCTGATAATGCCGACATACGCGGAAATCATCTTCCAAGTTTCTGTAAATTCATTGGAAAATTTACCTGCTGAATGAAACCTTGACCCGATTAGAGGGGATTGCGACACATGGCTTCCGGCGATCTGTTGATGATGCCCTTCGGAATGAAACCTTGACCCGATTAGAGGGGATTGCGACATTTTGCCAGCTTTTTGGTATTGTCATTCACGATGCCGTCGGAATGAAACCTTGACCCGATTAGAGGGGATTGCGACATTCGCGGCCTCCGCCGCGATGGTGGCAATTTCGTGGAATGAAACCTTGACCCGATTAGAGGGGATTGCGACGCGATGGTGGCAATTTCGTCCCATTTTTCTGCGCGGAATGAAACCTTGACCCGATTAGAGGGGATTGCGACTTTTCAATTTCGTTAAATCTCTCCTGGTCCATTTTCCGAATGAAACCTTGACCCGATTAGAGGGGATTGCGACTTGTTTGATTGTTGTTTGATTGTTATAGCCACCTCAGAATGAAACCTTGACCCGATTAGAGGGGATTGCGACTTTGTACGGCACAGGGCTACTGGTTCTTCCCTCTCGGAATGAAACCTTGACCCGATTAGAGGGGATTGCGACTCTTTCTGGTGTCTTT
>JBFLWU010000045.1:27500-41519 GCA_040757625.1 Thermodesulfobacteriota bacterium | reverse complement strand
ACCAGTTTAAAGGGCATGATATTATAGGAGGGAAAATAAAAAACGTCCGGGGGGGACAGATTCGAAAAAAAACAAAAATCATCGGCAAACTGTTCCCCTTCCTTTGCCGAAGCGGTGACCACGATGAGCGGCCTGCTCAGGTCCCGGTGCAGGCGGGCGGCGGCATAGGCTCCGGCCGCTCTGGAAAGCCCGGCGCAATCGATACCGGCAACCCCTTTGCGGAGGCAATCTGATAGGGTTTCTATTGAAAATTTTTCTTGATTTTGACTCATAAACAACGTAATGCAAGGCTTAAGCCGGCGTAGCTCAGTTGGTAGAGCAGCTGATTCGTAATCAGCAGGCCGCGGGTTCGAGTCCCATCGCCGGCTCCAGTTAATATAAAGGATTTTTCGGTCAAAGCCAAAAAATCCTTTGTTTGTAATCTTATGGTAATTTTTTGAGCAGTACCATTAAGCATATTTTTCGAAATATAAATATCCCCTCTTCACAAACCTGTAAATTAAAATATTTAGCACGATAGCAAATGACTGAATCCGTAATCATCCACCTATCCGATTTTTGCGGCTGAGTGAACACCAACACCCATGCGGATGTCCGGGCTTATTTAAAACCGGTAAACGCCGCAGACGGCCCCATGGCCGAATAACTTGCACAACGGAAAAAATCAATGTCAGATACCGATGATAGACAGCTGAAGGCTGAAATTGACGAAATCATTAAAAAAGTCAATACAATAATAAAAAATATTGATGAGCTTGATCCCGCCAAAAAGGAAGATGCTAAACAAGCCGAAGATGAATAAATTCTGTCTTCAGAATTTTCAGCAATAAACCCTCTTGACCAATGGTTAATTATATTATATATTAACAAATCAGTTAGTTGCAAATAACTTATATTTTTTTCTGTATTTCAGCCAAAAATAGCCCTCAAAACGCCTGCGGGCAAACCGGGCCGGGCACAAGTGGATACTCTTTGACCGTCGTAAAAACAAACCATCGGCAACCGTTCAACGTAAATGGGCAAGGTCGACACGTTGTCACTACAAGTTAAAATGTCCTTTGAGGAGGCGTTATGGCATTAACTAAAAATGATATCGTTAAAAAGGTGCATGAACTGGGCTTTACCAAGAAAAAATCTGTCGAGCTTATCGAAACCCTGCTTGAGATTATCAAGGGGACACTACAAAAAGGCGATGATGTATTGATCTCCGGTTTTGGAAAGTTTTGCGTAAAAAATAAAAACAAACGCCGGGGTCGGAATCCTGCCACCGGATCCGATCTGATTTTACGCGAACGAAAAGTAGTTACATTTAAATGTTCCGGGAAATTAAGGAACAAGATCAACAGACAGAATTAAGTCCTGGCAGCGCATTTGTAGGCGTGGGCTGGTCCTTGGTTGCCGTGCTCCCAGGATGCTGATGACGGTCGGTCGCACCTCGAAAAGCGGTATTCATTTTAACGGGGGTCATGCGGTCAGCAATTATTACACACGGGCACAATCTGTAAAAACCACCTCCGTTGCCATCACCTGTAGTGATAACAGCGTGTCGTAAAATATATCCCAACCGTTTAAAAAACGGCCTTTAAATCAAAGGCCGTTTTTTATTGCCGCCCGAATGAGAGCCGCCGCCTGTCTCTCCCCGATGGATTCTGAAAACCTTTCGACTTTCAGCAGCTGATCTGCGAAGCCGCAATTTTTCCTTGACATGACATGGGTTTCGCTGCACCTTTAAGTGACGGATTGGGCAAATCCTTTACAGCCCCTTCCGGCGCAGGGGAAGGCTTTTGCCATAGCGGCCCAAACCGTGACCCGGCTTGTCCGCTATATACAGGCAATTCCTCAACCAGGGAGGAGTGCATGGCGATTATCCAATTCAAGGAGGGCCTTTACCGGGGGGTGTCCCCATTGACTGAAGGCGAATTGGGCGAGATTCTGGCCCGATTCAAAGCCGAAATCGTGGTCGGTCACCCGACTTTTCAGAATGCCGACAATATCGGCAAAGAACTGGCCGGGGGACTAAAGGCCGCCGGAGAAGTTTATCCCGGCAACAAGATCGCCTTTATCGTCTCGGACGGAACCTGCCGGATGGACTTGCCCGACGGAACGACTCTTGATGCCGCCCTGGAAGCATCGGCAGAAATTTTCCAGCAGTTAGGCCCGCCGGCCTCGAAAAATCTGCTGGTTGCGGCAGTCCCCTATGACGGATACAAAAACGACCGAACCCCGGGCAAGGGCAGCGCCCTGAAACTCATATTTGATGAAGTTGGCCGGTGTCCCGCCATGACAATGCTGATTCTTCTGGATGGCGACCTGCGAAACGATCTGAAACCGTGGTTTACCGTATTTCGTCAGATACACAATGCCCATCGGGCCGACAACAAGGGTAAAGATTTTTTTATTACGGCCCGCTATGCCCGCCATTTTGTCGACGCTTCACTGACCCGCTTTGTGGTGGGGCCGCTGACGACACTCATGGGAACATACGTACCCGGGGGGATTTCCGGAGACATCGTGTTGTCCGCCGGAGCGGTCCGGCATGAACGCAGTGCCCACTGGGATGAACATCGGAGACGCTATGGAACCGATATTGCAACGACCTTTGATAACATCGCCGATCCCGATGTCGTCATCTATGAAGCCTATCTCGGCGCCAAGCTGCATGACATTACCGACGACACCAAACTGTCCGTAATGCCCGGCGAGGTCATCGGCGCGGCCCTTGACAGAATCATGCACTTTGAAAGCACAGGCGGCCGGTTACGCCGCATACTCAGGGACGATGTTCCCGTCAACCGCCCGGTAATCTGGGGGGCGGAGCGGACCGGGATCGAATTTATTGATCCCGGCTTCACGAATGTGTTTAGCGTCGACGTCAAACGAAACATCCTGATTGAGAAATTCAACCGATTCAAGGACCCGATGAGGGAAGTGCTGCTGCCCGATACCTTTGCGGCCATCCAACAATCGTATTACCGGCTGACCGGCCTGCCGACCGGAGATGACGACCCCTTTGAATTTATGGGGGTAACGCCCCGCCTGTGGATCGACGTCCTGTATCAGAGCATTGCCTATCTGCTTTCAAGACAGGATGCCGAAACGGTAAAGCTTTGCCTCAACTATCTCTATACAGCCGCATTTCTGGAGTTTTGCCGGGAAAAACTTATTGAGCTCGGGGCCGTAACTTTCGGGGATGTCCGGCGGATGGAGCCCGCACTGGGAGTCCCGCCCGAAAAGGCGCAGGAATTCTATCGCCACAGGGTCGATCGAAGGGTAGAAAAGATGGCACTTGAGTTTTATGGCGGCCGCAAAAAAATATTGGAATACCTGGGAGAACGGAACAATCAATGAAGATGCGCATCCTGATGGTATCCAACCAAGTCAGAGGGATCGACGGGACCGGTGGTCTGGGAGATGTCGCCGCAGCGCTTGCCAAAGCGATGGCCGCAAAGGAAGAGGTCGACGTTCGGATCCTGACGCCGGGGTACAAAACCGTCTCGGGAACAAATGCCGAAAATAGATTCAAGTCCGTCATCGCAAAGGACATTCCGGTCCCTTTCGGCGACCGATTGCATAAAGCCCATGTGTGTCAATATTTTCTCCCGGCATTCAACCACAAAGACCACCGGGTTCCCTGTTATCTGCTGTGTATGGAGCCATTTGCCAAGGCGGCCGACTCCCCTGAACAGGCAATTTTGCTGGGGCGGGGCACTCTGGAATTTTTAAGGGGTCTCGACGATTTCCACCCTGACGTGATCCACTGCAACGACTGGCATACCGGACTGATTCCGGTATACCTGAACACGCTTTATCGCGACGATCCCTACCTCGGGCGGATTGCGACCCTGTATACGACCCATAACGCCGGTTATTTCTATCAGGGCGCCTTTCCGGACGATAACTTTCCGGAACCGACCGATACGCTCCTTTTTCAGGCGGGCCTTGACCGGAGCCTCTTTAAGCCTTTGCAGACCCGGTCGCTGGAGCATCAGAACCGGTTCAACTTTACCAAGGGAGGATTGGGATTTGCCGATCTGATCAACACTGTCAGCATTACCTATGCCCGCGAAATCCGCACGCCGGCGTTCGGCGGCGGACTGGACCACCTGCTTCTGGAAAGAGCCGGCGACTTGTGCGGCATTGTCAATGGAATCGATACCGCCGAATGGAATCCCGAAGACGATCCGACCATCGCACCCTATCATTTTTCGAAATCCGATCCGGACGATTCGGTTATCCAGCGTAAACTGCTGATCCGAAACCTGTTGAAAAGCTGGGAAAAGAGAGACCGAAAGCCGTTTTCGGGTATTAATGACTCAACGATGCTGATGGCATTCATCGGACGGATTACCGATCAAAAAGCGGCCATCCTGATGCCGATACTGAAAACATTGTGCAAATGGGAACGTATTCAAATCGCCATCCTAGGTTCGGCCCATCCGCAAGATCCAACGGGCAGACGGTATGCCGCCGAAATCCGAAACCTGTCGGAAGCGTACCCAAACCGTCTTTTTTTCTTTGAAGGATTTGAAACCGATCTGTCCCATCTGATATACGCTGCCGCAGACCTCTTTCTGATGCCAAGTGTCTACGAACCCTGCGGGCTGGCACAGATGATCAGCATGCGCTATGGCACCCTTCCCCTCGTCCGTTTCGTCGGTGGGCTCGCGGATACCGTTACCGATGAGCAGTCGGGAGCGGCGGGAAACGGATTCGGTTTCAGGGAGATGCCTGCCGACAGTTTCAGTATGGCCGATATCCCGCAGGCCGTCGAGTTGCTCCTGGCGACCCTTGAGCGCGCCTTCGCCGTTTATAAAAACAACCCTCGCCGCTGGCGGGAACTCGTCCGAAATGCCATGGCAAAGGATGTTTCCTGGAACATCCCAGCTGGTCAGTATTTGAAAATTTATTACGCGGCCGTTCGCGCCAGAGTCCGCTCCCATTTTTTATCGCCGTAGTGTCAGCTCCCGGAAACATATTTCATTTCTTTATGCCAGCCATGCGGAGAAGCGGTCGTGTATTGGGCCCGTTCGGCAGGCTGGGCAGTCATGAAGGCATTTTGATTGCAGGATGCAATTGACTGTGATAAGTGGAAGTTTTTTCAGATTTTGAGCCGAAATGAATTTTAATACAGCTGCAGCTTCGCCGCTGAAGGCCTTCCGCAGTGCAAGGCAGCGTCCGTCAGCGGGGGAAACCATAGCAGCCTCGATTTTCGCTCAATATTGGAACTCAATTGATTAATAAAACGCGGTTATCTACAAAACACAAGTTGACCGAAGCCTGGCCACCATTGTGATCCGATTCGGAGCGTGTGACGGTCTGAATGTATTAGCCTCGCCGGGGCATAACTTGCGGGTGAGTTTCACCCGCGTAGAATCGGGCTGCTCTTGCGGCCATGCACCGTAGCGGAACTTTCTGGATAACCCTATTAACAAAAATGTTATGGGAGTGTTTCATGCGCGCAATTATTACCGCCGTCGGGCATTATGTACCGCAAAAAAAACTGACCAACAAGGACCTGGAACAGATGGTCGACACCAACGACGAATGGATCAGGACACGAACCGGAATCAGAGAACGCAGGATACTGGATAAAGATAAGGGAACCTCCTATATGGCGGTTGAGGCCGCTAAAATGGCTCTACGGCAGAAAAACATATCTGCCGCTGAAATTGACCTTATTATCGTTGCAACCACCACACCCGATATGACGGTACCCCCGACGGCAGCTTTTGTTCAAAAGGAATTAGGGGCCGTCAACTGTTGGGGATACGATATTAACGGCGCCTGTTCGGGTTTTGTGTTCGCCCTGGCAACCGGTGCGCAATTTATCGAATCCGGCCGGCATCGGAAAGTTCTGGTGATCGGCGCCGATAAAATGAGCTCTATTATTGATTATCAGGACCGCAACACCTGCATTTTATTCGGCGACGCCGGCGGCGCCGTCCTACTGGAACCGTCCGAGGAAAAAGATCTGGGCATCACCGATTTTATTCTGCACCTGGATGGTTCCGGCTCTAACTATCTGCGCATAGCCGCCGGCGGAAGCCTGCTACCGACGACGCCTGAAACCGTTGCAAACAAAATGCACTATCTCTATCAGGACGGCAAAACCGTCTTTAAATTTGCGGTCAACGGAATGACCGATGTGGTCGAAAAATTACTGGAAAACAACCACCTCAGCGGTGACGACATCAGGCTTTTTATCCCTCACCAGGCCAATTTCAGGATCATTGACGCCGTTGCCAAAAAGATCGACCTGCGATCCGACCAGGTCATGTTGAACATTGAAAAATACGGCAATACAACTGCAGCAACCATCCCCCTGGCCATGTCCGAAGCCTATCAGCAGAGATTGATGCAAAAGGGCGACTGGATCGTGATCGCCGCATTCGGGGCGGGATTTACCTGGGGAAGTTTGCTGCTCAAGTGGGCGATGGACTAAAGCAACTTTTAAAATTTTAATAAAATAAAGTTCAACATCCTCAATTTGGGTATTTTCGCATTTTAGCAGGCTGCTGAATAGTAAGAATCAGGGTGTCGGGCAAAGTCCGCAGCGATTCGATAGGCGCAGTCTTATTCAGTTAAAGTCGACGAGAGGTACGCGACACTGTATGGCGGCCTCAAACGCAGTATCTCAACAGCCTGAAGGATCATTTATAGATCTATTTCATAGGTTTTTATTTTGCTCAACAAAGAAGGATGGCTGATTTCAAGCAGTTTGGCGGCCTGGGTGCGGTTCCCCCTGGTTTGCATCAGCGCCTTGGTGATCAGCTCTTTTTCCATTATCATCTGCGCCGTTTTAAGGGAATAGCCGCTGTAGGTTTCGCCGACCGGAACAGGACGGGCGGTCTTCCGGTCAAGTTCGGCTGGAAAATTCTCCGGTGTCAGGACGCTCTCATCCGTCAAGACCATTGCGCGCTCAATCATGTTTTCAAGCTCTCTGACATTCCCGGGCCAATCGTATTTCATCAGCAGTGCCATGGCGGCCGGAGATATGCCCCGGATGTGCTTATTGAATCTCTCGTTGAACAGATTGATGAAATGGCGGCACAACAGGGGAATGTCCTCGGGCCAGTCTTTCAACGAGGGCACCTGAATTCTTAAAACGTTCAGGCGGTAGAAAAGGTCCTCACGGAATCTGTTCTCCCTGATTTCATTTTCGAGTTTTTTGGCCGTTGCCGCGATCACGCGCACATCTATTTTGCGGGTCTTGGAATCTCCCACCGGCCGGATCTCATTCTCCTGCAAAACCCGCAACAGTTTTACCTGCAGCGCAGGCGACAGTTCACCGATTTCGTCAAGAAAAATGGTCCCGCCGTCGGCTTCCTCGAACAGGCCCACTTTATTTCGGTCCGCCCCGGTAAAAGCGCCCTTGATGTGACCGAACAGTTCACTTTCGAGCAGGGTTTCCGGTATGCCGCCGCAATTGAGTGGCACGAACGGTTTGCCGGCCCTTTTGCCTGTAAAGTGAATCCCTCGGGCGATCAGCTCTTTGCCAGTACCGCTTTCGCCGGTTATCAGTACGGTGCTGTCATAGCGTCCGGCCTTTTCCGCAAGCGCATATACCGCCTGGATCTCACGACTTTTTCCCACCATATTATAAAAACTGAAGTTTTCCTGAATCCGCTGAATCCGTTCCCGCAGCTGGCGGTTTTCCGTTTTTAATTTCTCACGCTCTTCGGCTTTTTTAAAAATCAGGCGAACTTCATCGGCCTTAAACGGTTTGGAGATAAAATCATAAGCGCCCAGCTTCATGGCCTCAACGGCAACATCTATCGTACCATAAGCAGACATCATGATCACGGTTGCCGAGCCCAGGCGGGATCCGGCTTCCTGTAAAAACGTGATTCCGTCCATCTTCGGCATTTTAATGTCGCAGAGGATAAAATCATAGGCATGCTGCCGAATTCGTTCCAGCCCCCCTGCACCGTCAGCAGCAGTGTCCACCTGATAGGCGGACTTGCTGAACATCGCCGTCAGCATGTGCCGCATGTTTTCCTCATCATCGATGACCAGGAGCCGCTTCAACTTTCCGGCGGAACAGTCGCTGTTTGGTTGGCCCTTGTCCATTATTTTTCCTCTTTTACGTTTTGGATAGCCCCCGCATAGAGCGGCAGAAATACCGACAGAGTCGTGCCGCGACCTGCTTGACTGGCCGCTTGGATGGTCCCGCCGATCCCCTCAACAATCATAAAGCTGACGGAAAGTCCCAGTCCGGTTCCCTTGCCGGGATCTTTCGTTGTGAAAAACGGATCAAAAATATTGGCAAGATTTTCCTCTGAAATACCGGGGCCGTTATCTTCAAACATAATCTTCAGGGTCTCTCGATCTTTTAACGCCCCTGGCGACGCTGCCGTCAGCATCTCGGTGTGAATGGTCAACCGCCCCTCTCTGTTCTTTTCAATAGAAGCAAGGGCATCGGCCGCATTGATGGCCAAATTCAAGAAAACCTGACGGAGCTGTTCAGCATCCGCCAGAACCGCATCCTTTCCGGCGGAAAGCCGAAGCTCCAGTCGGACCTTCGACATCAACGGCTGGATCCTTAAAATATGGGCCATGTCTTCAATGAGTTCATGAACCGAAACGATTTTCGTAACCTTCGGCGCCGGACGTGAAAGATCCAGCAACTGTCGAATGATGGTATTGATCCGGTTGATTTCATTTTCAGTCCGGGCCAGGTAATCGTTTCTTTCCGGTTCTTGAATTTCCGGCTGTTTTATCAACTCCAGATAACCCATGACAATACCAATGGGGTTCCCTATCTCATGCGCAATTCCGGAGGACAAGCGCCCCACCGCAGCCAGTTTTTCAGCCCGGATAATTTCGCTTTGGGCCTGTTTCAGATCCCGATTCGCTTTTTCAAGCGATGCCACAGATGCCCGCAGCTTTTCCTTGTCCGCAGCGATCCGTTTAATCATCCGGTTCAATGCGCTTGACAGTTTGTTGAGCTCGTTATCTTCCCTGCGAACGGAAAAGAGGATTTCTTCATCGTCTTCCCGGTATTCCTCCGCACGGTTGACCAGTCTGCGAATCGGCTGCAGATATACTTTTGACAGGTGATATAGGCCGATACCGGTTAAAATGACCAGATTGAGCAATATATATAAAAATAATATCTGCTGGGATTGACGCAGGGACCGATAAACCCCTTCAAGCGGCAACGCCAGCCCCGCGCCGCCGACAACCCGGTTTTTTTTCAATAGAGGGGCGGCCATCAGAATGGCATGTGGCTGTTTCCAGAAAACGCCCCAAATTTCACCTGCCAGTTTTATTTGCCGGTATCCCGATTTCATCGATTGACGCACCAGAGCTTCGATTTCTCCGGCATAGCTGCAGGTCTCCAGCGTATTCGCGACGGTATTGCCGTCCACCGACAGGACCAATGAGCATGAAAACCCATCACGATTGGGAATTTTTAGCAAATCTTCTGTTGTGAACTTGGCCAGATCGGCGCCGATCGTATCGTCGGAAGCCGTGATGACGCTGTTTAAATCCGACAGCAGCAGGAATCCCTTTTCACGCTCGGATTCAATCAGGTCCCGCTGCGCCCTCATGGTCACCACCAAGTCCGTCAAGAGCATGGCCGTTATCAGCAGCGCGGTGATTGTAACGACAATATTTGTCTTTAATCCTCTTGCAAACACGGCCCGTCCACATAAAAAACCGATAAATGATAAGCGCTTGATTTTCTGACGTAAAATATGACTGAAACCCGGTCGACAGTCAAGATAATAATCAATAATTAACGATTGACGAATATCTGGAATATATATTATTCTATTTCATTATCAAACAGGTTCCCGATTTATTAATTACGGAGAAATCAATGAAATCCAAAATGCATAGAATAATCGACATGGCGTTAATTGTTTTTCTGACAATGTTCGTTGTTTCAATTCCGAAAACGTCTTTTACCGAGGAGCAGCGCAGCGTCAAAGTCACAGCCCCGGATAATGAAATGCGTTCATCAATCCACTCGGTGGACGGTTATGCTTATCTTTCAGACAATATGACAATTACCGATATCCGTGCAGCCGCCTTTGCAGATGCCAAGCGCAAAGCGCTTGAGATGGCCAAGACCTATATCCAGTCCAAAACAAAAGTCGAAGATTTCACGGTAAAATACGACGTGATTTGGTCCCAGGCCGAGGGAGCGGTTTCGGTCCTTGAGCAGAAAGATCTCGGCATCGAGGACAACAGTCGTTATCATGTCTGGATCAAAGCCGAGATCGAATACAGCCTGAAACCCAAGGGAAATGAGATTCCGGCCGCGGAGCCGGTAGCAGGCGGGCCCTTGACGGTCAAGGTCTGGACTTCCAAAAAAACTTTTAAAGAAGGCGAGAATATCCAGATATTTATCCAGGGAAACCGCAATTATTACGCCCGCATCGTGAACATCTCGTCAAACGGCGAGATCATCCAGCTGCTGCCCAACGGGTACCGCCAGATCAACTACTTTGAAGCCGGCAAGGTTTATAAGATCCCTGATCAGGGAGATCTTTTTTCATTGACCGTAAGCCCGCCGTATGGAGAAGACCAGATTGTGGTCTATGCCAGCGAGGTCCCCCTGGGCCAGGTCAACCTGCAGCAGGTGGGCCAGGGGCTGGCCCGTTATCAGGGGACCCGGTCCGCTTTATCCGCTATGACCCGCGGGATTGCCGTTTCCGCCGCAGCACCCGGAAAAGAGTCCGGCGCTGAGTTCTATGAAGCGTCCTGGAAAATTGAAACCGGCAAAGAGTGATAATCCGTGTTCAGAAAACCTGGCCAAGGTGCTTTCGGTAGATATTTTTCTTAGTGATGGTGCATTCACTTATTGGAACCCCAACCATCAAATTCCAAATATCAAACAAATGCCAATAATAAATCAAACCTGCTCATTCTGAAATGTTTCGGTCTTTGTATATTGTAATTTGGTCTTTGGAATTTGTCTTTTAAACACGAATATTCAATGGAAAGTCGATGAATCACGACTTGACCCTGAGAATCCACTTCCCCTGAAAATAGCAAAGCCCGAAATCAGGGTCACTGATCCCGGGCTTTAAAAGATTTTCGGCGGCGTCCTACTCTCCCACACAGCTTCCCGTGCAGTACCATCGGCGCTGAAGAGCTTAACTTCCGTGTTCGGGATGGGAACGGGTGTTGCCTCTTCGCTATTGCCACCGAAAAAATGAAGCAAATTAAACGAACTATTTTCAGTATCGCTACAATTTGAATATAAGCACAGTAAAACGCTCAACCATTTGTGTCAAAATTTGTGACTAAGCCGCACGACCTATTAGTACCCGTAAGCTAAACATATTACTATGCGTGCACATCGGGCCTATCAACCTTGTCGTCTTCAAGGGGTCTTTAGTCTGTACGTTTCCATACAGAGGGATATCTAATCTTGAGGCCGGCTTCCCGCTTAGATGCTTTCAGCGGTTATCCGATCCGAACATAGCTACCCAGCTATGCCGCTGGCGCGACAACTGGAACACCATTGGTTCGTCCATTCCGGTCCTCTCGTACTAGGAACAGATCCTCTCAAATATCCTGCGCCCACGATAGATAGGGACCAAACTGTCTCACGACGTTTTAAACCCAGCTCACGTACCACTTTAATCGGCGAACAGCCGAACCCTTGGGACCTGCTCCAGCCCCAGGATGTGATGAGCCGACATCGAGGTGCCAAACCGCCCCGTCGATGTGAACTCTTGGGGGCGATAAGCCTGTTATCCCCGGCGTACCTTTTATCCGTTGAGCGACGGCCCTTCCATGCAGAACCGCCGGATCACTAAGACCTACTTTCGTACCTGCTCGAAATGTCTCTCTCGCAGTCAAGCTCCCTTATGCCTTTACACTCCACGGCTGGTTTCCAATCAGCCTGAGGGAACCTTCGCGCGCCTCCGTTACTCTTTGGGAGGCGACCGCCCCAGTCAAACTACCCACCAGACACTGTCTTTCGCCCGGATTACGGGACGAAATTAGAATTCTAAAATAACAAGGGTGGTATTTCAAGGTTGGCTCCACCGAAACTGGCGTTCCGGTCTCAGCGCCTCCCACCTATCCTACACATGCAATTTCAAAATTCAATGTCAAGCTATAGTAAAGGTGCCGGGGTCTTTCCGTCTAATCGCGGGTACTCGGCATCTTCACCGAGAATACAATTTCACTGAGTCCCTGGTTGAGACAGTGCGGAAGTCGTTACGCCATTCGTGCAGGTCGGAACTTACCCGACAAGGAATTTCGCTACCTTAGGACCGTTATAGTTACGGCCGCCGTTTACTGGGGCTTCGGTTCAACGCTTCGCCTTGCGGCTAACATCTCCCCTTAACCTTCCAGCACCGGGCAGGCGTCAGACCCTATACATCGTCTTGCGACTTAGCAGAGTCCTGTGTTTTTAGTAAACAGTCGCTACCGCCATTTCTCTGCGGCCTCCGTCGGCTCCACAAGTAAATCGTTTCACCTAATAGAGGCACACCTTCTCCCGAAGTTACGGTGTTATTTTGCCGAGTTCCTTAACCAGGGTTCTCTCAAGCGCCTTGGGATGCTCTCCCCACCTACCTGTGTCGGTTTGCGGTACGATCACCTGATTATCTCGCTAGAGGCTTTTCTTGGCAGCATGGGATCAGTCAGTTTATGAGACGAAGTCTCTCCTCATCACTTCTCGGCGTTGAATGGAAGAACGGATTTACCTGTTCTTCCCGCCTACAAGCTTGAACCACCTATTCCAACAGATGGATGACCTACCCTTCTGCGTCCCCCCATTCACTCTCACCCTGAAAAGGATATCGATAACCGGGTGGTACAGGAATATTAACCTGTTTTCCATTACCTACGCCTTTCGGCCTCGGCTTAGGGATCGACTAACCCTGAGCAGATTAACTTTACTCAGGAAACCTTAGGTTTACGGCGAGCGGGTTTTTCACCCGCTTTATCGTTACTCATGTCAGCATGGTCTCTTCTGTCCGGTCCAGCCGTCCTTACGATCGACCTTCAATCCTGACAGAATGCTCCCCTACCGATCTCATCCGAAGATGAAATCCCGCAGCTTCGGTAATGCGCTTGAGCCCCGTTACATTTTCGGCGCAGACTCACTCGACCAGTGAGCTGTTACGCTTTCTTTAAAGGATGGCTGCTTCTAAGCCAACCTCCTGGTTGTCTGTGCATTTCCACATCCTTTCCCACTTAGCGCATATTTTGGGACCTTAGCTGGCGATCTGGGCTGTTTCCCTTTTGACCACGGAACTTAGCTCCCGCAGTCTGACTCCTGCAATAAAAGTTAACGGTATTCGGAGTTTGGTTAGGTTTGGTAATCTGGTAGGACCCCTAGCCCATCCAGTGCTCTACCCCCGTTACTTAATTTGCAAGGCTATACCTAAATATATTTCGGGGAGAACCAGCTATTGCCAAGTTTGTTTGGCCTTTCACCCCTATCCACAGCTCATCCAAGAACTTTTCAACGTTCACTGGTTCGAGCCTTCACGCAATTTTACTTGCGCTTCACTCTGGCCATGGATAGATCACTTGGCTTCGGGTCTACTTCACGCAACTAATTCGCCCTATTCAGACTCGCTTTCGCTACGGCTACACCTAACGGCTTAACCTCGCTACGTAAAGTAACTCGCTGACTCATTATGCAAAAGGCATGCGGTCAGGCTGAAGATTGCAGAGGTAAACCCCCACAATATTCATAGCCCTCCCACTGCTTGTAAGCAAACGGTTTCAGGTACTATTTCACTCTCCTCACCGGAGTACTTTTCACCTTTCCCTCACGGTACTGGTTCACTATCGGTCGCCAAATAGTATTTAGCCTTAGGAGATGGTCCTCCTGAATTCCCGCAGGATTCCTCGTGCCCCGCGGTACTTGGGTGTTCGATCCAGAAAGCCTGATCCATTTTACTTACAGGCCTATCACCTTCTATGGTGAGCCTTTCCAGACTCTTCAGTTATAAATCAGGTTTGTAACTTTCCGACGAATCCGAAACTTCGTCCGATCGAATCCCACGACACCGAATATACAACGCTTTCGGGCTTTAA
>JBFLWU010000045.1:0-25000 GCA_040757625.1 Thermodesulfobacteriota bacterium | reverse complement strand
TTTTATTTGTCAACTCTTTTTTTCATCATCCAAAAAAAATTTCTTTTTAAAGACCCGTGATCCCGTCTCTAAAAAGAAATCGTTCAATACACGTGCTTTGGATGAATGTCAACTATATTTTTTAAAAAAGATCAATTTTTTTTTAACGCGTGAAATTATCACTCAAAAGAAAGTATTTATATTCCTTCTTTCTAATAATTGTCAAGCATTATTTTTAGTTTTTTATTTTTATTTTATGAAACCTTTTTTTGCCCGCCCGCAGCAATATTTCCGAATCGACAGCGTCGGAGAGCGTCACCAGCCGGTCCGGTGATGAAAGGCGTTCCCCGTTGACATAGGCCCCGCCCTGTTCAATCAGCCTCCTGGCCGCGCCGCCGGAAGCCGCCAGGCCGGCGTTTTGAAACATTTTGAAAGCCGGAATGCCTTCACGGATCCGGGCCTCCGCCACATAGGACTGCGGCACGGACTTGTCATCGGACGCTGCCCCTCCACGGGGGATGGTGCTGGACGGCACGATCTCATCGGGCACCAAGCGTGCCCCGAACATGCTGGCTGCAGCCTGATATGCCTTGGCAGCCTCATTGGGCCCATGGGCCAGGGCGGTGGCCTCGTAAGCCAGGACGGCCTTGGCGTCGTTTAAATCGGCGCCGGAAAGCGACCGAACCGCGTTGATTTCCTTCAACGGCAAAAACGTAAACAGCGCCATAAAACGGGCTACGTCACGGTCATCCGTATTGATCCAGTACTGATAATATTCGTAAGGCGGGGTTCGCTCCGGATCCAGCCAGACCGCTCCCTTGGCGGTTTTACCCATCTTGACGCCGCCGCTGGTGGTAATCAGCGGGAAGGTGACGCCGAAAACCGTATCCTGACGCATTTTGCGGACAAGATCAATCCCGGCCACAATGTTACCCCACTGATCCGCCCCCCCCATCTGAAGCCGGCAGCCGTGCCGGTCAAAGAGCTCCAGAAAATCATAGGCCTGCAAGAGCATATAATTGAACTCGATAAAATTAAGACCTTCTTCCGAATCCAGGCGCATTTTATAGCTTTCGGCCTTGATCATCCGGTTGACACTGAAATGCCGGCCGATATCCCTTAAAAACGGTATGTATTCCAGTTTCGCCAGCCAATCGGCATTGTTCAACATCAGGGCTTTGCCGTCATTAAAATCGATGAATCGCGACAGTTGCTTTTTTATCCCGACGGCATTCTCCGCGATTGTTTGGGGCGTCAGCAGCTGCCGCATTTCGGTCTTGCCGCTGGGATCCCCCACCAGGCCGGTCCCCCCCCCGATAAGGGCAATAGGCCTGTGCCCATTGCGCTGCATATGCGCCAGGGACATTATCGGAACCAGGCTGCCCACATGCAGGCTCGAGGCCGTGGGATCAAAGCCGATATAACAGGTCCCGCCCCCTTGAGAGATAAAATCGTTGAGCTCTTTATCGTGAGTGGTTTGTTCAATAAAGCCCCGTTCGTTCAATATTTCAATCACATTGGCCATTTCCGCTTCACCTTATTTATTCGCGTATCCCACGGCTCTGGTCTCCCGGATCACGGTCACTTTGATCTGACCCGGAAAAGTTAATGATTCCTCTATTTTTTTAACGATATCCTTGCTGAGAAGCACCGCTTCCTCGTCGGAAACGATATTGCTTTCCACAATGACCCGAATTTCTCTTCCGGCCTGGATTGCATAGGAATTGGCAACACCCCGGAACGAATTCGAAATTTTTTCAAGATCTTCCAGCCGTTTGATATAATTTTCCAGCAGTTCCTTGCGTGCACCGGGCCGGGCCCCTGAAAGACCGTCGGCTGCCTGGGTCAGCAAGGCGTATACCGTCACCGGCGGCATGTCTTCATGATGGGCGGCGATGGCATGAACGACCTTGGCGGATTCACCGTATTTTTTGGCAAGTTTAGAGCCGATCAAGGCGTGCGGCCCCTCGACCTCATGGTCGACCCCTTTGCCCAGATCATGTAAAAGTCCCATGCGCCTGGCAAGTTTCTGGTTCAAACCCAATTCAGACGCCATGATACCGTTCAGAAAGCCGACCTCGACGGAGTGCTGCAGGACATTCTGGGCATAACTGGTCCGGAACTTTAAACGCCCCACCAGTTTGATCAGCTCGTTGTTCAGACCATGAACCCCCAAATCAAAAGCGGCCTGTTCGCCGGCTTCCTTGATTGCCAGGTCCACCTCCTGTTCCACCTTCTTGACGACATCCTCGATTCGGGCCGGATGGATACGGCCGTCGGATATCAATCGCATCAGTGACAACCGGGCGACTTCGCGCCGGACCGGATTGAATCCGGACAAAATGACCGCTTCGGGAGTGTCGTCAATAATCAGATCAATACCTGTGGCCGCTTCCAGCGCGCGAATGTTACGTCCTTCTCTGCCGATAATGCGACCCTTCATCTCATCATTGGGAAGCGGCACCACCGACACGGTTCGCTCGGCCACGAAATCGCCCGCATATCTCTGGATGGCGGTTGAAATGATCTTTTTGGCTTTTTTATCGGCCTCCTCCTTTGTCTCGGTTTCAATCCGCTTAATAAGCTTGGCCCCTTCATAGCGGGCGTCATTTTCCATTGCCCGCAGCAGCAGTTCCTTGGCCTGTTCAGCGGTTAATCCGGAAATTCGCTCAAGCTGTATCTTTTGCTCTGCAATCAGTTCATGATATTTCGATTCGTTTTTCTTGATTTCGTTTTCACGATCGCTTAAGCGTTTTTCCTTTTGCGCCATCTCCTGTTCCCGGGCGTCGAACTGTTCGATCTTGCGGTCAATATGCTCTTCTTTAGACAGCAATCGCCTTTCAAGCCTTTTGAGTTCTGCTCGGGTATCCTTGGTTTCGGCATCAAATTCGCTTTTCATTTTGAAAAGCTTGTCCTTAACCTCAAGGTCGGCTTCTCTGATAAGGGTCTCGGCTTTGAGCTTTGCGTCAGCCGTTATTTGGGAAGCTTCCGCCTGGGCCGCCTTAATTTTTTGTGAAACAATCTTTCCCTTGACCCAGTAAGCGACTAAAAATCCGGTACCGAATCCCATCAAAATTAATAATATGTCAAATTCAATCATTATATTTCTCCCAAAGGTCGTTTCGCCTTTTGGTTTGATAAAGAGCAATCGATGGCAACACCTCGAGACCGATGTAAAACGCCCCCTTTCGCTCAATTTCAGTGCCTGCCCTGAGGGATGCTAACGCCAATCCCACAGGATATAAAGCTCAAGTGTTAATCCGCGAAATACTTAACGCACTCCGGCGCTTAACCCCGCCGTGGCGGAATCGCCATTCCTGACTTTGAACGAAATTGAGCATTTTTCAAAGGGCTCATTCCATCGAAGAACGTACGGTCATTTTGTTATTTTATGCGGGAAAATCTGTCCGCACATGAAACGGAAACATATCGTTTGAGGGAATTAAGACAAGATCGTTGCAGCAGGGGTTGACACTAAGCTTTTCATCAGACGTGCCAAATGATAAAAGCTCTTTACCCTGTAAATTTGATGGGATGTTGGCGTATCGGTTTCTTGAAGAATTCGGTAAAGCGAAACCCCCACCACAGTGCCGTGTTGGCAGGCCTTTGAGCCAATTATTAATTTGGGATCCTTGTAGTTTCTTAAGGCTTTTCTGTACGGGCAGAACTTGCACACCGAAACTAAGGAAGGTTCCCGTTCCTTGATTGTTGGGTCAAAGAACATCTTCCAATCACGAACACGGCAGGGGCTCGCCTTCTCTTAAAAAGTACACGTGCGGTTTTTTTCAAATTGCCCCGGCTGGGGGACAGCAGGGTCAATTCTCTCGAAGCTGGAATTCAACGGTTTCTCTCCAAGCAATAATCTGACAAGCGGCATTGGTCTGAAATCATATAAAACCCTTTAGGCATTCAGCGCACCTTTTGGTCCAACAATCGAATCAAGTTGGCAGACCTTTCAGAAATATCCTGTAACAATGAAGAATGATTCCGTTTCAGCTCCACATGCTCGTTGGTTATATTCAGCGCCGCTGAAATCAAAATTGCGAGCTTTGATATGTCTGATGTCTGATTCGTATGTTTACCCTCAACCTTGGCCACCTCGTTGACCAGATAGTCGGCAACTTCCCTGGCCTTTGAATCTTCAGTTTCAGCTTTAAACGTATAGGGGCGCCCAAAAAGTTGTATCGTAACAGTCTGTTCCAATGCAGTCCTTCCAAATTCGAGAATTACCGACCGCTAGTTCTTTGACTCTGCGATATCCTCCAATTTAACCAACAGGCCATCAATTTTTGAACGGATCAGGTCCCTCTCCTTTGCATACTTGTTTTCGGCTTCAATCCGGCCCTGAAGCTCTGCATTTAAAGTCTCGATCTTAAGTTGCAGTTCGCCGTTGGTTGTTTCAAGGGCCTGAAAAGCCTTCAATAATTTTTCAACTTTCTTTTCAATCTCATCAAATTGATGTAATATGAACGCGTTATCCAATCCTCCCCCTAGATTTGTTTTTTATTAATATAATCTTTTATTTGCATGAAAGTCAAGAAGTTTTAGGCTTCCGCAGGCGCATGATCTTTTCAACAGCAAGCAGGTCCGGATAGCTGTTCACACCCATGACTTCGTCGCCGTCATCACTGAACATTACCCCCACGGCATACTGTTGCCGATATCCAATTTCAATAATATCGGTCAGATAAAATTCGTTTTGCACATTATCAGGTCTGAGCTGCTGCAGTGAGTCCGTTAGAAATTTTTTTGTGACGCAGTAGATCCCGGCATTGACCGTACGGATCTTTTTCTGTTCAGGAGACGCATCCGCTTCCTCCACAATCCGAATCAGGCGGCAGTTTTCGTCAACCAACACCCGGCCGTATCCCTTGGGATTTTCGACTGTTACCGCCAGAAGCGACAGATCGCGTTTTGCGGCGCAATGATCGTCCAGGAGACGCTGAACGGTTTCAGCCCTCAGCATCGGAACATCTCCGCACAAAATAACGACCTCATTCACATATTCAGCTATCTGCGCAAGAGCGCACCGGACGGCATGGCCGGTTCCCAGCTGTTTGTCCTGATGGGCAAACAAGACCTTCGCGTCGATCGAAACCGCATCCATGACTTTTTGGGCCTGATGGCCGACAACGACGATCACTTCCTTGCCGGCTATCTTGCGCGCCGTTTCCACCACATACCGGATCATCGGCCGTCCCAGAACCTCGTGTAACACCTTGGCCTTGTCCGACTTCATGCGTTTGCCCAAACCTGCCGCAAGGATAATAACGGCAATGTTGCTGGAATTCTTTATCATACCCGAAAAATCTGACCGTAAAATTTTAAAAAATATTTCCGAATGGAAACAGTGCCATCCGGGAGCTGCGCTTAACCCGGTTATTTCACGAAATGTATTCGTTCATTTGCAAGGGATTCCGGGGTGCAGCTGTACTTCGCGTACCGCAAACCCCGGATAACGCAGCAAATGGGCGAATGCATTTCGCCCTAAGGGTTAAAATTTTTCAAGCATCTGTCTTTTACAATTGAGGAAACAAAATGTACCGCTTGTTATCACCTCTATTCTGAATCTAACCGCGTATTATTAAGATCTTTTTTAATACTTGCTGAAAAATTTTCATGAAATATCCGGGTTAACCGGGCAATCACCATGGAGCAAAAAGGGCAGACCGCTTTCGGGTCTGCCCTTTTATATTTACATACCACACGCCTTCCCTTGCTTTAGAAAGCATCGGAACCGCGTCGCCGGCCGAAGGTTACGAGGCCCGAATGGCGGCAATCTTCAGCCGGTGCAACGCCCGTTCCATGGCCGCCCTGGCCCTTACCCGGTCGATTGTCTCATCATCTTCCTTTGCCAGCCGCTCCTGGGCGCGCTGCAGGGCGGATTTTGCCCGATCGACATCGATTTGAGACCTGCGCTCGGCCGATTCGGCCAACACGGTGACCTTGTCGGGAAGCGCCTCTGCAAAACCCCCGCTGATAAAAACGAATCGTTCCTTGCCGCTTTTATCCACATAGCGGATGGTTCCCAGCTTGAGGGTGGTCATAAACGGGGTATGCCCGATAAGCACGCCAAATTCACCCAACACCCCCGGCGCCATTACAATCTGGGAATCCTCGCTGACCACGACCTTTTCCGGCGTGACAATCTCTAGTTTGATATTTCCAGCAGCCATACCTTCCTCATGCGCTTATTGACTTTCAGACATCTGTTTGGCTTTTTCTTCGACTTCCTCAATGCCACCCACCATGTAAAAGGCCTGTTCGGGAAGCTCGTCGTGCTTGCCTTCACATATTTCCTTAAAGCCCCTGATAGTGTCTTCAATTTTGACATACTTGCCGCTTTTGCCCGTAAATGCCTCGGCCACATGGAAAGGCTGCGACAAAAAGCGCTGAATTTTTCGGGCTCTGGAAACGGTGATCTTGTCCTCGTCGGACAATTCCTCCATCCCCAGAATCGCGATAATATCCTGCAGCTCTTTATATTTCTGCAATATTTTCTGAACGTTGCGCGCTACCCGATAATGCTCGTCACCAATATAGGCCGCATCCAGAATTCTCGAGGTGGAATCCAGCGGATCAACCGCCGGATAAATTCCCAGTTCAACGATCTGCCGCGACAACACCACCGTTCCGTCCAGATGTGCAAATGTCGTTGCCGGGGCAGGGTCGGTCAGGTCGTCGGCGGGGACATACACGCACTGAACCGCCGTGATAGACCCTTTGTCGGTCGAGGTAATCCGCTCCTGAAGTTCGCCCAGGTCAACCGCCAGCGTCGGCTGATACCCCACCGCCGAGGGCATGCGTCCGAGCAAGGCCGAGACTTCGGAGCCAGCCTGGGTAAACCGGAAAATATTATCAATAAAAATGAGAACATCCTGTCCTTCTTCATCCCGGTAATACTCGGCTGCGGTCAATGCGGAAAGAGCCACGCGCGCCCGGGCGCCCGGCGGTTCGGTCATCTGTCCATAGATCAGGGCCGCTTTGGGCAAAACCCCGGATTCCTTCATTTCATGATAGAGGTCGTTGCCTTCGCGGGTGCGCTCACCGACACCGGCAAACACTGAAATGCCGCCGTGTTGCATGGCGATATTGTGCACCATTTCCATCATGATAACCGTTTTACCGACACCGGCGCCGCCGAACATGCCCATTTTCCCGCCGCGGGGAAACGGCACCAGCAGGTCAATAACTTTAACACCGGTTTCAAGAACCCGGACCGTGGTATCCTGTTCGGTGAACTTGGGGGCTTCCCGGTGAATCGGCATCATTTTTTCCTGGCTCACCGGTCCTAGCCCGTCCACGGGCCTGCCGACCACGTTCAGAACGCGTCCCAGCCCGGCTTCACCGACGGGCATCATGATGGGTTTGCCGGTATCCTTGACGATCTGTCCCCGCGTCAGGCCATCGGTAACATCCATGGCAATGGTGCGGACCACATTATCGCCCAGGTGCTGCGCCACTTCAACCACCAGATTATCCGGTTCTGCGCTGATGGCAGGATTTGTGATCAGCAGCGCGGTATAAATCGTCGGCAGCTTTCCCTGTGCAAATTCCACATCAACAACAGGTCCCATCACCTGCGTTATCTTTCCGATATTCTCACCCATGTATTGACCTCCTATGAAACAATGTGCGGTAATTTAATTTCTTATCCTTTCAGCGCTTCGGCGCCACCCACGATATCCATCAGCTCCGCCGTAATCGCCGCCTGACGGGCCTTGTTATAAGCCAGCGTCAGGTCTTCAATCATATCATTACAGGCCTTGGTCGCATTGTCCATGGCCGTCATGCGGGCGGCATGTTCGCTGGTCGATGTCTCCAGCAGGGCCCGATACAGTTGCACGTAAACATTTCTCGGCAGTAAATCCCCCAGCAGTTCTTCGGGGGAAGGCTCGCAGATATGCTCCGGCATATAAGGCTTATCCGTATCAGCTTCTTCCACGACTGCCGGTGCAATCGGGGGTATCGGCAGCAACTGCTTCAGGGTCGGCTTCTGGCGCGCGACGCTGATAAATTCCGAATAGATGATGAACACCTCGTCATAGGTTCCTTTCAGATATTCGTCCACCATCTTGCGACCGGAAGTGGCGGCGATATTAAAACCGATCCTGCCGCCGACAACGTTCAGATGCGCATCCACGATTTCCATTTTCTTTTTACGGCACCAGTTTCTGCCTTTTTTGCCGAAATTTGTATATGAAAGCCTTACGTTCTGTCCGGATTTTTCTTTTATAAAGGTTTCGGCCAGCGAAATCAGGTTGGTATTAAACCCGCCGCATAGTCCCCTATCGGAAGTACATAGGATCAGGTGGACAGACTTGACTTCTTCACGAGGCACCAGTAAGGGACTTGCTTCTTCCCCGGATTTGTCGGCCAGACTGCCCAGCACTTCAGCAAACTTTTGGGCGTAAGGCCGGAACCCTTCCATATTCTGCTGGGCGCCGCGCAGCCGCGAGGCCGCCACCATGTTCATGGCCCTGGTTATCTGTTTGGTTTTTTTTACCGCGGAGATCTTCGTCTTGACATCTTTTAGCGTTGTCATACAACTCTGCCCTTATGGAACATATTTAGAATCAAAAAAAATTACTACAGGTTCTGGGTCGGAAACGCCGTTGTGTCGACGTCCAATGAAAACGACAACCGGCCTTTACTTGATGGTATCCTTGAACTCCTCGTCATAGGCTTTCAGCGCTTCGGTCATCAATTTGTTCAGATCATCCGATATGGCTTCCTTCTCGGCGATTTCACTGAAAATCTGGGGATAGCGCTCTTCAATAAACGGATACAGTCCGGCCTCGTATTTCGCCAGAACATCCAGGGGGTATTTATCCAGAAAGCCTTTGGTTCCGGCGTACAGGATGCAAACCTGCTTTTCCAGAGGCAGCGGCTGATATTGCGGCTGCTTCAATATTTCAACCAGCCGGGCACCACGGGTCAGTTGCCGCTGGGTGGATGCGTCCAGATCGCTGCCGAAGGCGGCAAAGGCTTCCAGTTCGCGGTACTGGGCCAGGTCGAGCCGCAGGGTTCCCGCCACCTGTTTCATGGCCTTGACCTGGGCAGAGCCGCCGACCCGGGAAACCGATAGGCCCACATTGATGGCCGGCCGGATACCGGCAAAGAACAGGCTCGGTTCCAGGTAGATCTGTCCGTCAGTAATGGAAATAACATTGGTAGGGATATAGGCCGAAACGTCCCCGGCCTGGGTTTCAATGATCGGCAGCGCCGTCAGCGATCCCGCGCCCAATTCATCATTCAGTTTGGAAGCCCGTTCCAGCAGCCGGGAATGGTTGTAGAAAATATCGCCGGGATAGGCTTCCCGTCCAGGGGGGCGTCTCAGGAGCAGGGATACCTGCCGGTAAGCGGCCGCCTGCTTGGAAAGGTCGTCGTAAATAATCAGAGCGTGCTGCTTGTTGTCCCGAAAATATTCGCCCATGGCGCATCCGGCATAGGGGGCGATGTATTGAAGCGTGGCCGGATCGCTGGCACAGGCCGAAACCACCGTCGTGTATTCCATGGCTCGATGCTTTTCAAGAACGGCCACCACCTGGGCGACGGTGGACTTCTTCTGGCCGCAGGCGACATAAATGCAGTATACCCCGCGGCCTTTCTGGCTCAAAATCGCGTCGATTGCGACCGCCGTTTTTCCGATCTGGCGGTCGCCGATAATAAGTTCCCGCTGACCGCGGCCCACCGGTGTCATGGCGTCAATAGCTTTGAGTCCGGTATACATGGGTTGATGCACGCTTTTACGGGCGATAACTCCCGGCGCAACCATTTCGACCCTGCGGTGCTCCTTGGCGTCGATGGGTCCTTTGCCGTCAATGGGTTCGCCTACCGCCGAGACCACCCGGCCGAGAACGGCTTCGCCGACAGGGACCTGGGCGATGCGGCCGGTGCGTTTGACCATATCACCTTCCTTGATATGGATGTCCTCTCCCATAATGGCAACGCCCACATTGTCTTCTTCAAGGTTGAGAACCAGCCCCAGGATGTTTCCGGGAAACTCCACCAGTTCCATTGCCATGACCTTCTCAAGGCCATAGACCCTGGCGATGCCGTCGCCCACCGATAAGACCACGCCGGTTTCGCTTAATTCAACCTTCTTGTCATAATCCGTAATCTGCTCCCTGATAATTTGACTTATTTCTTCAGCTCTTAATTCCATTAGACACGCTCACCCCTTTTTAAAGATTCTCTCATGTTGAGTAGTTGGGTTTTGATACTGCCATCCAAAACGAGATCCCCGATCTTCGTGACGATGCCCCCAATCAGGCCAGGGTCTTCAGCTACTTCAAGAACGACCTCCTTGCCCGTCATTGATGACAGGGCGCTGCGGACTTTTTCAACGGTTTCGGATGAAAGCGCCATGGCCGAAACCAAGCTGGCGCGCGCCACGCCCTTTAATTCATCGGCCAGTTTTTGATAGAACTCATTAATGCTGTGTAAAAACCCAATGCGTCCCTTGGCAAACAATAACAGAAGAAACGAAGACACCACACGCGAAAGCTTCAAGCGCTTTACGACCTCCTGCAAAACCTTTTCCCGGCTGGCAGCATTGTAAAGCGGATTGCAGATCGTCTGAGCCAGAGCTTTTTCACGCTCAAACAGATCCGTCACGCCCGCAAGCTCCTTTCGGTATGTTTCCGTCTGACCATCCTCTTTACCGATCAGCAGAAGCGCCTTGGCGTATCGACGGGCTATAGCCAGATTTTTCACTATACCACCACCTTCTCTATGTATTCATCCACCAGTTTTTTCTGATCATCAGGCGTAATCCGGTTCTTTATCTTTTCTTCGGCCTTGATTAGCGCTTTTTCCAGCACCTCTCCCTTCAACTTCAATTTTGCGATTTCGAACTCGTGATCAATGTTGCGGCGTGCCTGTTCCTCAACCTTGTCTGCCGCCGCCCGGGCTTCCTGAATAATTCGCCCCCTGGCCTCTTGCCCCTGCCGGACATATTCCGCGATAATTGTCTCGGCCTCCTGGTCGAGGTGCATCAACCGTTCTTCGTATTCGGCCAGCAACTTTTCGGCTTCTTTTTTTCTGACTTCCAGATCATGCAGTTGATCCTGAATGCCCTTAATCCGGTTTTTAAAAACCTGGGAAACGGGCTTGCGCAGCAGCAAAAAGAGGACTACCGCCAGGACCACAAAATTCATGACCCGATACGTGTCGGTGGCCACCCATCCTTTGGTTGCCGCCTCCTCGCCATGACCGCCTTCGGAAGAGCCCCAGCTCGCCCCTGCGGCAAAGCTCAGCATCAGAAAGAAAACGATCACTGCGGTTATACGATACAGCCGGCGGCTATCGGCAATATTCATGAAGCAGACCTCCCTAAGATTTTGCGCTCGATCTCTTCGGCAAACACTTCGATTTCCTTTTGGAGTGTTTCACGCACGCGCTCGGCGTCCTTTGCAATTTTTTCACGAATAGCAACGATCTCGGCCTGTGCTTTCTCGTTGATTTTGGCAATGATCTTTTTTTCTTCTTCAGCCGCAGCCTGCAGCAATGCGTCTTTTTCCTTCAATCCCCTCTTGCGGGCATCCTTTACCCCCAGCTCAAAAGACGCGTCTTTTTCTCTCGAATCCCGGGTGCAGGTTTCGATGCTGTTCTCAAGGCCGGCAACTTTTTCGTGTCTTTGACGTAAAACTTTTCGGATTGGTTTGTACAAAACGGTGTTTAGAACCCAGATAAGGAAGACAAAATTGATGATCTGTATGATAACGGATCCATCAATCACGATCATTGGAAAGCCTCCATGAGGATGATTTTATTGATAAAAAATATCTGTAAGGCCATAATAAATTCTATGTCATTTCCAAAGGCGATTTCTTATATCAGCCCCACCGAATTGTCAAAGGTTTTTTTTGCGACAATCAATTTAGGCGGCAGTTTTTGCCGTCGAATCTTTCTTAACGGCAAGTGGGATGGCAGGCCTCTTCATTTCGCAATTACCGTTGAACACGGCACCGGACTCTATGGAAATCGTCGGCGCCTTGATGCTCCCCGTCACACACGCCGGCGGAAAAATTTCCAGTTTTTCCCGCACTTCGATATTGCCGTTTACCGCTCCGGTAATGATTGCGGCATCAACGATGATATCCGCATCAATGAGCGCATGCTCACCCACAATCAGCGTGCCCCCGTCGCTATGAATGGTTCCTTTCACCTTGCCGTCCACCCGGATGGTTCCCCCAAAATCAATATTTCCTTCCACGCTGACTTCGGGACCCAAAAATGTTGATATCATATCCTTTTGCTTGTCTTTTTTCATTCAGCCTCCAGTTTTGTTTCGAGAAACCGTATCGAAAATCATCCCGAAAGACAAGTACACATTCCTGAAAAAGGCAGCCCCTGACAGATATCAATCAATCAATCGGGCTTTCGGCCAGGGTTGCCGTATTAAAAACAGGCTGTGGGACAGAAGCCATTTAAAACAACCCAAATCCATCAAATGCGTGACCATCAGGTCTCCGGTGGAGATTGGGAACGGCTATTATTCAATCATGAATCGCCGCATGCTGATATTCATCAGCAGTCCGATGCTGATCATTATGGTTACGACCGACGAGCCGCCGTAGCTGATCAGCGGCAGCGGCACCCCGACAACAGGCATCAAGCCCATCACCATCCCCAGATTAACAAAAACCTGCCAGAATATCATCGCTGTAATTCCCATCGCCAGAATCGTACCAAATGGTTCCCGGCATCCCTGGGCGACATTCAGGCCCCATACAATCAGCATCAGAAAAAGCAGCAAGAGCACCAGCGAACCCACAAAGCCCCATTCTTCCGCCAGAACGGAAAAAATAAAGTCGGTATGCTGTTCCGGCAGAAATTCAAGCGCATTCTGGGTCCCTTTCAGAAAACCCTTGCCGAATATCATGCCGGAACCGATGGCGATTTTTGACTGGATAATATGGTACCCGGCCCCCAAGGGATCACGGTCAGGGTTTAAAAAAGTCAATATCCGCCTTTTCTGATAAGCCTTTAAAAAGAAAAACCACACCAGCGGAAGCGCTATGGTTGAAGTGACCAGGATTCCTATTAATGAGCGTCGGTCAATCTTGACGAAAATCGTCATCGTGCCGACAATCACGACTATCAGCATGGCCGTTCCCAGATCCGGCTGCCCGACGATCAAAACAAATGGAACAAAGGTAATTGCCATGGGATAGATCAGTTCGCGGATTCCCAGACCGATCGTGTTCACGACCTTTGCATAATACCTTGCCACGACAATAATAACGGTTATTTTAATTAATTCCGACGGCTGCATTGAAACCGGCCCCAGAACCAGCCAGCGTTTGGAACCGCCGACATACCTCCCGAAAATCAGAACGGCAAGCAGCAGCAGAATGCAGACAATATAAATCGGCAGCGCCCAGCGTTCCAGGATCTTGTAATCGAACAGAAAGCAGACGAGCATCACCACCAGGCCAACACAAAACCAGATCAGCTGCTTCAGGCACAATACCCGTTGGGCTTCCGGCGTCCCTGCGGTAACCGCACTGTAAAGGATAATGAGCCCGATGATTCCCAGCAAAAGGGTCAGCCCCAATAAGCCCCAGTCAAAATTCTGAACCAATCGTCGATCAAACATGTTGATTTCCCCTAACGGATTGTCTCAAAAAAATCATTTTTTTCTCGACCCATAGACTGTGTAAAGCGGCCAGCGGTCATTGCTCAGGGATGAAGCGGAAGCGCTGCCTGCAGCTGCGACTGTTCGGGTTTCTTCATTGCAAAAAAAGTTTTGAGAACCTCCCGGGCAATCGGGGCGGCGTCACTGGCCCCCCCTTTGCCGTGCTCGACAATCACCGCAACAGCTATCTGCGGATTACGGGCCGGCCCATAGGCCACAAACCAGGCATGCGGTTTGATGACCGGCTCTGATTTTTTGTCCGCAGTTTCGTCAGCTTTGCGCCCCACCACCTGCGCCGTTCCGGTCTTACCGCTGATTTCAATCCCGGGAACCTTTGCGTTTCTTGCCGTTCCAGAGGGTGAATTCACCACCTCCCACAATCCCTTTCTGATAATATCAAGGGTGCGCCGGCTTGCGGGCAGTTTTCCCCTCAACTGCAGTTCGCTTTCGGAAACGACTTTCCCCTCGGCGGTTTCAATCTTTTTCAATATCTGCGGCCGGTAGATAGCACCGCCGTTGGCCACGGCCGCAGTCAGCGTCAGCATCTGAAGCGGGGTTGTCAGGTTATACCCCTGCCCGATTGCCACCGAAAGGGTTTCGCCCCGCTGCCATTCGATACCGGTGCGGTTCTTTTTCCAGCTGGCCGTCGGCACCAGGCCGCTGGCTTCATTGTCCAGATTGATTTCGGTGGGAGCACCCAACCCCGACCCTTTGGCATAAAAGGCCAGGCGGTCCACCCCCAGCTTCTGCCCGACCTGGTAAAAAAAGACGTCACAGGATTCTGACAGCGCCTTGATCACGTCCACCGTACCGTGCCCGCCTTCTTTCCAGCAACGAAATTCACGGTCCCCATAGTTGTAGTATCCGGGGCAGAAAAAAGTAGTATCTTCATCAACGACCCCCTCTTCCAGAGCGGCCATGGCCGTCACAATCTTATAGGTTGAAGCGGGCGGGTACTCGCCCTGGAGGGCTTTGTTTTCCAGAGGCCGCTGCGGATTGGAAACCAATGCTTCCCATTTTTCACGGGACATGCCGCTGACAAAGTCATTCTGGTCAAAAGAAGGATTGCTGGCCAGCGCCAGAATCTCACCATTGCCGGGGTCCACCGCGATCACCGCGCCCGCGCGCCCTTGCAGAAGCTCCTCGGCTTTTTTCTGTAATCCTATATCAACGGTCAGATAGATATTCTGTCCCGGGGTGGCCTCAACCGTTTGTAAAATCCGAACCACCTGCCCGGTTGCGTTCACTTCAACCTGTCGGCCCCCGCGTTTCCCCCGCAGATAGTGCTCATAGGTCTTTTCCACCCCGAACCGGCCGATAAAATCCCCCCCCCTGTTTTCCGGGTATTTTCCGCTCTTGAGTTCTTCCGCGTTGATTTCGCTCAGGTACCCGAGCAGATGGGCGGCGCTGTTTGGGTTGATATAGTGCCGGCGGGCTTCAACATTTACACCGACACCGGGAAGGTCAAATTTGTGGACCTCAACCTGTGCCAGCGAATCTCTGCCTATATCCTGCTTCAATAATATCGGCGTATAGGCAGAATATCCTTTGTTTCGCGAAATTTTAGACTGCAGTTCATCAATGGGAGTTTCAAGAAAATAAGACAGCTGGCTGAGGGTTCTTTCAACGGGTTTGGCATCTTTGGTGATGATGCTCAGATCAAATGAAGGACGATTGTCCACCAGCAGGTCCCCGTTGCGATCAAAAATAAGTCCCCGCGGCGGCTTGATGCTTTGCAACCGGATGCTGTTGTTTTCCGATAGGCGCCGGTATTCCTCGCGTTCAATGACTTGAAGATAAAAAAGCCGCACAAACAGCATGACAAAGGCGGCCAGAACGCAGAGAATGGCCCCCTTGATCCGTTGCCGAAACCAGTTGCTGTCGGCGGTTCGCAGGAATTGGTCCAACCCTAACCTCTTAGACAGATCAGTCGCTCTATAAGCTTACGATAATTCACGCTTCCTGTTCTTTCACCGCCGCCACGATGCGGCTAGCCCATCCGCTCCATTTGCGGTGGGCAGCAGATATGGCGACGATCAAAACTGGTCCCGTACAGAACGCCCAGGCCAGCTGCGTAAGCACCCGGTCCCCCCACCCCGGCGGCATCTCGGAAGCCTCCCCCAGCCAGAGGATGGTCGCAATCACAATTAAGTTCTCAATCAGAACACCGACAGCCACTGAAATCAGCCACAGCCCCTTGTTGCCGGCATGCAGAAAGGTGACAATCCACCGGGTCAGGATAAACAGCCAGAAATACGTCGTCAAAAATATGCCGAATGGCCCCCCTGAAAGGCTGTCCAGCGCAAATCCGAGCAGCAGGATAATGGGGATGCCTTCCCGGGCCGGTCGGTACAATCCAAGATAAAAGACAAAAGGAATCAGCATGTCGTAGAATTGATCGAACACAGAAAAATACGGCATCAGGGTCGTCTTCAAAAGGACCAGGATCAGGCTTAAGCCCATGTAAAAAATAAAGTTCATCGATCATCCGCTGCTTGCGATTCCGGTGTGTCCAGAATCACCAGAACCTCTTCAAGCTTTTCAAAATCCACATAGGGGGTTACCGTAACCTCTTGAAAAATACCCGAGTTGCGCTTAATCACACCGGAGACATATCCGATTTGCAGGCCCTTGGGATACACACCGTCCAGACCGGAAGAAACGACTGCATCCCCTACTTTGACGTCATTCTTTCGCAGAACATATTTTAAAAAACATTTATCCGTGGACTTGCCTTCGATGATTCCCCGGGCGCGGGTGCGCTGCACCAGGGCGTCCACCGCGCTGTTCTGGTCGATAATCAACAGAACCTTTGACTGGTGCGCTGAGGCTTCGGCGATCTGTCCGACAATCCCTTCGGATATGACCACCGGCATGCCTTTGGATAAGCCGTCGCTCTGGCCTTTATCGATAATCACCGCGCGAAACCAGGAAGAAGGATCTCTGCTGATGATTTCGGCCGCGATAAAACTGCCCGGCACGTTTTTGCGGAAATTGAGCAGGTCGCGCAGCCGCATATTGGAAAGTTCGACTTCGGCAAGCTGGTTGTTTCTTTCAACGGCCTCGCTGAGCAGCTCCTTCAGGATTTGATTTTCTTCGGCCACTGAAACGAGAGAGAAATAATGTGACCATATGTTTTTACAGAACCGCACGGAACGGGTAACGGCTTCCTGGAAGGGGGACACCAGTGCAAGGGCGATTCGACCCGGCACATAGGCTTTCTGGTGATGCCGGGTTGAGAGGGAAAGGACTATGATGTTGACCGTAATGGCTACCACCAGGCCAACAATCATCACCGTCTTTCGTGAAAACATGTAACTATGTAATGACTACCTGTTTGAGGATTTCAATGCTGTCCAGAACTTTTCCTGAACCGAACGCAACCGTTGACAAGGGATCCTCCGTAATTGTGATCGGCAGGCCGCTCTCTTCCTTGAGAAGCTTATCCAGATTTTTCAGCAGCGCGCCGCCGCCGGTCAAGACAATCCCCCTGTCTACGATGTCGGCCGCCAGTTCCGGGGGCGTCTGTTCCAGGGCGATTTTTACCGTTTCCACGATGGCTTCGATCTGCTCGGATATGGCTACCCGGATCTCCTCGGAATCAATCGCCAGAATCTTCGGGATTCCTGATACCAGGTCACGGCCTTTAACCTCGATTGTCTCCAGGTCATCCGGGTCCGGATAGGCATTCCCGATGGTTGTCTTGATAATCTCGGCGGTTCTTTCCCCGATCAACAGGTTGTATTTTCTTTTGATGTACTGGGTGATGGCCGCGTCCATCTTGTCTCCGGCAACCCGCATGGACCGACTGTAAACGATTCCGGCCAGGGAAATAACGGCAACTTCGGTGGTGCCCCCGCCGATATCGACCACCATGTTGCAGGTCGGCTCGGTGATGGGCAGACCGGCGCCGATGGCCGCCGCCATGGGTTCTTCAATCAGAAAGACCTCGCGCGCGCCGGCGGATTCTGCCGACTCCCTGACCGCCCGTTTTTCAACCTGGGTAATGCCGGAGGGGACCGCGATGATAATCCGGGGACGCACAAAGGTACGGCGGTTATGAACCTTGTGAATGAAATGGCGCAGCATGGCCTCGGTCACCTCAAAATCCGCAATAACGCCGTCCCGCATGGGACGAATGGCCACGATGTTTCCGGGGGTTCGCCCCAGCATTTTTTTGGCCTCGATGCCGACCGCCAGGACCCGGTTCTTCAGCCTGTCGTCCGTTCGCACCGCAACCACTGAAGGTTCGCTCAACACGATTCCTTTGCCTTTGACGAATACCAGGGTATTTGCCGTTCCCAGATCAATGGCAAGATCACTAGAAAAAATACCCAACATCGCATCTAAAAAAAGATTCATAACTCCTCATTATCGGTACACGCGCCCAGCCTGCACCTGCATCTTGGTTGAAATTTGATCGACTGATTATTTTTAGTGCCTGATCCCCGCCGTGCCGGGTCAAAAGGCTATTCTTATAAAATTGAGTTATTAACTGAAAATGAGTATCAAAATTATATTTTCAATACAAGCAAAATATCACCCAGATGCGTTTGTCTCAAAAATTCCCGGCGGTTACCCCAACCCCTGCCCGGCAATTTCGTGCCGGAACCGACGATCGGCCGCCCCGGGCCGGTTATCTTCAGGTTTCGGGTGGCCGCTCTGATTTTATATTTCGTCCGAATTATTCCGCAGGCTGTCGAAAAACAAGGATCGAATCGCCAGATAAGACGCACGGCGATTCGACCAGCGCAGCCTATTCAAGCATATGTGAGCATTGGCGAGAGCCGCGCGACACCGTATGGCGGCCTCAGACGCAGTTTTTCAACAGTCTGTTAGGCATTCCATTACGGCGTCATGCAGCGCCGGCCGGAATGCCCGTATTCTGATATTATCACGGGAGGGATGCACCCGGTTGGTCAGAAGGATGATAATGACCGAGCGCTCCAGATCGATCCAGAACGATGTGCCGGTAAATCCCAGATGACCGACGCTTTGAGATGAAAAATAACGACCGCAGCTCGCACCGGTTGCCGTCGGCGCATCGAATCCCAGCGCCCGCTCGGCGCCGGCTGGGCGGTCCAGAAACATCCGGACAATCACCGGATCGATTACCGGCCTTTTCCCGCGTCCCTGATAGAGGCCCAGCAGGGCTTTCAGGAGCCTGTAGACTTCCCGGGCGGTTCCAAACAATCCGGCATGCCCGGCAATACCCCCCATCACAAAGGCGTTGTCGTCGTGGACAGCGCCCTTCAGCAGCATGCCGCGCCAATGACAGCATTCCGTAGCGGCGAATGCCCCCCCGCGATGATCCGCTGCAAGGTCAATAAAATAAAGGTTTTTCAAACCAAGCGGCGTGAAAACAGTTTCAGCCACGAACCGGTCCAGGCGTTGCCGGGACAAGCTTTCAACCACCCATTGGAGGATCATAAATCCCAGATCACTGTATAACGTCCGACGGCCGGGGGGGTGGAGCAGCGGTTCTTTGAGCAAAAGCCGTTTCAGCTGATCCTGTCGTTTCCCGAAGGAAACCTTTTGCAGGATTTCAAAATAAGGCCGGTAATCCGGGAGACCTGAATCATGGGCCAGGAGCTGCCGAATCGTTATCGGCGCTTTGGCGGTCTTGCGAAAAGGCGGCAGTATCTTCCCCAGCGTATCGTCCAGCTCGAGCCTTCCGGCCTGTATCAGTTTCATGACCGCCGGCGTGGTAGCCAGGGGCTTGGTTAGAGATGCCAGGTCAAAGACCGTCTCCAGGGTCATCTTTTGATTGGCAAAGATGTCGGCCCGGCCATAGGACTTAAGCAACCGGACGTTCAGGTTTTTGGAAACATGCAGCACCCCGCCCGGAAAAATTCCGTCCGCCACTGCCTGCCGCATCAGGGTGTCGACCGGTTTAAAGGCTGCGGTTTTGTCCGTTTCAGATCTATTTGGGGACGTATGGAGTTTAGCGCCCATTCCAAGCACTATTCGGCTGCCGTTGGTGCGTCGTGAAACGACAGCAGGTTTGCGTCGGTGTCCAGCGTTGCTTTCACGCCGATGGGGACTGTCGGGTTGCCGCGCACATGCCCGAAGCTGAATCCGGCCAGAATGGGAAAGTCACCATCCCTGAAAATATCGGCGGCAATTTCATAAACGTCCTTCCTATTGCCGCAATTTTTAAACGTGCCCAGAACAAGTCCGGCAAGGCCGTTGAAACATCCGGCCAGCTTCATCTGGGTCAACATGCGGTCCAGGCGGTAGGGCGCTTCGTTGATTTCTTCAAGAATCAGGACATGCTTTTTTAATACGGGGGCAAACGGCGTCCCCAGTAAATGCGATACGGTCGTCAGGTTTCCCCCCACAACCGTTCCGGACGCCCTTCCCGCCCGGATGATCACCCCGCGCCTGGAAGTCAGCTGGAGCTTTCCGGCCGATGCAACCGCCCCGTACAGGGCCTTGCGGGCCGCCCGGGTAGCGGTGGCCAGAGTTGTCACCATCGGCCCATGAAAGCCGACGAGACCGCAGCGGGTGTAAAATGCCGTCAGCAGGGCGGTGACGTCGCTGAAGCCCACGAATACTTTCGGATTTTTCCGGATGGTTTTGTAATCCAGCAGCGACAGCAGACGCAGGGACCCATAGCCGCCCCTGGCGCAGATGATTCCCCGCACGGTTTTATCCCTGAAAAGAGAATTGATCCGTCCGGCCCGCTCATCGTCCGTTCCGGCCAGATAGCGCTTCTTTTCGAAAACGCCCATCGGCACATGAACGGCAAATCCCATCTGTTCCAGCGCCATGATCCCCTGGCGAAACGCTTTGCGGTCAAAGGGGCTGGCCGGGGCGACCACGCCGATTTTATCTCCCGGTTTGAGACGGGCGGGTATCAGCAGCTTGTTATTTCTTGGATTCATCTGATAAATTACCGATTTATTTATCCCCTCTTTCGCTTGACAGCTCCCATCGAACGTGTTAGGACACGCACGAGTCGGGGCGTAGCGCAGTCTGGTAGCGCACTTGAATGGGGTTCAAGGGGTCGTTGGTTCAAATCCAATCGCCCCGACCAAAGATATCAAACGGTTACATACTGACACTTTTTACCTGGCCGGGTATTGTGACAGTTTTGTGACATGCGGTCAATCCATTTAACAGGTTGACCGCTTTCTTTTTGTGCTCTTGGGTCAAATGAGCATACCGCAGCGTCATGGTCATGGTCTTATGACCCAATAGCTCCTGAACGTCCTTGAGACTACCACCCTTCATAATAACCTGACTGGCGAATGTATGCCGCAGGTCGTGAAAAGTGAAACCCTCAATTCCCGCCCTTGTAACCGCAGCATTGAACGCCCGTTTGATTTCTGTTATCGGTTTGGCCTCGCGCCCCTCTTTGGGGTTTCTGGTCTTGCCGGTCTTAGCCTCGATGGTTTGACCGTCATACAGGAACACATGCTCCGACTTAAAACCATGCTGCTTTCTGATCTGTTTGAACAATGATTCAAGCGTGTCATTAACGGGCACCTGCCGGGATTCATTTGTCTTTGTCTTTTTCAGATAAATAAACCCGTTCCGGACCTGTGACCACTTCAGCCCCAAGACTTCCTGACGCCTCATGCCGGTATTAAGGGCACATTCAACTATATCCCGAAGGTAATCCGGGCAGGCATCCAACAGCTTTATAATTTCATCCTCTGTAAGGAAGCGCAGCCGCTGATTATTCTCTTTCAGAATAAGTGATTTGCCCTTGTCAAATGGGTTTTGCTCTATCATATCCCATTCAACGGCTTTGGAAAAGATATGATGCAGGCAGGACATTTCACGGTTGACGCTGGCGTCCGTCCGGACCGTTTTGTTCTTGGTTATCTTTTGCCGGAGATGGTTTCTATAGGTTTCAAGTTCGACATAGCGGATATTCGACAACAGCGAATCTTCCCCGAAATATGTCTTGAAGTTTTCAAGATAGTGCTGTTTGCCGGTCTGGTAGCTGCTCTGGTGCTCGAAATTCTCTTTATACTTGGCTATCAGGTCCCTTAGTGTCGTTAGATACTCTTTCTTAACGTCAAGGTATCGCTTCTCAGCAATGAGCGATACCCGCTTGCCAAGTTCGGCCTCGGCATCCTTACGCTTCTTAAACGATTTGCGGATACGCTTACCAGTCGGATCAAAATAATCGATCTGGTAGGTATTGCCCCTTTTTCTTATCTTAGCCATAAAGCCCCTCACTTTCTCCCTGTGGTTAGTCCGGGAAGCCGGGCAGGGTCCCCGGTGTTCGGCTCCGGTTGCCTATCCCGGACAGTGTTTGACAAGTCAAACATTTCTATTTTTCCAGTCCTCAATTGATTTCAATACGTGATTTTTTAAATCTGCAAGTTTCTTTCGTTCCATGCGTTCAATCTCTTTTTGCTCCCTGAACAAGTCCATATCAAACTGAGCCTCAACTGCTTCGCTGGTTATCCGTTTTAAGGTAGCAGGGTGTAAAGCATCCAATTCAACGGCATAATGCCCGTATTCCTTGACAAACTTTTGATAGCGCCGGTCTGATTTTTTAACAGCGTCCGGGTTGTGCGGTAGTTTGTATTCGTGTATATCGCCAAGGTTCAATGCTATCCGCTGGTATAATACCCCTGTCAATTCCATTTCCTTTTCAAGGGTCTCCTGTGTCGCCTCGAACATCTGCATACCGGAAGGGTCAAAATCGCCAAAGTACAAGATAACTGGTAGCTGTCCGGACGTTTTAGCCCTTAGCGCACGGTCTCTATACTCTTTTAAGAACGTTACAGACTGATATCCCCGACAAACTACGGCCCGAATACAGTAATACCATGCAACATCTTCAAATATCCGCGAGAGAGCATCCTTTTCAAACCATACCTCAACATAGCTGTCTTGTCCCTGAACATAGCAGCGCTGATATCCTGATAAAAAGATGTCTATCTCTTCTTTGAGATATTCGTCGCTATCATTCTGCCCCCGCTTGCGTGACACCCTTCGTGTGCGGTCTTCAATAGCATCCCAATCAAGCAAACCATCAATCCGCATAAACTTTACAAGTCTTGAAAGGTCAATATATCTCGATCTTGTATTTTCAATGATCTCTTTGACAACCAGCCGATAATAAACCTGCCGAAGGGTCAAGGGCCAATATTCTCTGAGTTCGTTTACAACCTCATTGACCGAATCGGCCTGCGCCTTCCTGTTCGCTGTCCACGACCATTCACGCCTTGCCATGTTTAATTATACCCCCTGGCCAATAATATCTGTGCCCTTAGCTTAGATCGTCGCTCCTGCGGCCCCTGCTGCCGCCGGTCCCCGGTTTGTTATGCCGCTTTTGCTGTTAAGGCCATCTCCACCAGTAACGCATCCAGACCAAAATTCTTATTACGCTCTGTCAAATTCATCGCCCTTTTTATAATCCCTTTTTGGTTTTTGATTTTTAGCGCCTGCAGAATTGAATATGTGACAAGATTGCGGCATTCCTGTTTTGTCATTTTTTCAATATCCAGACCGGAAACAAATTCCCTTGTCAGTTTTTCGGGTATGATCTTGCCCTGAATTGAATTAAAATCATAAGCCTTGTTCGGGTTATAGATTTCTCCCCGCGTTCTTTTGCCTTTTTTCTGTGATGTTTTTTTCATGGTCCCCCCTTGAATTGGCTTCAAAATTGTTGGCATTGATAGTTTCATAATTATAAATATTGACCGTTCCAATTTTTCCCGAATTAAAATTAAAATGCTGAACCATCCCCTTTGTTTCCGTTGCCCCGCTTAACCGATTTTCAAGATATTCCAGAACCGCTTTCATTTTTCTGTCAAAAGGCATATCCTCAGAAAACTCACAATGCGGCCCGTTCATCCAGCCGGAAACTTCCCTGACCACTTCTAAGGCTTCCTGATCGTTCATGCCGCCGCCTTTACGGATTCAACGGGTTTTTTTAACAGTTGAATTGCTGCCGGTATATCTTTGGGTTCAAGGTCCCGCCTTATGTTTTTAAGCATATAAAGGGCTGTGTCCCGGTGGCGTTTTTTGTCCGCCTCTTTGTTGTGGGCCTCGACATACTTCCCCGACAGCTCGTTAACTTCATCGCAAACGGCCTCAATTTGGGTTATCATTTCGGAGATGGATTTTTCGGCCTCACTTAAAATTTCACAAAAAGCGTTTGCTGCCGAATTTGCCATATGATCCTCCCAACCGGAAAACAACTGCCCCGGTTCGCCCATCATCATTGTCAAAAGCCTCAGTTTGTCCCGGTGTATAGCAAGGTCATTATCCCGATGATCTTGAAGACCATAAACAGCCGTACTAATTTTTACGATAACCCCTTGTTCCTTTGTTGACTTGTTCTTCTTGTTTTTTTCCCCCATAGTCCCCCCTTTAAATAAAAATGCCCGAAGGTCCGCCCACGGATACAGCATATCCGCCGCCAGCGTCACCGCTGGCAGTACCTTCGGGCATGAGTTTGTTTTTAGTTTTCATTGCTGTTTTTAGGCTTTGTTTTAAAACTTACTTTCTTACATTCTTATTTTATATATTTCTTAATGTCAAACGATTTCTTGCTTTCTTTAAAAAATTCCTGTAAATGGCTCTTATGGCTGAAAAAAAGATATTCTCAACCAGAATTGATGACGACCGCATAAAGCAGCTTAAGCACCTTGCCGTTGATACTGATAAATCCCTTGGCAAACTGTTAGAAGAAGCCATTGCCGACCTTGTAAAAAAGTACGAAAAGAAAGCCAAATAAACCTTAATCAAGGGGTTGTTGTGCACTGAACCGGAACGCCGTTTCTCAAAGAGAGAGGTGGGGTTTTGTGTTTGTTACTTGAACAGACAACCTGGGGGCGGAGAAATGAAAACGACACTTTGTCTTTTAACATGCTTATTGCTGATTCAGAGTAATGCCTTCGCCGGTCAATTAAACCTACCACCCATTGACGGATGGGGAACGAATAAGGTTAGGGATTCGCTTATTAGAAAAAATGTTGAAAAAAGAGAGATGGAACGCCTCCAACAACTCAGAGAGCAAGAAACGATAGAGAAGAACCGTCAAAGAGAGGATGAAATTATTTTGTTCAAAACAAACATTATTTTACAACAAGCACAGACAGGAGACATGACAGAAGAAGGAAAGAAGTTTTTAGAAAAACATTTAGGCTCTGAGGCTGCTGAGGGTGCAGTCAGCATCAATGAGAGAAAAAAACAAGAACGGCAAAAATAAATTCAATCAGAGGAATGTTGCCTATGAAACAAGCATTTATGACACTATCTATCTTTATTGTGTTACTGTTTTTTACCCCCCCCGTTTTCGCTTGTTCGTTCGACACGGATTGCAGCCCGGGAAGCAAATGTGTTAAATCTCCGGGGTCTATTTACGGTGTTTGCGCTGGCGGTATTTTTCCGGGAAATACCAAC
>JBFLWU010000044.1:0-41588 GCA_040757625.1 Thermodesulfobacteriota bacterium | reverse complement strand
GTTCCCCCAAAAACCTGTATCACCATAATGATTGACAACCAGCCTATATGGAATATTTCCAATATCAGCTACAATAGCCCCCACTATGCCAGCATCTTTCTGCTTGATAAGGAACGTGGCTAAATTCCTGACATAATCCATGGGGGGCACCACGTCATTGTCGAGAATCATGACAATATCGGAGCTTTTACATTCAGCGGTTTGCAAAAGATAATTTCGCCCGCCTGCAACACCTAAATTTATTTCAGATTCATAATACCGGATACAACCGCTTTTTGAAAACAATTCATGCAATTCTTTCAATCTGCCGCCGTTTAAAAGAATGCTGACTGTTACTCCATCTTCGATGCCTTCCAACAGTGTTTCGACGGTATGGATAGTCGTTTCGATTTCATTTTCCATCAGCAAGATAAGGATATTGATATGGTACTCGACTCCGTCAATCAGCATGCTTGCCTCTACAAAATACTATCTTTATTAACTTTCTTGTTTATGTTTCACAACGCCGACGGGCTGATAACGCGGATCCCACTTCCCCCAAGGCATTCCGTTATCGCCCGATCGAAAATAAATGGAATCCAGTCTCTTATGGAGTTCGTTGCCTTCCTTTTTTATGGAATTCATGAACTCATCTTTTCTATTAAAATTACTGAAGGTTCTATCCGATAGCTGGAACAAATTTCTAAGACTGGACTCACTGTAACACCACCCCCTTGAAGGCTCATGAAACCAGTCCTCTGACTGCGAAGCGCTGACAGTCATTATTAGTGCGCTTCCAGGTTTTGATACACGCATCATTTCATTAAGACAAAGCTTTAATCCCTGATGGTTATTGTGTTCGAGGGCGGATATGGAGATAACAGCATCGACAAAGTTGTTCGGTAACAATGCCATATTTTTCAAATCGCTTTTATAAACGAAAATCCTTCCACAATCGCTGGATTTACGATACTGCAAATCCTCAACGATGGTTAAGGCTGGCTTATATTTATTTAATGAAATTATTTCCAACAATTTATTTCGGGCCTTGCAATCAGATTTAAATATATTACTGAAAAATTTGACTGTGCGATAAATTCCACTATTCCTGAATCTTTTCGGAAATGCTGTAGCCTCATTCAAGTTATGCACGAATGGCCCGTACTTCTTTACTTTACGAAAATTATTAAATCTATTAGTAAGGTCGATACTGATTACATTATAGCCAAGTTCCGAGAGAAGAAATTGCGCCAGGCCTCTGCCGGCACCTGCATCCAGAATAAGCGACCCGGGAGGAAGATGACCGACTTCTCTCAACATCCAAGCTAAATCAAGGTGATAATGCCAACCGATCTCCCAATTAAGTTCCCTTTTAATAGTTTCAACAAACCCCATTTCCTTTTCGTGAGTTTTAAAGATTTCGATGCTTAAAATTTCTATTTTTTCCTGCATATTCTGAAATCCTTAACGAACCATTATTAATTATTTTTCAGCAGATTGTAAAAATATCGGAGAGGTGATGTTAACTTCCAGCTCCATGTATTTCTCAACCTTTTAATCTCGTTTTTCAGACTTTTTATTTCCTCACTATTTAATCTGAGCAATTCATCTCTTTGTCTCAGTGCGTCTTCTCCTAATTGAACTTTCCTTTCCATACCTTTCAGCTGATGGAATAAAACATCATTAGTGGAAAGCATCTCAAATTCCTCAAGCTCGGTTCTTTTTAAAATAATTGAATTTCCAAACACAAGTACAACTTCCCATTTGCCAGCTAAATTGGAAATAATTTCCTTATTTACAAAATTTGACACATCTGGCCAAAAATAACTATTATAGTCATCTATCAAGACATACCCCCCGGTGACTACCAACGGGCTGTAGTTTAACCAATCTTTTTTTACTCCTTCATAGGAATGATCCCCATCTATCAGCAGAGAAAGAATTTGATAATTTTTTACCAGTTTCAAGATATTTTCATCATCCGAATAACCCTTTTTAACCTCAATCATATCCTTTGAATAACCAAATCGTTCAATATTTGACCAGAAAGTGTTTTCATCTACCGGCAGGTTCGTAATTAAGTCTTTTTCCCGGCCATAATATCCTTCAAGCGGATCAATAACTACCGTTATATTTTTTTTCCCCGACAACCGTATTGCATGACACGAAAAAATTGTTGCAGCGCCAAACAAAGCGCCTATTTCCAGATGACAGGCATTATCAGCTGCCTCAATTTGCATGCTGGCGTAGAAACGTATCAAATATCGAATAATCATGTCCTCAATATTTCCTGCCGCTCGTCCCTTCATATTTCTCTCGACATAGCAGCAGTAATCCATTATTTTTTCAATTATATCGATATGGATAACAGAATTAAATGCACGGTTACAGGCATCCTGAAGCTTTCGCATCTCTTCGGTTGATAAATTTCTTCTAAAGGGCACCTTCTCAACTTCGAAAGCCTTACTTATTTTTTCTGTAACTTTATCTAACATATGAATATCCTGAATACTATTAATAGATTTCAACGTCTAATTTTCTGACGTAAATTCAACTTGATGTTTTATCAAAAATCCAGTTATATTCAGGTGTATAAACTCCAAAATAGAACGGCATCTCTCTGACGGTGAAATTTCCGACGATATTTCGATAGATGAACTCCTTACCGTCCATAATCGCAATATATGTAATATATTCACCTGGATTTAAACTCATTTTTTTGATTTGAAGTTTTCCGCTTACAAGCCCCTCGGACTGAATGTTTAGATCAAGTTTTTCCATGTCTGTACTGATTCCGGTTATCAGGTTGCCATTTGAATCATATATCGGCACCCCTAGAACAAGTTTATTAACCGGCTTCAGCAGGCGGAACGAAAATTTAATAAATGCTTCTCTTCCATGTTCAAATGATTCTGCATAATTACCGACTTCATCTATCCATTGATGATGAACATCTGTAATTTTTTCATTATTATGGTATATTTCCCCAAATATCGAATCCTTGTGTTGAACCTGATTCAACCTTTTGTTTTCAATCTGCTTGTCTTTATCTTTTTCAATGGCACAAGAACCAGTCATATTCAGGTAGAATTCAACAGCTTCAAAGGAAGGTCCTTCAAAAACTGCCTGTCCTTTATCCATAACAATCGCCTTAGTACATAACATCTTGATATCCCTAAGGTTATGGGAAACAAAAATCGTTGCAGTCCTATGGCGCAATTCGTTTATTCTTTCTGAACATTTTTGTCTGAAATTGAAGTCGCCCACCGCTAATACTTCATCAACAATCGTAACATCCGGATTCATATGAACTGCTATTGAAAATCCAAGTCGTACCCTCATTCCAGATGAATACGTCGCCACGGGCGCGTCTAAAAAGTCGCCGATTTCGGCAAAATCGACGATATCATTAAACTTAACCTTAATTTCTTGACGAGTCATACCCAAAATCGTGGCATTTAGAAAAATATTCTCTTTCCCTGTCATATACGGATGAAAACCTGCTCCAACAGCGATTAACGCTCCTACCCGGCCCATTATCCGGATATCACCCTTGTCAGGTGGAAAAATTCCCGTCAGCAACCTAAGAAGGGTGGATTTTCCGGAACCATTCACACCAATAAGTCCAAGCACTTCACCCCTTCCAAGTTGAAAAGAGATATCATCAATTGCCCAAAATTCATCTTTTCGAAGTTCTGCCACATCAGGTTTAATGCCAATAAGATTTTTTGAAAGATCAGAGATTCCATATGCCATACTACGCCGCAAATTTTTACAAAATTTTTTGGAAACGTTCCTAACCGATACAACAACATCATCAACCACGCTGTCGGGTAGCGAATTATTTTGTTGTTTTGTTCCTATTTGTGCAGGCATCTAAATCATTCTCTCGACTATTCTATCCTCAGAAACATAGAAAAGTCGCCAGGAAAGCATAAAGGCTATAAAAGACAAAACCGCACAGAGAAAATAACCCTCAATATTATAAAGCTTTCCATAGATAATTATATCTCGTGCGGAACAGACAAGATAAGTTAATGGGTTCCATTTTATTATGGATTTGGCCATCGGATTATTCACTTTATCCGAGTAAATTAATGGTGTTATATACATCATCAACCCCATGACCACGTTTATTATCCGACTGATATCCACAGCTACAACTGATATCATTGACGAAATGAGCCCAATCGCTGATCCGAGAAAAAAAAGTGGCAGCATCACTATGGGGAAAAAGATTATCTTCCAGTTTGGAATAACACCATTAATTAGTAAAACGACAACATTCATTAAAAAAGTTATAATAAAATTGGCTAAGTGTTCGGAAGTTTGCTTAAAAAGAAGCGCCTCATGAGGGTAATTCACCTGTAATACAAGTGATTGACCGGCAGACAGGGTAGCGTTTGCTGAATTATAAAATCCCATAAACAACCCCCACATGGAAGTTCCAACAAGCACATAAGCCGGATAAGGTATGCCGATATCGCCAGGATGGAGCATGCCCGTTAAATTCAAAAAGACCCAGGAGACAATTCCCATAATCGGTGCAATAAATATCCAGGTAATCCCCAAAAACGATTTTTTATAACTCGCAAAAAAATCCCTTTTAAATAGCTGCCATATCAACTCGCGTGAATTGATAATATTCCTCGCCATTATCGACCATGTTTGGAAAAAACCAAACTCATGCCTCTGATTTGGACGGTACACGGTTATTTGACTACTTACATCTTTTACCATTATCTCATTATATCCCATGGTTCTATTTTATAAAATCAACCCATTATAATCCCGTTGGTAAACAATGCACCACTTTCATTTTCTGAAGCCTAAGCTTTTGATATGCCAGTTCCAAGCGGTTCGAACGATTGTATCCAAATCAGCATATTTTGCCTTCCAACCTAAAGTCTGTTTGGTCTTTTCAGCCCCTCCCACCAGAATGGACGGGTCCCCCGGTCTTCTATCCCAATCAACCTCAAAAATCTGTTTGCCGGTAACATTCCTTGCTGTTGCAACAACCTCTCTGACCGAAAAACCGTTTCCATTACCAAGGTTGAAAATGTCACTTTCTCCTCCCCCTTGCAGATATTTCAGCGAAAGCACATGCGCATCAGCCAAATCGGAAACATGGATATAATCTCTGATACAGGTCCCATCAGGCGTTTCATAGTCAGTTCCAAAAACTTTAAGAGAGTCACGTTTCCCAACTGCGACATCCAATATAATCGGTATTAGGTGCGGTTCCGGGTCATGGCTTTCGCCGATTTCGCCTTCAGGATCCGCACCGGCGGCATTAAAGTACCTTAAAGATACAAAGCGAATGCCATGCGCATTTTCAAAATCCTCCAACATCCGTTCAACCGTAAATTTGCTGAAACCATAAGGATTAATGGGGCATTGGGAGTGATCCTCCGATATAGGAATCTTTACGGGTACGCCATAAACGGCGCACGTGCTTGAAAAAATAATCTTATCAATTCTATGATCTCGCATGGTCTCAAGAAGTGTAAGGCTACCGACTACGTTGTTGCGGTAATATTTTCCTGGATCTTCGACAGACTCTCCTACAAAGGCATAGGCAGCGAAATGCATGACAGCCTGGGGTTTATATTTTCTTATCACCTTCTCCAAACATTGCCGGTCTGATATATCTCCAAGCTCGAGTGGCCCCCATTTTACAGCCCAGCGATGACCGTAAATCAAGTTGTCATAACTGACTGGAGTAAACCCGGCTTTTGATAGGGCCTTGCAGGCATGAGACCCGATGTAACCTGCCCCGCCTGTTACAAGCACATTTCCCATAAAGACGCCCTCAACAATTATTCTTTTTGCTTTCCCAAATCAAAATTTTTGGTCTTTGTTCAAGCTTATGCCCCAAATGCCTGTATTCTTCATTGCTCACAACGAGCGAACGTATCTTGCGGTTGATATATCGTTCGGTTTTCCTGCTCAAATCGTTTAAATGGTACTGATCAATATCCCCCACCAGCACCAGGTCAATAATGCCCGTGTCTTTACCCTCGGCATAATCGTCGATCAGATACGCCTTTTCCAGGTCACCCAGTCGATTGACGATTCCGTCGATGACTTGATCGATCCCCATGACTTTGCTGACCATGGATTTAAGTTCATTAAAGAGCGGATGGTCCGAATTGGCCATATAGAAAACCTGTCGGCCGCTTCGCTGGGATTTCAGCAGATTGGTTCGGGTCAGCTGATTCAGTTCCTCGCGAACCGAGTTGGTGGAAACATTAAATTCCTTGGCAAGTTCGCGCAAATACGAACGGGTTTTGGGGTTGAAGAAAAATTTAACCAGCAACTTGATTCTGGTTTTTGATGATATCAGGCCGGAAAGGAGATCGTTCAAATCAAACTCCATTTTTGAGTAGTTATGCTACTCATAACACAACCAGAAATATTGTCAAGCTTTTGTACTATTTTTGGTTAAACAAAAAACAGGGGGGATTGATTATAGAATTGAATATATTGATAAAAAAATAAAATCCAAAAATGATCACGGCTTTAAAAGCATGCTTGAAAATCCTGCGGCCCGGTGAAGGGGGATCTCCGTGCTGTTTCTTCATGCCTGCAGTCCGGCTTCGGGCGGGATTCATGGAAAGGATTTTGACTCAAATTTGAATATTCGCTCGCCGACACGAAATGGGCAACCGCTGTTGCGGTTTCATTTGCAGGTAAAGGTTGATGAAAAGTGAACACCGGGGGCTGAGCAGGTTAACCTTCAGCGTCTGTCAGCCTTTTGTTCCGTTTCTTCCTGAGGATCGCGATTCAACACCAGCCGGTCGCCGCCGCGCCGTTCAAACCGCATCTGGCAGATCTGCTCTGAGATAAGGCTCATCATGAATATCAGAATAGAGGTTACAAAAAGAAGGGCGCTCATATTGGTAAAACGCCTTTCGGTTATAAACGTAATAATATAATTCGCCATCCCCAGGACGAACATCAGGAAACTTACCGGTAAAAATACCCGCATGGGAGAATACAGGGTGCAGATCCGGGTGATAATCATGAAAAAACGGACGCCATCCCTGAAAAGACTGATATTGCTTTTGCCGGATTTTCGTTTTTTGATTTTTATGGGTAAATATTTCACGCTCCCGCCATTTCTCAGCACGCCGAGGGTCAGGGTGGTGGGGTAGGAATACGTATTGGGCAGGAGGTATAAAAAATTTCGGGCAAGATCCGCCTTAACGGCACGAAATCCGGACGTCAGGTCTTTTATCGAAAACTTGGCCACGTACGATGCCAGCCAGTTATACAGCTTGTTGCCGATGGCGCGGCTCCAGGAGGCATGTGCGCCCATTGAACGTGCGCCCACCACCATATCGTACGCTGGTAAATATTTAATGAGTTCCGCGATGTCCTCAGGCCCATGCTGGTTATCCCCGTCCATAAAAACCAGTATGTCGCCACCCGCAACCTTTATGCCGCTCTTGATGGCAGCTCCGTTGCCGATATTATAGGGATGGCTGTAAACCGTCGCCCCCGAATACTTTGCAGCAGCAGCAGTATCATCCCCGGATCCATCGTTAATGACGATGACCTCATAATCAGGATAAAGTGTTTTAATTGTGCCGACAAGGCCGCCAATGGTATTGGCTTCATTAAAGGCCGGGATGATAATGGAAACCTTTAAATTATTCATTTTTTTTCCTAAGTATCGACTCCAAATGCCGGTTGACGGTTTATTTATTTGTATCATTTTTCCAATTGCTTGAAAACAATAATATTTTCCGGAAACGTCTTCCCCTGATGACTCGCATCAATCTCGGAGCCTGACAACCGCCCAGTTTTATGATATAAAAACATGAACTGAGCTTTTCACACCCTTTCCAATAATAATCTGCCGGTGTGTCGATTTATTTTTTTTGGAGGAGTAATCCGATGAAAAGAATCAGTTTGCTCATTCTCCTTCTCTTTGCGCCTGACCCGATCCTCGCCGACAGCTTCAACGACAGTACCCGGTTTCAACTGGAAAGAGAAAAAATGGTCGCCGGCCAGATCCGTGCGCGGGGTGTCACAGATTCGCAAACCCTTGCAGCCATGACGGAAGTCCGGCGACACCTGTTTGTTCCAGAATCGCTTCGGGGACAGGCATATTCCGATCGGCCGCTCCCCATCGGGGAAGGCCAGACGATTTCCCAGCCTTATATCGTAGCCCTTATGACGGAGAGCCTGAAGCTTTCCGGCAAAGAACGTGTTCTTGAAATCGGAACCGGCTCCGGCTATCAGGCGGCTGTACTTTCCAGAATCGTACAGGAAGTATACAGCATTGAAATAAAAGAAAATATTTTTAATCGGGCACGCCAAACCCTGCTGTCGCTGCCATACCACAATATCAGGATTCGACATGGCGACGGATATTTTGGCTGGAGCGAGGCTGCGCCATTTGACGCGGTCATGATCACTGCTGCCATCGATCACATCCCACCGCCCCTGCTGCTGCAGCTGAAAGACGGCGGCAAGCTTATTCTGCCGCTGGGGAACCCCTTCAGATACCAGAACCTGACGCTGGTCACCAAACAGGCTGAAAATTATACCGTCAGGCAAATCACAGGGGTCCTGTTCGTTCCCATGACCGGTTATGCCATGGACAGGTCCCAATCAGGACCGGATGATGCCCCAAGGTGACAGATTATGATCCATCTGTCTGTTTTCATGCTGTCTCTATCTTCCATCTCCTTTGAAATCCTGCTTGCCCGAATTTTTTCCATCAGCCAGTGGAACCATCTCTCCTTTATGGTGATCAGCATTGCGCTGTTCGGCTTTGCCGCCAGCGGAGTCGTCAGCCAACTCGTCGACATTTATCAAAAATTGAAGCTGACAAGGTGGTCATCCGACAGGGCGATATCCTTATGCATCATCCTGTATGCCGTGTCGGTTGTTCTCTCTTTATTAGGACTGAATCGAATCCCGCTTGATTATTTCAGGTTAACCCTCGAAGCCGCCCAGATAGGCTATCTGTTGCTCTCATACGTGTTGGCGTCCCTTCCCTTTTTCTTCACCGGACTTGTCGTTTTTATCGCTTACGCTTCGGCACCGCAACAGTCCGGTATTGTCTATTTTGTCAGCATGGCAGGGTCGGCTCTCGGTGCCGTCGCGCCGGCAATGCTTTTACCTTTTTGGAGTGAAGGCTTTCTGGTTGTTTTCGCAGGGACAGCCCCTCTCTTCGTCTTTCTGCCTGCCGCATTAAAAACCATATGGCGTATACTTTTCGGCAGACGTAGGTCTTCTAACGAAAAATTTGTTTTGCTGGCTTTCGGTGTGTGCATGTCCGGCATCTCTGCATTACTGTTCACACCCGGCGGAAACTCCCTCGTATCCATACGCCCTTCACCCTATAAAGCGCTCAGCCAGGCGCTTCAATTTCCGGATACCCGCATAAGGGAGACCCGGACCGGCATCCACGGCCGGATTGATCATGTAAACAGCCGGTTTTTTCGTTTTGCGCCGGGATTGAGCCTAAAATTCCAAGGCCGACTGCCCCCCCAAAGTGCGCTCTTTAAAGACGGAGACAGTCCCTTTGCGCTGTATCATCTATATTCTTCTAAAGATGCTGATTTTGTGAAATATACGATTGGGTACGTTGGATATGAATTAAATCCGATAGACGAGAAGGTTTTGATCATCCAGGCCGGCGGGGGGATGGGCATCCTTTGCGCCATTGCATCCGGCAAGCAGGACATCCGGGTGGTGGAGCAGGATCCCCACATTGCCGATCTCGTTCGAAGGAACTATAACCTCACGGTCATCAATCAAAATCACAGAGCTTACCTTGGCCAGGTCCAGCAGCGATTCGGCATTATCCAGATCGAAAACTGGGGGAACTCGCTGCCCGGATCAGCCGCCCTGAATCAGGAGTATTTTTTTACCGTCGAAGCCATCACGTCATACCTGGAACATCTTACAGAAAACGGAGTGGTTATTGTTGCGCGCAAACTTCTCTTGCCGCCGGCCGATGATCTAAGAATATGGGCGGCTGCCTACGAAAGTCTCAGAGCAAGTGGCGCCCAAAAACCAGAAATGCATTTGGCCGTACTCCGCAATTGGGATACCGTTGTTTTTATTATTTCAGCCAGACCCTTTACCGGCACAAAACCGATTGAAGATTTCGCCCTCAATAAAAATTTTGACATGGTCTATATCCCCGGGATCCGGGAAGACATGGCAAATCGTTTCAGCATATTTGAACAGCCCTATCATTATCTCGAAATCAGGCGCCTGGCGGAGGCATACCAAACCGGAAAGGAAAAAGGATTTTTTGCCTCCTACCCCCTCGATATAGCCCCCCAGACCGATCAGCGACCGTTCCAGAGTAGCTTTCTCAAATGGGCCCGGCTCGATGAGTTTTATAAAAGCACCGGCAGCCGCTTCGACGCACTTTTTATTTCCGGTGAAATGGTGGCGGCGGCGGTTTTAATCGAAGCAATCGCTATTGCCCTGGCGCTTCTGTTGCTGCCCCGGATGATTGCACCTAAAAACAGTCATGGGGCGCCGATTATGCAAACGCTGTATTTTCTATTGATCGGCGCAGGTTTCATGCTGGTCGAAATCTATTTTATAAAGGTGTTTGTTTTTCTCTATGTCAACCCAATTATCAGTCTTACCGTGGTGCTTTCCGGAATACTGGTGTACTCGGGTGTCGGCGGGTATTTCTCACGGAACATGGGACCTAAACGTCTCAAATACGGTATGACCGCATTGATGCTGACGCTGGCCGGATTGCTATTGGGAATGGATCACCTGACCCACTGGAGCCTCTCCTTGCCGGATTACGGACGCTATGGACTGGTATTTTTTCTCTTACTGGCGCCGAGCATTTTGATGGGCATGCCCTTTTCCGTCGGAATACGCCTGTTGCCGCAAAACTCCTATCAACGCGCCAATGCCTGGGCAATAAACGGGTGCGCTTCTGTGATTTCTGCCATCGTTGCAGTTCAAATCGCGCTCGGCATGGGCCTTCCTGCCATCCTGGCCTGTGCAATTCTGGCTTATTCGGGAGCCTATATTATAATGGTTCTAAACCCTGCAGTTGCAATAAAACATAACAAGGCATAGAAAAAAAATTTACAAACAGCATGTTTGAATACTTTTCAGCCTGTTTCCCCAATAACCATTTGTTGACATCTAATGCAGCCAATAAATTTTCTCCGGGAGTAAGCTTGATGATGCCCCATCTCCTTCGTCGCCAAGGGCCCGCAGTCAAGTATTACGGCTGCGCCCTTAGACGCCTTGGAGCTGGAACATCCTCGGATTTTGAAACAACAGGGGTAAACTCAAGTAATGGAATAAACTTCAGGTTGGCTTTCGGAAATGGATAAGCGTTAATTTCATTTAGCCTGATCCAGCGGTAACCCACTGGCCCGTCGAGCCTGACCCTGCCGGAAACATGGCGGCAGCGAAAAACATCCAGCACAACCTTAAAATGGGTGTAGGCATGCCTGACCCGGGTGATGAACGCCTCGATTGTTACCGTCAGATTGACCTCTTCCTTAATCTCTCTGACACAGGTCTGCTCCGCACTTTCCTTTTCTCCGATTTTTCCGCCCGGAAATTCCCACAACCCTCCCAGCAGACCTTCCGACCTTCGACGGGTGATCAAAACCCGGTCTTTTTTGTAAACAACGCCCACAGCGATATGATACGTCGGGACCGGCCTGGTCTGGATCCGCCGGGGATATCGCGTTACCTGCTGCATGCCGTACGCCCGGCAGCTTTTTATGAACGGGCAGTCGGTGCACCGCGGATTGGATGGACGGCAGACAAGCGCCCCGAGCTCCATCACGGCCTGATTGAAAATTCCCGGTCGTCGGACATCCAGCAGTTCCAAGGCGATCTGTGTAAAGGGTTTTAGCGAGGACGCCTTGTTTACCGGCCGATCGATTAGAAACAGACGGGACAGGACCCTTTTTACATTGCCGTCCACCACTGCATAGGGACGCCCGTAGGCGATACTGAGAACAGCCGCCGCAATATACGGCCCTACGCCGGGCAGTTTGCGAAAGTCCTGCCATGCAACGGGAACTTCACCCCCATAGCAATTCAAAACGACTTTGGCCGCACGCTGCAGGTTGCGGGCCCGAGCATAATATCCCAGCCCCTCCCATATTTTAAGAACCTCCTGCAAATCCGCGCCGGCCAGGTTTGCAATACCGGGAAAGCGTTCAATAAATTTCAGATAATACGGAATGACCGTTTTCACCTGGGTTTGCTGCAGCATGACCTCTGAAACCCAGATATGAAACGGGTTGCCGGTCTCACGCCAGGGAAGCTGCCGCCGGTTTTTCTGATACCACCGGATGAGACCCCGCCGGAGCAAACCGACTTCTTTTTTGGGTACAAGTTCCTTCATGTTTCTTAGTATGGTCGCGCCACAAGCAGGCTGCTGAAAAACAAGAATCAGGTCGCCAGGCAAAGCGCACGGCGACCCGACAAGCGCAGCATATAAGTAAGGCATATGGTGAGCATTGGCGAAAGCCGCGCAACGCTGCAAGGCGGCCTTAGACGCAGTTTTTCAACAGTTTGTCAGTTGATTTCGAATCGAATACCCTGCGCCAGCGGAAGCTGACCTGACCAGTTGATGGTATTGGTCTGTCGCCGCATATACGCTTTCCAGGCGTCCGATCCGGCTTCCCGACCGCCGCCGGTATCCTTTTCTCCGCCGAAGGCGCCGCCGATCTCAGCCCCGGAGGTCCCGATATTCACATTGGCGATGCCGCAGTCGCTGCCTGAATGGCTTAGAAACGTTTCGGTTTCCCGGATATCGTTGCTGAAAATAGCCGAGGAAAGCCCCTGGGGAACCGCGTTGTGATAGACGATGGCTTCGTCAAGCGTTTTGTATTGAATCACATACAGGATCGGCGCAAATGTCTCCTCCATCACCATCGGACAATCGGGTTGAACTTCGCAGATGCAGGGTGTTACGTAGGTGCCGGCATCGTAAATGCCGCCCGAAAGGACGCCGCCGCCATACAGAACCCGGCCGCCCTGGCGCTTGACCGTTTCCAGCGCCCGCTGCATGGACGCCACCGCCTCACGGTCGATCAGCGGCCCCATCAGGATGCCGTCCTCGAGCGGCGATCCGATCCGGACCTGCTGATAGGCCCTGACCAGAGCGTCGACCAGGTTTTTAAAGATATTCCGGTGCACAATTACCCGGCGCGTGGTGGTACACCGCTGGCCGGCAGTTCCCACAGCACCGAAAAGGATTGCGCGGACAGCGAGTTCCAAATCGGCACTGGGCGTCACAATGATGGCATTATTGCCACCCAGTTCTAACAGGGTCCTGCCCAGGCGGGAACCGACGATCGCGGAAACATGGCGTCCCATGCGGACGCTCCCGGTCGCCGATATCAGCGGCACCCGCCGGTCCCGCAACAGGGGTTCACCAACGTCATCGCGATTTCCAATGACAATGTTCAGAATCCCGTCGGGCAGGTTGTTTTCGCGCAACACCCGCCATGCGACTTTCATGACGGCGATGGCGGATAAAAAGGCTTTTGACGACGGCTTCCAGATTACTGTGTCGCCGGCAACGAGGGCAAGCATGGCGTTCCAGGCCCACACGGCCACCGGAAAGTTAAAGGCCGTAATGACACCAACGGGGCCAAGAGGGTGCCATTGTTCAAACATGCGGTGTCCCGAACGTTCGCTGTGCATGCTCAGCCCGTAGAGCATTCGTGACTGGCCCACGGCAAAGTCGGCGATATCGATCATCTCCTGGACTTCGCCCTCCCCTTCGACCCGAATTTTGCCGACTTCCAGGCTCACCAGCGCGCCCAATTCCTTTTTATGGCGGCGCAGGGCATTACCGATCTGGCGGACGATTTCCCCTCTTTTGGGGGCCGGAACCAGGCGCCACTGGCGAAAAGCCTCGCCGCTGACGGCGACGATTTTTTCGTAACTGTCGCGGGTGGCTGTATGGATTATTCCAAGAACCTTGCCGTTGACCGGGGAAACTAAACTCAGCTCTTTCCCGCTGCATTCCAGCCAGGATCCGCTGCCGGCGCCGGTATAATCCCCCAGCATGTCGATCTGTTCCAATATGTCTTTCATATGTCACCTCTTGACGCTGAAATCTGTTTAACGAATCCCGTCCCGAACCGCCTCATCGAATATGCTGAGGCATTCATCGACCTGGTCCGCCGTAACGGTCAAGGCCGGGCAAAACCGGATGCTGTTCTCACCGCAACCCAGGAGCAGCAACCCCTTCCCGAACGCCCTGCTGATAACCGCATCGCGCCATTGTCTAGCTGAGGCCTTGGTTTCGCGGTCTTGCACCAGTTCGACTGCGACCATCAACCCTTTCCCCCTGACATCCCCCATGCATTCGTGTAATTTTTGAAGATCCTTTAGTCCCTGAATCAGTCGCTCGCCCTGAATGCGGGCATTTTCCATCAAATTCTCCTGCAACATTTCAATGGTGGCCAGGGCTGCCCGGCAGGAAACCGGGTTTCCACCGAAGGTGGATGCATGGGAGCCGGCTTCCCAATCCATGATTTCAGCCCGCGCCACCATGGCTCCCAGGGGCATCCCGGAAGCAATCCCCTTTGCCAGTGCGATGATGTCAGGTTTAACGCCGAAGTGATCCATGGCGAACATTTTGCCGGTACGCCCCATACCCGATTGAACCTCGTCGGCAACATACAGAATCCCGTACTTTTGAGCAATCTGATACAATTTCTGATGAAATTCCGGCGGCGGCACGATATAACCGCCTTCTCCCTGAATCGGCTCCACAAAAATGGCGGCAACCTCTTCAGGCGGCAAGGTGGTCCGAAACAGGGTGTTTTCGATCCATTCCACGCAGGTCAGCCCGCATTGCGGATAACTCATGTGATAAGAACAGCGATAGCAGTAGGCATAGGGGATATGGGTGATTCCCGGAACAAAGGGATGATAATGTTTTTTCTGAATGGCCTTGCTGGCCGTCAATGAAAGCGCACCCATGGTGCGTCCGTGAAACGCCCCGTAAAACGCGATATTTAATTCCCGCTGGGTATGCCAGCGGGCCAGTTTGAATGCCGCCTCCACCGCCTCGGCCCCGGAATTGCCGAAATAAACCTTATAATCCTTGTTTGTGCCTGCAAGGGACGCCAGTTTCTCGGCCAGTGCGATCTGGGGAACATAAAAAAAGTCGGTGCCGGACATATGAAGCAACCGGTCGGCCTGGTCTTTGATGGCGGCGACAACCCGCGGGTGACAATGGCCGGTTGCACAGACGGCGATCCCGGCGGTAAAATCAAGAAACACGTTTCCATCCACATCTCTGACCCAAAGGCCCTCGGCCTTGTCCACCACCAGCGGATAAACCCGGGTATAGGAGGGGGAAACAAACAAGCGATCCTTTTCAATCAGTCCGGCTGCGATGGGGCCGGGGAGAACGGTTTTAATCTCAGTTTTCATTTTACCCCCAACGGTCTCCAAAAAAAAATTATTTTGCGAGTAAGGTCCTGTTCAGTTTTACGCTCACTTTGAACCGAATTTTTCATAATTTTTCTGGAAATAATTCGCCGGCGCCTCCATTGCCTTATTGGTTGTCAGATCGCATCATATTTTTTCTTTTATTTTTACCTGAATTCATTTATATGCACCGGACAATGCTAAACGGAAGTATGAAATATATTCGACAGTTCAATAAGGATCTCTGGGTGCTTTCCTTCGGCTGGTTTGTCAGCGCCCTCGGTTTCGGGATTTCGATTCCGTTTATCTCGATCTATTTCCACTCCAGACTGGGCCTAACGATCACACAGATAGGATTATTTTTTGGCTTTATGGCGGTTGTCCGCTCCGTCTTTCAAGCCGTCGGCGGGGAAATCTCCGATCACATCGAAAGACGCCATATTTTAATTTTTTCCCAGCTGTTTCGTGCGGTCGCTTTTATACTGCTGGCCATAGCTATTTATCAACAATGGGGTTTTTTGGCAATTTCAATTTTTCTTTTGATCAATTCAATTTTCGGCGCCGTCTTTCAACCGACTGCAAACGCCCTGGTATCGGATATCCTCCCGCCGGAAAAACGCCTCGACGGCTACGCCCTGACCCGCTCAGCCGGTAATCTCGGCTGGGCGGCCGGACCGGCCATCGGTGGTTTCCTGGCCGCTTACAATTACGGGTTGTTGTTCATTATTTCTTCGGCAATCACACTTCTTTCCAGCCTTATTTTCTGGGTATTTCTGAAAATACCCAGAATAAATATCATACCTGACAAATTTAAATTCAGGGATATTTTTGCCATTAAAGATGACCCCTATCTGGCGCATCATTGTTTTTTGACATTTTTGTTATATTTAGTGGTATCACAGCTGATCGCTCCGTTTTCCGTTTATACCGTCGAAATGGTCCGCATCAGCGAATACCAGCTGGGACTGCTCTACACCCTGAACGGAATAACGGTGGTTGCGTTGCAGATGCCGCTTACCGGTCTTATGTCAAAATACAAGCTGACTACTCAACTGGCACTGGGGGCGTTTCTTTATGCGATCGGTTACGGGATGATGGGGCTGGGAAGCAGATTTGAACACTTTGTGGGCATCATCGTGATCGTCACTCTGGGTGAAATACTGATGTCACCGCCCTCACTGGCGTTGACTTCGAAACTGGCTCCACCCAAAAGAATGGGCCGATATATGGGAATTTACGGCTTTTTCGTAACCTCGGGATGGTCGCTCGGACCGCTCTATGGCGGCCTGATTTTGGACCATCTCGGTTCCCGGCACGCGCCTGCCTGGATCGTTATTTCGTCGCTGGCATTGGCAGCCGGGATCGGTTATATGCTGTTTACCAGAAAATTGCCCGACCGGTTTAATATGAAATAGCGAAACTTACAGAACAGCGCAGCCTGGCTTTACGCCGGCTGTGACTCCCGCTGCAGAGCATGAAACAGCCAGCAAGACAGGTCTTCATTCGGTTATAATTTCTTCCTGGTCGAAATTCCGCCACCGCCCTTCCCCGGTCTTTTCGAACGCGTCGATCCATTGCTGTACCCGCCGACCGCCGTAAGCTTTTTTCCAGGCGCTGACAATTCGTTCAACCGGAACGTCCGCAAAGGCACCGTGATCTTCAACATACTCCATGAACGGTTTATTTTCCGAATTATATGGATGGAAAATAGAATCGTCGCGGCCGTTAAATTCCAATGGAGCGACCCGGTGCTTTTGACACAATTCAAGATTAAACGCGGGGGTCGCCTTCACCCATTGCCCGCAAAGATAAAATTCCGTAAATCCGTGGTAAACGAATAGATTCGTCCCCATCAGTTCAAGCAGCTGTCGGGTGGCCAGGTGGTTGCGGACATTGGCAAACCCCAGCCGGGAAGGAATCCCGCACGCCCGGCCAAGGGCGCACAAGAGTGCCGCCTTGCTGACGCAATACCCCCTTTTGCTTGCCAGTACGCGGCTGGCGCGATAATGTTCCGGCAGATAAAACGGGTAGTAAGGATCATACCAGATTCCATCCCGAACCGCATAAAACAGATTGACCGCCTGCCCCCTGTGACCGCCGTCGGAACCTTTCACACTCTTTTCGGCGAATGCCCTGATGTCGGGATGATCGCTGTCCAGAATGGCTGTAGGCTTCAGATATTCCGAAGGGATTGTTTTCAATTTCATCGCCGCCTTTGTTTAGAATGCCGGGTCCTTTGATAAATAACCGTTTGTTCGGAGCCTTGTTGTTTTTAGCCGGTGTAAGGTTGTAACAAAACAATTTGTCGGTATATTTTCTACGATGCTGCTATCGTTTGAAGTTATTGAAAATTCGAGTCCTTCCCGTCGCGCTACCCATGTGGCGGGTCAAATACACACCGATGCTCACCAATATCGTTCCGGTTAGCAGCGATGTCGTCAGCGGCTCATCCAGCACGATGTAGGCCAGGACAACGGCGCTGATAGGAACAAAATTGATAAACAGGCTCGCTTGGGTCGGGCCGATTGTCCGGATGCCTTCGTAGTACCATACAAATCCGATGACGGTACCAAAAAACCCCAGATAAAAAACACCCAGCCAGGCATCGAGGGGATAGTGCCGGACATTTTGTAAAAGCCCGTTTCCATATGCCGGTATAAATAATAAAACCGTTCCGACCAGGGTTGAATAGGTAATGGCCGCCAGGGGCGACAACCCCTTTAAGATCGTCTTTCCGATCAATGAAAATGCGGCCCAGCTCAACACGCATAAAAAAATATATAATTCACCGCGTCCGATTGTTGCACTGAGCGCAGCGAACGGGCTTCCCCTGGTTATAACGACCATCGCCCCAAAAACCGAAATCGGAATGCCGATAGTCGCCAGCGGGGTTAACTTCTCCTTGAAAAAACAAATGGATAAAAGGGAAATCACAATCGGATTGTTCGCAATGATGACCGCCGCCCGACCGGCCTCGATCAGTTTAAGCCCCTTGAAAAAGAAAACATTATAGAGAAAGATGCCGCTTGCTCCGAGAAGGAGTATCGGTAAAATCTGATTTTTTTGAATAAGCGGCAAGCCGCCTTCGGTTCGCCAGGCAAATAAGATTAAAAACACCGCCGCCACCAGAAATCTCAGAAAAGCGGCGGAATAGGGATCCATGGCGCCGGCAACGATTCTACCGGCAATGAAGGTCCCGCCCCAAAAAAAAGCAGTTAATAATAACTTGACATTAATCATCGGGGTCGTCTTATATTAAAACCGAATCAACTTGAACGATTCGTTTCATATCAGCTAAACGATTGGGATGAAAGTTCAAAAATCATTAATTATGAACGAACCTTTTTTTCATATTAAATCTGATAACGTGCCGACTTTGAAAGAAGAAAGCTTTTCGGGAAAACGGATTTGTTTCATCTCCCTTATCACGATCGCCATATTCGCAGGGGCGATTATTTATGGATGCACCAAACGGGATGTCATCCGTATAACCAAAATCGCCACGACCGGCGATGTCTCTTCCGCAAAGGAAATGGCCGTGGAAAAAGCGGTCAACTACGCCGTCAATCCCCAGACCCTGGATCGGGATATCAGGCAGTTTCAGCAGAATTTCGCCTTGCTGATCAAAAATTTTCGAAAAGCGGTGGAACAGGTCTGGGGCAAAAAAGAAACCAGGGAGCCCAAACCCCGGGAATATGTCAAATACACCCAGAACTACCTTTGCCGGGCTGTCGTTGATTTCGACAGCGGGCTGATTACCGTGGAGACCATAGACCAGCAGAATCCACTGCAAAGCCTGAAAAATGCCATTATTACGACCCTGCTGACACCTGATGATCCCAGAGCTGTCGACCTTTATTCCGCCCAGACCGTCCAGCTCGGAGATACGCCCTTTCTATACGGAGAAGTCATCGACGCCGACGGTGAGCCGATCCGATGGGCTTGGCGGGCGGAACGGTTTGCGGATCACCTGGTAGAAAAGAACCTGCAGAATCGAAGCGTTCATACCGGGCAAAAGGTTGAAAATGTGCATTTTGTAACCCTATCCATGCTTGCCGACCATCATAACATCCGTGCGAAAAAGTATCGACAGCTGGTGGAAAATTTTGCCGGCCAGTATAATCTCAGCAAAAACCTGCTGTACGCCATCATGAAAACCGAAAGTGATTTCAATCCCTATGCCGTAAGCGAAGCGCCGGCTTTCGGGCTCATGCAGATCGTCCCGTCCACGGCAGGCAGAGACGTCAATATCTTTCTGAATAAAAGCGGGGTTCCTTCCGACCGATTTCTTTTTGAACCGGAAAATAACATTCAATATGGTTCGGTTTACCTCTTTCTGCTGAGCGAAAAATATTTTAAAGAAATCGCGCACCCGATTTCACGGCAATACTGCGTTATCGCCGCCTACAACACCGGTGCCGGCAATGTTCTGCGCACATTCGACCGCGATCGCAGTCGCGCGCCGGAGCGGATCAACAGCGCCACCCCCCTTGAGGTCTATCAGACCCTCAGAACCCAGCTTCCATCGGATGAATCGCGCCGCTACATCGTAAAAGTGATCGATGCTCAAAAATCTTTCATAAACTTTTAGAACTCATCTCAAAAAAAGTTACATCTAAATGATTGAGAGGTCGGAAAGTATTATTACAGGTGTCTATGGCGTGAGCCTTCGTCACTCCGCCGTTTGCCGGCGGTCCGGCCTGGAATACTCCCCGCCTCTTAAAATAATTATATTTTTTTGAGATGGCTTCTATAAGGATTACTTGCTGAGCAGGCTTGCAATGGACAGAATAATTAAAACTGCGGACGTCATCAATCCGGTAAATCCGAAAAGCAAGGGAAAGCGCAATATGATGTTATCGATACCCAGGTGAAGTTCATCCAGTTTGTCGACCATGTCCTGGGTAGTGATCCAGGCGTCCATTTTATTTTCAATCTTAACCATTAGGTCGGGCAGGAACAAAAGGCAAAGACCGATCACAAACCCGGTAAAACCGGCTATCTTTCCGACAAGAACGACCGACTTTAATAATATTTCATATAAAAACAGGTAATTATATCCATGAAACATGTTCAAGATTTTGGCAACATCAAAACGGAAATACAAAAAAACCAGAAAAAAAATGGATCCGCCGGCCAGCGACAGGCCGATCAGGACATTGTGCTGATAAGTGAAACTGTCCGTTTGAATGGGTTTATTTAAGTAGGTGAGCTTTTTGTCGACCACTATATATTTATTGAAGGTATTGCTCAAAGACTTGGCGGTGTTTGGAGAAATGACCAGTAGCAGCGACAACCCCAAACCGATAATGCCCAATATCAACACAAAAATAGAAATGGACTGTAAACAGATACCCCAAATCAGTTCCATGATTTCCTCGCGCTTTCAGGCGATTTCCACTATATAATCTTCAGAAAAAAACTTTAATCCTGGAATCCCTCTCTGCGGCAGACAGGTTTACAGGATCATCAACCAATTGGGAGATGAGTCCAAATTAATCATCGAAGTCGAGCCAGTCGTATTTTTTATGGGCCTCGCTATATTTGTTCAGCCAGTCGGTTCCAAATTGTTTTTCAAAAAAAGATTCCAGCCGGTCAAACCAGTTCCGGGGTCGCTTAATCCCCTCGGCTTGAGCCTTCAACAGATCGGCTACATAACCGGCGATTTCCGCCATCTTTTCCTTGGGTATGTACGCCTTGGCACCGCCTTTCATGGATTTAACAAAGGCATCCGGATTCAGGGCATGGGCGGTAAACATGAGCGCCGGTATCTCTCTTTTGTTGGCGATTTCCAGCAGGTCATACCCCCTGACTCCCATAATATCAAAGATCGCCATGTCATAGCTGTTTTTATTCAAAAATTTTTCAGCCGTTTCAAAATCGGGAGCCGAATCGATATTACACATGTCCAGCAGGTCAAGCAGCGTTTCTAAAACATCCGGTTCGTCATCAACAATCAGGATCCTTTTGCCTTCCAGTATCTTCAGATCTTCCGTCATAGCCGCCTCCTCAACCGTTATATTTATTTTCAATATGCATCAAGTATGACATCCGTTTGAATAAAAATACCGTTAAAAAATACTGAATATTTTTGAGATCACCCCGTCTCCGGGGGCTTAATCGCCTGAGGGGGAATGAATTTTCGCCTGGATCCGATACAGACAAAAGGGGGCATTTTGCATAGGTCTTCGAGTTACAGCAATTCCCAACATTTCTGGGTGGTGCCGGAGGTCGGAATCGAACCGACATGGAGTTGCCCCCGGAGGATTTTGAGTCCTCTGCGTCTACCAGTTTCACCACTCCGGCAACTTTTTGAATTTTATAAGCAAATCATTTGCGGTTGTCAATATAATTGATCAGCGGTCTTTCAGTGCCTGATAGAGACATTGGGCTGATACCGAGCCTTCCCGCAAAATCTGAAACGGTTCGACGGTTACGTCAATAACGCTCGAACCAATACCCGGAACCAGCGGTCCGGCATCCAGAATCAAATCCACGCTGTCCCTAACGGTCTCCGCCAGTTGTGAGATGTCGGAGCATCCGGCCTCCCCCGAAATATTGGCGCTGGTCCCTGTTATTGGATTTAAGGCGGTTTCGACCAGGGCGGCGGCCACCGGATGCGCCGGCTGGCGCACGCCGATTTTTCCGGATCCTGCAGTCAGGTTTGGCGGCAACTGCGCTTTTGCCTCAAAAATAAGGGTTACCCCCCCTGGCCAGAAACGATCCATAATGGTTTCCGCAGCCGGGGGCACGTTGCGCGCGATTCGCTCCAACTCGCTTCGGTGCTTGATTAATATCAGCAGCGGCTTTTGCGGCGGCCGCTGTTTGATGCAAAATATTCTCTCAACCGCTTCCGGGTTAAATGCGTCGGCCCCCAGACCATACAGATTTTTCGTCGGAAACGCGACCACGCCTCCTGAAGCGATGACCCGCCCTGCCGCCCTGATAATGGCCGGATCCGGCTGTCGGGGGTCAATCTGCCTGATCTTATATCGCACTGATCTTGTTGGCCTTCTGTTCAACCTGCCGGGCCATCTCCGTTTTAAACACGCGTAATTTTTCGGCCAGCTCATTATCTGAAACCGATAGGATTTGAACCGCCAGAATCCCTGCGTTTCTGGCCCCCGGTTTCCCAATGGCGACCGTGGCCACCGGTATCCCGGGAGGCATTTGCACGGTGGAAAGAAGCGCATCAAGCCCCTGCAGGGACGAGGCGTCGATGGGCACACCGATCACCGGAAGGGTAGTGTGGGCCGCAATGACGCCCGCAAGATGGGCGGCCTGGCCGGCCCCGGCGATAATCACCTTTATTCCGCGATCACGGGCGGAAGCAGCAATATCGGCGGCCCGGGCCGGTGTGCGGTGAGCCGAAGCAACCGTCATGAAGAAGGAAATCCCGAATTTCTTCAAAACGGCGACGGCTTCATTCATGATATTCAAATCGGAATCGCTCCCCATCAATATGGCGACCTTCGGCGGAGCTTGAAGCCGTTTTAAGGCTTTTTGGCCGATATCCCTGCGATGGTAAGCCCCCTCCCACGCTATTTTTGAAACCGCCTGGTAGGCCTTATCAATGGCGTTGTCGATAGTGTCCCCGAGGGCGGTCACCCCCAATACGCGCCCGCCGCTGGTTACAACCGATTTTTCTTTTTGAGCGGTTCCGGCATGGAAAACAACCACGTCGCGCATGCGGCGGACGCTATCGAGACCGGAAATCGGTTCTCCTTTTTTATAGGCGCCCGGGTAGCCACCTGCGGCCATCACGACACAAACCGAAGCACGCCGATCGATCTCCAGTTTACACCCGGCCAGTTTGCCGGCGATGACGGCCTCCATGACGGGAATGATATCATTTTTCATCCGGATCAAAAGTGGCTGTGCTTCGGGATCGCCGAATCTTGCGTTGAATTCCAAGACCTTGATCTGATCATGGTCGATCATCAGGCCGGCATATAAAACACCCTTGTATGGTCTTCCTTCGGCCGCCATGGCCCGTACGGTCGGAATCATGATCTCCTGCATGATTCTGTTATGAAAAAATGCATCTACCACCGGCGCCGGGGAATAGGCGCCCATTCCACCGGTGTTCGGCCCCTGATCATTATCGAAGATGGCCTTATGGTCCTGGGATGACGGCAGCGGAAGGACGGTCTCTCCATCCGTAAATGCCAGAAAAGAAGCTTCCTCGCCCTTCAGGCACTCCTCCACGACGACTTTGCTGCCGGCCTCGCCGAACTCTTTTTTAATCATGATTTGTTTTAAAGCCTCAATGGCCTTTTTTACCGTATCGCATACGATCACGCCTTTACCGGCCGCCAGCCCGTCGGCCTTGACCACCAGCGGGGCCCCGATCTGCCGGATATAGCTTTCGGCCTTCTTGTAACTGGTGAAGGTTTGTCCCTTGGCCGTAGGAATCCCGTATTTATTCATCAGCGATTTGGCAAATGATTTGCTGGATTCCAATTCGGCGGCCCTGCGGGTTGCCCCGAAAATCTTCAGTCCCTGTTCAGCGAATATGTCTACAATCCCCCTGGTTAACGGGGCTTCGGGCCCAACAACCGTCAGGTCGATGCGGTTTTCCTTTACGAAATCGAGAAGTTTTTTGACTTCTTCCGAGCCGATCGGCACACAGGTCGCCAGGCGGGCGATTCCGGCATTTCCCGGTGCGCAAAAAATCTTTTTAACCCTGGGACTTTGAGCTATTTTCCAGACCAACGCATGCTCTCTGCCGCCGCCGCCGATCACCAAAACCTTCATAATCAACCTCCCCTGCCTGAATGTTGCCATGTTGTTGTTGCAACATTAGGGTTCATTTCAGCACCTGGTGCTGTTTGCTTCTATTATAAGCCTCAATACTCAACTGAATCAGCCGGTCAAGGAGCTGACTGAATGAAATCCCGGCGACGGCCGCCGCCTGGGGCAACAGACTTGTAGCGGTCATACCGGGGATGGTATTGGTTTCAAACACAAACAATTCCCTGCCGCTCAGGATCATGTCGGTCCGGCTGTAGCCCTTGCAATACAGCGCCTTGTGGGCCCTTAACGCAAAATCCTGGGCCATGGCGGTTAAGTCCGCATCGATCCGGGCCGGACAAATTTCCTCGGTAACACCGGCGGTATATTTAGCTTCATAATCGAAAAAATCATGGTTCTTGTCCGGAATAATTTCGACAATGGGCAACGCTTCCAAGTTGTCATTGCCGATCACCGCACCGGTCAGTTCCAGGCCCCTGATAAAAGTTTCAATCAGAACCGTTTCATCATGTTTGAAAGCAACTTCCATGGCAGGAAGTAATTCCGATTTCTTTTTTACGATAGACATCCCGATGCTGGATCCGCCGGTTACAGGCTTAACTACCAGCGGCAGTCCCAGTCGCTCGACACAATCCGCCGGATCAAGGGCGTCACCGAATTTGGCCGTCATATAATCTGGGACCGGCAGTCCTGCCAGCTCATATAACTGTTTCGAAATCAGTTTGTTCATGGACACAGCACTTCCCAGCACACCGGCGCCCTGATAGGGAATACCGAGCAGGTCCAGCAACCCCTGGATGGTTCCATCTTCCCCGAACGGTCCGTGCAGGATAATCAGGGCCGCATCGATCCGGGGCGCGTCGGCAATCAGGCGCTCCAGATCTGATTTGGGGTCATAGCGCACCACGTTGTATTTTTCTTTGTCCAGGGCTGCGTATACCTGATCGCCGCTGTTCAGGGAAACCTGCCGTTCGGTGGAAATACCGCCGGATAAAAGCGCAAGGGTTAATTTTTTCATGCGATTCTGCTCAACAATAAGGGGTTATTCGCCTTCGCCTGAACGCCCGGTCCCGCCAAAGCGGGACTGCAGGGGCTTCATTTTGATCGAGACGATTTGTTGGCTTCCATATGTGCTGCCAGCTTGACTTCGTAGTGCTGGGGCATTTCAAATCTGACAGATCCCCCGCGGGACAGATTTAATTTCAGGATCAGAAAATTGAGTTTTTTTAAAATACGGTATTTTTCGGTAGTATCCGTCATGCCCGCCAGAACCTCTTCAATTTGCGTGATTTCTTTCTTTAATTCGATTTCAGGCGGGAGGCATTCCGCATTTTTAAGAATTTTATAGGCCAGCCGGAGATCTTCGGGAACGTTCACGTCATCCAGGGACAAGGGTTTGCCGGAACCAGGCAGATTGTCAAATTCACCTTCCTCCTGGGCTTTGCGGATACGCTCTTCGACTATTTTCTGGAACCCGTTCAGCATCATAACTATTGCGGTTATCTATAAAACACAAATCGATCCAAACGCGATCGCCATGGTAACCCGGCCCAGAGCGTGTCATTACCTGCAAACGCTTGGGGGCGCTGGATGGAACCGCATGGCGTTCTGCGAATCACCCGTATTGGATGCATCTTTGAATGCATGGTGCGGGTTCGATCCGGTTCCATGTTACGCGCGCTTATGCGTGAGAATCACGCGCGAAGAAGCTGATTATTATGGCGGCCAGTCATTTTATCGGGATTTGCCGGAAAACCATAATAAATATAGTATAATTCTATAATTTATTTCAACCCAATAATTTGAAACCCTTGAGTATAAAAAAAGCCCCTCTGATATCTCTCAAAGGGGCCTGGGTATCAAGCTGTGGTGGCGATGCAGGGATTTGAACCCCGGACACTGCGGATATGAGCCGCATGCTCTGACCAACTGAGCTACATCGCCATTATTGCTTTTTCAAATTATTCCCGCTGAACCAGAGGCTGCTGCATCAGAGAGAAATTTAAAGCATGTCTGATTTTGCTCCGGTTCAAAAAATATGACCTCACCCCCGGTTGGATGTCTGCCGGTTTTTAAGAAGGGTTTCTCTAACAGTTCGTTCCTTTTAAGTCAAGTATAAAACCCGGCATTATTTTCATGAAGCCGGAAGGGATTCCTCGATCTGAATATCAAATTCCTCCAGATCGGCCGGCAAGTTTGAAAAAACCAGCATAAACGGAACATGACTGCCGGGATCTACCCGGGCATTTGATTGTTTCTGCCCCGCGCGTTCCAAAAGTTTTTTCCTGATAGACTCCATGTCTAAACCGGACAGTTCTTTCTCTGTCAGTAAATTGCCGCAGAAAACGGATTGTACCTTAGACAGCTTTTTACCCTTGGCATATAGCCTGCCGGTCACTTTGACAAATCCACGCGGATGGTCATAACCATTTTTGACTTTCCCGGAAATAACAAAAAGAGTCCCGCTTTTCGTATTTTCGATAAAATTACTGCTGATATCGAATGAAGTCATTTTCAGGTTGCCGCGCTCGTCGGCTTTGGGGCCCAGCAGGTCTCCGACATAGGGAATATTTCTGAGGTACTCCCCTATTGGAATATTTTTTACAAAGTCGCTAACATAAGGAACCTGAATCCCGAAGTTCGGCAATGCCACCACGGCGCCGATCAGCAGCAAAATTACCAGAAGAGCCACCAGAAGCGGACTGACACGTTTTTTGGGTTTGAAGGTAGCCTTCTTTTTCCGAGGGCTTTCCACGGCTTTTTCCTCGGCTGCGGCCTCGGCTTCAACTGCTTCAGCAGTTTGTTCTTTTACAGCAGGCGGTTCTTCTTCAACCGTCATCAAAATTTCCTGCGTTGCGCCTGAAAGTTCTTCTTCGACAACTTCATCGAGCCGGAGTTCTTCCTCTTGCGGTTCCTCGGTGATAAATTCCAGTTCGAGGTCTTCTGAGGGGCCTTCTTTAACTTCAGCCGCCGGGGTTTCATCAAGTTTCAATTCCGTCTCTAAATCAGTCAGGTCCAAATCTGCGGTTTCAAGCGCCGTTTCTTTCTCACCGGTTTCAACATTTTTTTCAGGCTCGGGTTCAATGTCGATATCAAGGTCAAGTTCCAGATCTTCGGGCTCTTCGGCAGCCTCTGCGGCAGGTTCACTCTCTTCTTCGGCATCCAGCATTTTTTCCAGTTCGGACAGATCAATTTCTTCGGCTTCAACCTCAATACCGGCCTCGCCCTTGTCTCTTTTCTTAGCGCCCTTGGCAGGAGTATCTTCCTCGAGCATACTTTCAATGTCCGATAAATCCAGTTCTTCCTCCCCGGTTTCGGCCGCTGCCGGCTCTTTTTCTTCGGCGTCCAGGTCAAGGGTAAGATCCAGCGACAGATCTTCATCGGCCGGCCCGCCCGCCGCCTCCGCCGATTCCTCCGCCGGCTTCAGCGCCTCATCCAGCCCGGACAGGTCCAGTTCCTCTTCCGCCGCCCCCGCGGCCGCTGCCGGCTCTTTTTCTTCGGTTTCCAGGTCAAGATCCAAGTCAAGATCCAGCGACAGATCTTCATCGGCCGGCTCTCCCGCCGCCGCCTCAGCCGGTTCCTCCGCCGGCTTCAGCGCCTCATCCAGCCCGGACAGATCCAACTCCTCTTCCGCCGCCCCCGCGGCAGCTGCCGACTCTTTTTCTTCGGTTTCCAGGTCAAGATCCAAGTCAAGATCCAGCGACAGGTCTTCATCGGCCGGCTCTCCCGCCGCCGCTTCCGCCGGTTTTTCCGCCAGTTTCAGCTCTTCATCCAGCCCGGACAGGTCCAGTTCTTCTTCCTCTATTTTATCGGCAGCCGCTCCCTCTGGTTTTTCGGCCGCCTCAAGTTCTTCATCCAATCCGGAAAGATCCAGCTCTTCTTCCCCGGTTTCTGCGGCAGCCGGTTCCGCTTCCCCGGAATCCAGGTCCAGGCCTAAATCCAGTGACAGGTCTTCACCGCCTGGTTCTTCCGCCAGTTTCAATTCTTCATCCAATCCGGACAGGTCCAGTTCCTTCGCTTCCGCCCTGTCTATCGTTTCCGCCGCCGCGCCTGTTTCGACAGGCGCTCCAACGCCTTTCGCGGCAATGTCCGTCCGAGCGTCTCCCGCTGCGGCCTCTTCAACGTCTGTTGCCGTTGCGGGTGGATAGGCTGAGAATATGTGTTTGCATTTTGAACAGCGAACTTTTGAACCGTCCGGTTTCAAAAGCCCTTCATCCAAATTGAAACTCGTTTCACATTGCTCACAGGTAATAATCATGGCGTATCCTCATTGCTTATAATTTCAATTCATAGAGCTGCGGCAAATGTCGATAGTCGCCAGCATGGTCAAGCCCGTAGCCTACCACATATCCGTTTTGGATTTCATGGCAGGCATAATCGATATGGATTTTTACCTTGCGCCGCGCGCATTTGGAAAGCAGCGTGCAAACTTTAACCGTTTTAGGTTTTAAAGATTTTATATATTCTATCAAAACCGTCAGGGTTAAACCGGTATCCACGATATCTTCGACCAGAAGAACGTCTTTGCCGGTAATATCGATCTCAATTTCCTTGGTTATGCGCACCCTGCCCGAAGAACTGGTCCCGGCGCCATAGCTGGAGGCCTCCACGAAATCGATTTTGACCGGCACCGTAATTTCCCGTGCCAGATCCGAAAGAAAAATAAAAGCGCCTTTTAAAACACCAATCAACACCAACTCGCCATTTTGATAGTCGCAAGAAATATTCTTGGCCACCCGGGCAACGTGCTCCTTAATTTCTCCTTTTGTTAAAACCGATATGAGTTCAGCCATATTTCTTGTTTTGCTTTCAGACCAAAATACCTACCGGCAAAAAAGCCGGTAAACCATCTAACAGAACATAAGTACCTCTATTTGTTCTACTTGTCAATAATTTTAATTTGTTACAAGCCGGAAGCCGCTAATTTGTCAATCAGGTTTTTCTGTTCGGAGGTAAGTTGCGTGGGGATGTTCACATCAATGATTACATAGAGATCGCCTTTTGCTCTTCCCTGCATATGGGGCAACCCATGCCCGGAAAGACGCATTTTGGTTTTATGCTTTGTGCCGGCGGGTATTTTAAGGCTCAATTCTTTGCCCGTGATGGTCGGAACCGATATAGTGGTGCCTAAAATCGCTTCGGTCAGTTTAATTTTTCGTTCCACATAAAGATCATATTCTTCCGAACGGTAAACCGGATCATCCATGATTTTCGCTTGGATATAAAGGTCACCGGCCGGTCCGCCATAGGGGCTCTGTTCACCTTTGCCGGCCAGCCGCAGTTTTTTTCCGGTAATCATCCCTTTGGGAATCTTAACCGTAATCTTTTCACTCTGCCCTTTATGTTGAAAACTGACGGTCTTGCTGGTTCCGGCAGCGACCTCATGTATAGTCAGCGGCAGCTCATAAATCAGATCAGATCCTTTCATCGCCGCCTGTTGCTGAACATTGCCGAATGGGCTGCCGCCACCGAAGGAAAAGCGGGCGCCCCCCTTGCGGCCGCCGCTGAAAGTTGCACCGCCAAACCCGAATTCCCTGAAAATATCGGAAAAGTCAAACCCCCTAAAAATATCTTCCTGGGAAAAGCGTTGATGGAAGCCGGTGGAGCCGAATTGATCGTACTGTTTGCGTTTTTCCTTGTCACTTAATACGGCATAAGCCTCGCTGAGCTGTTTAAACTTTTCCTCGGCAGTCTTATCGCCCTTGGCATGATCCGGGTGATATTTCATCGCAAGCTTTCGATATGCCTTTTTGATTTCCGTATCGGAAGCGTTTTTTTCCACACCGAGTATTTTATAATAATCTGTTTCAGGCATCGTATGGGTTTCCTGTCATCGCATCTCAAGATAATTCTTAACTGCTTAATATGTTTGGTTTAAAAAATAAGGTGTAAACTATCCGGTGTCAAGGCCATTGGTGCATTTGGAACGAAGGCTGTTCTCATTTGCTTAAAAATACCCGGCCCATTTAAGGCTGTTGACGAGACTTTTCATATATTTTAAGCGCTATCATCAGCACTGAAAGTGCAGCCGGCGTCATGCCGTCAATGCGGGACGCCTGTCCTAAGGATTTTGGCTTAATGGAAGACAGTTTTGATTTTAATTCATTTGAAAGTCCGTGCACGTTCATATAATCAAATTCATCCGGTATGAAATTTTTTTCCAGATTCTTGAACTTGTCGATTTCTTTAAGCTGCTTTTGGATATAACCTTCGTATTTAATCTCGATTTCAACCTGGCGAGACGTTTTTTTGTCTATATAATCATCCCTTTTTGCAAACGCCTCGACCAAGCCGTAGTCGAGTTCTGTCCTTTTTAAAAGCTGATCCAGAGGGGTACCGCTGGTTATCGGCTGGGTCCCCTTTTGGGCCAGGTATGCATTAACTTCTTCCGTCGGTTTTATCACCGTCTTTCTGACCCGGCTGATCTCGGCATCAATCTGCTTTTTTCGTTCAGCAACCTCCAGCACTCTGCCCCGGGCGATAAGACCCAAGGCATAGCCTTTATCCATCAACCGCAAATCCGCATTGTCTTCGCGCAACATCAGGCGGTACTCGGCCCGCGAAGTAAACATCCGGTAAGGTTCCCGGGTCCCCCTGGTAACCAGATCATCGATCATCACTCCCATATACGCTTCGGAACGGTCCAGAATAAAAGGCGGCCGCTTCTGCACCCTGCAGGCAGCGTTGATGCCGGCCCAGAGTCCCTGAGCCGCCGCCTCCTCGTATCCGGAAGTGCCGTTGATCTGGCCGGCTAAGAACAGCCCCTTGATTTTCTTTGTTTCCAGGTTCGGCTTCAACTCTATCGGATTGATGTAATCATATTCAATGGCATATGCCGGCCGCATGATTTGGGCGGACTCCAGCCCCTCAATGGAATGGACAAACCGGAGCTGTATTTCCAGCGGAAGGCTGTTGCCCAGACCGCTTGCATAGATTTCATCGGTATCGAGTCCTTCGGGTTCCAGGATGATCTGATGACGATTTTTCTCAGGAAACCGCACGATCTTATCTTCAAATGAAGGGCAGTACCTCGCCGACACCCCTTTGATGATGCCGCCGTACAAGGCAGACCGTTCGAGGTTTTCCCGCACAATTTTATGGCCCGCTTCATTGGTATGGCCGATGTAGCTGGGAAGCTGCGGCAGGGTTATTTTATCGGTAAAAACGGAAAAGGGCACGGGCTCCTGGTCCGCCTCCTGTGCCTTGAATTTGCTGAAATCGATACTGGATCTTTTGATTCGGGGCGGCGTTCCCGTTTTCATCCTTCCGAGCATGAAGCCCAGTCGTTTTAAATCGTCGGCAAGCCCATAGGAGGCGAACTCCCCTGCCCTTCCCGCCTTGAATGAACTGAAACCGATATGGACCAGCCCGCTTAAAAAAGTTCCGGTCGCCAGCACAACCGTTTGGGACGAATATTCAAATCCGGTGGCATCCGCTACACCGGCGATACTCCCGTCCGCCACGATCAAACGGTCGACCATGGCCTGCTTGAGTTCCAGGCCCGGCTGTTTTTCAACCACTGTTTTCATCGCCATATGATAGCGCTTCTTGTCGTTTTGCGTTCGGGTTGAATGAACGGCCGGTCCTTTTTTGGTGTTCAGGGTTTTATACTGTATGGCGGTTTTATCCGTAATTTTGGCCATTTCGCCGCCCAGGGCATCCACTTCCTTTACCAGCTGTCCCTTTGCCATGCCGCCGATGGAGGGGCTGCAGGGCATAGCCGCAACCTTATCCAGATCGATCGCCAAGAGAAGGACCCGGCAGCCCATCCGGGCGGAAGCCAGGGCAGCCTCGCAACCGGCATGCCCGGCGCCCACCACGATCACATCATATATGTTTTGTTGAGAATTCATTTTTGTTTCTTTTATTTAGATTCATAATGTATATACTTATAGAAACCGAACGTCAATAAACCCTAACCCGGCATAGTCGGAGCTGAAAAAATCTCTAGCAAAGGCGCTAAAGCCCCGAGATCGTTAAACTGTTTTCTTTTTATGTTTCATTGCGAGCTTTGCGGCTTTGGGTGCGTTAAATATATTTAAAAATTTTCTGCCGTAAAAAACACGAGAATAAGGCCCTATCAGGTTGTTGAAAACTAGGATCCGATCGTCAGGCAAGGCGCACGGCGATTCGACGTGCGCAGCATATTCAAGCGTATATGAGAGCCGCGCAACGCTCTATGGCGACCCCAGAAGCAGTTTTTCAACAACCTGTTAGATACTTATGGAACAGCGTCCCAGCATGGAAAAAAGGTATTTCGATTTCAATACCTATCTGCGCAACCTCTTCGGCTGCCGGGTACAGAAAATATCCCTGGATGCCGGCCTCTCCTGTCCGAACCGGGACGGCACCCTTTCAAAGGAGGGATGCATCTACTGCAACTCCAAGGGATCCGGCACCGGGGCCCACGCCCGCGGCCTCAGCATTACACAGCAACTGGAAACCGGAAAAACCTTACTGGCGCGACGCTACCGTGCCGAACGGTTTATCGCTTATTTTCAGTCATTTACAAATACATACGCCCCCGTGCAAACCCTTGAAAGACTCTATGCGGAAGCGCTGTCGGTCAAAGACGTGGTGGGGTTATCCATCGGTACGCGGCCGGACTGCGTTTCGGAGCCGGTACTGAATCTCCTTCAGACGTATGCCCGGAATCATCTGATATGGATCGAATACGGGCTGCAGTCGGTTCATGATCGGTCTCTTGCAATCATCAACAGGGGGCACGACTTCAAAAGTTTTAAAACCGCCGTTGCCGCCACCCGAAACAGAGGAATCAAGGTTTGCGCCCATGTCATCCTCGGCCTTCCCCAAGAGAAAAAAAAGGATATGATCACGACGGCCCAAACCATCGCCGCCATGGGAATCGACGGGGTCAAGCTTCATCTCCTCTACGTCGTCAGGGGAACCCGGCTTGAAACATTATATGCGCGCGGCGAGTACCGCTGCCTGGAGCAGCAGGAATACGTCGATCTGGTCTGCGATTTTCTGGAACACCTTCCCGGGAATATGGTCATCCAGCGTCTTACCGGAGATCCACACCCGGATGAACTGGTCGCCCCGCAGTGGTCTCTGAAAAAGTCAGAAACGCTGAATCTGATTCACGCAAGGCTGACGGATAGGAATACCTGGCAGGGCCGGCTGGAAGCTGAATAATACCCCCAGAGAAGTCCGGTTAATCCACTAAAAGAAACGACCCCAAGGGCGAAGGGTCATCCATTTTCCTGGGGCAGCCTCACCACCAGAACGGGAATTTTGGATCGCCGCAGCACCTTGCGGGCGGTGCTGCCGATAACCGCTTCGGCAATAGCGCCGTGGCCGTGGGATCCCATCACGATGAGGTCGCAGTGGCGCTCTTCGGCCTGTTGCAGAATTTGATCCTCTGGGTTTCCTTTTTTAATGAGAATTTCGTCTGTTAATGCAGCGGCAGCTTCGGCCTCGGCCGAAACGGTTTCACTGAACCGGCTCAGAATTTCCTTGATGGCGACATTCTCTCGTTTCTTGCCGATCAAGGCCTGGCGCGCATCATCAAGGGTTCGCTGTTTAATTTTATTCCATTCATCCTGCCCGATGTAGAATGCTGCGATCGAATCCACATTCGGAACGTTAAAAAGCACATGCAGGATCGTGATCGAGGCCCCATAGGCATTGGCAAGGCTGACTGCATAGGCGAAGGCATGACGGGCGCTTTCAGAAAGGTCGGTGGCGTAAAGGATTTTCTTGATTTCAACTTTTGGCAGTATCATCTTCTTTTCCTCAAATGTGATATGGGTTAAAGATCTCCGCTGGTTGGGACCATACCGGTAATCACTGAAATTATGTGATTTATAGGATAGTTAGATAAGATCTGTCAAGCAAAAATATAACGATACGATTTCTCGGCAAGGTGACCCGCCAAGACTCGCCGCTAATCAATTCAGCGTTTCATCGTGAACTGTCTTTGTTTACAAATACAGGAGGGCTTATAAACCGCCCACATTCATAAGCGCCTGCCGGATTTCATCCTTGGCCTTCATCGATAACGGTTCCTGCGGCGGCAGGGGATCGCCCACCTCAAAGCCCTGCAATGCCAGGCCTGTTTTGATGCAGGCCGCCAGGGAATACTTGGCGAATACCTGGTTGATCCCCCAGAGGTTGCGCTGCAATATCATCGCCTCTTCCCACTTTTTTGCCACGGCCAGATCATACAACCTGACACTCTGGGCGGGAATGATACAGGCGGGACCGGCCATCCACCCTACCCCGCCGATCAGCAGGACGCACACCGGGATGTGCGCCGACGCGCTGAAAACCTTCAGTCGGTCCCCCACCCGGTTGATGATGGACAGCAGCCGGCCGGTGTTGGACGAGGCGTCCTTGACGTAGTTGATGTTCGGAATTTCAGCCAGCTTTGCGATGGCATCGATGGTCAGATCGACCCGCTGAAAATTGGGATTGGTATAGAGGGTTAGCGGGCAGGAAACCGCCTGGGCGATCTCGCTGAAGTAGCGAACAACGCCGGTTTCCGGAACGGGGAAATAGGCTTCCATGATTGCCAGAATGCCGTCCACGCCCATTTGTTCGAATTCACGCGCCTGCCGGACCGCCTCTGCCGTGGTTGTAGCGGCAACGCCGGCGACCACCGGCACCCGTCCGGCATTGGCTTCCAGAACCACTTCAACCACCCGGCGGCGCTGCTCCCGGTTCAAATAGGCAAATTCGCCGGTGCTGCCGAGCGGGGTCAGCCCGTGGACGCCGGCACGCACCAGATGGTCCACCAGGCGGGCCAGCACCTCCGCCTTCACATTTCCTTCGGAATCCACCGGCGACACCAGATACGGAAACACACCATGGAATTGATCCCCGTTCATTGTTTATCCCCCTATTCGTCCGTCGCAGTGGCCGGCCATACTGATTTGAAAAAGCGGTTCCGATATCCGTTCGCCCTTACAGCGAACACAGCGGCCCGGACGGGTCAGGCGGGAACGCTTGTTGAAAATATACCCGCACGAAAGACACGCCGCCGGAGCTACCTGGAACCGGCGGCCGCCTGAAGTAACCGTCCGCTGAATGTGGGGCAGATGGTCATATACCTCTTTTTCCGAAATGCCCAAGGCTCGGGAAAGGTCGCGCGCCCCCCAGGCTTCCCGGGAGAGCAGATCGATCATCTGTTGGCGAATCGTCGGCATGCAATTGTCCGGCGGCTGGCATCATACTCAGTAATAGTCATCTCAAGAAAATTATACTCCCAATGATTGAGCGGAAGGGGAGTCTCAATGGCGTGAGCCATCGTTGCTTCACCGTTTGCCGGCGGCCTGGCGCCCCTCACAACAAGTCGGGCTTGAATCTCTGGGCGATGGGATACCTTCGACCGTAACCGAAGGCCTTTGAGGTCACCTTCAGACCCGGGGCCGCCTGGTGGCGTTTGTACTCGTTGCGGTCCACTTTTGAAATGATGTCCTTCACCAGGTTTTTATCGAACCCCATTTGCACCAGCTCGTCCGCTCCCTTGGAGTCTTCGATGTAGCTTTTGAGAATCGGGTCCAGCGCTTCATACGGCGGCAGGTCGTCCTGGTCCGTCTGGTCGGGCTTCAATTCAGCCGACGGCGCCTTGCGGATGATCCTTTGCGGGATATACTCTTTGTCCCTGTTGTAAAAATGGGCCAGTTTGTAGATGACGGTCTTGGGAACATCCGAGATGACGGCCAGGCCGCCGCTCATATCGCCGTATAGCGTACAATATCCCACGGCTAGTTCGGACTTGTTCCCGGTGGACAGCAGCAGGGAACCATATTTGTTCGACAGGGCCATCAAAATGGTGCCGCGGATGCGGGCCTGCAAATTCTGCTCCATAACACCCGGATCTTCTTCGCTGAAAGAAGGCGACAGAAACCGAACAAACTCTTTGAACATGCTGTCAATGGGAATGTTCAACAGCTCAACACCCAGATTACGGGCGAGCTGTTGGGTATCTTCATGGTTGTCTTTGGACGTGTACCGTGAAGGCATGAACACGGTTAAGACATTTTCTTTTCCCAGAGCTTCTACGGCGATACAAGCGGTTATGGCCGAATCAATCCCGCCGCTCAGCCCCACCACCACTTTTGAAAAACCGCATTTGGCAACATAATCGTGAGTCCCCATCACCAGTGCCTTAAAAATACACTCCGGATCCGATGCCGCAATATCATGGATTTCACCGCTGTTATGGTCGGTATCAAATACGACGAGATCTTCCCCAAAATCTTTCGCCCTTGCGATCATATTGCCTTTCTGATCGAAAGCGCAGCTGATCCCGTCAAAAAGGACGCTGTCGTTGCCGCCGACCTGGTTGGCATATATCAATAACACCCCGTATTTTCGTGCAATAGAACCCAGCATGTGTTGCCGGAACTCTCTCTTGCCGGCATAAAACGGCGAGGCCGATATATTGACGATCAGATCGGCTCCCTGCTGAATCATCTGGTTGACCGGATCGCTGTGGTAAATTCTGCGCTTGAATATGTCCTTGTCGTTCCAGACGTCCTCGCAGATGGTCAGGCCGATCCGGCGCCCATGGTAGGGATATGCAGCGCACTCCGTTCCGGGTTCAAAATAGCGCCCCTCATCAAAAATATCATAGGTCGGCAGCAACCGCTTGTTGACCTTGTGCAGAACGACGCCGTTTTCAAAAAACGCGGCCGAATTAAAAAGCGGGTTGCCCTCATCGGCCGAACTCTTATCGACGTAACCGCAGATAACGCCGATCCCCCGGATGGAACCGACTAGCCTGCCGAGACAGGCCAGGTTGGCATCAATGAAATCCTTTTTTTCCAGAAGGTCCCTGGGGGGATAACCGGGAATAACGAGTTCTGAAAATATGACCAGATCGCATGAAAGCGCTTTGGCACGTTCGGCGAAATGATGGATCCGGTTATAATTGTGGGCAAAATCGCCGACTATCGTATTAACCTGTGCAATTGCAATTTTCATATTCAGCATCAATCATTTTGAGTAAATAGATTTTTGCGGTCACCAATAAAACACAAGTTGCCTTAAAACGCGGCCACCGGGATGATCCGATTCGGAAATGATCCTGATTAGTACATGAGCCCGCTGATTATTGTCAACCGCTCTTTCCTTTTCCTCTTATATCCAGCAGAACGACACTACCAGTCATATCAAAACAAATTATACTCAATGAATGAAAGGTCGGGGAGCTTTCTATAGAGTGAACCGTCGGCACTTCATCTTTTACCGGCTGTCCCGGTCCGGACCGGAGAACGTATGCAATACTCCCCGGCTCCTGAAATAATTATATATTTTTTTGAGATAGTTTCTATTTCCTGACAAGTTCGAAAACGGTGACTTCCGGCTTGGATAACAGTCGCATTTGCGGACCCCACGTGCCGGAGCCCCGGCTGGTATAAATAAACGATCCGTTTTGAAGCGCCACCATCCCCACCGGCAGCGGGTATTGCAGGGAGACCACATGGATAAACGGATAAATCTGCCCCCCGTGCGTATGCCCGGAAAGCTGCAAATCAAATCGTCCCCGGCTGCTTTTCGAAACCCATGGCCGATGCTTGAGTAAAAGGGTAAAAAGACCGTTCTGAACGGAAGACAGCAGTTCGGCTTCATCGCGTTCATCGCTGACGGCGGGATCATCGACCCCGACGATATTCAGAACCGACCCAACGGTCCGGACCTCCCCCCGCAGGAGGGTAAAGCCGAACTTGCGCGTGAATTCCGATGCCCGGGATAGACCGGTATAAAATTCGTGATTTCCGGTTACGGCAAATTTTCCTAGTCGCGCCTCAATTCTTTCAAAAAGGCCCGACAAATCGGAAAGATGCCCATTCATTCCATCCACAAAATCCCCGGTGCTGACGACAACGTCCGGGTTTTCAGCCGCCACCTCTTCGGCAATGCGATTCAAGACAGTCCGCTGGGTCAGCAGGCCGATATGAACGTCGGAGATCTGGACGATTTTCAACCGATCCGTCCCGGGCGGAAGTTTGGCCGTCTCGATCCGGATGCGCTCGGTTTGAATGGCGCGCGATTCCATGTAACCATAGGCGCATAGTGACAGGACAATGCCGACCAGAAATAGGGACGGGTACCTTCCGGTCAGCAACGGCAGGTTGGCACCGCCGAAATAATTCAGTGCCCATAAGCAGCCGTCGATCGTCAGCATCACCATCGCACCGCAGAAGGCAATGAAGATGAAACCCGTCCAGTTAAAGGCAATAACGGCCAGATATTTGGCCGTCGCCTCATGGCCGCTTCTTTCCAGCAGGCGGCTGATCAATGGCGCAACAATCATCAGCAGGAGGAACAAAACGAAAAGGGGATGAAGAAACCGGCGCTCAGGCAGAAGCACCCGCACGCGCAAATAGAACACGGCATGCATTGCCGTATAAAGTGTAAAAAAAATCACAAGAAATCCCGTCATGGGTGCATTCGCCTCCCTTATTCCAAGCCTCCCGGCCTCCCCAATTTATTAAACCATTACTGAACGAAATTTGTTATTTATACCATTCATTCCATTTTAATAAAAGCCGCAAATGCATGTTCGCGACTATCTTTTTATTGACATCTCAGGGTCTTGCTTTCGATTCAGACTTCAAGTATAAATGAAACAGACCGTACCACACACGACTTTAACCTGACAAAGCAACGTTAGGCTTTATTGACACAAGAAACTTTTGAAAATGCTCTATTTTGTTCAAATTCATGGAAGGCGCTAATTTAAGCCTATGAAATACATGGAGTATTTCGAGGATTAACATTTGAACCTGTAGCCGAAATCGAACAAAAGGGAGCGTTTTGCAAATGCTCCAAGGAGACGCCATTGGCCTCACGCTTTAAATCAATCGACCATGTCATGTCCAGGCTTGCTGATGTTGATTATATTGCCGAACGTTCTCTGGCAACGGTTCTTTTTTTGGCAGACCGTTTGGACAAACCGGTTTTCCTTGAAGGCGAACCGGGTGTCGGCAAGACCGAAGTGGCGATTGTACTGGCAAGAATGTTTCAAACGGAGCTTATCCGTCTGCAGTGTTATGAAGGACTCGATGCCGGCACCGCCCTTTATGAATGGAATTATCCCAAGCAACTCCTGCAAATCCGTCTGGAAGAACATGGCGACAAAACCAGACAGGAAATCGAACAGGCCATTTACAGCCCCAAATTTCTGATTAAACGTCCTCTGCTGGAAGCTATCTTACGACCGACCGGCAACACCACGGTGCTGCTCATCGATGAGCTTGATAGATCCGATGAAGAATTCGAAGCCTTTTTACTGGAAATCCTGTCCGCTTTTCAGGTCACGATTCCAGAGATCGGCACCCTGTCCGCCAAGTCAAAACCCCTGGTCGTTATCACATCCAACCGCACCCGCGACATCCATGACGCCCTTAAAAGGCGATGTCTGTATCATTGGATTGAATATCCCAGCTTTGAAAAGGAATACCGGATCATTACAACCCGCCTGCCTGGCATCGAAATCCGCTTCGCCGAGCAGATAACCGGCTTTATGCAGAAGATCCGGACGGTGGATTTTTTGAAAAAGCCCGGCATTTCGGAAGCATTGGACTGGGCCCAGGCGCTTCTGGCGATGCACAAAGATCATCTGGACGAAGAAATTGTCATGGAAACCTTGGGCTGTATCCTGAAATATCATGAGGATATCCAAAAATTTACAGAGGAGATCTGGGCCGACCATGACCAGCGGGCCGAATTCATTTGAATTCGTCAATACAAAAAATACCGCGGGGTTGACGGAAAAAATCATCCGCTTTTCCGATTTTCTCAAGCGCCGCGGTTTCAAGGCATCGCCTACCGGAACCCAGGACGCCGTCAGCAGCCTGCTCGAAATCGATCCATTTGTTCGTGAAGATTTTTTCGCTGCACTGCGGTCAAACCTTGCTAAGAATGAGGCGGAGTGGCATCAGTTTGCCGATCGCTTTTATGAATTCTGGGACGCCCGGGCAGATGCGCCGGAACGTTCCGTTGATGCCGAATCGCCCGAAAATCAGTCGACCGATCAGCTGTCTGCATGCGAATCCGATTTTCAAACAGTTATCAGCCAACCGGCAGCCGATTCAACTGACGGCCATGATGGAACAGACCACGACACCTCATACAGCCCGCTGCCGGCAGCCGAACAAAATATCATCGCCTGCTTCGACAAGGCCGACATCCCCCATGCAAAACGCGTCCTAAAAAACATGCTCCACCCCTTCAAGCCTGTCGCGTCCCGCCGTTTTAAAAAAACCTGGAAAACTGCGGATATCGACTTTCCCTTTGTCATGCGCCGCAGTCTGAAATACGAAGGCCTTCCCATGGAGCTTCATTATAAAACACACAAAAAAAAACTGAAGCGCGTGGTGTTTCTGATCGATGTCAGCGGCTCCATGGACCGTTATGCCCGGATGGTTCTGCCCATTATCCTCAGCCTCAGAATGGTCGGCTCAAAATCGGAAATATTTGTATTTTCCACTGCACTGGTGAGAATCACCTCTTTTTTCCGGCGGATGCAAACCGAGCAGGTGATGGATACCCTCTGCCGGCTTGTGCCGGACTGGTCGGGCGGGACCCGCATTGGGCAGTCCCTGCAGGAGTATAACCAGATACACGGTCGCCGGCTACTCGGCCGACGGGCATTGGTGGTTATTTTAAGCGACGGCTGGGATTTGGGAGAAAAGCAACTCCTGCGGCAGGAAATGATGAACCTGCAACGGAAGGCCGACCGGATCATCTGGTTAAACCCCCTGGCCGGCGATCCGGAGTATCAGCCCCTGTGCCAGGGAATGAAAACAGCCCTGCCCTATATCGACTATTTCCTGCCGGCCGACGATCTCGACAGTCTCAACCGGGCGGCACACCTGATGGTGCGGCTTCTATCCCGCTGACCCATCAAAGGGATACTTTTTCTTCGACATTCGCCGCAAAACAAAGGCGATGTGTCCAATTCTGCGGATTGTTCCCCAAAAGGGGAGGAGGGTCGTAGTGAGTCCCGCTGCCGCGGCATTCGGTTTTATGGTCGCTTTGACTCGAATTTTTCATGCCCTTTTTGCGTCAGATTGTTTCGTTTGAAGTCGTTTCAAAACCTCGGATCAGGCCCGAGAACAAGGCGCAAGCCGATGAAAATGCGCAGCAACCTTCTGCGGTTGTGAGCATTTTGAAGAGGCTTGCAACGCAGTTATCTGGCCTCAGATGGGGTTTTGAAATGACTTCTAGTCATCGTAATATGGCCCATACTGCTCCCTCAACTCCCGGTACTTATCAATCCAGCCCTTTCCAAACTGCGCATCAAAAAATGATTTGCGCCGGAAGAACCATTTAATTGGGGTTTGGGGATCGGCCTGCGCTTGCAGGAAATCCGCCAGAAAAACGGCGATATCCGTCATTTTCTCTTTGGGGATGTATGCCTTGGCCCCCGACGTGATGGACTTGACGAAATTATCCGGGCT
>JBFLWU010000043.1:0-43871 GCA_040757625.1 Thermodesulfobacteriota bacterium | reverse complement strand
AGGGTACATCACACATTTTTATAACAAAAAACGATTACACTCGGCATTGAACTATTGTTCTCCAGTTGAATTTGAGCAACAGTCAAGCGCATACAAACAATAGTCCACTTTTTGAGGGGAACATCACGGGCAAAAAAATGCGCCCGCTGGTCTGGCGCAGCGTTATACCACAAAAGACCTTAAGTGATGAAAATTATCCAGAAATTTTTTCAAGCATTGAACAGCAGAGAACTTGCTGTATTAATCTGGATTCTTTTTGCTATTACTTGGTGTGTCTCTCATTCAAAGATCAGAAAGTCCTTTTTTCAACTAATCAAAGCCTTTTTTGCGTGGAAACTGACATTATCATACTTGCTAATGTTCACGTATATCGCGTGTTTAATTTGGATTCTAAAGGCTATGGCAATATGGAAGATAGACCATATTCCTATGACCGTTTTATGGAGTGTATTTGTTGCATTTGTAATGCTTTTTAATTTCCGCAAAGCAAATGAACAACATTTTTTTAAAAATTCAGTCAAAGACAACATTAAAGGGCTCGTCTTTGTGGAGTTTTTCGTAAACTTATATGTATTCAATTTTTGGATCGAGTTTATAATTGTCCCTGTGTCTGCATTCATTGGTGGCATGAAAGCTATCGCTGAAAGAAACAAAGAGTACGAAATCGTTGATAAATTGCTGAATGCTATTTTGATAGCAGCTGGATTGTTCATTTTGTTTTATGCCTTCTATAACGTCGTTACGGATTTTGAAAATTTTGCAACTATCCAAAATCTTGAAAGTTTTTATATGCCTATTCTATTGTCAATCCTATTTATCCCTTTTGTATATATCTCGGCATTGGTAGCGGCATACGAAACCCTGTTTATAAGGCTGCAATTTTTCGTTCCAGATAAAGCAGTTCTAAGGTATGCAAAATTTAAAACGATATTATCGATTCAATTCAACTTGTCTAAACTGAACAGATGGTCAGATTATATAAATAAGAATTGGAGATTCAAAAATAAAAAAGAGGTCAAAGAAGCAGTTGCTGCATTCAAGCAAGTTCCTGCTTTTTCAAATCCAAATGATGAGGGAAAGGTATAACAAATCACTTCACTGGATTTTTACTCCCGTCGCTGGGGTCCGACCACGATAAGCTGTTGTTAATACGATAAAAGGACTTCATGTAGATACCTTGTATGATGCTTAGAACTCACTTTTTAGGGGTAAAAACAGCCTTTTAAGAAGGATGCTGAAAAATGCCACGAGCGAGACGACATTTCATCCCCGGCTGCATATGGCATATAACTCATCGTTGTCATAAGAAGGAATTTCTCCTGAAATTTGCGAAAGACCGTCAGCGCTGGAAGCACTGGTTATTCGAGACAAAAAAAGATACGGCCTTACTGTCTTCAGCGGCGGCGGGTCGGGCCACGGCAATTAATTGATTTCATATGAAATAGATCCAAAATGGCCCCCAAAAACACACCTATAATGAGTTTTTTGAGGCCAAAAACACAGCTATTGCCGGTGTGCGGTATAGTTCGGGATTCATGATTATGGGGTTATCGGTTTGGTGGGAGCAACGGCTCAAGCGTACCTGACAGGTTTATCAAGTGTATAAAGAAACCTTCATCATTTCAATTTGGGCGTTTGGAGCACTGTTTATCATCACAGGGATCGCGGTTTACACAATAAAGGTGATTCCTACTTTGGAAAAATATGGTCAAAAGGTAATTTGCTCTGGTCTTCCTTCAGAACAATTCAAGCAATGGAGAGAATATAAAAAAATCTGTGTCGAAAATGGTCTCCCGTTAACATATTGGCGGATTCTTATCGTCTCTCAAATAGCTGCCGCGGTTGTATTAATTCTATGGATCACGATTTTTTTAACAGATGTCTACACTCTATCCAAGATTTGAAAGAATAATATGCAAATCCGCTGCGATCCCTTGCCGGCAGGTTAGGGGCATGTTACCACCGCCTCCAACCACGCTCACCGATAGTGGGACTTGGCAACATAATATAAACAGAGATGGGTCGGGACTTTAAAGCCAGGCAGTTTATTCATACCGTTGGCACTAACAATATAACATAAGGTTAAACGATGGGAGGAATTTTATTATGAACGCAGCTAAAAAAAGGGGCTCAGGCACGATCCTATCCCCAGAGGCTATTATCCCAATTGGAATTGACCCAGAAGCACTTAAAGGCTTAGTCGTTGCATCGCACCACGTAATACTATCCTCAAGAATTGTTGAGGGAGAATATAGATGGAGCCGCCATCTGGTAACACCCGGAAAGGATGATTTCTCGGAGCCAAAGCATGACTTGCCACCACCGCCCAATGTTCGAAAAAAGTTTCATGGCACCGGGAAATCAGGAACTCCTGGTTTTGTAGAGCTTGATACATGGGTACATGGGACAGGGCACACTTCAGACGGATGCGAGTATACATCCTATGGGATTCTTTATAGACACATGCAGACAACTGTCTGTGAAACCCATACAAACGTCGTAATAGTCACGCAAAAAGGAGGGGTTCCTGTGGGTGCTGGTGTAAGCATCGCAGGATTTGGCGGAAGCGGGACTTCACACGATGCAATATACGATGTCGTGCATTACCAGATTGGAGCTATATATATCTATGAGTTTCGTTTGCTCGTCTACAAGATTGTCACTACGTGTCCAGATGGAACAATTCGCATTGGCTACCTAACGTCGTTCGCCGGGTGGGGGTTGGTTGATGTAGTAGACCCTGCAATTTGCTGTCAAAGCGTGCTTGCTCCAAATGTTGACTCTAAGTCGACCGCCGAGCTGATTGCCACACAGACGGGTTATCTGCGCGCATTTCCTGCACTCAACTTGTATGATTATCATTAATTTTGTGGTCGCATAGCGAAACGGAGTCGGGCCGCGGCAATTAACTGATATCATGTGAAATAGATCCAAAATGTCCCCCTAAAACACACCTATAATAAGTTTTTTGAGGCCTAAAACACTGTGATTGCTGATGCGGCGGTGGCGATGGTGGCTCCTCGAAACAAAATTAACCCGGATATTTCATGAAAATTTTTCAGCAAGTTTTAAAATGATCCTGATAATAGTCGGTTAGATGTAAACTTGACGTAAAAACCAGAGACACGCTTTGTTATTTCTATTGAGAAAGACAAATGCTTGAAAAATTTTTACCCTGGGGGCGAAATGCATTCGCCCATTTGCTGCGTTATCCGGGGCTTGCGGTACGAAAAGTACAGCTGCACCCCGGAGTGCCTTGCAAATGAACGAATGCATTTCGTGAAATAACCGGGTTAAACAGCTGAAAACAGGAAGGAGTGGGCTTTGCCGACAAACTACGTGCTCATAGATTACGAAAACGTTCAGCCAAAGAACCTGGAAGCCTTGTCCGGCCATCCGTTTAAAGTTCTCATTTTCGTCGGCGAAAACCAGGCTAAAATCCCCTATGAATTTGCGGAGGTGATGCAGCGGCTGGGCGAAAACGCCAAGTACGTAAAAATCGGCGGGAATGGAAAGAACGCCCTTGATTTTCATCTTGCCTTTTATGTTGGAGAACTCTCTACACAAGACCCGGATGCCTTCTTTCACGTGATATCAAAAGATGCCGGTTTCGATTCCCTGATCAAACATCTGAAATCCCGAAATATCAGAATCCAGCGTGAAAATGACCTTGCTGCAATTCCGGTTCTGCGGATGTCAAACGCGATCAACAACGATGAAAAGATCTCGGCCATCGTTAAGAATCTTGCCGGCCGAGGACAGTCACGACCGCGAAAAATAAAAACGCTGGCCAACACCATCAATTCATTATTTACAAAAAAGCTCGAAGAAGATGAACTGATGTCCCTGGTGAACGACCTTCAGAGAAAAAACTTCATCGTCGTAAACCAGGGAAAAGTCTCTTACAAGCTGCCGCCCGATCCCTGACAACTGGGATTGCCGGATTGGGGATTGAAAAAGGGGTCAAGAATTCTGTGAGCGGATACAAGTCAACGACTCAGCGAGAGGGTCGCATAAGATGCGATGGTATTGAGGTGCTGCGTGAACGCCTCGGAAAGTTTCAGCGTTTGGGAATGGCGAACCTGCCAACCCCGCTGCAGCGACTTGACCGTCTTTCCGACTTTTTAGGCGGTCCAACTATCTGGGTCAAGCGCGAAGACCTTACTGGTCTCGGGATGGGGGGGAACAAGCTGCGAAAGCTCGATTATCTCCTAAAGGAAGCCGTCAATGCCGGATGCGACACGGTCGTTTCAGGCGGAGTGGTTCAGTCCAACAGCCAGCGGCAGGTTGCGGCGGCAGCCGCCAAACTTGGTTTGGCATGTCACCTTGCGGTATTCCAGGGACGGGTGGCCCCGCCGTCACCAGAGTATGAATTGAGCGGGAATGCGCTCTTGAATCGTATTTTCGGCGCCGAGTTGCACGATGTGCCCTGGACAGGGAATCGTAACGCGTCAATCGAGGAACTCTGTCGGGAACTCCAGGCACGGGGCAAGAAACCGTTCATGGTCCCCTATGGCGCGTCCTGTGGCCTTGGCGCCGTTGGATATTCCTCCGCCGCACTGGAGATTGCAGACCAATGCCTTTCCCTGGGGATCGTCCCCTCCGCCATCGTGCACTGCTCCGGAAGTGGAGGCACTCAAGCCGGCCTCACGGTGGGGGCTAAGATCTGTATGCCGGGCGCCTCGGTAATAGGCATTGACATCGATGCAGAACCGGCCAGGGTCAAGGCCGACGTCCTGAGATATGGTGCCGATGCGGCACGCCTTCTTGGGCTTGAGTTCAGGGAAGATTCGGTGGAAGTTGTCGCGGGGCTCGCGGGGCCGGGCTACGGGATGCCTCACGCCGAGACCCTGTCGTCGATCCAGCTGTTGGGGCGACTGGAAGGTCTCGTTGTTGATCCTGTTTACTCGGGAAAAGGACTTGCGGGTTTGATTTCACTGATCCGCAATGACCGATGGTCGCGGGATGAACACATCGTGTTCATTCACACTGGGGGCGAACCGGCAGTCTATGCCTATCGGACAAGCCTTGGCCTTTAGTTTTTGGGCTGCAGGCCGGGCCGCGGGAACTATCAGATGTCGTAAAAATGGTTTTAAATTTACAGCTTAAACAGGGGCCATTCGACGGGTTTAAGGTCAACCCCACTGGTATTGTTCAATCCACACGGCCGGCAAAGCGCGTTCGCCCCTTTATCCCCTGGTGGGAATATCCGTGTTAACGCCGGTCGCTTTGTTGCGCCTGGGGTATTTTATCCTGGCTGATCACCACCCCGCCGATTACCAGCGCCGAGGCCAGAAGCTGCATGGGGGTGAGGGTTTCATTGAGGATGAGCCATCCCAGAAGCACGGTGCCGACCGGAATCAGGTTGACAAAGGCCGTGGCCTGATTGGCGGGGATTTTACTGACGGCCAGGTTGTAAAGCCCGAAAGCGCCGATGGTGACAAACACCCCCAGGTAAACGATGCACAGGGTGGCCACCGGGTGCAGGCGGACCGGGAAGACGGTGGACGGCATAAACAGGACCGGAAGGAAGAATATGCTACCGGCAAAGGCCATCAGGGCCGTCAGGAAAAAGGGGTTGTATCGTTCAGTCAGGTATTTCAGACTGATGGTATAGCCGGTGGCGCACGCCATGGCAAGAAACTCCAGAAAGTTGCCCAGGGCCGGATGGGGGGCCTGCTCGCTGGGCCGGGCGCCCGCACTCAGCCAGACGGCCCCGGCGATGGCCAGGGCAAAACCGAAAACCGTGCGGCGGCTGATCCGTTCCTTTAATAGCAGGCCGGCCGACAGCGCCACCATCAGCGGGAGCATCGCCGTAATCATGCCGGCCTGGGACGCCGTCGTGTTTTCCAGGGCCTTGGCTTCAAAAATGAAGTACAGGCACGGCTCGCAGAGCGCCATAAACAGAATGTACTTGATGTCCCCTTTGCGGTAGCGGTTGCCCTTGAGCCGGCCGACAATTGGAAGAAAGCAGACCGTGGCCACCGCCATGCGGCCGAAGATGACCAGCCGGGGATCATACCCGCTGAACGCCAGTTTCATGGCGATAAAGGAGCTGGCCCACAAGAGCATGGCCGCCAGCAGGGCGGCGTAGATCGGATATTTTTTGATGGCATTCACCATATCGGTTCCCGTATTCCGCTCACGATGCAGCGACAGTGCGCGGTTGTTTTAAAAAAGTGGTTTTCATAACATTATCTCTGTCCAAAGGAAACCGGAAAATGAAGGGCCGCAGGAACTATCTGATATCGTATAAAATAGTTCGAAATTCATAGCCCAAACAATGGTTGCAGGGTGTGTTTTGCGGTCAAAAATCCGGCCGTGCTGGCATGCTGCTATTGCAAGGGCAAGGTCAAAAGTATAGGATCCTAACAGGGTCAATGGATCACGGGTAATGTCGAATAAACATTCTGGCCAACGCGGCGACAGGAGGCTAACCGACACCATGATAGCAAGAATCTGGCACGGCTGGACCAGGCCCGAAAAGGCGGACAGGTACGAACGGCTCCTAAAGGAGGAAATCTTTCCGGGGATCGCCGCCAAGAAGGCGGCCGGGTACAGGGGGATTCAGCTGCTGCGGCGCCCCCTTGAAAACGAGATTGAGTTCGTCACCATCATGTGGTTTGATTCCTGGGACGATGTAAAACAGTTTGCAGGGGAGGATTACGAAAAGGCATATGTGCCCCCCCTAGCGCGCGAGGTTCTGGAACGATTCGATGAGCGCTCGCAGCACTATGAAATCAGGGAGCGGCTTGAATATCCACGCGCTGGCTGAGCTTCAAAAAGTTTATGAGGCGATTCCTGAAAGGGTGAACTGGGCCTTTACTGAAATCAACGATTAAGGTGCCAAAATGCCGAACGCCATAAACCGTACCAGACTTTCCATTTTTCTTGCCCTTCTGATCCTTCCGTCGCTGCTCTCCGCCGGGGAACTCGACCGCACCCCCGGGCTGCGAAAGCTGACGGATGACTGCTACGTCTATCTTCATACCGACGACCGGCCGGGAGTTTCCTCCACCTTTAACAGCGGCGTCATCGTAACGAACGAAGGCGTCGTGGTCATCGACGCCCTGGGCTCGGTTGAAATCGCCCGCAGGGTGCGGGAGGCCGTTTCAACGGTGACCTCCAAACCCGTCCGCTTTCTCATAACCACCACGCCCCACCGGCCCTTTACCGGCGGAAACGCCGTGTATGCCGACACGTTCCGAATCGCCCAGGAAAATACCCGGGAAGACCTCGTCAAGCTTCTCGAGAAAAGTCCGGCGGATGAGCGCAGCAAAGAGCTTCCCCACCTGACCTTTCGCGAAGAGACCACGCTCCATCTGGGCGGCAAGGAAATCCGGATACTGTTTCCCGGCCGGGGACACACCCGCAGCGACACCATCGTGTTTCTGCCCCGGGACCGCCTGGTCTATATGGGCGAAACGTTTTACTGCGACGAGTTTCCTTATATCTCCAGCGGCTACAGCGCCGACTGGATCCAAACGATCGAAGCCGCCGAAAAGCTCGCGGCCAGCATCTTTATCCCCGGCCATGGGTTTCTGCCCTGGGACCTTAAGGCGACGCGGGCCGAGCTTGGCAATCACCGGCAGGTCTTAAAAGATGTCCGCGACGCCGTGGAGGCTCAGGTAAAAAAAGGCGTATCTGAAGATCAAGCCCTTGCGGCCGTTGACCTGCCGCAGTTTAAAAAGTATAAAGGTTACCAGCGCGCCCTGGAGATCGCCGTTCGCCGCATCTATCGCGAACTGACCGGGGCCGTCCGGTAAAGCCGCATATCCCTGAAGCAGGGCCGGGGATGCGATGAAACCAGGCCAAGGGGGGCTGCGGAAGTTTTGATCGATCCCGCTTTTCAGAAACAGTCGGGGGTGAGCAAATGACGGTAAAAATCATCATCAAGCGAACGGTAAAAGAAAACATGGCCAGGGAGATGATCCCCCTTTTCAGGAAAATGCGCTCCCTGGCCGTCAGGCAGCCGGGTTATATTTCCGGTGAAACCTTAAAAAGCCTCGACCGGACTGATAGCTTTGTCGTCATCAGCACCTGGGACGCCGCTGAAGACTGGGAGCAATGGCTGTTAAATCCTGAAAGAAAGAAACTTCAGGACAAAATGGATCTCTTTCTGGAAGGACAAACCGAATACGAAATGTTCCAGTTCGGTCTGGACGACAAGGAAATCATTTAAGGGCCTGCTGGACACCGTCGCCTTAGACCGCCTGTCCCGCTGAAAGCGGGATTGTACGGCGCGCGTCAATGTATGTGCGCGTTTAGCCGTTAACGGGACCGGCGGCCGGATTCTTGTTTTTCAACAGAGGGACCGTTATTGGAGAAGCGCAGCAATGAAAGTCGGCATCGGATACTCCAACGAAAAAGACGGGGTCACAGCGGGCAGGAAAACAGCTGAAGCCGCAATGATAAGTGGCGGAATCGAAAGGCCCGCGTTTGTTCTGGCCTTTTGCAGCGGTCTGCACGACCCCGGCGAATTCTTCAAAGGGCTGCAAAGCGCCCTAGGGACCGGGGTGCCCATTGTCGGGGGGTCATCCGTCGGCATCATCACAAACGACCACCTGTCTTATGACGGTTTTTCCGCGGGCGCCGCTGTCATCGAGTCGGAAAATTTCATCGGCAATGTGGCGGCCGTCGGCGACCTGGATCAAAATGAAAAAGCGGCGGGCCAAAAATTAGCGGAAAAACTATCCGGCCGGACAGACGGCAAACTGCTGCTCATATTTTACGATTCGATCAAGGTTCCGCCCACGGCAAACAACCCGCCGGTCATGAATGCCTCGCCGGGCCTGATTGAAGGGATTGAAAACACACTTGAAGACACTGTGCCCATAATCGGCGCAGGGGTTATCGGCGATTTTGAATTTAACCCCACACAACAATTTTGCGGTTCCTATGTCGACAGCCAGAGTGTTGTCGGTGCGCTCTTAAGCGGTGATTTTCGGTCCCATTACCGGATCATGCACGGATGCATCCCGAAAGACGGGATCTATCATACGGTTACCAAAGTTGAAGGGCCGGTGCTTTATGAATTAGATGGAAAGCCCATTGTTGAAATCATTGACGCGCAATATGGAACCAGCGCGTGGCGCACCCAGTTTCCCGTCAAAAGGCTGACAATCGGCGTCAACCATGGCGACAAATTTGAAGAATTTAACGAAAAGCATTTTGTGAACAGGCTTATTTCCGGGGCGCTGCCTGATGGAAAAGGCGTCCTGCTGTTCGAACCGGACTTGACGGAAGGAGATGAAATCCTGTTCATGCTGCGTAACAATGAAATGATCCTGGAGTCCGCAAGAAAGATCACATCAGAATTGCTTGACGAAATTGTTTCAAACGGGGAAAAACCTGTTTGGGGCTTATATATTGATTGTGCGGGTAGAGCGGCAAAAATATCGGACACTTTAATCGAAGAGGCATCCGTGGTCCAAAACATATGCAATCAGTACGATCTGCCCTTATTAGGCTTTTACTCAGGGGTTGAGATCGCTCCGCTGCTGGGAAAGAGCAGAGGGCTCGACTGGACAGGCGTTTTACTCATACTGGCTGAAGGATAAAAATGGCTTACCTCGCTGCAGAAAAGACAATGGAACCGGAGATCGAAAAATTAAAAAAGGAAATCGCTTATTATCAAAAGATCGCCGGGCGGACCGGCAATCTGTCATTAAGAGAGATGGAGCAATTGTCGAAACTCATTTCCATACAAAGGGAGATCGAAACCGCACTCATGGAAAATGAGAAAAAGCTCCGGAACATTATCGAACACAGCAATGAACTGTTTTACCTGCACGACACGAACCATGTGCTGACCTACGTAAGTCCACAGTGCTTTGAATTTTTTGGATATACGCCCGATGAAATGAAAATCAAGTGGACGGAGCTGATTACGGACAACCCGATAAACCTCGCCGGAATTGAATCCACCGAAAGGGCTATCAGAACGGGCGAGCGGCAACAACCGTATACGCTTGAAGGCAAAAGAAAAGACGGAAAGATTATCAGGCTCGAAATTTATGAATCCCCGATTAAGGATGAAAGCGGTCGGGTTATAGCGATTGCCGGTGCGGTCAGGGATATCACCGAACGGGAAAGAATTGAATCCGAACTGCGCCAGTCTAAAAAGATGGAAGCAATCGGTACCCTGGCGGGCGGCATCGCTCATAATTTTAGAAACATTTTGACCGTCATTTCAATTAACTGTCAGCTTTTTCAGCAAAAATATCAAGACGACCCTGAATTGATGAAAGGCATCGACTCGATGCTCAGCTACGTTGAAAGGGGGGCAAAGCTGGTCGACGACTTGTTGGAATTCAGCTATCAACGGCCACAAAAAGAATTTCAACCCCTTAATTTGTCTGAATTGCTTAACGATATCTATAAAATCATCAACCAGACCTTCGACAAGCTGATCGACATTCGTTTAACCATTCCCGACTCAATTCCCATTAATGGCGACCCTGCAGATCTCAGCCAGGTGTTTTTCAACCTGTGCACCAATGCCAGAGACGCCATGCCGAATGGCGGAACGCTGCGCATTGAAGCCGGGATTGAAGGAAACAACGCGTATGTCGTCATTGCCGATACCGGTACGGGAATGGATCGGGAAACCCTGGAGAAATGCTTTGAACCGTTTTTCACCACAAAACCGGTCGATAAGGGAACGGGCCTGGGTCTTTCGACCGCATATGGCACGGTTAAAAAACATGGAGGCAAAATCACGGCCCACTCCCGGCCGGGCCGCGGCGCAACCTTTACGCTTTATCTGCCGCTTTCAACTTATGCCGTAGAAACCAAAACCGAAAATTTAGACGCCGCGAAATCCACCGCAAACAAAAAGATTTTAATTGTGGACGATGAAATTGAAATTGGCCGGTTGATTAAGGAGCTTCTCATAACATTAGGCTACCGGGTTGAATATGTCGATAGCGGCAAAGAGGCTGTCGACAAATACAAATCCTGGAGGCCGGACGCCGTGCTGCTGGACAGGAATATGCCCGGCATGGATGGAATGACCTGCGCCGAGGCGATCGCAAATTATGACGCGCAGGCAAAGATTCTTATTCTATCGGGTTATAACGAAGACGGACCGGACGGCCTGCCGGCGCCTCGAAACAGATCGGTCAGGGGATATTTGACCAAACCGGTCCGGATGAATGAGTTACACAATCGCTTGCTCTATCTGTTGCATACCTGATTGCTTATTGGAAACGGCCCGTAATCGCCGCTTGAGTCTTCGTCAGACAGAGAGACCTTTGAAAAATGCCCAATTTTGTTCAAGTTCAAGGAAGGATATGTAAATGAATCAGACCCGGCTGAAAAAAGTCCAAAAACAGCTTGCCGCCACGGCCGGCGGCATGGGAGCGCGCTTTTTCGGGACGGCCGACCTGACCGGGGTTGGTGAGACCATCGCGGCCCAGGGCGGGGATTACCTGTCCGCTTATCCGCGGGCGCTCTCAATGGGCATCGTCCTGGCCGACGGCATCGTGGACCAGCTCCCCCGCCACAAGGAACCCGCCGTGGCACGGACCTATGATTATCTGTATTTCACGGTCAACCGCGCATTAGACCGGATCGCCCTGCAGATTAGCATCCTGCTCAACCGCAACGGCTTTCAGACGCATCTGGTCCCTGCCTCCGACAAGGTCGACGATATCAAGATGCAGGGTCTTTTTTCACACAAGCTTGCGGCCAGGCTGGCCGGGCTGGGGTGGATCGGCCCAAGCTGCCTGCTGATAACCCCCGATGCCGGCCCCCGGGTCCGCTGGGTCACGGTTTTAACCGATGCGCTGCTTGCGCCGGGCGAACCGATGGAAAGCCGATGCGGCGACTGCCGGAAATGCGTCGAGGCCTGCCCTCCCAAAGCGTTTACGGGCCGGTACTTCGATCCCCGCGAACATCGCGACGCCCGTTTCATGGTCAAGCGCTGCGACGATTACCGCCGGCATCTCCAAAGCAAGGTTACCGGGACCCGGACCTGCGGGATGTGCGTCCAGGCCTGTCCGTTTGGGCAAGGAACTGTGTAGCAGATTAATTTTCTCCTGGTTTTGTTATACATGCGCTCCCGTCAAGGCGCGTAGATTCGTATTCAGGATAACGGCAATCTAAAACAACCGGGAAAGCTACTGGACAGATGAATTATAAACACATCATCTTTAAAAAAGATAAGGAAGGTGATCTGTACGTTATCACGAATGATGACGGTTCCGCTTTCAGGACCAACTTAAATGAAAATGAAATCGTCATCGGTCAATTGTTTTCAGACAGCTGCCCCATCAACCGCAGCTGCATCGATTATATTGAAACGAAGAAGGTCAGCCGGTTTTGCGGACATTTCATAAACCTGATGCAATTAACGGCCCACGCATTTTCCCCTGAAGGCCTGTTCTGCCGAAAGAGCAAAAAATACCACCCGGTTTCCGTGTTAAGACCGCACAATTGCCCGCTTTCCGGCGACAGCTGCCTGGGGTGTGACCGGCTGGCCAATATAAAGGCCGTACCCTATCCGGAAAAATCGAACTGTCATGTCGTGTGCAACATGGCAGGGTGAAAAAAATATCCTGAGCGGAGAATGCGGGCTTAAACTGCAGGCTTCTGGGCGGACCTTTCCGGCGGCTTCATCCGGATGCTGATCGCCCCCGTGATAATAAACAGTGCCGCAAACAGGTAAAACGGAAACGCGTAGCTGCCGAACAGATCAAAGCAGACGGCGGCAAAAATCGGTCCGCAGGCGTTGGCGGCGGCCTTGAACGGTATGGAAAATCCGTAAATGCTGCCGAGGGCCGTGCGGCCGAAAAATACCGCCCAGATAAGGGAAACGAGCGTGTTGCGGCCGCCGTGCAGGATCCCGTGCAGCGCCGCCAGAACAAAGATCATTCCGGTACCGAGACCGTCGGCCAGCTTGTATCTCACCGTCCAGAAAAGCAGCAGAAATACCAGCCCGTTCCCGAAAACATTGACGGCCAGGAGCGTTTGGATATGAACCCTGTCGGCCAGCATGCCCCAGGGCACCGACCCCAGGGCACCGAATACGGCGATGGTGCTCAGAACCCAGACGGCGGTCTTCTGGCTGAGCCCCTGGTCCGTCATAAAGGGATAGATATGAAAATTGATGCCCGCCTGCAGAAACGGAATCAGACAGGTTATAAGGGTCAGCGTCCAGAAAGTCTTCGTATGCGTCGCCTGGGCCCGGGTCCAGACCGGATCGGCTGCTTCATCGGCCGCGGTCCGGTCTGGCGGCTTTAAGGGATCGTCCGTCCTTTTTATCGCAGGGGTTGACGCTGCGCCGTCCGGCAGAAGACCCATATCCTCGGGCCGGCGTCGCAGAAAGAGCAGCGCCGGGATGCCGGACATTAGAAACACCACCACGCCCAGGGTGCCCCAGGCCATCCGCCACCCATAAGCCAGAATCAGGAACTGGATCATCACCGGCAGCAGGGCGCTGCCGGCTCGTTCGCCGATCCAGGTGATCCCCAGGGCCCGGCCCCTTTGGCGGATAAACCAGTTGGACACCGAAACGGTCACCACCAGGCTCAAGACGCCCACGGCAATCATCCGGCCCATCCCGAAAAACAGGTACAGCTGCCAGATGTTTTTGACAAACATCAGCGCGGAAAGACCCATGCTGAACAGGAGAATTCCCCAGAAGGCCACCATCCGCGGCCCGTACCGGTCCACGATCGGGCCGACAAACGGTGAAACCAGGCCCCCGCACATGGAACCGACGGCAATCGCTCCGGTGACGGCGGCCCGGCTCCAGCCGAAGTCCTGGGCCATCGGTTTCATGAAGATCGACAAAATATTCTGAAAGACGCCAGCTTCAGTAACGCCGATTAGAAACGAGACGCCGACGATAATCCAGCCGTAGTAAGGTCTGCGCAATATACACTTTCCTAAGAAACCATAATCGGGTTTGTGGACAAGGTGTTAATTCCCGGCAAAGGCGAGTACCCTATGACAAATCCGGACGGACGTCAAGCGAAACCAATAAACAACCCATGGCGCCGGATTGCATCATTTTCACAACGGGCGAACGGCCGCTGGTTAACCCGGATATTTCACGTTATGCATTCGTTCATTTGCAAGGCACTCCGGGGTGCAGCTGTACTTTGCGTACCGCAAACCCCGGATAACGCAGCAAATGGGCGAATGCATTTCGCCCACCGGGTGAAAATTTTTCAGACATTTGCCTGATGCAATTGAGATAACAAAGAGTACCGCTTGTTTCTGCCTTAAGTCTGAATCTAACCGTGTATTATCAAGATCTTTTTAAAACTTGCTGAAAAATTTTCATGAAATATCCGGGTTAAACCTGTATCTGCAGCAGCAGGTGAAACAGGATAAAAAACCCCGACACCACGCTCAGCGTCATCAGGAGGGAGCGCTTCCAGGTTTCTTTTGCCTCCAGCCTGGTCAGAGACAAGACAAACGCCCCGACGGCAACCAGGTAATGGGTTACGGCAATCAGTCCCACAAACCCCGCCAGCCACAGGACCAGACGGCCCACCTGCAGCAAGTCACCTGCTCGACGGGTCTTCTCAAGGAGTCTTTCCGTTTTCTGTTCCTGTTTTTCATCACCCTTTGACGGCGGCGCCGCTTCAAAAACGCCCCCCTTGTAAATAAAGCCCAGTTTGGCCCCGGCGCCCGGCACGGCATCTGCCAGCACCTGCAAAATCAGCATGGCGGCACCGATAAAACCGAGCATGGTGGGAATGGCCCGGGCGCGGGGATTATAATCCTGGGCCAGGATCGCCAGCGTCAGAAAAAAAGCAATCATCAGCAGGTTAAAAACTATCGCTTCATTCAACACCAACCGCAGGCCGATGCTTTTGACGGCCTTGCCTTTCCCTTGATAATCGACCTGAACCGCCTTTGACAGGTCCGCCTGCTTTTTGCGCTTAGACGCCCGCAGGTAGGGAAACAAAACCATGGCCACGGTAGCGATAAAAAGCCCGGTGGAAATCGGGCTGATGAAAAACCCCTTAACCCCCTTGAGCATCAGGGTCTGGTGAAAGGTCTTTTCAGCCAGTTCCCCAAGCACCAGCGCAATGACCACCGCAACCCGGGAAAAACCGTAACGCTTCATAAAAAATGCCAGCACCCCGAAGACCAGGGCGAGAATGACATCATCAATGCTGCCTTCGGTGACGTAGGCGCCGACCAGGCCCAGCATGAAAACCGCGGGAGACAGGAGGGTGGTGGGAACATACGTCAGTTTAAGGAGATAGCGCGCGCCGAAAAGCCCGGCCGTTGAGGCCACGATATTGCCGACCACCAGAACGTAGATGAGCACCATCACCGTTTCGGGATGATCCATCATCATGCGGGGGCCGGGCTCAATTCCCAGAACGATGAGGATGCCCAGGAGAACGGCCATTTCCAGACTCCCGGGGATGCCGAAAATAAGCGTCGGAACCAGGGCGCCGCCGTCCTTGGCATTGTTTGAGGCTTCCGGCGCGATGACCCCGCGGATATCGCCCGTGCCGTATGTTTCCGGATTCTTTGAGGACTGCACCGCGTGGCCGTATGCCAGAAAGTTGGCCACGGCGCCGCCCACCCCCGGAATAATCCCGATAATGCACCCGATCACGGAACATCGTATGAACAGGCCGAAATGCCGAAAAATGGATTTGATGCCCTCGCCGATGCCTGCCATTTTGGCCTCGTAGGCGGTCTCGGCTATTTTGCCGCGCTTTAAAAAAAGTTCGATGGCCTCGCCGACGGCAAAAAGCCCGATAAAGGATGGCACCAGCCGGATCCCGTCCCACAAATAATCGCTGCCGAAGGTAAACCGGACGGATCCGGTTACCGGATCGTAGCCGATCGAAGCCAGCATCAGGCCGAAAACCGCTGAAGCCAGGCCTTTCCACAGGGAGGCGCCTCCGGAAAAGACGGCAATCACGCTCAGCCCCATAATGGCCAGCATGAAATACTCGGGATAGGAAAACAGCAGAACCACCCGGCGCCCCACCGGGAGGAGCAGCGTCAGAACCACGGCCCCGAATATTCCGCCCAGGCAGGAAGCCGTGGCCGAAGCTGCGATGGCCATGCCGGCCTTTCCCTGCTGGGACAGGGGAAATCCGTCAAAGCAGGTGGCCGCGTTTTGCCCGGTCCCGGGGGTATTGATCAGGATTGCGGAAATGGACCCGCCGAAAGGGACCGAGGCCATGGCCCCGATGATCAGCACCATGGCCAGATTGATGTCCATGCCGTAAGTCATCGGAAAGAGCAACGCCAGGACCTGGGGTCCCCCCAGGCCCGGCAGGATGCCGAATACAAGCCCCAAAAGCACCCCCAGGCAAAGATAGAACGGTCCCGGCCAGTTAAAGATATCCATCAACGCGGGCAAAGCAGCTTCAAACATAGGCCTCCTTTTTCAATTTAAAGAACACCTGTTATTTTATGTTACTGCCGCCAAAATCAGGCGATATCAAATGCGTTGGTCCTGCCTGTTTCCTCCAGCCTGCTGCGCGCGGCTGAAAACTTGAAAACCGAAATGCTCATGGGATTATGGTCTGAAAGGTCTCCTGGTTGGGAGAATATGGGGAACCCGTGTGAAGATCCTGAAAGCATTCGCCCGTCGATTATCCGCCCCCCCCTCTTAGAAGCGGCTATCGGTCAAACCAACTCATTGGGCGAACCCGGCCAGGGCGCTATAGACTATGACAAATCCGATCCGCCGTCAAGCGCCCCGAACAAGCTGAGCTTCTCATGGATCCGAACGGTATTGGCAGGTGCGGTGGGAGGCCTGATTTTCACACTTGACAGATCTTGATGCAATGTGAAAAATGCAGGCGCAACTGGAGCCATTCTTACCTTGTAATGCCGTTTAGGAACTTAATGCATCTGACAGATCGGTTGCCCGCTCCGATCAATGACTGATTTGAGGAGGATTTCAATGGAATACGTTCGCAAGGTCGATTTTACGGCCATCGCCAACAGCAGCGCCGATGAGCGCATGGTTTTGAACCTGTATGACCATACATCGGGCGCTAGAAACTGCAGCATCATCTGCATCAAAACGCCCGCAGGCGGCGGCTCCCCGGGAGGCCTGCACGTCCACGCCGTGGACCAGATCTTCTATGTTCTAAAGGGTATAATGAGCATTGAAATAGAGGGCGGCCAGCACCACTGCGGCCCCGGCTCGCTCATCATCTTCCCGGCCGGGGTTCCCCATCGCAACTGGAACAGCGGCAGCGAACCGACGCTTCATCTGGCTTTTAATACACCGATGCCCGACCCTGACGTTCCCTTTGTCAGGCCGGTCTGAATCCAAAAAAGCAGGGTCTGTTTCAGGCCTGGGCCCATTATTTTTTCTAATTTATAGTTCCTTTTCCGGAGCTTTGCCGACCTGTTTTGGGCGGTTTGCTTCGATAGGTTTATTATTGCAAAATTTTACAATAAGTTACCCGATATCAACCCCTATGGACCTACATTGCTTGAAACTGCAAGCTACATAATATGTTGACCAGCTAATATTATTTTGTAGCTCGTACCCCCTCCATTATTGTCTCAAACAGCCTCGAAACAATCTTTTCTTTCAACGCTTATGACTTAATATTCACATGATATCAATGTTTTACAATATTTTAACAACTTATTGTGGCTTATATAACCATTTTTTTATGACGCTCCGAATATTGGCATCAATCGTGCTACTCCAGTTAATTGAAGTTCTCATAAATGATTGAGGAGGTCATTCATGATATTCAAGGGTCAAAAGGAAAGGCGCAGCGGTATAGACAGGCGACAGGTTAACGCCACGATACTGGCGCCGGACAGACGCAGCGGCAATGACAGAAGGAAGGCCAAGGGCAAAAAAAAACGTATCACCCTGTATTCTCTGATCTACACGCACCTCCATTGACCGGTCGATCCGGCCCGCGGTATGAACTTTAGAGGGCGGCCGGGGGACCGGATAAACAGCCCCAACCAAGAAAATTCCTGGTGACCAAGTCCATATGAAAACAATTGTTAACCATATCAAACAGAGTTTAACACAGCGCCTGGAAACAAAAGGGGTGGAGCAAAGCAAAATACCCGGGCTGCTGAGAGAGCTGGCGAACTTTGATTTCTTTAATCCCCATGTTAATCTCTTGTATATCAATGAACGCATGCAGTACTTAGGCTGGAATGACTTTAAAATGGATTATCACACCCTGCAACTGGCCATTGCGTGTTTTGAGGCCGATTGTTTGAAAGGTTCCTAAAAGACGAAATAAGCGCATGTCAGCCAATCCTCAACCCATAAACGATTGGACGCCGGTAAAAGGCAAGCTAACAAAAGGCTATGGGATTGCATCAGGTCAGGCGCGGCATTCGCCTTATCCCGGGGGAAGCATTGTCCTGCAAACCCCTCACTTTCTCCGGCGGGGCCTTGATATCCGTCGTTTCTTCCAGGGAACGCTGAATATTTCCATTACACCCCTATCCTTTAGAATGAAAACCCCCCGCTGGCGATTCGACAATCTGGAGTGGTGCGAGGGGGTATCTGAAACTTTTTCGTTTTCACCGTGCCGTCTCATGGTCGGCTGGAATACGATAGAAGGTCTGATCTACTATCCGCACCCTGAAACGAAACCCGACCATTTTCACGACAACTCGACATTGGAAGTCCTGGCGCCGTTTATAGGAGATCTTGAGGAGGGCGCCGTTATTTTTCTTTGGCTGCCGTCTCAAGAAATCGAAGTCGTATGACTCGATTCGCGTTTCCGGGATAAAAGAATGAGTTTGTCCGGAAAATTTCCGATCGGTCTTTGGCCGCGGCGGGATAACCGCCCCGATGATAGTTTCATCGGAACAGGCATCCATACCTTGCGTATTTCGAGGATTAATGCCGCGAAACGCGGGATTGAACTTTACCCTGTGGAATCCTCATGCGGAAGCCCGCAAAACGGAATGCCACAGAGCAGGCGCCGAAATCAAGCAACTGTTTGCGTTTTGCACAGGTCTCGATTCCGGATATGCTAAAAGGAGGAGGAATGTCCGCCCAGCCCGGCACGGCAAAAGCCAAGCTCATTGATGTTTCCAAAACAACCGGCTTGTCTGCTTTTTCCCTCAGTCAGCCCATCGTCAGAATCGGCCGCGCTTCGATCAACGATTTTCTGATAAAAGAAAAAACCATTTCGGGAAAGCATGCCGCCATCGAACAACGGCAGGACGGATACTTTCTCATCGATTTAAAAAGCACCAACGGAAGCCGGATCAACGGTAAGCTCATCGATCCCAACGTGCCGTATAAACTTAACGACGGCGATGTCATCTATTTCGATAAATACCCGTTTGTTTTCCAGATCGAGATGATCGCACCGGAACAACCCGCCCGGATTTACGAACATACCATGGACCTCGAGGCCACCCCCCTGTCGATGGAAGCTCCCGCAAAGGCGGCAGCGCCTCCCGCCCCCCGGCCCGCCTTTACCTCAACCATCGATATTGAGAGCGTCCCGGCAAAGGTCAACGGTGAGATCACCAAGGTCCCCAAGCCCGCGCCGGATAACGGCGAGCCGGTCAAAATCGGCAATTACGACGTCATCAAACTGCTGGGCAAAGGCGGTTTTGGTTCGGTCTGGAAGGCCACGGATCCCAAAGGTCTGGCGGTGGCCGTCAAACTGCTGAATCCCGATGCGCTTCAGAACGAAAAGGCCGTTAGAAAATTTTTCCACGAAGCCATTATTCTTTCCCGCCTGGACCATCCGAACATCTGCCGGTTTATTGATTTTTTCCCTTACAATCAGAATTTTGCCATCGTCATGGATTTTGTCCAGGGGATCGATATGAAAAAGCGGCTCCGGCAGCGCGCAGGGCCGTTCCCGCTTGAAACGGCGTGCCGGATAGCGGAACAGACCCTCGATGCTTTCCATTACGCGCATCAGCAGTCCGTTCTGCATCGGGACATCAAGCCGGAAAACATCACCCTGGATGAAACCGGTGAAGTCAAAATCATGGATTTCGGTATCGCCAAGCTGTCGTCCGCCGAAACCCAGCATACCTCCGCCACCATGATTTCCCCCGCCTATACGGCGCCGGAACGCTTTGACATTAAAAAGGAAGTGACTCACCGGTCCGACATCTACTCCCTGGGGATCTTTTTCTATGAGATGTTTACCGGCCGGCACCCGTTTAAGGCCGCTTCGCCGGTGGAGATGATTACCGCTCATTTGCGAACGGTCCCGGCTCCGCCCCATGAAATTGCCCCGGTGCCCGTAGAGATCAGCCGGGCGATTTTGAAATCGCTTGAAAAGAGACCGGAGGACCGGTTCGAAAATTTTGCGGCATTCAAAACAGCCATGCTGGGAGAAAGCGCCGGAGAGCCGGCTGATGCCGCCGCCCCGCAGGCCGCCATTACGTTTGCCGGGGAATATTACAGCTGCGGCGCGGCCTTGCTGGAAATGTATCTTAACGCCGTCCGGCAGCACCAGGACGGTGCCCGAAAATTCACATTGCTTCAAAACGGAACGCAGCTTGAATTAATCATCGAACCTGCTGGGGGGGGGCCCATCCGCATTAATAAGGATTTAGATAAAATTATTGCCGAAAAATCCGAGGAATGAGGGATAAAAATAGAACGACTCTTATCCCGGACAAGCGGAATCGCCTGCCGGGCCGGAGGCTAACAGCTCCGCCCCGGGCATGCCGGCCGCGCCTGCCGGCGGATTGAGGGATGTCCTTCTAGAGTCCCCCGTGTCCCGCTGTCACGCCACGGCCCGCTGCCGATGCAAGACACCCGCTTTTAAATCAATAGCGCCCGCATTGAAATCCTTCACCCAATTGGCACCACACACAGGTGTCCGGATATTCATCAGCAAACAGCAGCTGCGATTCACATTTCCCGCACAGATACTCCTTGCCGGTCTTCATCGGCCCATCACAGGGAATAATCGTCATGGGGCAAAGATCGATGCACGTCCGGCAGCGCTTGCAGAGATCTGATGAAACGCCGAAGGGTGGCGCCACCCGCCGATTTTTACCGCGTCCGACAAAACCGATGGCATTGGCGTGGAAAAGTTCATTGCACACGCGGACACATCGGCCGCACAAGACACAATTATTATTTCTAAAGGGATACCGGACTTTCTTAACCCCGCACCGCACGGCGATGTCCTGGATGGCACGCGAGTTGGGGGCCTGCGCCACCAGCAGTTCCGCCAGGTTGTGTCGCAGTTTCTTGATTTTTTCGGTATTGCTTTTAATGACCATGCCTTCCTGCACGAGCAGCGTGCAGGAGGTTGTGATTTTAGAGCGGCCGTTTACGACGTGCTCCACAATGCAGAGGCGGCAGGCGCCGATGTCTGAAAGATTCGGGATATGACACAAATGCGGGATGCATATCCCGTATTCGATGGCAACATCAAGTACACTTCTTCCTTTGGCCGCACGAAATTCGGCTCCGTCGATTTTCAGGGTCACATATTGAAGCATTTTGCACCTCGTCAATTTACTTGAATTGCATCAAATTTACATTCGCTTTTGCAGATCCCGCATTTCTGGCACTGCACCGGATCAATTGCGTGAATCTGCTTTTTTTCGCCCCTGACCGCCTGATGCGGACACGCAAGCCGGCACACGCCGCAGCAGGTGCATTTTTCAGGATCAATCGCATAGGTGATGAGCCTCTGACATACACCGGCGGGACATTGTTTTTGATTGACGTGCGTCTCGTATTCTTCTCGAAAGTAACGCAGGGTTGACAGCACCGGGTTTGCCGCCGTCTTGCCCAGGCCGCACAGCGCGGTCTGGCTGACCGTTTGGCCCAGTTCTTCCAGAAGACCGATCTGTTCAGGCTTGCCGCGGCCTTCGGTGATGTCCGTGATGATCTCCAGCATGCGGTCGACTCCCAGGCGGCAGGGGACGCACTTGCCGCACGACTCATCCTGGAGAAACGTGAGGAAATACTTCGCCACGTCAACCATACAGGTGTCTTCGTCCATCACCACCATGCCCCCGGAACCTATCATCGAGCCGGCCTCGGCAAGCACATCAAAGTCCAGCGGGATATCGAACTTGTCGGCGGGGAGGCATCCGCCGGAAGGACCGCCGGTTTGAATGGCCTTGACGGGTTTGCCGTTTGCAGCGCCGCCGCCGATATCAAAAACAACCGTATAGAGCGAAGTACCCATGGCCACCTCGACCAGTCCGGTATTTTTGACCTTTCCGGTCAGGGCGATGATTTTCGTCCCTTTACTGTCTTTCGATCCTTTGGCAGCAAACCGGGCCGAACCGTTCAAAAGGATTGCAGGAACATTGGCCCAGGTTTCAACATTATTCAGGAGGGTCGGTTTATGCCAGAGACCGTCAATTACGGTATGCACGTCCTTTGGCCGCGGCTCGCCGACCTTTCCCTCGATGGATGCCATCAGGGCGGTCGATTCGCCGCAGACAAAAGCGCCGCCGCCGCGGGCGATTTCAACATCAAAGGAAAATGACGTTCCCAGAATATTTTCACCCAGAAGTCCGAACGCTTTTGCCTGCTGCACGGCGATGCGCGCGTGCTCCAAAGCCAGCGGGTATTCTTTACGAACATAAATATACCCCTGGCGGGCGCCAACTGCCCAGGCACCGATCATCATCCCCTCGAGCACCAGATGCGGGTTGCCTTCAAGCACGCAGCGGTCCATGTAAGCGCCGGGATCGCCTTCATCGGCATTGCAGATGACATACTTTTCATCTCCGGGCGCTTCTCGACACTCCGCCCATTTACGCCCGGTGGGAAAACCGCCACCGCCACGCCCCCTCAAACCGGAAGCCTTGACCTCATGAATGACCTTGTCCGGAAGTATCCCGGAAAGGGTTTTCGCAAGCGCCGTGTACCCCCCGGTCGCAATGTAATCTTCGATAGAGCGGGGATCCACCTGTTTGTTTTGCGACAGCAGCTGTCGATCCTGGGCGCGATAAAAAGGAATTTGCGCCTCCGTCCGAATCGACTTGCCGGTAACCGGATCGATGTAAAGCAGCCGTTTAATAATTTTATGCTGCAGGACGGTTTTCGCAATGATTTCGCGAGCATCGTCCGGCGAGACATGACAGTAGAATATATTGCCCGGTTCAATTACCGCGATGGGGCCCTGTTCGCAAAAGCCGTGGCACCCTGTCGCCCGCAAATACACTTTTTCTTCCAGCCCCTGCCCGCTCAACTCTTTTCTGAGCGCATCGATAACAGCTCTCGAACGGGACGCCCGACAGCCGGTTCCGCCGCACACGGTCAGCGTGGCCGTAAATTTTTTTCGATCATTGAGGAGTTTGTTGCGAACGGACTGCAGTTCTTTAACGTTTTTGATCTTTGGCATGGGAGGGTTCCTCCTCTGTTTTGCGAAGTGATTCAATCAGTCTGCGCAGCTTGCCGGGGTTCATGTGGTGATGATACTTTCCGTTTTCAGTAACGACCGGCCCGATGGCGCAAGCGCCAACGCAGTTGACATTTTCAAAAGTAAAAAGACCGTCCGGAGTCATTTCGCCGGAATCGACCCCCAGCTGGCCGGCAACCTGATTGAGAAGAAGTTTGGCGCCCCGAACATGACATGCGGTGCCCGTACACAGGGTGAGCACGTTCTTGCCGCGCGGCTTTAATGAAAACGCCTTGTAGAAGGACGCGACCCGGTATACCTCCATCAGCGGCACGCCCAGTTCATTCGAGACGGTTTTCATGGCGCCTTCAGAAATGTAGCCATACTGTTCCTGTATGTCCTGCAGCACCTCGATGAGTTGATGCGGCTGGCTTCTGCGGCCTTCTAAAATTGAATCAAGCACCTGGAACGACATCAGAACCTCCTTTCGGCAGGCAGATTTTTATTGACAATATTTGTGTATATGAGTCATGGTGAGCAGTAAATACCCAAAAATTGCACTTATTTTGCCTATTACATGTAGGCAATATAATCCCTCTATTTTGCCCATATAATGCCAAGCTTTAATATGCAAAAACGAAAGGTCTGCCATGGAAGAAAAAAAAGCTCCCCTGCCGCAGAATAACGACGCCATTCTTAAAAACCATATGAAAGACCCGCATCGCCTCTGGCGGATACCGTTTAATAACGAAATCGAACCGTCAAAAGTCGAAACGGCGCTCCGGGAGCGCATCAAGGAATTAAACTGTCTGTATGGAATCGCGCAGCTGGCCGAACGCCATTCCGATTCCATTGAAGCCCTGCTGCGGGACCTCGTTAATTTTCTGCCCTTGTCGTGGCAATATCCGGAAATTACCTGCGCCCGGATTGTATTCAAAGGCAAAACCTACAAGAGTAAGGGGTTCAAAGTCACAAAATGGCGGCAACTTTCACAGGTTTTGATTTATAATGAACCGGTGGGGGAAGTGGCCATGTTTTATCTTGCGGAATGTCCGCCGGCCGATGAGGGGCCGTTTCTCAGGGAAGAGCGGGCGTTGCTGGATGCGGTGGCTGAACGTATCGGTGCAGCCGCCATGCGGATTTCCGCTGAGCAGGATTTGCAGGAGGCCAACAAACAGCTGAACATTGAGCGAAAAGCGTTACAGGAAACCAACGCAGCGCTTCGGGCCGTCCTGGCCAGGATTGAGGAAGAAAAACAGGAAATTTATCTGAATGTACAGGTGAACGTTGATAAGATCCTCATACCGATTTTACACGCGCTGTCTCTGGAACTGCCGCGGCAGCAGAGAAAATATATAGAACTGTTGAGAACGAACCTTGAAGAGATCACCTCTCCGTTTGTCGCCCGTTTGTCGCAAACGTCCCTTTCCCTGACTCCCACTGAAATTAATATCTGCAATATGATTCGGAACGGCATGCAGACGAAGGAAATCGCCCGGATCAGAGGAGTTTCCGTATTTACAGTCAGCCGCCACCGCGAACATATCCGGCGCAAGCTGAAGATTGCCAACAGCGGCGTTAATCTGGTAACCTTCTTACAATCGTCCACGGGCAAATGAGAACGGCAGCGGAAACGCCGGGTGAATGTAATGATGTTCAGAATTCGAAAAACTGTTTTGCGCCCAAAACATGAAAATTGAAAATATCCTTTTTGACCTCGATGGGACCCTGACCGATCCCAGGGTCGGCATCACCCGCTCTATTCAATACGCCCTGGAAAAACTCGGCCGGACGGTCCCGCCCGCCGATGATCTGCTCTGGTGCATCGGCCCGCCGCTTCAGGAGAGCCTCGGAAAACTGCTGCCGGCGGATCCGGACCGGGCAAAGGCCGCTTTGTCCTTTTACCGGGAACGGTTCAATGCCGTGGGAAAGTTTGAAAACGAGGTCTACCCCGGCGTGATGGAAGTCCTGGACGTCTTGAGCGCTCAGGGGCTCAACCTTTTTGTGGCGACTTCAAAACCGGCTGTCTATGCCCGCGAAATTATCGCGCATTTTGACCTGCTGGCGTTTTTTAAAAAGGTCTACGGAAGCGAGCTCAACGGCGACCTGACCGACAAGGGCGCCCTGATTTCCCATATCCTCCTCAGCGAAATGCTTGCAGCCCCTCGGACAGTGATGATCGGAGACCGCAGCTACGATATCCGCGGGGCGGCAAAAAACAATGTCCGCAGCCTGGGAGTCACATACGGCTATGGCACGAAAAATGAGCTGCTGGAGGCCGGCGCCGATTATATTGCCGGTTCACCCCATGAAATTCTTCATGCCTTAAAGGGCTTGTTATGAGCAACAGGCAGCTGCGCCTTCGGTTTTTTCCAACCGGATAAAATTCCGGCCGGATCGAATATCGGACGCATCGGCCGCATAAAAGCTGATTTTTGCGATGCCGAAAGCACCCCGCCTTCGGCATTCATATCGCTCCGCATCAATTTGCAGGCGGCAAATCGGATAATAACTTTGACATCTGTCCATAATTTTTATATTAATATTATCAGTTTAATTCTTGCGCTGCTAATTTCATTATTTCCTTGACGATACGCTCAACTTTCTTTTCTTGTCTTTTTGTTTTATTTTTTTCTGACCGATACGGCCCCGCCCGGCGATTCAAGGGGGGATGCCTTTGACAACCGCCAAAAGTCGCGAATAAAACCCTTCATCCAAGAGGAGGCTTACCATGGCAACTTTTTTCATGTTCGGCAGATACACATCGGAATCCATAAAGGCAATGAGCGCGGAGAGAACCGAGCTGGTCGTAAAAGAAATCAAAAAGCTGAAAGGCGAAGTCAGCGCAATGCACGCCCTGCTCGGGCAATACGACCTGCTGTTTTGTGTCAAACTGCCCAGCATAGAGGCGGCAATGAAAGCTTCCGTTAGGATCGCCCGGATGACCGGCATATCCTTTTCAACCTTTCCGGCAATCCCGGTTGAAACTTTCGACCAGCTGACGACCAAAGTGTGAAACCCCCTGCCTTGCGGCCGGGGCATCACGGCGAAACAGCGCAGGAAAAATAGTACCTGAACCCGACATTAAACCTGAAGATGTGTTTTATTTGATTTTCGATCTGCCCGGTGAAACGGAACCGTCTCGGTTCTTGCCCGCCATGGGCAGATTGAGGGCGGCAGAAGCGTCTGTGCATTTTTCCCCGTTCCCAAACAGCCAACAATGGAGATGCGCCATGAAAGATCTGATAAAGAATATTGCCCAGGCAATCGTTGACAACCCGGAGCAGGTAAGGGTTGAAGAGGTTGAGGGGAGCCACACCTCTGTGCTGGAATTAAAAGTGGCCAAAGAGGATATCGGCAAAATTATCGGCAAACAGGGCCGGACAGCCCAGGCGATGAGAACGATCTTGAGTGCTGCGTCCGGCAAGGCAAAGAAAAGAATGGTTCTGGAAATTATCGAATGATCCGGAGATCATTCCTGAATGACCCCCAGTTCCTTCAGATCCCTTGCCAGTTCATGGGGGTCAAACACCTTGCCCTTTCGCCATTTTCCGTTAAACTCAAATGTCGGCACGACCCAGTCGAATCCGCCGTTGACCTCCACAACCCTGGCGACCACATCGGCGGGCTGGGATTCGATATCGATATAGTGAAAGGCAATATTATTTTCCTTTAAAAATTCTACTGTTTTCCGGCAGTGCGGACACCAGCCGGCCGCATAAACGTTCAGCATAACAACTCCTTCAGACTGTATTAAACGATTGTTGGAAGTCATTTGAAAACCCACCTGAGGCCTGATAGCGACGTTGCACGCCTCTTTAAAATGCTCACAGCCTCCCCCATGGTTGCTGTGCTTTTCCATCAGCTTGCGCCTTGCTCTCAGGCCTGATCCGAAGTTTTGAAACGACTTCTAGTATTGTGTCCGGAAACAGCTTCAATTTCTTTTTTACCGGCCATCAAGGGAAGCGGTCGTGTTTTGGAGAAGGCCGGTAGGCGTTTCAGTCAGCAAGATCTTGGCGGGTGTCCGGGATTCGAATCGGATAATTGAAAATAATCATTCACCATTTTTATGCCGCACCGATTTGAATCCGGACACCGGGGCACGATCAGGTTCATGCCGGCCGAATCCAAAATATGACCGCCGCTTTTATAAATTATTTCCGGGACGCAACACTAGCGTCCAGATATTGAAGATTCCCCGTCCCTTCTTTGCACGACAAGGAATGCGCCCGCTTTTGCGGTTCAGGAGCGGGGAGTTTTTCAAATGCTGCCCGCTCCGTCCGGGGGGGGGCAGCCCCCCCCTCGCCCGGACGGTCCGCCGGCAACCGGCGAAGCAACAACGGCTCACCCCATTGGCATTCGTAAGGGAGTTCCCGATCCCTCATTCCATTCGAACGTTGTGCAAGGGCCTCAATGTTCCAGCGCCCTCTCAATCTCTTCCAGAAACCGGCTCTTGGGATTAAACTGGCCTTTGCGAAAACCGGCACAGCTTAAAAACAGGTGCCGCTCGCTCCGCGTCACGGCCACATACATCAACCGGCGTTCCTCTTCCAGCCCGGTTTCGGACTCCAGTGATTTCCAGTGCGGAAAGAGGTTTTCCTCGCAGCCCACAACAAATACCGCCTGAAATTCAAGCCCCTTGGCCGCATGGATGGTTGCCAGGTTAACGCCGAACCCCTGATCGTCTTCTTCCTCTTCCTTGTCTTCCTTGATCAGGGCCGCTTCTTCCAAGTAGTCGACAATGCCGTCCTTCTGGGACGCGGAATAAATCAGCTGCTCGATATTTTCCTCCCGGGAGGTATAGTCCATGGAATTGGCCCGGGAATAGGCCTTCAGATACTCCAGATAATCAACCCGTTTGAGAATTTCCTGCACCGCCAGATCCGGCCGCATATCCCGGATCGCATCCAGCAGGCGCAACACCGCGGAAAGCGCTCCCGCGATCCTGGGGGGCAGCATGGCCACCGCCAGCGCCTGCCGGGCCGCTTCCTGCAGGCTCATTCCATCGGTCTTGAGCCGGGCGATCTTTTGAACCGTACCGGGGCCGATCCCGCGCCGGGGGATATTCAGAATGCGCTCAAAGGCCGCGTCGTCTTTTTCAAAAACCGCCGCCGTAAGATAGCAGTTGATATCCAGAACTTCCTTACGCTCGAAAAAACCCTTGCCCCCCAACATCCGGTAGGGGACCCCCTGGTTGCGGAAGGCCTGTTCAAACGGCAGCGAACAAAATTTGGTCCGGTACAGGACTGCCATTTTATCATAGAAAATCCCCTCGTCGCGCAGCGCCCGGAGACGCTGAGCGGTCCAGGCGGCCTCCTCCTTTTCATCGTCAAACTCGTACAGTTCGACCTGCCCGCCCTGCTTTTTCGAGAAGCACTGTTTCTCCATGCGGCTGTCGTTGTAGCCGATCAGTTCATTGGCAAGTTGAACGATTTCATTGGTGCTGCGGTAGTTCTGCTCCAGCCGGAAGACCTTGGCATCTTTATACTTGCTGCGGAAAGACAGAAAGTGGCCGACATTGCTTCCCCGGAAAGAGTAGATGGCCTGCCAGTCGTCGCCGACGCAAAACAGGTTGCCGTTGCGAAGGAGCAGGCCCGTCAAATCTTCCTGCAAATTGTTGGTGTCCTGATACTCGTCGACCAGGATAAATTCGAACAGTTTCTGATACCGTTCGCGAATCCGCGCATGGTCGCGCAGCAAGTCCCGGGTCAGCAGCAGAATGTCGTCAAAGTCCACCGCGTTGCTGTTTTTCAGCTCCTGATTGTAAAGCGCATACGCTTCGGCGACCCGAATGTGGGCCACAAAAGGCCGCTTGTCCAGGTAGGCATCCGGGCGGCCGGAATTTTTGGCGCGGGAAATCCGGTTCAGCACGGCGGGAACATATTTCTTGTCGATATTGAGTTTTCCGGTCAGAACATCCTTGAGCACCTTCTGCTGCTGGTACTCGGCAAATATCTGCAGCGGCTGCCGGTATCCCAGTTCCGAGCAATGCCGCTTCAGAATCTTAAAGCAGGCCGAATGATAGGTACGAACCCAGGGAAAGTTTTCCATGGGCATGCCGGTCAGCTTCACCAGCCGCTCCTTCATTTCATCGGCGGCCTTGTTGGTAAAGGTGATTGCCAGTATGCGCGCCGGGTCATAGCCCTTGGAGACGAGATAGGACACCTTGGCGGTCAGGGTCCGCGTTTTGCCCGAACCGGCGCCGGCGACCACCAGCGCCGGTGTTCCGATATGTTCAACGGCTTCTTTTTGCTGAAGCGATAACTCCATGCGGTTTTATTCTCCTTATATGATCAGCAACGCTTCTGGATGCAATCCGAATTTTTTAGTGCTTATAAGGGATACACGCACGCTTGTCAAAAGAAAAGGCCGGTGGAAACGGGGATGAAAGTGGCGGCAGACGGACGGGTGCGGCCTTGGGGGCCGATTCCCTTAATAGGTCAATTTTATGGGGAAAACCGATTGATTAAGACCATTTCAGAGGCACTTTTAATACATTTTATCTCAATTACATAGTGTGGGCCCAACCCCAGGCCCCGGCTCGCTTGTACATCTCTTTTCCAATGACTGAAGGGCCAGCTTAGCTCGCTTCGTCACCTCTTTTGCAGTGTCCATGTCGCACCTGCGGGCTTCTCCCATTGTTCCTCCGCGAAATCGGCTCTGACGCTGATAACCGGTCGAAGGGAAGGTAAGCAGGGCCACACAGGGTAAGAACCGGACTTTTTCGGCGCTACGGGCTGGGATACCATTGGGGAATTTGGTCAGCGTTGTACTCCCTTCTCGCCACTCCGGTCACTTGCGGCGCCGCATAATCGAAGACCGCCTTCATTTCCAGGACGGGGCGTCCGCTCTGCTCCTTGATGCCTTTGAGAAAAAAATAGGTGAACAGCCCGTGTCCCTTGTCTTGATAGGTGTAGCTGATCTGATCTCCGGCCGCCGCCGAGAGCACCGTGAGCTTGTCCGGGATGCCTTCATAGGCCGAAACCATGACCAGCGGCCGCGCGCCCTTGGCCAGGACCGATCTCCCACCGGCTCCGGAAAAGCAGCTGTCCAGCACCACGGTCACTTTCCCGGCGGGCAGCTTGGCCAGCTGGGCATACATCCGTTTCAAGGGGTACCCGGTCTTGTCCAGATAGGTTGGGTCCCCGTCGTAAGGAATCAAATAGGCGTCCTGGGTCTTCGGGTTGGGCGCGCCGTGGCCGGAGAAGTACACGAATACATCGGCCCCGTCCTCCACGTGATTGGGAAGCCAGCTCTCGAAGTACTTCTCGAACCCGGACTTGGTGGCCTGCTCGTTGATAAGGGCTGCCACATTGACATCCGAATAACCCATAAACCTGGTGAGATATGTTTTAACCAGTTTCGCGTCATTGTCCGCGAAATCCGCCTCGGGCAAGGGCTGCAAGTAGCGGCGGATGCCGATGACCACGGCATAGGCTTTTTCGTTCAACCATTCCGATCTCTGAGGGAGTTCATCCACATCTGATCGCACACCCGGCCCTATCGCCGGCTTGTCGGTTGCTCTTGCGGCCAGCACGGCCGCCGCGGGGAATATCTTCGCGATCACGGCCTGTTCCTCGAAGACCGGGCCGAGCCGCCCCATGGCGGCAGCCAGTGCTTCGTTCATACAATCCTGGGCCGAATCGCATCCCGTACTTCCCTTGCCCACCACCTGGTGCGACCAAATGAACCGACCGTCCGGGGTTTTTAAATTCAACGCTATTCCGACCGTCCCCGTCAGCGGCTTGGCGCCGACACTGGCAAGGTTCCACGTCGCCTGGAACACGGCATCTGCATCCCGGCGGTTCGTAACCAAAGGGATGTGCAACCGTTCAAATTCCTTGGCTAGGGCTCTGGTCAAGACTACTTCCGGTGCCGGGTTGCGGATATTCACGCCTGCGACTCCGGGCGTCTTATATTCCGCCCCGGCCAGATATATCTTCGGCATTCTATCGGCGAGAAAGGGCCGTGCAGGAATCGTCGGTTCGTAAGCCATCTCGATAAAAGACGCACAGCCGCAGAGGGCTACAACTACAACCAGATATATGTACAGGCCCTTTTGCCGCGTATTCATAGGATGCCCTCGCCCCTGTTAAGGTTTTCCTCCGAGTTGAGGCACTTGGTCAGCGTTGTACTCCCGTCTCGCCAGTCCGGTCACTTGCGGCGCCGCATAATCGAAGACCGCCTTCATTTCCAGGACGGGGCGTCCGCTCTGCTCCTTGATGCCCTTGAGTAAAAAATAGGTGAACAGTCCGTGCCCCTTGTCTTGATAGGTGTAGCTGATCTGATCTCCGGCCGCCGCCGAGAGCACCGTGAGCTTGTCCGGGATGCCTTCATGGGCCGAAACCATGACCAGCGGCCGCGCGCCCTTGGCCAGGATCGATCTCCCACCGGCTCCGGAAAAGCAGCTGTCCAGCACCACGGTCACTTTCCCGGCGGGCAGCTTGGCCAACTCAGCATAGAGACGCTTCACGGGATATCCTGTCTGGGCCAGATAATTCGGGTCACCGTCGTACGGCACCATATATGCCCCTCCCGCCTTGGGATCGGGTGCTCCGTGGCCGGCGAAATAAACGAATACATCAGCCCCGTCCTCCGCGCGATTGGGCAGCCAGCTCTCGAAGTACTTCTCGAAACCGGACTTGGTGGCCTGTTCGTTGATAAGGGCTGCCACATTGGCATCCGCGTAGCCCATAACCTTGGTGAGATACGTTTTCACCAGTTCCGCGTCATTGTCCGCGAAATCCGCCTCGGGCAAGGGCTGCAAGTAGCGGCGGATGCCGATGACCACCGCATAGGCTCTTTCCCTCGGCGAAGATAGGACCGGCGGCAGCTCGTCCACGTCGGAACGCACATATCCGGGTGAAACAGCCGCCTTGGCTATGGGCGCAGAGCCCGCGGAAAATATTCTGGCGATGACCCTCTGCTCTTCGAACGAAGGTCCTATCTGCGCCATGACAGCGGTCAGCGCATGCCGAGCGGCCCGCTGCAAGGCAGACGGCGTCAGAAACACAGCGTTCTCCGTCCCGGTGCCCGTAATCGTGTTTTCCCAGATGGTTTTACCTGCCGGGGTCTTGAGCATCAAGAGTACGGACAGGGTGCTACCCCGCATCGCGCTCGTAGTGACCGTGAACTCGTTCATGGTCAGTGCCGCTTGAAGTACCGCGTCCGCCTGTCCTTTTTCCGATACGATGGGGATACCCAGACGATTCAGCTCCGTTCGGAGAGCATCCCATAGGAAGCTGTCAGCTGGAGGCTCGAATCTGGCCATTTGCGGCCCGCCCGGAAGTTGGAAAGATTTGGGTGTCCGGTCCTCGACCGGTTCGAGGAACACCCGGGGCATCTTTTCAGCGCGCAGAGGCTTCGGAGGTGCGGCAGGTTCGTACGCCAGGTTGAGATTGGCCGCACTGCAACCGCATAAACCCAAGAGCAAAACGGTCCACAGCACCCTGCTTTTTGCTGTCATTACCATACTGCGTTCCCTCCATATACATATATTCGATCAGGACTTGCTTTTTATCGGTAAAAATATAGAAAGCCAGCCTATTTAAAACGAGCACAACTTTCCGATTCCCCCCTGATCAAAAAACTGGAAAATGTTTTCGATATTCTTCATATGACGCCGTCGAAATCCATATCCTTTCACCTCGCCTTTCACCCCTGTAGCCAGTCCATCGTAATCATGCAAAGGCGAATAAAAAAACCCATCTCTCTTTGAGAAATGGGGTCTGTCGTTTCATAAGCACTCCCTTGGATAAGGTTGATGCGCTATGGAACCTTTTACCTATTTTCACTAATTGGCCGGTTTGTCAAGCAATCTCGCAAGGTATTTCCGCGAAAACAGGATATCAGGCAAGGGATGGTGAGAATTATGCGGACACTAACTGTTATCAGTCAGAAACGGACAGAGGTCTAAACCAGTACCGTCCGTTGTGATAAAAACGGCGCCATCCGTATCCGTTCGAAAGATCCGATACCCGCGGCGGCGGTATTTTTCAAGAACCGCTTCATGGGGAAAGTTGAACCGATTTTTCCATCCATTCGAAATGATCACCGCTTGCGGTGATACGGCATCGAGAAACACATCCGAGCTGGATTTGGCGCTGCCGTGATGGGGGGAAACCATTACATCGCTGGCGAGCGCCGAGCCGACTGCTGAAGCCAGCTCCGCCTCGGCCGGCGCCATGATGTCGCCGGGAAAGAGCATTGTTTTAGCACCGAACCGAACCTGGACAACTATTGAATTATTGTTAAGATTACGCCATTTTTCCGTTACGGCTTTTTCTATAAATCCCTGCGGCGGATAGATGATGTTGAATCGAGCCCCGTTGATTTCGCGGCTGCGGACAAGTGTGTCAAACGCCGGCATCCGGATGTTGTTCTTCCGGATAATTTCAAGCAACCGCCCATAGCTTTGGGTTGCGGCCGGCTGACTGTTTGTCCAAATCTCCCTAACGTTAAAGTGTTCGGCAATATACAGCAGCCCGTTTAAATGATCGCTGTTGGGATGGGTCAGGATCAGGACGTCGACGGTCTTTATTTTCTTTCGCCACAAGAGGGGGGCCACAATCTGGGCGCCCGCATCGAAACCGGCATTGTCGGAAAAGCCGCCGCCGTCGATCAGCATCTGGCAGCCTCCGGGCAGTTCCAGCAGCGCAGCGCTGCCCTGGCCGACATCCATGACCGTCACCCGCAAATCGGGATTCCAGAACCGCTGATAATACCAGTAGCCGGCATCGAGGCCGGCCGCCAGCAGCAGGAGGCCCGCTGCCAGTACTGTCAGGTGCTTTTTAAAAAATGAGGGGCGGGCTTCCGAAGGGTGCGGCGGTGCTGTTGCTTCGGCTGATTTTCGCTGCCGACGCTGCCGCCGGTAAAACAGCACACCCGCCAGACCGTAATAACAGGCGATTTCAATAGTTCCGGGCGTAATGGTTTTGACTGCGGCAAAGGGCAGGCCCGCAAAAAAATCGACAATGTCCAGCGACGGGGCCAGAACCCCCGCCCCGGCCTTTAAACACCACAAGGCCCCGGCGGAACTGACCGGGCTGATGAACACCGCCGCCAGCCCGAGCGGCACCACCACAAACCCGATCAGCGGAATCAGCACGATGTTGCTCAGGGGCCCCACCAGCGATACCTGATTGAAATAAAACATGACGAGCGGCAGGGTCCCCATCACCGCCAGTAAAGACACCAGCATAAAAATAAGCAGCCGGCGCCAGATCCCCGGCCGCTGATAGCTGCCCGCCATGCCTGCCAGACCGCAAACGATGAAGAAAACTGCTGAAAACGACAACTGAAAGGAAATCGAAAACAGCGCCGGCGGATAGATCGCCAGGATTATCATGGCGGCGACCGCCAGCGTGTTGATCAGGTCCCGGTCGGTTTCCAGCAGGAACGTGAGCAGGAACACCGCAACCATAATAACGGCCCGCTGGGTGGACGGCGACATGCCTGCCAGCAGGCCGTAAATAAAAACCGGGATAAGGGTGAGCAGCGCTGCGCCCTTGCGCGTCCAGGCCCGCCACAGCAAAGGCCGGATCCATTGGAGCAGCCATTGAAAAAAAACGAAGGACGCTGTGGCCACGATCCCCACATGCAGCCCGGAAATGGCAAGGAGATGACTGACCCCGGCCCGGTTAAAGGCGGCGGTCGTCTCCTCCGAGATATGGCCGCGCTCGCCCACGATCAGGGCCTTGAGAACCCCTGCCGGTTCTCCCGCCCCGATTTGATCGATGAGCCCGGAAATCCGGCCGCGTGCGGCTGCAACAGCGGCCCCATAAGATGGCGCCGGCTTTTCAGCCAGGATCTGCAGCCCTTCTGTCTGAACGTTGGCGGCGCCCCAGACATTATCGAAATTCATATGGCGCCGGTAATCAAATCCCCCCGGGTTGTTGAAATTTCGAAACTCCCGGATCGTGCCGACGAAGGAAACGCGCGCTCCTCTGGAAAGCACCGGATCGCCTCCCCAGGCCGACACAAGGATCCGGCCCCGAACCGGACCGGGGCCCCCTCCCTCAATGGCGTCCACATTCAATATAAACCGCACCCGATGAGGATACCTGACCGGTTGGCCGTCGATGCTTCCGCTGATTTTGCGGGGCCGGGAGTCGACGGCATGCATCACGTGGCCGGACGGAAAATCCGGTGCGGCCCAGGGCTGTATGGCAAGATACCCCAGGGACAGAAACACAATTAAAGGCGCTGTCCGGGCCGCCTTGCTTCGAATCAGGCCGACGCCCGTGCCGATAGCGCCTGCCGCAAAGAGCAGATAGGCCCACGCGCCAAACCCGCAAACCCGCAGCCCGGCGGCGATACCGATCATAAAAACGATTAAAAGCGGAACAACCGGGCGGGCATAAACCTTATCGGACATATCCGAACCTCTCCCGCAGGGGATTGCGAAGAAATACGGCCTCCTGGACAGGTGCCTTGGCGCTTCTCCCGATTCGTTGGGAGAAAGGGTTCCAGGATTCAAGGAATCAAGGGGTTGTTTTCTAATGATATCACTGAAAACGGAATTTCCGGGTGCCGAAACGCTTCGTTGTTTTGATAGCTTTCGGCTTTTGAATTTCACTTGAATCCCCGGCCCCCAGAATTCGCATCAACTTAGAGGCCTTTGAAAAGTGCTCAATTTTGTTCAAGTTCAAGGAAGATAAAAATTTTAACCGCAGGAATACACGGAGTATTTCGAAGATAAAAATTTTGGTCTGACGCTGAAATTGGGCAAAAGGGAGCGTTTTGCAAAGGTCTCTATTTGACCCGCTGGATCGCCGCCCCCAGCCGTGAAAATTTCTCCTCCATGGTTTCATATCCGCGGTCGAGATGGTAGACGCGGTTGACCTCGGTTTTGCCTTTTGCAATCAGGCCGGCCAGTATCAGGGAAGCGCTGGCCCTCAAATCGGTCGCCATCACCGGCGCGGCTGAAAGGCGCGGCACCCCTTTGACCATGGCGGCATTGCCGGCGATGGTGATATCGGCGCCCATCCGCTTGAGCTCGCTGACATGGATAAACCGGTTTTCAAATATACTTTCAACAATCATGCTCAATCCGCCGGCAACGGACATGAGCACCATGAACTGCGCCTGCATATCGGTTGGAAATCCCGGATAGGGAAGGGTCTTGACGTCAACGCTGACAATTTGATCCGCCCCCAGGACCCGCATGGAATTTTTAGCAGTGGATATTCTAGCGCCGGTCTGGCTGAGCTTGTGGATAACCGCCTCAAGATGCTCCGGCCGACAGCCGTGGATGGTTATGTCGCCGCCGGTCAGGGCTGCCGCCACCATGTATGTCCCGGTTTCGATCCGGTCCGGAATAATGGCCGCGGACACCGGACGCAGCGTCGAAACTCCGGTAATGGTTATCACCGACGTGCCGGCCCCCTGCACCTTTGCACCCATCTTGTTAAGGGTTTCCGCCAGTGAGGTGATCTCGGGTTCACGGGCGGCATTCCGCAAGACCGTCACCCCTTCGGCCAGGACCGCGGCCATCATCAAATTTTCGGTTCCGGTTACGGTGGGAATATCAAAATAGATTTCAGCGCCCACCAGCCGGTCGGCCGATGCCTCGACATAGCCATGGGCCAGTTCAATCGAAGCGCCCAGCTGCCGAAGCCCCTTTAAATGCAGGTTGATCGGCCGCTCGCCGATGGAACAGCCTCCGGGAAGCGACACCCGCGCCCGTTTCAGCCTTGCCACCAGGGGCCCCAATACTAAAATGGACGCGCGCATTTTTCGCACCAGGTCATAGGAGGCTTCATGATTGCACAGCCCGCCGGCATCGATCCGCACGGTGCCGCCGTCGGATTCAATCCGTGCGCCCAGGTTGGCCAGGAGCAGCTTGATGCTCTGGATATCCTGGAGGTTGGGGACATTGGTGTAAGTGTTCTCGCCGTCCGCCAGCAGCGACGACACCAGTATGGGAAGTGCGGCATTTTTAGAGCCGCTGATGGCGACTTCGCCTTTGAGGGTGCGCCCCCCCTCGATCACGATTTTATCCATTTCGACCTCGTCCTGTACTAGAAAGCTCTCTCAAAAAAATATAATTGTTTCAGGATGCGGGGAGTATTAACCTGTTATCCGCTCCGGGTTGGCACTTGGCCCCATAATAAAGGTGGTTTTGCGACACCCACCGGGTGATCCTGACAACACGATTAACTTTAGCACTTCCCGGCCCAATCTGCAACCGCGGCCGGGCCCCTGCAAAAAAAAGCGCCGCTTCCCTCGCTGTCAGGAAGCCGGCGCTTTTATGCATGAACGCAGTAACCGCTTCAGTCGTGATGTCCGCCTTTGCTCTTGTAGGTATCATACGCCGCCTTGATCACGCAGTAGGCCAGCCCCAGGCTGATGATGGCCAGGGCGTAATGAAGCCCACCCATAAAGACCATATGGGACATATCCCAGATCCATTCAAAATTAAACGGGAACATTGCGATCCTCCTTAATATTCACGATACAAACCAAACCATCCCCGGGCGGTATAACGGCAACCGCCCTGAAACAGGCCCCCATTACTCAACGGGGTTCAGTTCCTGCTCCTGAGGAAATATCGGCAGATAGCGGTACGACAGGGCTATCAGGATGATTCCATATGCCACCGGCAGGATCGTGGTGGCAACTTCCTGCCAGCTGGGAAAGTACATGACCCAGTTTTCAAACGTCAAGACCGGCATCGCCAGGACCTGCAGGACCATCACCCAGCGGTTCAGGCACACGCCGATAACCGCCAGGATTACCGCGGCAAGAAGGGCACCCGGATTTTGGCGGCCCTTTGCGCTCACCAGGATCAGCGCGGGCAGAACGCCGCAGACCAGAATTTCAGCGATGAGGATCCAGATGCCGTAGAGCGGATGGCCGGAATAAAAATCCATCAGGCTGAAACCTTTGGATGGCGCCGTCACCGCGGCCCAGTACCAGGTGTCGATAATCTTGGCGGTGATGTAGGTGAGCAGCATCCAGCCCGAAATTTTTGCCAACAGATCGATCACATTCGGCTTGACCAGTTTTTTACCGGTCACCGCCTCGGTAATTTTGGTGATTAAGATTGTAAAGCAAGGCCCCACCGCCGCCGCCGACCAGGTGAACAGAAAAAACGTCCAGGGCCAGATGAAAATGCCCTCGCGAAAACCGAACGGCCGTCCGAACAGCACGCCCGGCACACCGCCCAGCGAGCCCTGGTGGAAGAAGGAGAGGAATGCCCCGGTGGCGGCAAACACCGCCATGATCTCATGCATGTTGTGGCTCAGGTTATGAAAGAACGGAACCCTGTCGATCTGGCGGTTTTCAAGAATCAGCGGGATAAATTCAATGGTCAATACGCCGAAATAGACCGTCAGGCAGAACGCCACCTCGGTCAGCATGGAATGAACATTGGCGTGCCAGAAAATAAACCATCCCCGCAGCGGCTGGCCGATGTCGATACCCAGAATCAGCAGGGCGGAGCTGTAGCAGATAAAGCCGATCAGGACCGCGTAGTTGATGATGTTTTTCAGTTCGTCCTTGCCCACGATATATTTCAGGAAACCCGTGAAAAAGGCGCCACCGCCCAGGGCAATGACCGTCAGATCGGCCCAGATCCACAACGCAAACCCATAGGCATCATTCATATTGGTCTGGTTGAGCCCCTTGATCCAGACCAGCAGCATGGCAAAAACACCCCACAAGGCCACAGCGCCGACAATGGCGATCCCTATCGCAAATTGATTCAGCGGGCACCTTTTAACGCCCTTGGGTATTAAAGCAGCATCCATATATTTCGTGCTCCTCGCTATATGATACGGTTTCTGTCAAGCGGTTGCGCTGCGACTCGCAGCCGGCCGGCCATCAGTGGCCCGGCCGATTCGCCTCGCTTTTGAGATAGTGGTCCCCGGCTTGCCGGACCCAGTCCCGGCCGGATATATAGTAAACCTTGGGATTGGTCTGCAGCCTCTCGAGCAGGCGAAAGGCGTGCGGGTTCCCGGGTCTGCCTCCATGCCGCCGGTCCGGCTTGACCAGCTGATTGACGCGATGGTCCGGATTATTCAAGTCCCCGAAGGTGATGGCGCCGGCCGGGCAGGCCTGGGTGCAGGCCGTCTGATATTCCTCCTCTTTAACTTCCCGCCGTCCCTCCACAAACGCCCGGTCTTTGGCCAGCTGGTAGCGGTGGAAGCAGAAACTGCACTTTTCAACCACACCCCGCATGCGTGCGGATACGTTCGGGCTCAGATATTTTTCCATGCCGTCGGGCCAGACCGGGTCCCACCAGTTGAAATAGCGGGCATGGTAGGGACAGGCGGCCATGCAGTAGCGGCACCCGAAGCAGCGCGTATAAATCTGGCTGACGATACCGGTTTCCGTGCTGTAATCCGTTGCGGTCGCCGGGCAGACCGACACACAGGGAGAATGGCCTTGATCGCCCACGCCGCCGCAGTGCATGCACGGCCGCGGCAGGTAACAGATATCCGCGCTCGGGAAAGGTTTGCCGTTCCTGAGCCGGTAAACCCGCATCCAGGTGATGCTGTCCAGCTTATTGGACTCATCGGTTTTAAACGGCACGTTATTTTCGGCCATGCAGGCCACCATGCAGGATCCGCACCCGGTGCATTTGTCCAGATCGATTACCATCCCAAATTTTTTTGCGTTGTTGCCCTTACCTTCTTCTTTCATCTGAACCTCGTTCGATTAATGAAGCCGTCCGCTTTCTTCCTGATATCTCCCCCCAACACGCCTGTTTCAAGGGTCCTGTTTTCAGGCCCTTTGCAACCTGGCGCGGATTCCCCAGGCGGTATCCAGCCCGGAAATCGGGTCAGCCACCGGGCCGACAACCTCATTGAAGTTAGCGCCCTTTTTCGCCAGATACTTGTCATAGGCGCTGTGTCCCAGCCCCCTCGGCATCGCAACGACATCCGGCATGATGCCGTCGAACAGGTGGACCTTGACGGTTATCTGGCCCTTCGGCGTTGCCAGGACAGCGGTCTTGCCTTCGGCAAGACCGAGCCGTTTGGCGGTTTCCGGATTTACTTCAACCAGCACCTGCTCGCCCTTTAAAACCGTATCCTCAACCGTCTTGATCATGAATGGCGGCGTACCGATAAATCCGGCCGCCAGGCGCATGCTGTCGCAGGGTATCAGCACAAGGGGGTATGCGGATTTGTCCCCTTCGGGCTCAACCGGCCTATAATGCGGCAGCGCGTCAAGATCCTTTTTGGTTTCGGCATGGATGGCAGTGGCAAAGAACTCAAACTTTTGCGAAGCGGTTTCAAACGCTTTTGCGCCGGCCGGCGGCCGAAAATCCGGCTGATGCCAGAATCCTTCTTCTGTTAGCGCCCGCCATTTGTCCTTGAGGGTGTCTTTCAGGCATTCCTCGTAACTGCCCCAGGGCAAGGCCCGGCCGATGTGGCCCCCCATCGTTTTGGCCAGTTGAATGACGACATCCCCCGTGTGGCGGGTGTTGAACTGCGGCGGCACCACCGGTCGGGTAAAACCGATAAACGGTTTCGACAGACCGGCCGGCGCAGGCACATCTTCATATCGTTCCAGATAGGTGTGGTTCGGCAGAATCAGGTCCGAGTTTTTGGCCGTCTCGTCCATGTAGGAGGAAAAACTGACCACGAAGGGTATCTTGCCGAACGCTGCGTTGACGGTCTTGCTGTCCGGCAGCGTATAGCAGGGATTGGCCCCGTGGACCATCAGCATCTGAAGCCCGTATTCCTTACCGGCGTTCAGGATTTCCGGCAACCGGTTCAGCAGGGAGCGGGCAAACAGATACCGGCTGTTGCCGGAGCCGTCGATGGAACCGCGCTGGATTCCCCGGGAGGCGACGTCATCCATTTCCAGCTCGGCCCAGCCGACGTAGTCCGGCTCCGGCAGCGCCCATATTCCGCCGGGCCTGTTGATATTGCCGACCAAGGCATTCAGGGCGTGTACCGCCATGAATTCTCCGGTGCTGCCGGGCGTCATGCCGCGACCCCGGCCGCAGAGCGCCAGAGGCCGTTCCGCCCGCGCAAACTCCCGGGCCAGGGACTCGATCGCGTCGGCCCCGACCCCGGTAATCTGCGCCACTTTATCCGGGCCGTATTCCGCCAGCACCAGCTCTTTAAACCCCATATGGGACTGGCCCTTGCCGTCCGTCCAGCCTGAAAAACCAGTGGCATTATTTTCAACAAATTCTTTACGGTAGAGCGATTCTTTGACGATCACATGTGCCATGCCCAGGGCCAGCGCCGCTTCCGTGCCCGGACGGATCGCAATCCAATGGTCCGCCTTGGCGGCGGTGTTGGACAGCCGCGGTTCCACCTGTATGACTTTGGCGTTGTTCTGGCGCCAGGCGGCATGTGCCCGAAACATGCGGACCGGTGAGCCCCACCCGTCGATCAGCCCGCTGCCGAAACTGAAGACAAACGTGGCGTTCTCCAGATCAAAGCCCGCCATGGCCTGAACCCCATGCATGACATGGAGCGTCAGTTCATAGGAATCCTGATAGGACGGCGTGCGAATCAGGTTGGGCGACCCGTAGGCGGTCAGAAACCGATCAAACAGGAGCGGTACGGTCCCGCGGTCCGATTCCAGGATGCATCCGACGGTATGGGGATTATCCGCAGATCTGAGTTCCCGCATTTTCGCGACGACCTGCGAGATTGCCTCCGGCCAGGAAATCGCGCGCCAGCGGCCTTCGCCGCGCCGGCCCATGCGCTGCAGGGGCTGCCGAACCCGGGTGGGTCCATAAAGCAGCTGGAGTCCCGACAGGCCCAGCAGGCAGAGGCCGCCGTCATTGATCGGATGCCCTTTCATCCCTTCAACCTTGACCGCGCGCTGATCCACCTTACGAACCGAAATGCCACACCCGCCGGGGCAAAGGGTACAGGTCGAATCCACATAGCTCACCTCCCCGTCCGGCGGCACCGGTGTCCACGGCCAATTCTGCGACCATATCGACAGGTCGTCTGTCAACTTATAAGGCAAAGGAGAAAGAGCCGTGCCGGCAGCCCCACCAATTACAAACGACAGGAAACTTCTTCTATCTATTTTCATTGACGCTACCCCTTATATCATCAAACAGATTGGCGACTTTCTATCAGGCCGTCCACCGGTTTATTTGTGACATACAAAACAGGCTTCTCTTTCGGTTTGAACGCTGGTTTTTCGGCCGGTTTTGGTAGAGTTGGGAAAAGGGATGCTCACAACGTTTGTGAACAATCTGCCCAACGATGGCTTGACGGCTTCACTTTCGGCCGCATTTATCTGGCCGGCATGGCACTCGGCGCAATCGTCCATTTTCATGCGATCCCAGCTGTTTTTCTTGAGACCGGCGATATTCTTTCCCCAGATATCCCGGCTGTAGCCCGTAATCCGGTTTTCTTCATAGATCCGTGAATGATCCGACTCGCCGATGGGGCCGTGGCAGGTGACGCATTCCATTTTCGCCGTTTTGACATGGGCGGCGTGGGAAAAGAACACGCAGTCCGGCTGGCGCGAATATACCAGCCAGGGAACCTCCACCTCCTTGGCGACGTATTCGGTGACAAACGTTTTTTCATCATCCGACTCGCCCTGCTGCTCCTCATGACAACCGATGCACTGCTCCAACCGGGGCACCCCTGAAAAGCTGCCGTCATCGCGGAAAAAATGACAGCCCTCGCATCCGGAACTAACCAACTCGACATGAAGGGCATGGTTGAAACTGAAGGGTTGCTTTTTCTGAGAGTACAGGAGCCTGGGGAAAACGCCCCAGCCTACGACCAGGCTGGCCGCAAGGCCCAGGAGGAAAAAGAGAATGACGGGACCGACCGATCGGCTCAAAGGCGGCTTGTGTTCTGTGTCGGCTCCGCCTGAAACCGCATCGCCGGCAGGTTCATCCATCGAAGCGCTGTTGGCCTCAGCCGCTTTTGTGGCCTTGTCATCTATTGTGCTCATGGAAACTCCGCTTTTTCTTAAGTTGACGATTCTAAATATCCCTTGGTCGGATGAAATCAATGCGTGAAAGGATTGTGTATCCCATTGGCATTTTTATTGTCAAGTGAAAACCTGACTAGTATTGTGCCCTGGAAATAACTTATAAAAATCACGGTCATATTTTGGGTTCGGCCGGCATGAACCTTATGGTGTCCAGATGTCCGGATTCGAATCGGCCCGGCAAAAATTGTTGAATGATTATTTTTCAATTATCCGATTCGAATTCTGGACACCCGCCGAGATCCGGCAAACTGAAACGCATGCCGGCTTTCTCCAAAACACGAACGCTTCCCTTTATGACCGCTAAAAAGAAATGGAGGCTGTTTCCGGGGCACAATACCAGAAAAAATTGGATCATCTCCAAATTGGTTGATGATCCTGTAGGGGGTCAAGGGGCCAAGGATTCCAGGGGTCAAGCGAAATACTGAAAAAATCGTTAACGTTGCCTTCATGCGAATAACGGCTTGACCTGTCCGACAAGAAAGCGGCCCGGTTGCCGCCGATTCATTCTGCAGACCGCATCTGCCTGACTATTGAAGGTCAGCCTATAGCAACTTGGGTACAACCGGTGAATTCGAGTCGTATGGGCGCCTGATTATTTCGTAAATGAAACCCCGTCATATCTTTAAAGAGAAACGATAGCGAGGGAGGGTAATC
>JBFLWU010000042.1:0-44886 GCA_040757625.1 Thermodesulfobacteriota bacterium | reverse complement strand
AAATGTAAAATTTGTCATGGCCTGCCTCCTTGGTTATGGCTCTGTGGTGTAAGGTTTCTCTTTCACCATAACCCACGTTTGCAAGGGGCAGGTCAACTTTTTTCAAACTGCAAACATTATGTCTAATCCGGCATCGACTCTTTCGACGCCTTGAATCATCACAACAGGTGATTATTTTTTCTGATGAGGTTCCATCTGCGGATGTAATCACCCGCTTCCAAACTTGAATGACGTAAAGTTTTATGAATAATTTTTTTTGGTTACTTATTTCGATCCTTTTCTTTCTGTCCGGCTGTACCGGACATCCCGACGGGGTGCAACCGATAACGGATTTCGAGTTGAACCGCTACCTCGGAACATGGTATGAAATCGCCCGGCTGGATCATTGGTTTGAACGCGGCTTGAGCCATATTTCGGCTACTTACACGTCAAGGGAAGGCGGCGGCATCAATGTCCTTAACAGGGGCTATGACAAATCAACCGGCAAATGGAAGGAGGCCAGAGGGAAGGCCTATTTGATCGGCAGCCCAACGGTCGCCAGTCTGAAAGTGTCTTTTTCCGGTCCCTTCTACGGCGGCTACCATGTTATTGATATTGATAAAGACGGCTATTCCCATGCCCTGGTAAGCGGACCCAGTCGGTCGTACCTCTGGATCCTGGCCCGGGATCGAGTCCTGAACCCGGGCATTGTCGATCATCTCGTTTCCGTAGCCGAACAGTCGGGATTCGATACCAAAAACCTGATTTATGTTGATCAACAATAGAAACCTTCGCTGAAGTTAACCCGGGGTTTACCCATGAGTGCCACAAGAAAAATTCGCAAGGCCTGGAAGAGCAAACCGACTATTGAAGGAGCGGGCGTTCATCTGAAGCGGGTGTTCGGTTTCGGGGAAGTCCCCCTGTTCGACCCGTTTCTGCTGCTGGACGATTTCCGCTCAGATCGGCGCGACCATTACATCAAGGGTTTTCCCTGGCATCCCCATCGAGGCATTGAGACCATCACCTATGTGCTCGAAGGGGAGGTGGAACATGCCGACAGCCTAGGCAATAGAGGTACGATTGCATCCGGCGACATTCAATGGATGACCGCCGGCAGCGGCATCATCCACCAGGAGATGCCCAGAGGCGACAGACAGGGACGGATGTACGGTTTTCAGCTGTGGGCCAACCTGCCGGCATCACGTAAAATGATGCCACCCCGCTACCGGGATGTCAAAAGCAGTCAAATTCCCGAGATAGCCTTGCCGAGCGGCACAAAGATCAGAATCATCGCCGGCAGGGTCGGGAATCAGGACGGCCCGGTGGCGGACATTGTCATCAGTCCCCAATACCTGGATATTTCGGTGCCGGCGAAGTCGGAATTTACCCACACGGTCATACAGGGGCATACGGTCTTTGCCTATGTGATTCAAGGACAAGGTTATTTCTGTACGGAGAAGAATCCTTTCTCCTATGAGATCGAGGGCAGCAACTACTTCGATATTCGGCGGGAACCGTTTGTTGGAAACGAAACCCTTGTTCTTTTTGAGGATGGCGACGAAATTGCGGTTTCGACGGAGGAACACCCCGTGCGATTCCTGCTGATATCGGGTCAACCCATCGGTGAACCGGTCGCCTGGTACGGGCCCATCGTCATGAATACCCGGGAAGAACTGCGGCTCGCCTTTGAAGAATTCAAAAACGGAACCTTCATAAAACACAGTGCGCAATACTGAAGGCAGAGGAAAATACATGGACGCGAAGACATCTGAATTAAATGCCATCATCATCAATGAAGCCCAGCTGATCCTGGCCGAAAAGCGAACCTCGCTGGCCGCTGTTCGCACGGGCATCGCCGTCATCGCCCTGCCGCTGTCGCTGGTCAGCCTGCTGATTGCCACCTCCAGGTTTTATGATGCATTCCATGTCCTGCACTGGCTGATTCCGCTGATGGCCCTTAACGTCGTGCTGGTATTTCTGGGGGCATATCTGATTATCCGATCGCTGGTACGTATCCATCATTACGACCGCCTGATAAAGGAAATCAAACGCAAGCACAGTGCCGTCGCCGAGTTTATTGATTAACGGATGTTTGAACTCAACAACAAGGAACTGATGGATTTTTGAAGATTTTCAGCGTTTATTGCTCACCGGCCGGAAGCACCCGGCATGTTGCCGGAATTATTGCCCAGGAGTTCAGTCGCCTGGGGTGCCGAACGCGCTCTCTGGACATAGGAAAAACACGCCGCTGGTCTTCTTTCCGCGACAAAATCAAGGCTGCAGCTGAATCCGAAGGCGCCTGCCTGTTTGTGGGATCTCCGGTTTATGTCTTTCATCCCGTACCGCCGGTCATTCGGTTTATCGAAACCCTCCCGCTCGTTCCGTTCGGCGTTGCCGTTCCTTTTGTGACCTGGGGATGCGTTACCAGCGGAGTCGCTCTCTGGGAAATGGGAAAATCGCTGGGCGAAAAGGGCTTTCGTATTGCCGGTGCTGCGACAGTACCGAGTGTTCATTCACGGTTGTGGCAGTCTGACGATCCCATCGGCAAGGGACATCCGGACAAAACGGATGACGCCGTCATCAGAGGGTTTGCAGGGTCTGTTTTCGACAATTTAAAGGCGGACGATTTGCACCCCCTTTCCCTGGCGGATCTTGACTACCAGCCCCACGACCGCCGGGATATGATGTTGCAAACCTCTGTACAGTCAGCCTCCGGGAAAATTCCGCCCAGAAGGGTAGTGGCAGACAAATGCACCCAATGTGCCGTCTGTCAGCTGGAATGTCCGGCCGATGCAATTGTCATGGCGCCCTACCCCGTATTCGGCGATGCCTGTTTCGGTTGCTTCAATTGCGTACGCCTCTGCCCGGAAAAGGCCATTGAAGCCGATCTTTCCGGCAGAAAGGCCGCCCTGTTGAAATCGATGGCGGCCTATAATGAAATACCCGAAACCCGGATTTTTTTGCCAACAGGTTCAGTGGCGGCTTAAACCGCACACTATCGGACCAGTTCACTGTCCCGCCAAGCGGACCGAAGGGTTTTACTTTCAGTTTATGTCACGATTTACATGCGTTATTATCCTCTATGTTGTTTTATCGCTTTACTCGGGCTGCCGCACGCTTAACGCCCCGCGCATTCAGCCTGAATCAATCCTGCTTTCCGGCGGCAGCCGGCTGTTGATTGCAGACGCAATCGGTCAAGGGTTTAAATTCAAAATTGCACCCCGCAGACAGGCAATATCCGTTCCCGGTTTATGCGTCGTCGTCCCGGCCCAACAGGACGTTGCCGCAATCAGCAACCGTAACCTCGTTGCGCCCGTTATTTCAGAAAAACGGGTGGACCCGGCTTGATTTTGAAACTTGAATCGCATCTTAATGATTAAAATACTTGCAAGGTTGATCATACCGTTTTAAACTCGCGTTGGGACATGATTGAAATGCGACTGTTGCCTTTTCCGGAAACCCTATTAAATTGAAATGCGTATGAATATTCTGGTCATACTGGCCCATCCCCGCAAAAAAAGCTTTAATCATGCCGTCGCGCGCTGCGTCGTCGATCAATTGGCGCTGAACGGTCATAAGGTCTTTTTCCACGATCTCTACGAAGAAGGCTTTGATCCGATCCTCCCGCATCGTGAAATGCTGCCCGGCGCCGAACTTGCGCCTGAAATTGACTCCCACTGTCGTGAAGCCGTATCCGCCGACGGTATTGTAATCGTCCATCCCAACTGGTGGGGTCAGCCGCCGGCTATTTTAAAAGGATGGGTGGACCGGATCCTGCGGCCGGACGTCGCCTATAAATTTCTGGAAGGAGACGGCGGCGAAGGGGTTCCGGCCGGCCTGCTGCATGCCGGGATTGCAGTCGTCTTCAACACTTCGAATACCCCTCCAAAGAGGGAAATGGAGGTTTTCGGCGATCCCCTTGAAACCCTGTGGAAGAACTGCATTTTCGGCCTTTGCGGCGTCACAAATGTTCATCGCCGCAATTTTGCGGTAATGATTACCAGTACCCCCTCCCAGAGGGCGAAATGGTTGAAAGAAGTGAAGACCACCATCATTCGTTATTTTCCGAAAGGATGAAAGTTGACCGTTAGACTTGAAGATATCCGCCAGGCAGCCGATCTGACGTCCGGCAGTGTCGTCCGCACCCCCTGCGAATTATCCCGTACGCTTTCGGAAATAACCGGCGCGGATGTCATCCTGAAGTTTGAAAACCATCAGTTTACCGCTTCATTCAAGGAGCGCGGCGCCCTGACCAGCCTGTTGTCCCTGTCTCCGGAACAGCGGCAGGCCGGCGTTATCGCGATGTCGGCCGGCAATCATGCCCAGGGAGTGGCGTATCATGCTCAGCGCCTAGGCGTTCCGGCCGTCATTGTGATGCCCCGTTTTACCCCCAGCGTCAAGGTCTCCCGCACCCGGGCCTTCGGAGCCGAAGTCATTCTGCACGGGGACGCTTTGGCGGATGCCCGCTCGCATACGCTGAAACTGGCTAAGGAGCGAAGCTTAAAGCTGATTCACCCGTATGACGATGAAAAGATTATCGCAGGCCAGGGAACCATCGCATTGGAGATGCTCAAAGATTTTCCGGATATCGAACAGATCGTGATCCCGGTGGGCGGCGGCGGCTTAATTGCCGGCAATGCGATTGCCGCAAAAGGATTGAAGCCCGGAATTGAAATCGTCGGGGTGCAGACTTCCCGTTTTCCTTCCATGTTTCAGGCCCTGAGGGGCGAGCCCATTCATTGCGAGACCGCAACTTTTGCTGAGGGAATAGCGGTCACGCAGCCGGGATCCCTTACCCTGCCCATCATCCGAAATTACGCGGATGAAATCCTGCTGGTGGAAGAAAGTGAAATCGAGGCGGCCGTGCTGCTGCTTCTGGAAGTGGAGAAGACCGTGGTTGAAGGGGCCGGCGCCGTCGGCCTGGCCGCCCTTCTCGGCAAACCCGAACGGTTCAAAAACCGCAAGGTCGGTTTGATCTTATCCGGCGGAAACATCGACTTGTTCACGATGTCTTCCATCATACAGCGCGGGCTGGTACGATCCGGGCGACTGGCACGGCTGGGCGTCAGTGTGCCGGACGTGCCCGGGGCCCTGTCCGCAGTGACGCATCTATTGGGAGACGCCAACGCCAATATCATTGAAATTCAGCACCAGCGAGCTTTCACAAACCTTTCGCTGAGCCTGGTCGAGGTGGAATTTGTACTGCAGACCCTTGGCAACAGTCACATCAAGGAAATTATCAGCGCCCTGGCCCGGGCCGGTTATAAAACGGTCCTGCCGGGCATTGAAACGTAATTGAGCAGAATCGGGCTGTCAAGACGACCAAGTCCTGTACGTGAGCTTGGGGGATAACCCGATTATATATGCCCGACAGGAGAAGCAATGCAGATCGATCTGCCGTGGGGTCACGAAACCCTGCACCTGAATGTCCCGGACACCTGGGCGCTGGTCTTCCCGCAAAACAAACCGATGATGAACGCAATCCTCAGCGATGAAACCGCGATCGTCAGAGCAGCGCTGGAATCCCCGGTCGACTCGCAGCGCCTGCGGGATGTCGACCTAGGCGAAAAACATATCCTGATCGTCGTCGACGACAATACCCGCCCCACTCCCGTATCCCGTTTTCTTCATCTAATACTGGAAGAACTCCGCTCGGCCGGGACCGACAGCAGCCGCATCACCCTGATGCCGGCCCTTGGCATTCACAGCCCCATGAGCCCTGCGGAAATGAGTGCGAAAGTCGGCGCCGAAAATTTAGCGAAGCTGCACTGGCGGAATCACAATGCCTTCAATGAAGCCGAGATGAAGCATTTCGGCACAACCCGCCGGGGAACCCCTGTGATTTTAAACCGGGCCGTCGCAGATGCGGACTGGATAATCCTGGTGGGCCTGATTGAACCGCATTTGTGGGCCGGTTTCGGCGGGGGGCTTAAAAATATTTTTCCGGGGCTTGCGTCGGCCGCTGCCATTGGCGCGCATCATGAAATCATCGCCGAGCCTCCCTATCGCTTTAACCGGGTGGGGATGGAACCTGAAGACAATTCCTTCCGGCAGGATCTTGAAGAAATCGCCGGATTTATTCCCGCTCGAATCTACTGTGTCAATGTCGCCCTTGACCATCAGGGGTCCATTAGCGCCGCTTTTGCAGGAGACCCGGTCGCCGCCCATCGCCAGGGGGTGCGCTTCAACAAACAGACTGCCGGGCGCTACCTGCAGAAAGCGGTTGATGCCGTTATCGTAAACTCCTATCCCATGGACATCAATTTCAAGCAGAGCATGAAGGGGGTGGCCAACTCGCTGCCGGCATTAACTGCGGGAGGGACCGTAATGGCTTTTCTTAGGGCCGAGCGGGGCCTTGACGACATAACGCCGCCTGCGGATGCCAAACCCCTCTGGCTGGTCAAGGGGATTTTGCGCCTGTTGGGCGCGCCGCGGATCATGTGGTTTCTTGAAAAGATTCGACCGGGCCTGAATGTGGAGGAAAAGTTTCTGCTGTATTATTCCCTGCAGCTGGTGCGTCAGTATGAACTCTATTTCCATGTGCCGACCCTTACGGAAAAAACCGTCCGTCAGCTCGGTTTTTTTAAGAATTTTTCAGAACCCCAGGCGGTCATCGATCATGCCGCCAAAAAACTGAAACGGAACGCAGCGGTTGCCGTTTTCACCGAAGCCGGTGCGACCTTCCCGGTTATCGAAACGGTTTGACATCTGAACTCCAACAGCGGTCGCCATCCCCGTCCTGCCGCTGCAGGAAGCGGGAGCGGCAAGAGAATAACAAAACGATCACCATTTCTTACGGGGGAAGATTCCCGCAGTTCGCTGCTGCGAAATCTTCAATCCAGAAAAAAGAGGACCGATGGCCGATTTAAAGGGAAAAACAATTATCATCACCGGCGCCAGCCGCGGTATCGGACGCGCCATGGCTGTAAAATTTGCCCGGGACGGCGCCAATCTTGTGGTTGCGGCAAAGTCAGCCGAGCCGCATCCTAAGCTGAAAGGGACCATCCACGAGGCCGCCGAAGAAATCGAGGCGGCAGGCGGCAGGGCTTTGCCCTTTCAGGTGGACATCCGCTTTGAAGACCAGGTGGAGGCCATGGTTCGGGCCGCCATGGATCGCTTCGGTGGAATTGACGTGCTCGTGAACAATGCGGGGGCCATCAGTCTGACCAGTGTGGAAAAAACACCCACAAGCCGCTATGATCTGATGCAGTCGATCAACGCCCGGGGGATGTTTGTCTGCTCCCGCGCGGTGTTGCCTTTCCTGAAAAATTCCGCAAACCCGCACATCCTCACCCTTTCACCGCCGCTTAATCTCGACAGAAAGTGGTTTAAGGATCATGCGCCCTATACCCTTTCCAAATACGGCATGACGATCCTCAGCCTGGGGATGTCAGCCGAATTTAGACCGTATGGAATTGCGGTAAACACCCTGTGGCCGCGGACCATCATCGCCACCGCAGCCATTGAATTTGCCGTGGGAAGCCGCGAACTGTTTAAAAATTGCCGCAAGCCCGACATCATGGCCGATGCCGCCTATGAGGTCATCACGACGGAAAAATGCTCACTGACCGGACAGTGCCTCATTGATGAGCCGTTCCTCAGGGAACGCGGGATTTCGGATTTTGCCCGATATGCCGTCGAGCCGGACAATCAGAACGCCTTGATGAACGACCTGTATCTTTAACGGTAGTATTCCGGCAATGTTTTAGCATAGGCAAAACGTCACTACCGCAACATACCAGAAAGCACCTGCAACCATGTGGATATACGATTTTGACGGTGTCCTTTTAAACTCCCTCGACGAAGTGGCGGTCAGCGCCTTTAATGCCGTAACCGGCAAAATGGTCAAGACGATTGAAGAACTTCCCGACGGCCTGGTCCGGCTGTTCAAGCGCAACCGCTTCCACTTTCAACCCGCCGGGGATGTCCTCCCGCTGATGCAGTGGTCCCTGGACACGTACCTCGACCAACCCGGCAAACTGCTCACGCGCGATGAGTTTTCAATTATCATCGACAATACCATTGAGCCGCTGATCAACAGGACCAAACGTTTTTACGCCGCCCGCAACCGTTTTGCCGAGCAGGACAGCCGGCGCTGGCTTTCACTCAACCGTCCGTTTCAGCCCATCTGGGATGCGCTCATAGCCCGGGGCGGCGAACACGTAATTCTTTTAACCAATAAAAACCGCCGGGCGGTTTTTACGCAATGCCGACATTTCGGCCTGGACGTCTCAGAGAAGAATATTTACGCCGGTGACGACGGCGCCACCAAGACCTCGAACCTAGATGCCATTTTCAGGCGGTTTGACGCCCGGCCGATTTGTTTTATCGACGATTCACTCAGAAATCTGCAGGACCTGAACGCCCATTTCAACAGACCCCTTCAAAGACTTTCGCTGTTTCTGGCTGTATGGGGATTTATCGGGCCGGATGACATTGAAACGGCCCGCGCGGCCGGCATTCCGGTTCTGAGCCAAAAGGACCTGCTTGCACGCCTCGGGGCAGAAGCAGTATAAGCAGCACGCGAGGATATGAATCTACTTCGTACAATAAATGGGAATGGAAAACAGCGCCCATGATACTCGACATCGTTTTTGCCTGCTACTGTCTTTTCGGCGCGTTTCGAGGCCGACGCCGCAAACTTTCCGAAACGATTTACCGCCTTTTACGAATCCTGATCGCGGTATTTGCCGGAGTCAGCCTATTTAGGCTCATCGGCGGAACCATCTCCAAAATTACCGGAAACGTATTTTCTGAAAGCCTGGGGTTTTTGACAGCGTTCATTCTACCGCTGGTCGTTCTGCGGCTTTTCAGACGCGGGCTGTCCCGCTGGATCGAAAGCAGCATCGGGCAGATCAACGAATCCAAGTGGGGAATGCTAGCCGGTTTCATCCATAGCCTTGTAGTTTCTTCGGCCCTGCTGATTTCCCTAGCGCTTTCACAAAGCAGTTATCTTTCAAAGAGTTAACTGGTGCTTCGATGCATTACATTCGTGATACGCTTGTTTTACGCATGATTGCGACATGAAACTGACAGGGCAGAGGCATGTCAATTCATTTATGAACGCCTTAGATATGACTGAATCGATATCGGACAACAGCGGACGCCAAGACACTTGAACCCGATGAACCCGTATAAAACCGTCGACCCATATGCGGCTGCCGCCCGATTTTACGGCAGGTGTCTTGATCCCGTCATCATCCGCTGGAAAAGAAAAGCCATGCGGCTCTATCGCCCCCGTAGAGGAGCGGCGGTGCTGGATGTGGGCAGCGGTACCGGGGCACAGCTAAACCTTTACCATTCTTACGGCTGCCGGGTTTTCGGCATAGAATTGTCGGCCGGCATGATTGCCGCCGCCCGTCAAAAATATCATCGGTTGTCGAACCTGTGCCGGGGGAATGCCGCCCGGATGCCTTACCGCGACCAGGCCTTCGACCTGATCCTGCTTTCCATGATGCTTCATGAAATCCCGCCGGATATCCGTCAGGTGGTTCTGGCGGAAACCGAACGGGTTCTCAAAGACAGCGGCAGGGTTTTAATTATCGACTATCGCGCCGGCCATGCCACCGCTTCGCCCGGCAGGCTGTTTAGAGGCCTTATCACCCTGGTTGAAATGGCAGCCGGCCGGCCGCACTTTGAAAATTATCGAAATTTCATGAAAACCGGAGGACTTCCGCCGCTGCTGAAGAACTACCGGTTGACCATCGATCGCCATGACACCGCAGGCAGCGGAAATATCGGGCTGCATCTCCTGCGAAAAGACTTGAGCAAAAATGAAAATTCGAATAGGGAACACATGACATGACCTTTGATCCTAGTATCGTGTCCCGGAAACAGCTTCAATTTCCTTTTACCGGTCATAAAGGGAAGCGGTCGGGTTTTGGAGAAGGCCGGTATGCGTTTCAGTCAGCAAGATCTTGGCGAGTGTCCAGGATTCGAATCGGATAATTGAAAATAATCATTCATCATTTTTATGCCGCGCCGATTCGAATCCGGATATCGGGGCGCGCTATGATCCATGCCGGCCGAATCCAAAATATGACCGCGGCTTTTATCAGCTACTTCCGGGACGCAACCCTAGCGGTAACTGCGTTTAGTGCGACAACATCATGCCGAATCAATTTTTAACCGAAATTCACGAATACCTTACCGAAGCGTTGGCAGCCGCCAACCGCCGGCTGAATTCAAACGACTGCGGGGATGGCCGGATTGACAAAAATTTTTACGCCGGCCAGATTGAGGAGCTGCAGGCCCTGCGGCAGTATCTGACCGACCGTTTTGATCTGACAACCCAGCAGTATTACTGAATGGCAATCGTTGAGGGCTTGAACGGATGGCATATAATTATCTGTTTGATTTACACCGGTATATCGGTGAGAGGCTGGAAGATGCCGCCGATAAATTGAAGCATCACACGACGGAGCCCGCCATGAGAAGCTTTCATCTGGGTCGCATTCGGTCGCTGGAGGATTTTCAGGAGTTCTTAAAGATCCGCTACCATCACAAATTGCCCCGGCGTCTGGCGCGGCGATTTAAAAAAGTAGATGGCGCCTACCGGCTGATTTAATCTGCGGGTCCCCTGCAAACTGCCCCTTTTTTCTCAATTCCGGCCGGGCAAATCGTTTGCATATTGCTTCACAAAGCGGCCGGCGATGTCTTCCAGCTTGTTGTTCCATTCCCTACGGAATTGAGAATCCGCTCCTTCTTCTTCCGCGCGGCTGCTGTCGAAATAAAGCTTATAGAGCTCCAGCAGATCCGTGCCTGCCAAATCCTCTCCCCTGATGGGATCGGCCTTTGCATAAGACACGTTTGCGAAATTAAATCCTTCATCGACATGGTCCATGAGAAAGTCTGCAAAAACAGCCTTTTTACTCCAGTCCCGGTATTTCGGAAAATTGGCATTGACGATAGTTTCATTAAACTTTACCCGCTTTGCCCAGTCTCTGAGCACCTCCCAGGGTAACAGTTCATAGACTTCATTGATCTTCATGCATTTGCTCCTGTAGCCATGAACAGCATCCGCAGGTTAACCCGTATTGCGGCTTCACTGTTATAAGTTTCAACCCAAAGAGAAAACCGTTCGGTATCCATTCATAAGCATTAATGAACCCATATGCAAATCCAAACCGGTTGATGAGCCGGCGCCTGATCTTTGTTGAAACACGCGCCCATTTGTGATAATAAACAAAACAGCAATTATATTGATAGGTTATAAATTGACATCTCCGGTTTTAAATATATGGAATCGACTCGGCCGGGTGCACGCTGTAAGGCTGACGGCTGCCACCGGGGATCGACGCGGTTTTTTTCACGACGCCACTGCCGACGGGCATGTCGAAATTATTATGAACGGAAGAGGCGTTATGATATTTAATGAAACGGGCGTGTGGACATCGGTTGATCAACAGACGGTGGATTTCCGAAATGTTTACCGGTGGGCGCTATCGGAACCGGAGGGTATCATCCGGCTGGCGCATCTTCGTTACGGCGCCGACAGACCGGTCCATCTGGTGGACTTTGGATTGCAAGATCCCCATACCCTGCAATCTTTACAGCCGCACCACTGTGGGGCTGATCGTTACAGCGCCAGCCTTTCCGCTGCTGAAGACGGTATTGTTTTGTGCTGGACCATCCGGGGTCCGACAAAAGACGACACGCTTCATTGCACGTATGTTATTAGCGAATGAACAAATCAGGACAAACAGAATGATGATTAAAATCGTAACAACAGGCGGAACCATTGACAAAATCTACTTTGACCGAAAGAATGAATTTCAGGTGGGCGCCCCCCAGATCGGCGAAGTGCTCAATGAGGCCAACGTTACCCTGGACTATGAAGTGATCCAGCTGCTGCGCAAAGACAGCCTGGATTTGACGGATGCGGACAGGCGCCTGATTTATGAAACGATCCGGTCGGATGCCTGCCGCCACTTTGTGGTCACCCATGGAACCGATACCATGCTGGTTACCGCAAATGTCTTAAAAAAAATTAAAGACAAAGTCATCGTATTGACCGGCGCCATGCAGCCCGCCAAGTTCCGTCAAACCGATGCGGTTTTTAACATTGCTGCGGCGATCACGGCGGTACAGCTGTTAAATCCCGGTGTTTATGTCGCCATGAACGGAAGGATTTTCGATCCTGCCATAACCAGAAAAAATATCGAACAAAACCGTTTCGAATCCTTGAATTAAGTCGGGACGAGGCCGTTGCTGCATTCCGGCCTGGTATGAATGCTGTTTCCGGCCCCGGATCATTCTGCAAATGATGAGACCATTGAAATTAACATACGTGTTGATGTCGCTGTGCCTCTCCGGGTACCTGCTGGCGTCTCCGGTCTGTGCCGAGTTTTTCAAATATATCGATAAAAACGGCGTGACCCACTATGTGGATGACCTCTCAAAAATCCCGCCTGAATTTCAGGAGGCACGTCAATCTTACAAAGAAAAATATGACCACCTGCCGGACAATGAAAGATTGCTTCGCCTCGAACAGGATCGTCTGGAGTATGAACGATCAAGGCAAGAACAAAACGTCCAGGACCAGGAAATAATCCGCGGGAATGAATCGAAAATAGAACCGGTTGAAAAGAAACCGGTTTCTGCCGCCGAAGAACAGCTTCCGGACACAAAAGTCACAATCAGAGGAAATCGCGTTCTGGTTCCCGTTGTTCTCGGCTACGGCGGCTTTGAAATTGAAGCGGTTTTATTGCTGGACACCGGGGCGAGTATCGTTTCTCTGCACCAGGATGTTGCCGACAGGTTAAAAATCAAACCGTTCAAAACCGCACGGGCCCAGGTTGCCGACGGTAAAACGGTCTCTATTAAACTTGCCGAGCTCGATTTCATCATCGTGGGTCCCCATAAAATGGAAAATGTCATGGTGGGCTTTTATCAACAGGTCGACCAAGCGACAGGACACGACGGCCTTCTTGGAATGAACGTGTTAAAGAATCTGGGGTACACGATCGATTTCAGCAATCAGGTGATACGATGGAACCCCTGAAGGCTCCTCCCGGATTTTGACAAATCTGCATAAATGCATATTTTTTTGAAAAAACCCGTTCCAAGTCACGGAATATTCAATTGCAATTGGTAACCGCAGCAAAGGAGGCCAACCATGAGCAAACTACTTTATATTGAATCTTCACCTAGGAAAGATCGCTCCAGCTCCACAAAAATTGCCAGGGCGTTTCTGGATGCGTATCAAAAAGCCCACCCCCATGACGAAGTGGACAAGCTGGACCTCTGGGCAGCAAAACTGCCCCGATTCGACGGCGACACCATCAACGCCAAATACCGGATCCTGCACGGGCAGGATCATACCCCGCAAGAGGCGGTCGCATGGAAGGAAGTCGTCGCCGCATTTGATCGTTTCAGGCGCGCTGATAAATATTTGTTCAGCATCCCCATGTGGAATTTCGGGATCCCTTACCAGTTGAAACATTACATCGACGTCATTACACAACCCGGGCTTTCATTCAGTTTCTCACCCAAGGACGGCTATAAGGGACTGGTCACCGGAAAACCCGCTGTGGTGGTTTACGCCAGAGGCGGCGAATACAGCTCCAATGCCACCGTCGTCGCACTGGATTTCCAGAAACCCTACGTTGAGATGTGGCTGGGATTCATCGGCTTTACCGATATCCGTTCCGTCGTGATCGAACCAACGCTTACAGCCCCCGAGGCGGTTCAGGCGGCCGAAGCTGAAGCCCTCAAAAAGGCTGTGAAATTTGCGGGAACCATTTGACAAGGCTGTTACGCATGTGTCGGCGGGGTCGACCCAGATCCTGCCGATTACCTTTTTTCCGGTTTTTCCAAACAATCGGCGGTGATTGATGCGAGGACTCAAACGCTTTATCTATTCTGTCATCGGTGTTAGCGTTTTTGTCGTTTTACCCTGTTTTTTTATCGTTTCGATCCACATGGAAAAAAACCTTCCCGGAAGCGTATATGTGGTCACCGATGTCTCCGGCCGCGCATCGGTTCAGTATCAGATCAGCCATTCAATCTCGCAAGACCAGGGTGCCACCGCCGCATATCAAAAAAAATCTCAATGGATTTCCCTGCAGCGCGGAAGCAAAATCGGCAACGGCGCCCTTATCAGGGTGGATGAATTTTCTTCTGTGGACATCATGAAAAACAAAGAAGCGGCCCTGCGGGTTGAGAAAAACACCCTGGTAAGGTTTGATTTGTCCCCCTCCTCCAGGCGGGTAAATGCGACGTTGTCTTACGGAAAAATATTATGTCGCATCAGTACAAACGGCTCCAGCGTCGGGGGACGTAAAACTGAGAAATTCCGCGTAATTACCCCACTTGCTACTACGCTGGTTTGGGGAACCTCTTTTTCGGTCGATCACATCAAGGAAAGCAAGGTGACAAATGTCAGCGTGCTGGAAGGCCGGGTTGCGGTTGAATCCGGTTCCATCCCCCGGGTGGATTTTACCGTGTCCGAAGGTCAGCATCTCCACATCAATCCTGACCAAAAGACACCGGAATTGACGGATTTATCTCCTGATCTCCGAAAAGAGCTGCAAGCGGCCCGGAATCTGCAGATCAAGCTTTCCTTATCCGAACGCTGGGAGGACATCCTGGAACTGGTTGCGAACTCCCCCCTGTATCATAAGGCCGTGGAAGAAATTACCCGATATGAAATGAAGGTGTTTTTACGCGCCATACAATATTTTTCCCCGCTGCGGTGGCAAAACGACGTTCCGGAATCCCTAAAATCCGTTGAATTGGAAGACGGCGACTATATCGATCCCTGGGGCACTGAATATTTTTATGAAAAGCTGGGCAGGGGCAATGCCCTGATCATATCCGCCGGACCTGATAAAATCCTTCACACCACCGATGACATTTTTATGAACGTTTCATTGAAAAATTAGACATGGACCCCGTCGGCCAGAAGCATCAGATCATTCTGGAGCACGAACAAAAGTTTGCCGACCGTCTGGCGCTGCAGGTGCTGGATAGGCCCAAATTGAACGTCTGGATGATCCTGATTCCCATTATTTTTGTCCATTACTTCTATCGCATGCAAAGGTTCAACAGCGGCCGCATCGCTTTTGCCGAAAACTTCATGATCATCAGAAAACGGGCTCTGGATGAAGCCCTCGACGCCGTTCAGAACGAAAAATCAGCGAAAGTCGATCGATCGGCCTGGCTGCTGAAATTGCCGGAAGCCCTTCATGGGCCCAATCTGAAGATGCTGGAGCTGCTGGTATCGCACTACACCGATCTGATGCGTTCCGAAGGCGAATCGATTGAAGCGCTGATTCGCTCCGCTTATCAAACCCGCATCCAATACCTGTTGTTTGTCAATGAGTTGAATCAGGCTGAAAAAGTCCTTAATTCAGCGTTAAAACCTTACCTGGCAACTTCCCTGGAAAGGGTAGACGACATTATCAGCGCGATGGAGACTGCCAGCGAAAAGCTTCGCCGCAACCATGCCGAAACGGTTTTCCCCTGATTAGGGCTGCCGTCAAATTCCCCGGCGTCGCATGATCTTCTTGTTTCAACCGGCAAACTGTTTGTGTAAAAATGAAGGGCCGGGCGAACCGCCGAATTTAGCCGTCGCCTGCGATGGTCCGAAGGGGAAATGTTGCGGTGATATCCTGCAGCCTGCCGCGCTAGGGCGTTTCTACCAGTGGGGCTGGTTGCCGATGCGCTTTCCCATGACTTCAAGGGTATCGGTCACCACCACAAAAGCCTGGGGATCTATCCTGCGGATGATTTCCTTGAATCTTGAAAGTTCCGTGAAGGTGACCACCGAATAGAGAATATGTAAATCCTGGCCCGTGTACCCCCCCTCGCCCCGAACGACGGTCACCCCCCGCTGCAGCCGTTCCATGATTTCCCTGGAAATTTCCTTCCAGAATGGAGAAATGATCATCACGGACTTTCGCTGGCTGAGCCCGCTGATCACGAAATTCATGAAATGCGAAGAAACGTAGAGGTAAATCAGGGTGTACAGGACCATTTCCAGCGGAATGCGCAAAGACGCTGAAAGTAACAAAAAACCGTTGAAACACAGGACCGTATTGCCGGGACGAATCGAAAAGCGTTTGTATAAGACCACCGACAGGATATCAAGACCGCCCGCAGATCCCAATGATCGTAGAATAACACCGGAGCCCGCGCCGATGATGATCCCTGCCAGCAATGCGCTGAGAATCATATCGTTGACCGGGAAAACCGGAAAGGGCCAGAACATGACTCCTGAGAAAATTAACACACCGGCGAGGCTGTAGACAAGAAACCGGCGGCCCACAAACATCCAGCCGAATCCAAACAAGGGGATATTCAATAAAAAATAAATCAGGCCGACCGGTATCCAGGGCATGAAATAATGAATTAAAAGCGCTAGGCCCGTCGCGCCTCCTGCCAAAAACTGCTTGGGAATCAGAATACCCTTGATGGCGGCAGCGCAGAGGACGCTACCGGCAAAAATAAGCAGAATATTCCAGCTTATCTTTAAAACCGACCGGTCGCTTTTGTTTTCCAACATGATTATTCCAGCATTTGATGTAAGATCCGGTTCGATCTTACACTCGTTTAGTCCGGCTTGATACGTCCGACTCAGGACAACCCGCCGGCACTTCGCGGGTACATGGGTCTGGAACGGCAGGCTGCCGCTCAGCGGATCATCAGGCCGGTTCTTGTGCCGAAGGCGGCCACAAACAGTTTTCCCATGACAGATACAATCAGTTCATATGTTAGAGAAAGGATCAAACCAAGCAACAATCCGCATATCATGGCATCCGGGTTTAACGGAACCGTGTAGGAAAATTCTGCTATGGTCTCTTTTAAAACCTCATTGTCTCCATAAAAAAGAACATGAAATATTTTCCTGACAAGTGATGCGTCCAAGGCCTTTAACTCGGCGGAAAAACTCTGCTGCCGCTGATATATCCTTTTGATATTTCTGGCATCATCTTTAAAAACGGTATCCGGGTTTGCGGCATAATGTTCCAATAACCTTTCGACACTGCCGCTGAAATGTTTATCGGCGGTCTGCTGATAGCCGCTGAAATTCACTTTGGCTTCGATATGATGCGCACTAATCCGTTTAGCATACTGGTCGATGAAATTGGGAACCTGAACGCCAATAAGGATTCCGGCTGCAAAGATGATCAGCCTCAAGTAGTCTCTAATCAGCTTCATATCCCCTCCCCCGCCGCGTTATCGGCGTCACATCGAGATCTTTTTCATGGTTTCCTTTTCGCCCAAATCCTGCAACAGGCGAAAGGAATTATCTAAAAAACAGATCCCTGTTTCATGTGGGCGGATGGTTCCTGTCGATACGTCGTTTTCTATTTGGCAGTTTCGTTATGCTATCATAAACAGGTCCGTCTCTTCAAATTTTATTTCCAATTCACAGCGGAAAACCCCAACCGATCAGGTGTTGGAGTGAATCGGCTTGTGAAACCTGTTCAAACGGGCTATATAGTATTCTCATAAATCGTCCGGCGGAATCAATTATGGCACTGATCATTAACGAGATATTTTACAGTATCCAGGGAGAATCGATACATGCGGGACGCCCCTGCGTTTTTGTACGTCTGACCGGATGCAATCTGAGATGCGTCTATTGTGATACCCGTTACGCCTATACAGGCGGAACGATCATGGAAATCCCGACAATCCTGCACCGGGTTGCCGGTTATGGCTGCCGGCTTGTTGAGGTTACCGGCGGCGAACCGCTCTGCCAGCAAGACACCCCGCTGCTGATCCAGTCGCTGCTCGCCGGGGGGTACTCGGTGCTGCTGGAAACGAACGGGACTTATGATGTCAGCCGTCTGGATCGCCGCTGTATAAAAATCATCGACATCAAGTGCCCGGGCAGCGGCGAAAGTCAAAAAAACGACCTGGACAACTTAAAACACCTCGGCCGGAGGGACCAGTTAAAATTTGTGATCGGAGACCGTGAAGATTATATTTTTGCCAAGGGCATACTGAGGTTAATCCCGATAGAGTTTCCTCAAGACCATATCCTCTTTTCGACCGTTCATGAAAAAATGGCTCTCCACACCCTGGCGGAATGGATCCTGCAGGACAACCTGAATGTCCGGCTTCATCTCCAGCTTCACAAGTTTATCTGGCCGGATATCGATCGCGGCGTATAATTAGGGAGATTGTATCAATTTAGCTGTTTCTCAAATCATCAAGCCTGATTGGGTTTGGGCCGCAGCGCACCGCAACAATATTGCTCAGGATTCTGCAACGGCAGCATAACCCGCTCAGATCGTTCCGGACAGCCCCAAAGGATCATCGCGTACGATAGCGGGCACCGTCGCTGCCTGTGAAAATTCTCTTAAAAGTTTGGGGGCGTTGGGCGAAGGCACGGTTGCTTTTGTTGCGGCGCGCTGCGGCCCAAACCCAATCAGGCTTATCGTATTATTTCAAAAAACTAAACTATTACGGGAGATTTAATCATATGACGGCAAAAAAAAAGGCGGTGGTTCTCTCAAGCGGTGGTCTGGATTCCACCACTGCCATGGCAATGGTAAAAAGAGAGGGCTTTGAAATTTACAGTTTGAGTTTCGACTACGGCCAGCGGCATCGTTTTGAATTGAAAGCGGCCGCCAGGGTCGCAAACGCCTTGAAAGTCAAAAGCCATCTGCTCCTGTCGGTGGATCTGAGAAAAATCGGCGGCTCTGCCCTCACGGACCGGATCGATGTCCCGAAATCCCGAAAAATCGATGAAATGCAAACCGAAATTCCCGTTACCTATGTGCCGGCCCGAAATACAATTTTTCTGTCCTATGCCCTGGCCTGGGGCGAAGTGATAGGGGCTTCCGATATCGTCATTGGGGTCAATGCCGTTGACTTCAGCGGGTATCCGGACTGCCGGCCGGAATATATCGAAGCGTTTGAACGCCTTGCAAACCTTGCAACCAAGGCGTCGGTTGAAAACAGGGTTCGGATAAGAATCCGGGCGCCTCTTCTCCATTTGACCAAAGCCCGGATTATTCAAAAAGGGATCGAACTGGGGGTGGATTACGCCATCACCCACAGCTGTTATGACCCCTCTCGAAGAGGGGTTGCCTGCGGGCAATGCGACAGTTGCCTTCTCAGGTTAAAAGGCTTTGAAGAGGCCGGCCATCAGGACCCGCTGAGGTATCGCCACCGGCCGTAAATAACATCACTTGGGATGGCACTCAACACAGCCGGTCGGCCCTGACTTCTGAAGGGCCAGTTTTTTATCGCTCACGCGCAGACCCTTTTCCTTTGCCGCATTTTGCCTCTTTATTTCCAGATGACACCCGATGCATTTCTGATGAAAGGCTTTTTTGAAGTAGTTAATATCCGCGACCCCGCTTTCTTTTTTCGGGGCTTTATTCTGATCGTGGCATTCAGAGGCGGTACAGGTTTGCAGCCGGGCATCCAGCTTCCAGGTATGATGACACGCTATGCAGTTGTAGATAAAATGTCTGGAATGAGGAAACTCAACCGGACTTTTTGTCGCATCGATCGCTGCGGGCGGTTTCAACTCGATGGCATTGATGGGGACGCTCCAATATCCTTCTTTTTCCTTAGCATCCTGTGCCGTTGCAGCCAGCGCCGTTACACAACAGACAACCCCAACCGACAATCCCATGATCAGCCTGCGCATTCTAGACATCCTCATCCCCCTTTGCGAAAATCAGAAAAAATTTGAAAGCTTCTATAATACGTCCTTTTAAAAATTTCAATGATTTTTATGTCAAAAACACGCGGTAAAATCCGCTCCAAAAATACACAGAATACCATCCTGCGCCAGGAGGTCAGCGGGAGATGCCTGAAACGACAAACTGTTCCAGAACGCGGTATGGCTGCGCTCCCACCAGGGATTGATCGCCGATGAAAAACGTCGGTACCGCCGTAACACCCATGGCCTGCGACCGGGCCCAATCCTGATCAACGGCAGGCTGAAACTTTCGACTTTCGAGCACCCTTTTAGCCTCCAGGGGCGGGAGACCGATTCCCTTTGCCAGATTCATCAGGATTTGGGTTTGCGCGATATTCAGGCCGTCTGCAAAGTAGGCGTGAAAAACGGCGCGATGATATAGATCGCCCTTGCCGTTTTCTTCTGCCCATTTTCCCAGTTCCTGGGCCGGACGGCTGTTATAGGTCTTTCTACGATCCCCCAGGGCCAGACCTTCCTCCCCGGCTACCTGTTTAAGACGGGCCATCATCTGATGGATATCCACCTTGCTGCCGGAAAAAAGGTCCGTCAGCATCAGGCCCTCGGCGGGAGTGTCCGGATGAAGCGGAAACGCCGTCCAGCGGATAATGACCGGAAAGTTGTTTTTTAACTTTTCAATACGCCCGGTAATGAAATAACACCAGGGTCAGACATAATCTGAAAATATCTCCAAAGTCGTTTTGACGATCATGGGGCATACCCTCCCTTTTACCTGTCGCCCATCAGACCCGTTTGCGACTGCCTGGGCTTGTCGAGGCGCAGCGTGTGCGAAATACAAGCGGGTATTTCATCTTCATGGTGCGTCACATATAAAACATTCGTATGGGTCTCCCGCCCGATATAATCAATTAATGCCAGAACCATCCCGCGATTGGCGGCATCCAGCCCCTGGCAGGGTTCATCCAGGATCAGGAGGGCCGGAGATTTTACCATCGCCCTTGCCACTAAAACCATGCGTCGTTCACCATAGGAAAGTTTATCAAACCGTTGTTCCGCCTTATCCGGAATACCCAGAATCTCAAGCCAGCGCCTCGCAGCGGCATACTGCTCCAGCGTTGCGTGGCGGTATAAACCGATGGAATCGAAAAAACCGGACAGGACCACGTCGTACACCTTAATCCGTTTGCGATAATGAATCTGAAGCCCGGAGGAAACCATCCCGATTTTCTTTTTAATATCCCACAGCGTTTCTCCCGTCCCTTTGCGTCTGCCGAACAGATGGATTTCATTCGAATAAGACTGCAGGTTGTCCCCCACAATCAGGTTTAAAAGTGTTGATTTGCCGGAACCGTTGGGTCCCAGAATCGCCCAGTTCTCCCCTGCGCGCATGGCCCAGTCCAAGCGGTCCAGCACCAGCAGGTCGCCATACCTGACGGTCGCCTGTTTCAGTTCAATCAGGACCACGTGGTTCTCGTCCCCGGCGGCCTCAAGCGGGTCCGCTTTTACCGGGAGCCTGAAATGATGCGCCGGTTTGCGGTCGAACAATCGATCCATATGGAGATCCGTCAGCACCTCTTCACGGAGGCCTTTTAAAACTACCTTCCCTTTCTTTACGCAAATCACCCGTGATATATTTGGCACGATTTCCTCGAAACGATGCGTGACCAGGATCAATTGCATTTCGGTATTCATGAGGCCGTTGATCATATCGGCAAACTGCCGTTTGGCCTTTAAATCAAGCCCGTCAAACGGTTCATCCAGAATAAGGAGTTGGGGAGAACGCATCAGGGCTCTTGCGATCAGAACTTTTCGCATTTCGCCGGTTGATAAAAACCGGATGCTCCGGGTCAGCAGCGGTCGTATCCGCAAGAGGTCAATAATGTCGTCAAAATTCAGATTCGATTGATCCACGGCTGCCGGGTCCGAGCATAAAACCTGATGGGCGCTGGAGAAGGTATCAATGTTTCCGGAGAAAAACCGGGCTTCATCCTGTTTTTCTTCCTGGGCAATCAGCCGCTGTTCGAGTTCAAACGAGACACATCCGATGGCGTTTTTCGAGTTTTGGGGATAATGCCTGATAATACTGCCTTTAACAACCGGCAGTTCACCGGTCAGGGCTTTGACCAATGAGGATTTGCCGGCGCCGTTTGGACCTAAAACAGCCCAGTGCTCGTGCGTTCGTATCACCCAGTCGGTATCCGGAAGGATAAACCGGTCTTGAATGCGCAGGGTCACGTTCCTGAGGGTTATAAAGGGTTGTTCCAAACTGTCTGATCTATCCATGAGTCCCGTCAGATAAATGAATTTGTCATCCCTGTCAAGGTTTTCAAAAAATTATAAAATTGAAAATCCCCTGCATCAAGCTGCCGGAAATCTTCCCCGTGAGGATTTTAATCGTTTTGCCGTTCGCTCGTAATCCCGGCTCGCCTTATGCCGTTTGAAACAATAGACCAGAACAAACACCTTGACAATGCCGGCAGGATGTTATGAGATGGATTCAGTTTTTGGCTGTCATAACTGCTCCATCCGACCATCGAAATGACACTTTGGAACCGTTGCCGTTATCCTTTCGGAACGGTTCCATCATATGTTAAACTTAAATTTTATCTTTATTAGTATAACCATTTTATATCATAATATATTGATATTAAATGGTTGTCCGGAAAGCCCCGAAAAAATCCTTGGCTGCCATAACCATCCGCTTCTGCGTGTGAGAAGCTCACGCAGAAGTGACTGTAGCATGGAACCGGATCGAGCCCGCGCCATGCTTTAAGAGATGAATCGTATACGGGTGACACCCAGAACGATCTCAATGCGGTTCCCTGAAACACACACGCATGCGTTCAGACAGTCACACGCTCCGACTCGTTAGAAAATTCGGTGGAATAGAATGAAGGTTGGCTACATCCATTTTCACCTGAAAACAGGCGGCGTAACGACAGTTTTAACGCAGCAGGTGAACGCCATCCGCAGGGACGCCGAGGTTCTTGTACTCTCCGGAACACCCCCGCAAACCTCCCTGCCGGCAGATGCCGTTGTCGTCGACGGGCTTGGCTATGATTCCGAAACCTCGGGCAGGAAGGAGCCGGAAGCGGTTGCCGAATCCATCCTCCGTGCGGTTTATCGGAAATGGAAAGCCGGTTGTGATCTCATCCACGTTCACAATGCAACCCTGGCCAAAAACAGGAACCTCTTAAAAATCCTTCACCTGCTGCAACAACGGGGTTGTAAACTCTTCATTCAAATCCACGATTTTGCCGAAGATGGTCGCCCCTCGGTCTATTTTGAAGATGATTACCCCCGCGACTGCCATTACGGTGTGATTAATTCGCGCGACTATCGGGTCCTGCTTCGGTCCGGATTGAAGGTGAATGGATTGCACAAACTTTTCAACATGATACAGCTGTCGACAATCAAGCCGGCCGCCCCATCCGACGGAGGCTTGGTATTGTATCCCGTCCGGGCCCTGAGGAGGAAAAATATCGGCGAAGCGATCCTGCTGTCACTGTTTTTTCCCGATGATCACGAACTCGTCATCACGCTCCCCCCCAACAGCCCGATGGATTTAAAAAGTTACGAAGGCTGGAAAGCATATGTCCTTCAAGAAAACCTCAGGGTCCGTTTTGATGCGGGTATCGGCGCTGATTTTAACAAGCTGGTCGAGTCGGCCGAGGAGATGATCACCACAAGCGTTAAGGAAGGTTTTGGCTTTTCATACCTTGAGCCATGGTCTGCCGCTAAATTTCTCTGGGGTCGAAAACTCCCGGAAATTTGCCGCGATTTTGAAGAAAAAGGAATCTCCCTGAACCATATGTATGTTCGTCTGAATGTGCCCCTGGAATGGATCGGCAAGGACAATTTGTTAAAGCGGCTATTCGCTTGTGTCGTTGCAAACAGCGACCGATTTCATTTTAAAATCGATCAGGCACGGACCCTGCAGGCCATAGAACAATCCATCAGCGCCGATTCGGTTGACTTTGGAATTCTTGATGAACGCTTTCAAAAGGTCGTACTGAGCCGCCTCATCACATGCGCCGGGGATAAAAATCGGCTGATCGCATGTAATCCCTGGCTGTCGAGTTTGAATGCATTTGCAGACCGAACCGGCCTCATCGCACGCAATCAAGGCGTCGTCCGGGAAACTTATAGTGAACATCATTACCGGCAAACCCTCCTGCAAATCTATCAACGGGTCATCCATACCCCGGTAAGGCATCATATCGACAAGAATGTCCTGATATCGCAGTTTTTCGACCCGACCGCCCTGAGCCTATTGACATGGGGTGACTATGTTGAATAAAGATCTTGCATCCCGATACCTGAAGCCGATGAAGCCGATTCCGGCCACCAAAGAAAAAAGCGGCAAACCATTAAAGGGGATCCAGTGTGTAATGTTTGATATTTACGGCACGCTCCTGATCAGCGCTTCGGGCGACATCAACCTTGTCCAAGAAAAATTTCAACATTTTGATAAAATTGAATATTTGATCAACAAGTTTAAGATCGACATCGAACCCAAGCCCCTCGTTGCCGCACTTTGTCAGGCCATCGATTCCGTCCATCGGGCCAAAAGGGCGAAAGGGATTATATTTCCCGAAGTAGAAATCGATCGCATCTGGATGCAGGTCCTCAACAACCGCGACAGAGAATTTGTCCGAAAATTTGCCCTTGAATATGAGCTGATTATCAACCCTGTTTATCCCATGCCTCACTTGGATGAACTGCTCAAGGTCTGCCGCTCTAAAAACATGCGGATGGGATTGATTTCCAACGCGCAATTCTATACGGTTGACCTGTTTAAATGGCTGTTGGGGGCTGCGCCGGTTGATCTCGGATTCCATCCCGATCTGATATTCCTGTCGTACCTGACAGGGTATGCCAAGCCCTCTCCGGAGCCGTTTCAGAGATCTGCCGATGTCCTGAAAAATATGAATATTCATACCCAATCGGTGCTCTTTCTGGGAAACGATATGCTGAATGATATTTTGCCGGCCAGGAATATCGGTTTTAAAACCGCTCTTTTTGCCGGCGATAAACGCTCCCTGCGTCTCCGGGAGGACGACCCCCGCTGCCGCAATCTGTCGCCGGACATTGTTCTGACGGATTTAAGACAGCTGATTGAATTTATATCTTAGTTCATCGATCGCTTCATTTTGCCGGTGTTCACCGCCAAACTGTCGCGGATGAAAAAGGACTTCTCAAATGGCCCCAAACAAAGGCAACTCGAAGAAAACTGCGGCAGCTGATATGCCGATCAGCTTTCAATCCCGGAAAAGACCTGAAGCCGATGCCTGGTTCAAGGCTTTTATGATCGAAAATCATCTGGACTACTACGGTTACCCCGATATGGTCGCTTCACCTGAACAGACGCGCTTCATGGTTTTTTTAGGTGACGAGGACCGTTATTACCCCTGTTCGGATGAAATGTTCGACGCGATCATGGGGCAGAAGAAGCCGGCCCTTCTGCTGGACGCATACAAAGCCGCTCTTGAAAAAATACTGGCGCTGGTCGATGAAAAAATCAAATACAAAAAGGAAAAGAAATTTCTCACTGCACTGATCAAAATTAAATTCAGGCATGAAACCCGGGACCATATCATGATTCCCTCCCGGCTTGAAAAACGCCTGCTGCGGATCTTCATGACCCATACCCAGATTGATGACCCCTTCCGGGAAGACAAATTCACCCGGAACCGGCGCATGAGCACGGCCCTGCGGTCGGATGCCTTCAACCAGGCCATCAACCGGCTCACCGAACCCGGTTTTTTTTACGACGAATTTTCGCTTACCCAAATCAGAGACAAAATAAACGCGCTTGAGCTGAAACGGCTTCTGTCGCTTTGCGCTGCCGGCAACTTGTGGGAATCGGATGCGGCAGAATCGTTCCTTCAGGACGATTATCAGCGGATTTTTACGCAGCCCCTGAAAGGCAACGGCGTCGATCCCTTCTTAAATTTCATAGGGATCACCTCACGGCCGCATCCCGCCCCAGCCAGCAAAAGGCAGCGCATCCTGTGGCTGGCCGATGAGTCCGGTGAGGTGGTGCTGGATATTGCCATTATCCGCAACCTGGTAAAACTGGGACATAAAATCATCATTGCCTTCAAAGACGGCGCCCTTTTCACAAAGGTCAGCTTCAAGGACGCCCATGAATGTGATATTTTAAAAAAAGAATTGAGCGGCGCTTATTTTATCTCGGACAAAGAGTTGAGCAAAAATGAACTGGTAAAAATTTTAAGAAGCGACCACGATATCTATGTCTTGTCGGACGGCACCATGGAACAACTGAACCTGCTGCTGACGTCCACAACATTCGCCCGGGTCTTTAAAGAAGTCGACGGCGTCGTCTCCAGGGGACCCAGCCAGTACCGGCGTTTGTTCGATACCCGCTTTCAATTTACTCAGAACATCTTCAACATCAGCAAAAGCGGCGACGGCGCGGTCACGATCGCCTACAAGCCCCGACACTCTTCAGCAATCAAATTTTACCATACGGATCTTGAAAGCAAAGCCGAGAACATTATCAAACAAATGAGTTCCGCCAAAAAAAGAGGAATGACCGTCATATTCTACAGCGCCATTATCGGTTCGATCCCCGGAAAAATCTCCATGGCAAAAAAAATTATCGCCGCCTTCATCGGCTATCTGACAACCCAGCTGGATATGACCTTTATTATCAATCCGTCGGAGCATTATGAACCCGGTATGGATGCGGACGACCTGATGTATATGTGGGAAATCGTCCAGCGGAGCGGTTTGATTGACATCTGGCGCTTTCAGACCTATGAAGATATCGTTCAGGCGTTTCAGGTAATGAATATAAAAGTTCCTCCGGAATGGGTCGGAAAGGATGCAACCTACAGCACGGGCTGCACCAAGGAAATGAAAATCGCCCTGGAGGTTCAACAGCAGTATCCCGAAATGCAGATTATCGGTCCTGCCAAAGAAAAATTCATGCGAAGAAATGAATATGCAATCGGCAAAATGTTTGATATCAGACTCAGTGATTCGCGACGACTGTAATTGCCGCATGTGTTTTTCCGTTTCGCCCGTAAGAGGGGAGCTCGGCCCGGTTCGGTCGGAAAAACAGAAATCAACTCAATACATTCATAAGGAGAGCATCGATGGGGGGTTTATTTGGAACAATCTCGAAATCGGACTGTGTAAATGACCTGTTTTATGGAACCGACTATCATTCGCACCTGGGCACCAAGCGGGGCGGCATGGCTGTCCGAAACGACCGGGGATACGAACGCTTCATCCACAACATCGAAAATGACTATTTCCGTTCCAAATTTGAGAACGACCTGCCCAAGATGCACGGCAACAAGGGAATCGGCGTTATCAGTGATTATGATTCCCAGCCATTGATCATCGGATCCCGGCTGGGCACATTTTCCATTGTGACCGTCGGTAAAATAAACAACATAACGGAACTTGCCCGCAAGGCCTTTAAAGCCAACATGCATTTTTCCGAAATGAGCGGAGGTGAAACCAATCCCAGCGAACTGGTCGCCATGCTGATCAGCGAACAGGACTCGTTTGAAGCAGGCATCCGTCACGCCCAGGAAATCATCAAGGGATCGTGTTCGCTGCTCTTGCTGACGGAAAAAGGGATTTATGCGGCCAGAGACAGGCTGGGGCGCACGCCGATCATCATCGGCAAAAAAAACGGCGCCTACGCCGCTAGTTCGGAAACCTGTGCGTTTCCCAATCTGGGATATGAAACCGACTATTTTTTGGGACCCGGCGAAATCGTTTTTATCACCGCGGATGGCTATGAACAGCGGCAAAAACCCGGCGATAAAATGCAGATATGCTCTTTTCTGTGGGTTTATTACGGCTACCCGGCCTCAAGTTATGAGGGCATCAATGTCGAATCCGTCCGGTACCGGTGCGGCCGGTCGCTTGCCAAAGACGACGACACTTCCATCGATTTTGTGGCGGGCATTCCCGATTCCGGCATCGGACACGCCCTGGGCTATGCCATGCAAAAAAACATCCCTTACATGCGGCCTTTCGTAAAATATACACCGACCTGGCCACGCAGTTTCATGCCCCAGAATCAACAGATTCGAAATCTTGTCGCCAAAATGAAACTGATCCCCATACGTTCCCTGATCGAAGGGAAAAAGATTCTCTTTTGTGAAGATTCCATAGTCCGGGGGACCCAGCTTCAGGACACCGTGCAGATATTATACGACTATGGCGCTGTGGAAGTTCATATGCGCCCGGCCTGTCCCGTGTTGATCTACCCCTGTGAATTTCTCAATTTTTCAACGTCCCGTTCGACCCTGGACCTGGCCGGCCGCAAGGCGATAAATGAAATCGAGAAAAACGGGGACCGTTATCTGGATGAATATGCCAGGGCTGGAACAGGGAAAAACCGGGCCATGGTGTCGCAGATACGGGAGCGCTTAAAACTCACCACCCTGAAATTTCAGAAACTGGACGATCTGGTCGCCGCCATCGGGCTCCCCAAAGAAAAGCTGTGCATGCACTGCTGGGACGGTACCAGTTATTTCTAACGACTCCCCGGGGGCAAGGATCGGTTGAAGTCCGGGCAGCGTGCGTTTGGATCCTTCAAGGAGGCGCAATGAAACCTTATCGAAGCTTCTGGACGGTCTTATTTGTTGCAGTCGGAATTGCCACCATTGTGTTTGCGTCCGGGGGAGAAGTCGGCCAGCAATCTGTTCAATTCCCGCGAAGCCTGACGACTTATGACGACACCGGGATCAAAAGCATCACGGCAATATTATCCCATCGGATTGCCGTGGAACCGTTCAATCTGGCTGCCACCCTTATTTTCCTTTGTGCCGTCATCCACACATTTCTGACCAGTAAATTTCTTGCCATTGCCCATAAATGGAACCAGCAGCATCACGAACGCATCAAAGCGGGAAAGGCGGACAGAGATTCCGTTCACATCGGCGCGGGTATTTTTCATTTTCTCGGCGAGGTTGAAGCGATTTTCGGCATCTGGGCTGTTGCCTTAGGAATTGCAATTACGTTTTTTTATGACTGGCCGACGGTAATTTATTACCTGGGCCAGAAAGTCAACTACACCGAACCCATGTTTGTTGTCATCATCATGACCCTGGCATCGACCCGGCCGATTTTGAAGCTGTCCGAGCTGATGATGTGGCGCATTGCCAATTTGATGGGGGGAATGCTATCGGCCTGGTGGCTGACCATTCTCACCATCGGACCCGTTCTGGGGTCGTTCATTACCGAACCGGCTGCCATGACCATATCCGCCTACCTGATCGCCAACAAATTTTATGATTTAGATCCCAGTGAAAGGTTCAAATATGCAACCATCGGACTCCTTTTCGTCAATGTTTCCGTCGGCGGCACCCTGTCTCATTTTGCCGCCCCGCCGGTCCTGATGGTGGCCGCCCCCTGGGGCTGGGATTTCAGCTTTATGATCAGCACCATCGGCTGGAAAGCGCTGATGGGAATATGCATCGCCAATGGGCTGACTTTCTTTATCTTTAAAAGGGAACTGGCCGATCTTGAAAATAAATACGAAATCGTTCGAATGAAGCGCCAGATCCAGTATCAGTATATCAAACGAAAACTGCTGGAAACCGAGCTGGAACAGACCGAAAAGATCCTAGATGACGAAGTCGGCTTTACAACCGCCTTTGACGATAAATGTAAAGAGATCAAAACCAGGCTGCTGGGAAACACCCTGAATGAAATTTCCGAAGGCCTTCTGGACCGATCACGTATCGAAGACGCCCTCGAACAGCGCTTTGAAGATATCAAAAAGCAGGAGATGAAAAAAACCCTGCCGGGCCTGCTCCCGGAAAACGAACGCCCCCCCTATCGTGATCCCAATTGGGATAACCGCGAAGACTGGGTGCCGCTGTGGATTATGATCGTTCATGTCCTGTTCATGGTCTGGACCGTTGTCAACGCCCATCACCCCGCGCTGTTTATCGGCGGCTTCTTATTCTATCTCGGCTTTTCCCAGGTCACGATTTCTTTTCAGAACCGAATGGACCTGAAACCGCCCCTGCTGGTCGGTTTTTTTCTCGCGGGCCTGGTCATTCACGGCGGCGTCCAGGCATGGTGGATTGCACCGGTCCTGGGCAATTTAAGCGAAATACCCCTGATGCTGGGTTCAACCTTCCTGACGGCCTTTAATGATAATGCCGCCATCACCTTTTTGAGCACCCTGGTACCGGATCTTACCGGAGCCCTTAAATATGCCGTGGTCGTGGGTGCGGTAACCGGGGGGGGATTGACCGTGATTGCCAACGCCCCCAATCCCGCCGGTCAGTCGATTTTAAAACGCTACTTTACGCATGGTGTTTCGCCGTCGCGCCTGCTCGTTTCCGCTCTGATGCCGACCGTTATCATGGGACTGTGTTTCATGCTGCTCCGCTTCTAGTATTGCGTCCCGGAAATAACTTAAAGCTATCTAAAAAAAAACAAGGAGTCTGAGAATATTTACATGTGTTCCGGTCCGCCCGGATCCGAATCCTGGAAACCCGTCAGGACCTTGCGGACTGAAATGCACGCCGGCCTTCTCCAAAACACGACCGCTTCCCTTTATGACCGGTAAATAAAAATTGAAGCGCTTTCCGGGATACAATACTATCTGTATATCCCGGTGATACGTCAGATTCCCCTTTGCCGGCAAAAGCGGTCTTTATTTTTTAATAAACAGCTGCTAAAAAGGCGCTGTCCATTATCAATGCGTTTGATTGGAGGAATATCAGCATGAAAGCGTTCAGCAAAAGTTTTTTAACCGGCCTGGCGACCATCCTGCCCATAACCCTTACGCTTTATCTGCTTTACTGGTTTGTCTATTCGGCCGAATCCTTTCTGGGAAAACTCTTTCGCTGGGTCCTGCCCGCGCACTGGTATCTTCCCGGACTGGGAATGGTTGCCGGTGTCCTGCTGATTGTTGTGGTGGGCATGCTGATGCAGGCCCTACTGATTCAAAAGTTATTTTCATGGGCGGAAAAGCTCTTTATCCGGGTACCGCTCTTTAAAACCATTTACGGCGCAATCCGCGACTTTATCGGTTACATTGTCCGGGGCCAGAACGTCTCTCAGCAGCAAGTGGTCATGATCAGTTTAGGAGATACCGGGCTTAAATTAATCGGCTTTGCCACCCGCAGTGAACTGCGCACCCTCTCGGGCACGACCGCTGTGCAGGAACGTATCGCAGTCTACCTCCCCATGAGTTACCAGATCGGCGGATATACTGTTCTTGTTCCCAAAGCGTCAGTGGAACCGCTGGATATTTCGTTTGAAGATGCCATGCGTTTTGTCCTGACCGCCGGCATCGTCAGCGGCCTCCCGGATTCAGAAAAACCATCACACTCTGCGGAAAAATCGTAAGCCGCTGAAATCTATACGCCGCCGCCAATTAATCCTTGAAGGTTTTCCGGTTTCATGCAAAAAAGGATTTTTTTCAATACAATCGCCGGCGAATGCCGACATCTACACAAAGGATATGGGGTTTAATTATGAAGAAAATAGCCGTTCTGCCAGGTGACGGGATCGGTCCGGAAGTCATGCGGGAGGCGCTGAAAGTTCTGGATGCGATCAACCGGAAATTTTCATATGAAATGGAATTTGAATTTGCCGATGTCGGCGGCTGCGCCATCGACAGGCATGGCATGGCCCTGCCCGCGCAAACTTTGGGCCTGTGCGAAGCCAGCGACGCCATTTTATTCGGTTCCGTGGGAGGCCCCCAGTGGGAGAACCTCCCGCCCGAACAACAGCCGGAGCGTGCCGCCCTGCTGCCGTTGCGGAAGCACTTTGAGCTGTTCTGCAATCTGAGACCGGCCAGGATTTTTACACCCCTGAAAGCCTCCAGTCCCCTGCGGCCGGATATTGTCGGTGAAGGATTCGACATTCTGTGCGTCCGGGAACTCACAGGGGATATTTACTTCGGCCAGCCCAAGGGCAGAGAGGGTTCCGGTCCAAGCGAGAAGGCCTTTGACACCATGGTGTATACCCGTGCGGAAATTGAAAGAATCGCCCGGATGGCTTTTGCCGCCGCCCGCAAACGCCGGAACAAAGTGACCTCGGTGGACAAGGCCAACGTTCTGACCACCATGGTATTCTGGCGGGAAGTGGTACGGGAAATTTCAAAAGAATTCGGAGACGTGGAACTGGATCACATTTATGTCGACAATGCCACCATGCAGCTGATGCGTAATCCGCATCGGTTCGATGTTCTGTTATGCGGCAACATGTTCGGCGATATTATTTCCGACCAGTGCGCCATGCTCACCGGCTCCATGGGGCTGCTGGCGTCGGCCAGCCTGAATGAAAAGAAATTCGGCCTTTACGAACCTGCCGGCGGCTCGGCGCCGGACATTGCCGGAAAGGGAATTGCCAATCCCCTCGCCCAGATTTTATCCGCCGCCATGATGCTGCGGCACAGTTTCGATTATGCCGATGCAGCCGATAGCATCGAAACGGCCGTGAACGCCGTTTTGACGGACGGCGTCTATACGCCCGACATTGCGATTGACAAAAACAAGGCGGTGGATACGAAAACCATGGGGGACGCCATTGTTAGCCGGATTTTACAATAGATTCCAGCCTGCATCTACAACAAAAAGACTGCACTAAAAAGCCGGCAAACGGCTCTGGGCAAGGATCTGAAGCTGTCCCCGGTTATTTTTATCTGATTCCTTAAGGTCATTACGGTTTCCGCAGGGTCTGTCCCAGGCCGAACCGGAGAACCTGAAAAATATTCCCCGCCTCCTGAAATAATTGAGGGTTCGGGGAGTGTTACAACGACCGGCTATGGGGTGTTACCGTTATCCTTTCACCGTTTGTCGAAGGTCCCCGCTCGGACCGGACAGTGTCCAAAAAACTCCCCGACCCCTAAAATAATTATATTTTTTTGAGATAGGTTCTCTCTACCACTTCACGGGAATCCGGACGGTATGGCCGGCCTTGTTTTTAAAAAGCAAGTAGCCGTGCTGTTTTCCATAGCGGAACAGGTCCCGGGTAATGGCGACATCGTTTTTGCAGTATTCGGCAATTTCCCTTATTTTTCCTTCCTTCCACCACTGCAGGGCCACGAGCCCGTCGGCGCTTTTTTGAACATCGAGCGTCATGCGTGCCAGATGATCCAGCGACAGCCGGTAACCGAGATGTTGATGGACCTCTTCCAGAATATCCAGCGTGGGAATTTTTTGAAAATCCAGTGACGTGTATCGGCTCAGGACCCGATAGTCAAACCGACGGATGTTGAAACCGATCACCACATCCAGGCGCTGCAGGTGTTCGATCAGGCGCGGAACCTCGTGCTCCAGAAACTCGTAAAAACAATCATCGCCGGAATCGTACAAGACGGCACAGCTGACCTGCATCAGATCCGCCCGGTGCCATCCGCCCACCTCCTGAAACGACTGCTGCGTTTCAATATCGAGCACGCCGTAGCGCCCCGTCGTCACCGTGATTTCCCCTGGCGCCGGCAAAGGAGCTGCAGCGACCGGCAACCGCCCGTCCGCCGCAGGCTGCGGGCTGCTGCTCCCCGTTCTGATTCTTTCCAGCAGAAACACGGCGGCAGCCTTGTCGATGGGACGGTTGCCGGAACCGCATTTGGGAGAATGCACGCAGGAGGGGCAGCCGGACTCACAGGGACAGCTCGCAATCGCTTTGTGGGTATAGGCCAGCAGGTCTTCAGCCTGTTCATAAGCCTGGCGGCTCAAGCCGGCGCCGCCGGGGATCCCGTCATAAATAAACACGGCGGCCTGCCCGGTCTGTGGATGGTAGGGTGTGGAAATGCCTCCCAGATCATTTCTGTCCGCCATTACCAGCAGGGGGAATATGCCGATGGCGGCATGTTCAACGGCATGGATGCCGCCCATAAAATGCATCTGGCGGGATTCGGCCAGTTGCTGAACACCGTGCGGCACCACAAACCATAAACCGTCGGTTTCGAAAATAAGCGGCGGCAGATCCAGGGGAATGATATTGAGGCGTTTTTTGGTGTGGATGGCCCATTTTTCATATCCGGTCACCTGGTCGGTCACCTTTAAGCGCCCGGTAAAAAAGCGGGTGCCTGCTGCGGATTTCTGATCATATATTTCGATAATTTCGGTATCCTTAAATCCCCTCACGCGGGTATAATAATTCACCTGGACGCGGCTCACCTTTACCGTGGCGGTGCTTAAATCGAGCTGATCCACCAGATAGGTTTCACCCCGGTGGAGGTACACGGCCCCAGGGTGCGTTTCCTTGAATGCCCGGAATCCGTCGATTTCCCCCGTGCCTTCACCGGTATCCGAGTTTTCGATCCGAAACTGCGGTCCCGCTCCCCGCAAATCGATGGTGCGATGGGGAGCCTTGCGGCTTGAGTAAAACGCTTTGCCGTCGGCGCTGCGCAGCAGCCCGCCGTCTGCTTCCAGCTGCAGTACCGCTTTCTTGACCGCTTTTTCCATCATAAGGGGTTCATCCTCCCCAAGCGGCAGCTCGGCAGCCGCACAGGCGAGGTGTTTCATAAGAATTTCGGGATTGTAAGGGTTGACGACTGCGGCTTCGGGCTGCCGTTCAAAAAAATCGCGCGGGTTGCGGATAAAATACTGGTCAAGGGCGTCTTCGCCGGCGATCATCACCAGTGCGGATTCCTGTCCGCTACGCCCGACCCGGCCGCCCCGCTGCCAGGTTGCAATCACGGTTCCGGGATATCCCACCAGGATACACAGATCCAGATCGCCGATGTCAATGCCCAGCTCCAGCGCGCTGGTGGATATTACCGCCAGCAGTTCGCCGCTGGACAATTTGGCTTCGATGACGCGTCGTTCCTCGGGGAGAAATCCGGCCCGATAGGCACTGATGCGGTCGGCAAATGCACCGGCACGGTTTTGGGCCCAGATTGCGATCAGTTCGGTCAGCTTGCGCGACTGAGTGTATACAATCGTGCGCAGCCCGCGATGCAAGGCCGCCTTCAGCAGTAAAATCGCGGTCTGGGCCGGGCCCTCATAAGGATCGATAAAAACAACGTGACGCTTTCCCTGGGGTGCGCCGCTTTCCGTTACGGTTCTGATCGGCAGCCCCGTCAGCTGGGTTGTCAGCTGTTCCGGGTTGCCGATGGTTGCGGAACTAAAAATGAATGCCGGACTCGAACCGTAATGTCTGCATACCCTTAGGAATCTTCTGAACACCTGAGCCATATGCGAACCCATGACACCCCTGTAGGTGTGCACCTCGTCGACGACCACCAGTTTTAATTTGGTTAAAAAGGCGGCCCACTGCGAGTGATGTGCCAGAAGTGCCAGGTGCAGCATATCCGGGTTGGTCATCACGACATTCGGCGGTGTTGCCCGGATGCGCTTGCGGTGCCAGGCTGAGGTGTCGCCATCGTATATTCGGGCGGAAGGCCTGATTGTTTTGCAGTTTGCGGCCATCGTTTCAAAGGCGCGCAGCTGGTCCTGAGCAAGTGCCTTTAAGGGAAAAATATAAAGTGCGCGCGCATCGGCATCCGTCAGGACCATTTCAAAAAGAGGCAGGTTGTATACCAGGGTTTTGCCGCTGGCAGTAGGCGTGGCTACAACCAGATGCTGGCCGCAGCGTACCTGATCGATGCTGGCTGCCTGGTGTCGGTACAGGCGTTGAATTCCCAGCGCCTGCAGGATGTCGATGCATTCATTCGGCAGCGGCATGTGCAAATCAGAATAGACCGTCGGCACCTCCGGCAGAATTTGGTGATATGCCACCTGGACGCCCAGACGGTCTGAACTTATCAGGGACTGAATATATTCATTAATTGTACCGGTGTTGACCATACCGTAAAATCCGCCCATTTACGAATCCGAAACCATACTCGTGCCAGCACATGGGATCAAAATACAAAAATTTTATATCTGGCGCAAGTAGCCAAAATGCCTTTCAAGTTTTTCGAAATTCGATTATACTTTTATATCGATCGTCACTGTATGCAAAAAGGCGGGGAAGGATTAAGCACGCGCCAATCTTTTTTGGGGCGGCGGCTTCCCCGTCACATCATGCTGCGGCCAAACCCGGGAATAGGTTTTGATAGCAAAGCGTCTTAAAATGGGACTTATCGCCGCTTTGAGCGTTATGGCCCTGCTGCTGCCCGTTGCATTCCTTTCAAATGCAGGGCCGGACACGGTTCTTGAGGTTGGAATATTCTCAGGCGCCGCCGAAGGCACTGCTTTGCCGAGCGGTTGGACCCCGATGACCTTCAGCAAAATACCCCGCCATACCCGCTATGACCTGGTGAAAGACGGCGACCTGGTGGTGGTCAAGGCGACCAGCGAGGCTTCATCTTCCGGGCTGATTCGCAGAATTCGTATCGACCCGGTCGAATACCCGATCATCGAATGGCGCTGGAAAGTATTAAATATTTACAAGAAGGGAGATGTCCGAAAAAAAGAGGGGGATGACTATCCCGCCCGTATATACGTCACCTTTGAATACAGCCCTTCGGACATGGGGCTGTTTGATAAAGTAAAGTATGAAACCGCCCGCCTGCTTTATGGTGAATACCCGCCCGGCGGTGCCATTACCTATATCTGGGAAAGCAAAGCGCCCAAAGGAACAATTGCTGCGAACCCTTATGCGGACCAAGTCAGAATGATCGTTGTGGAAAGCGGCACCACCCGGTTAAACCAATGGATTCGGGAAGAACGCAACATTTACGAGGACTACCAGGCCGTGTTCAAGAAAAAACCGCCGCTTGTCTCCGGTGTTGCCGTGATGACCGATTCCGACAACACCGGCGAATCGGCCGTCTCCTTTTACGGTGATATTATTTTCAAAAAAACCGCCAATCAGTAAAGAGAACCGAAATCGTAGCGCTGTCCGAACAGATCGACCTTGCCGCTTTTAATACGAACAATGTATTCATCCATTAACAGGCTTCCGTCGCTCAGTTTATAGCTTAAAATTTCCATATCGTCTTTGGCGGCGGTGTAATTGGGCTCTCCCATCGCCTGAATGACTTCGGTCTTTGTCATGCCAAGTCTTACGTTGTTTATTTTTCTGGAAGACATTGCACATCCCGCTATCAGGCCCGCAATTACCACCAAAACAAGGAATCTACGAAGCATCGATTACCTCCTTCTTTATATTATGGCAGTCATTTCCCTTTTTGGGATATATTATGAATAAGATGAGGATATGGCAAGATATTTTTGAAGCCATCCCGGGTCATGATTAAAAAACCGCTGGCTGTCATCTGCGGTGTATCGTCGGCATCCGCAGGTATGACCTTCAGGTGGATTTCATTCTCTGATTGCGATCTTCTTCCCATTTTGAATATACCCGGCAGAGCCTGTCCGGATAGTCTGAAATGATACCGTCAACCCCCAAATCAAGGAATGCTTCCATCATTTTTTCATCGTTTAAAACCCAGGGAAGCACCTTCCTTCCCAAGGCGTGACAACGTTGAACAAGTTTACGGTTTACATACAAAAGGTGGGGCGAAATAATATCAGCACCCACCCTGAGGGCACGCTGAATAATTTTCTCTCGACCGGATGAAAAGCCTGATTTTAACAAAGCCGCCTCAACAATTCCCGGTTCAAAAAGCGCCGACGTCAGTATCCGGGAATCGAGTTTTTTGATTTCTGGAAGGATCTCCAGTATGAAGGATTGAACGATCGACCGTTCGGTCATGCCGGCGTCAGAAATTGTCTGGACCATGAGTTCTGCCGCTAGGGTAATATCAGATTGGGTGTAATTTTTCGGGAATTTGGTTTCAATATTAAAGCGGATCGGCTTTAAGGGCACATGATTCTTTTCAAAATTCCTAATAAACTCAAAAAATTCAACCAGGGTGATCAAGCGCGTACCTTTGACCGGCACCTGTTCGGGAAAATTGTCATCGGCGGCGCCCCCGCAATCCAGCCGCTTTAATTCTGCCACCGTCAAGTCCTTGATCGGTACGGACGCCGTCGGTTCTCCGCTTTCATCACGGCAGATCTTTCCATTGAGCACCGTGTCATGATAAACGATCAGCTGCCGGTCCTTTGTCAGGTTGGTATCCAGTTCGATGGTGGTCATTTGGTTTTCAATGCAGTATTGAAAGGCCGGAATTGTGTTCTCGGGTCGTTTGCCGCGGGCCCCGCGATGGCCCTGCAGATCGCATGTGCCGTTCAAAGAAACGTCCATGGATGGATTCCTGCTTAAAAGATTCGCCCCGCGAAATAACGTGATGCAGCAGGGTTACGCAAGGCAGCCGCAATAAGCTGGCATAAGATGAAGCGCCCACCGCAAGGGCTCCTGCCGGGCATAAACCTTCATCGTAAACGCTTCCTGAAGGCGTGCGACCCATCGGCCATTGTCGGAAAGGCAGTGAGAATTTTGTTTTATTGCATGTACCAAATGCAGCATTCCTTGTCAAAATATCCTTTTCCCACAAGATTGTATGAAAACAGGCCTGATCCGGTTCCCTGTTGCGGAAATTTTTTTGCGTGAGTTTTACGCGCGTAGAACCGGCTTAGCATGGCGGCTGAATATTTTTCTGAAACCTTACGGAGTAGAGCAAAAAAATCGGGCCTGGAGTAAATCCGGCCCGATATCCAAAAAAGCAGGTTCCCAAAATCATAACCGCGCCATTAAAATGGGCTGGGATCCATGTTTTTTGTAGTCTTGAACACATATTCGTCTCTGACCTGCAGTACCTTGGGTTTTTCTTTTTGGACCGAAACATGCATAATCCCGAGATAGTCGGCGACCACGCTAAAGGCAAGGGCCGCCGCGATCAACACAATCATTTTTTTCATACGCTCCTCCCGCTTAACTTTCCGTCCGATCTCTTCGCTTCAGCGACTTGATCTTACAGGTTACAATCTGACATCACTCAACGACAAAATGAGCGCGCCGGTTCAGTTTCCAGGCAGATTCATCGTGGCCCCTGGCAAACGGTCGCTTTTCGCCGTAACTGGCGGTCGACAGCCGTGCGCTCGAAACCCCCCGTCCGACCAGAAAGGCTTCGACAGCTCGGGCGCGCCTTTCTCCCAACCCCAGATTATAGGCTTCCGTTCCCCGTTCATCGCAATGCCCTTCAATTTTAATCGAGACCTCGGGGTTTTCGGTAAGCCACAGGGCTTTTCGTTTTAAGCTTTCCTGCGCGCCGGCTGTTAAACTTGAGCTGTCAAAATCAAACAGAATCAGCTCATTCGGAAAAACTTTCCTTGCGGATGTTTCATTACGCCAGGTCTCTTCCGACTGGAGCCGTTGGGCATCTTTGAAACGCTTGTCTTCAGGCTCTCGCGCCTGGGTCGATGACCGATTGTCATCCTTGATTTCCGCGATGTTGGAACCCTCGGCTTGCAATGTCAAACCTGTCTCTTTAACGGGTTCGCTCTGACTGAGCGACGACTCAGATTGAATCGTATTTTTTGAGCAGGAGACAGCCGCCAGCACCCCTATGACAAAGACCATTACCATTATACAGACTGATAGTTTTTTTGGCATTTCTCAACCCTCCGACCTGTGAATTTACCAGACATATTCAACACCTGAACGGTTATTCTGTCCAAAATGAAAAGCAATAAGCATGCCCATGACGGTTATTGTATTTTATTTTTAATACATTTAATTAGTTATAATATTTTTCCTCCACAAAACAGGCGGTATGTGTCATTATTGACGTATACTATTGTATACGACTGTTTCATATTCCACACAGTTGAAAGTTTTTAGAAAACCGGACGGATTGACGGTTCCGGATTTCGAGATCGATAAATCCCAACTTTCCCTTGAAAAAAGAGAACAGATGCTGTAAACGGATCTGCAAAAAAATCCCAAAAAGGATTTTTTATATCTGAAAAAAGCTTCCTGGAGATAAAATGGAGGAAAGGATCCACATCGATTCCAACAATATTGCCGCTTTTAAATGCCCGGAGTGTGGAAATTCATGGAAAAAGAATTTAACCCCCGTCATGGAGCGCATCATTCAAAACGGATATCGCCTTAAATTTAAATACCCTTGCGGTCACTCATTTTCCGTCATTTTTGATAAACGCAGGCATGCCAGAAAACCGGCGCAATTAACCGGCGCATTTGTCCACGAAAGAAGCCAGCGCAGAGGGATCATCGAGATTAAGAATATTTCAAGGTCCGGAATCGGATTTGAGCTGAATTCGCAACAGTTTATGCACGTCGGGGATCGGTTGTCACTGAAATTTAATCTGGACGACCTCGAAAGATCCTATGTATACGAAGAGGGGATCGTAAGAAAAATTGAAGGCCGTTATGTCGGAGTTGAGTTTTGTGAATTCAGGCATAGAGATGCCTTAGAAGCTTATTTGCTGGGTTGATATCGGTTTTAATTGCGTTTCGCGATTACCAGAAAATAATTGATGCCGGCCGGTTCCGTTATCACGTGCACATCTTGGATTTCACTTTCCGGAATCGCCCTCAAAAATTCATACATCTCAAGCTCTTCGCGATAAATCAATTTCCAGTCATAAATATATTCCATAACAAAGCGAAGGTCCCGGGGATTGTTGTAGTTAAAATTCCCGACAATCAGTTTGCCGCCTGGTTTAACCAGAGCAAACAGATTTCTTGTCAGCGCCGCCGTGCCTTTGGTGTCATCCAGCGGATAGGTTTTTATATAGTCGAAAAGACCGGCGCTGTATACCAGAGCAAAGTCTTCCGGCTGCAAATCAATCAGTTCATACTTCAACGGGCAGAATATTCTGCGAAACCCCCTGAAATCCTTGCGCGGGTAGCAAAATCGCAGCATAGCGTCCCGGGGAATGGCGGTCTGATAATTCCCCCCCATTAACGTAAATGCATTGGCCAGCGCGTACCGGAAACGGGCATTGTGACCCGCCGGTCGGAACTTTATCAGCGTTTCCATATCATGATCAAGCGCCATAAAACTCAATTGGCCGCATGAACCGTTATCCAGAACCTCCTTGATCTCCATGGCCGGTCCGGCAGCCAGGCTGAGTATCTTGGCATTCCCGTCGAAAGTCTGGATTTGTTGAATCAGGTATTCTTTTCTGTTGCGAACAGATTGACAGGCTTTTGTGGAAACGGCATGCTTGTGCAAAAACTTTCCAAAATTTGTTTTCCCTTCAAACGTGTTCCGGTAAATATAATTCATCATATGGGCGTCGCCCGGATATCCATTGGGTTTATTCATAATCCGCCAGTAGAAGGGGGCTTCCTGGACGATCTGAAAATATCGGGTGGTCTGGATATAGTATTGATGAATTTTTCTCTGGTCCGGGGAGAATGTTTCCGAAATCTCCGCCAGAGCATCCATAAGCTCGAAACGCCAGGTGTCAAACCGGTCGATTTCTGCTGACAGCTTTGATTCAATTTCAAAATCTTCCTGGGCGAGTCCGTTTAGCCGCTGCCGGGTATCGATATGGCCGCTTTCAAGTTCGCTAAACAGTTTTTTAAAACGGCTATTTAGGTTCAATGATTCTAATTCCTGCAATGGTTTGTTCCAATTGAATGAGTGTCAGCAATCCGCATCCAGAATTTTCCGGATTTCCTGAGACATTCGATGAATATTAAATGGCTTCTGAATAAACCCGGCACAGCCTCGTTGAATGATCTCTCTTGCCTGACCGTCCATGCTGTAACCGCTGGAAAGCAGTACGCGAACCTGCGGGAATTGGCGTTTCAGCGCGTCAAACACCTCGCCGCCGCCCATCTCCGGCATAATCATGTCCAGAATGACCAGGTGGATGTCATGGCTGTTGGCATGAAAAATTTTGACGGCCTCTTTTCCATTTCTGGCGGTAAGGGTGCGATAACCCAAATTTTTAAGCATTTCGCCTCCTACCTCCAACACCATTTCCTCGTCATCCACCAGCAAAATCGTTTCTCTGCCCTTTAACAGGACCGGTTCAACCTCCCCTTCCTTGACGGCTTTCTTTTCCGAACGGGGCAAATAGAATTTAAACGTCGTCCCCCTGTTCTTTTCACTGGATACCAGAATAAATCCTCCATGTCCCTTGACAATTCCATAAACCGATGCAAGGCCCAGTCCGGTCCCCCGACCGATCTCCTTGGTTGTAAAAAAGGGGTCGAATATCCTTTGCTGCGTTGCCGCATCCATGCCGATACCGGTATCGGTAATACTGGTCTCCAGATAATCACCGGGTTTTAATTCAAATGCCAAATCCTGCAGAATGCTGCTGTTCATGGGTATGTTTCGGGTCTTGATGTGGATGTGCCCGCCCCCGGGCATGGCCTGCCAGGCATTCACGAACAGGTTTAACAGAACCTGTTCGATCTGCCCCTGATCGACCTCGACCACCCAGATATCCTCCTCGTAATCGGCAGTGATTATGATCTCTTTTCTGGTGGAGCCGAACATCTTCGAACTTTTATCGATGAGTTCGTTCAGATTGGTCGGCTGGATCTTATATTTCCCCCCCCTGGCAAATCCCAGCAGCTGTTGGGTCAGTTCCGACCCCCGGATGACGTACTGTTCAATGTTTCTTAATTTCCGATAGACCGGATGGCCCGCTTCCATATCCAATAAGGCCAGTGAAGCATTTCCCTGGATCCCCATCAGAAGGTTGTTAAAATCATGCGCAATGCCCCCTGCCAATGTGCCGATGGCTTCCATTTTCTGCGCCTGAATGAGCTTGCTTTCAAGCTGTTTGCGGTCCTGTTCGATCCGCTTGCGCTCCTCGATTTCCTGCCGGAGTTCCGAATTGGTCATTTCCAGCTGGGCGGTGCGCTCCTTAACCCTTTTTTCCAGTTTACGGTTTGCCGCCTTGATTTTCTCCTGCTCGGTCTCCAGGAGATATGCCAGGAAAAAATCCCGGCGGGTATAGTATTCAATGGCATAACAGACGCCCATGCCGATGATATTGGCGGTTATGAAGAAAAAATTGTTGTTCATCAGAATGGGGAGGGGCGTAGGACTGATCCAGACAGCCTCGATTTCGTAGAATGCAACAATAAACCATCCGGCGGCGGTGGCCCAGATAAAGCGAACGCGGGTAAACGCATACCCCCAGATAAAAACGAGAATCAGGCCGGCATAATAGGAATAATTGGCGGGCGGCGGGATGATCGAAATCATCACGATGATGGCGGAGCCCGAAATGATCATGGCGGCGGCCAAGAACAATTGAAAATATTTCTGGAATTGAGAAAGGTAGGAAGCCAGGATCACGCCCAGAAGACTGGGGCATACAATCAGGAAACGAATGGACCAGAGCCTGCTTTTCATATGCGGTACAAGCTGGGCGTCTAGAATACCAAAAACCGCATAGAAAAAAATTCCCGCCAGCAACGAGAACCGGACCATTTTCAGGGAATCCAGGAAATATTTATTCTGAAAGGTCGCTTCCAATTCCCGATCGAAAGACAACGTCAACGGATTCAGTCCCATTTCTTGAGGACCGGGCGTGGTTGGCGGCATGATGAAGTCTATGCTGTTTGTCTTCATATGGTTCTTTCATTCAATTTATTCAGTTAATTGATTGCTTAAACTCCTTTTCAGCTGTCATGGTATGTTTTAGAAAAAAATTCTTTCCGGACTTTATTTTCCAGAAATAAAACGCTTCTCTTCACATGAATTTTGCGTGCCGGCCCCTCAAGCCCCGGCGGAAGGGGCTGGCACGCGTTGTTGCGTATCAGGTCTTATTTGACGCGCTCAACGTAGTTCCCGGTTCGGGTATCGACACGGATCACTTCGTCTTCATTAATAAAAGGGGGGACCTGAATGGTATAGCCGGTTTCAAGGGTTACCGGCTTGGTGCTGCCTGCTGCGGTATCGCCCTTGGCCCAGGGTTCTGCGGAAACGATTTTCAATTCGACGAAAAAAGGAAGGGTGATGCCGATAGGTCTGCCGTCGAAAAAGAGCAGATTGCATATGGTGTTTTCCTTCAGGAAATTCTTGGCATCGCCCACCTGATCTCCGGTCAGGAATTCCTGGGTGTAGGTGGAGGTGTTCATGAAGCAATAATTTTCACCGTCGAAATACAAATACTCCATTTCATGTTCTTCCAAGTTGGCTTCATTGAATTTTTCACCGGATCGGTAAGTTCGGTCAAATTGTGCGCCGGTTATCATATTTTTGAGTTTGCATTTATACAATGCCTGCCCTTTGCCGGGTTTGACGAAATCAAACTGAACGACGACGTATGGGTCCCCGTCAATTTCAATTTTCAAACCTTTTCTGAGATCACTGCTTTCATACATGTTAAGAATACTCCCTTTATTTATTAAGTCGATTTCAACACGCCCGTTCGGCCCGGCGCACTTCTTCAATAAATTGCTTGACCCGCTGAGGGTCCTTTTTAAAACGAATAAAGGAACCCTTTGGATTGCGGGCGTTGGTTTCCGTACAACTATCAACACCGGCCGGACGAACCTGCCGGATTCCCGCGTAAACATTTTGTGCAGACAGTCCGCCTCCCAGTATCACAGGGATGGAGCTGTTAGCGGCCAGCTCTGCAGCGATACACCAGTCGCAGGGCTTTCCGGTAATCCCGATAAATCCGTCAACCGGCTGTTCGGCCGAAAGCGCTCCGGACGTCTGCGACAAATACGTATCGGTCAGAAAAAAATCGCTGACCGGTTGAAACAGTCGGGCCAATTGCAGCGTTGGAACAATCCGGCGGCTACCTGCCTGAACGATCGGTATCGACCGCATGATCCTGATTTCCGAAAACGATTCCTTAACACGCTCCTGAATTTTTAGCAAATCATCAATGAACTCCGGTTGGTGGGCGCGGCCGGCGATGTCTTCACAAAAATGAATGATATCGGGATGATAATAGTCCAACAGGCGCAGAATGACATCTCTGTCAGAAAAAAGCGGAATCAGGCTGCTGCGGGCATTGGCGGTCTGGACGACACGGATTGCCGTGCGGATGGCCTCAACTTTCCAGTCCGTTTGACTCAGGATGACGCTCCCGATATGGTCAACTCCCAGCGAAAGCATATTCTCAGCTTCCGCCGGGGTTTGCACCTCATAAATCTGTATCAGCAAAGGGGGCATATGATAAAAAATAAAGTTGACATTTTTGGCCGTCTCTAACATATTCAACCTGATTTCGCAATGCGTTTAACGTGTTAGTTACTTATTTTTTTATAAATATTAGCCTGGCGTCTGAAACGGCAGGTTGACGGAAGACTGATTGGAAAACCATGATACTGATAATCGATTTCGGCTCACAATATAACCAGCTCATCGCGCGCCGGGTCAGAGAATGCCAGGTATATTGCCAGATTGAGCCGCCCGGCATCACGCTCGGCGCCGTCAAACAGCTCCGACCCAAAGGAATCATTCTGTCGGGTGGGCCTTCCAGCATTTACGAAAAATTGAGCCCGAAAGTCGA
>JBFLWU010000041.1:0-45909 GCA_040757625.1 Thermodesulfobacteriota bacterium | reverse complement strand
CGATTCTGAAAAACAATACGAAATATTTAAATTTAATTTCAAAGGCCATAGGCAAATATGAAGTATCAACGATCGCTGGCTGCAGCCAGGCTTTTAGAAGGAAACTACTTGACGAAATAGGTTATTTAAACGACCTGTTCAATCCCTACGGTTTTGAAGATTCAGAATTTTGCATGCGTTCTTTAAATGCGGGTTATCGAAACTATGTGGATGTCAATACCTGGTTATATCACGGTACAGATGCTCGATATATAAATAGAGATTCTAATCGTGCCTGCGAAAACATGTTCAAGGGATTGACGGTTTTTGCTTATCTGGCTTTCAACAGTCAGAGAAAATTTCGCAATGTCATATTAAAAATAATATATTTTGAATTTATTATTGAATTCATATCGAGTCCGTCTGAGGCAATAAAGCGTATGAAACTAAAATTGTCGGGATACCGAAGGGGGCTGCAGATTTTGAAAAAATAACATCGACACAAAGTGTCTACTTTAATAAGCAGAAACTGCTTCTATAACAATCCCAAAATGAATTGTGATGATTAATATACGGATAAAAAAAATAATTTGTAAATATCGAAGTCGATATGATTCTGTCAGATTTAAACTGGCGAAACGCGGATTACCGCTTGGCCGGAATGAGAAGCAACTCCTATCCCTAAAAAATGCCTATTTCGGCCGGAGGGTCTTTATTATAGCGAACGGACCAAGCCTCAAACTTATTAATTTGCAATTATTAAAAGGAGAACTGACCATCGGTTGCAACGGTATTTTTCTGCTGTTTAAAGACATGGGATTTCTGCCAACCTTTTATACGGTTGAGGATACACTTGTCGCCGAGGATCGATGTGCAACCATAAATTCGATCCGAGAAACAACAAAAATAATTCCGAACGATCTAAGATATTGTATCAAACCTGACGCCGATACGATCTATATCAATTTTATACGGTTATATACCGGTTTTCCAAAATTTACGGATAGATTTGAAAGCCATGTATATTGGGGCGGGACTGTCACGTTTCTGAACATGCAGTTAGCGTATTACCTTGGCAGCCGGGAGGTCTATCTGATTGGAGCGGATCATAACTATCAAAAGCCGGCTGAAAAAGATCAAATCGACAAATTCGTTATTACCTCCCATTCTCCAGATCTGAATCATTTTCACCCGGATTACTTCGGTCCCGGATTCCGTTACCATGACCCAATGGTAGACCGAATGGAAAAAGCATATGTGAAGGCAAAGGATTTTTTTGATAAAAACGGTGGCGCCATCTATAACGCGACGGTAGGCGGAAATCTGGAAGTTTTTAAACGAATTGCTTTTGACTCGTTGTTTTAAAACAAAAAAATCAGTTTTTAGATGTTAAAATTATGAAAAATTACTTTGAGGCGTTAAAGAAGGTTAAGGAAGCTTAACTGTATTATTGAATGGATGAACGAGCGATGCTAAAGCATAAGATAATTGAAGAACTGAATAGAGCATATTTTTCGGAAGACTGTCACGAAAAAGAAGTGCTTGAACATCTGCCAAAACTTTTGAAACATGTGAAAGTTTTTGTCGATATCGGTGCTAGCCTAGGTCAATATACGTTTCATGCCAACAAACATATGAAGGAAGGTAAAATATACGCATTTGAAGCCGACCCGGTTCGATATGAGGAATTGGAGAAAAATTGTAAAAAATGGGAATCAACATCGACGAATCGCCTGATTCCCATTCATGCCGCTGTCAGCGATACGGATGGTAAAATTAATTTTTTTATCACCAACAGCAATCTAAGCGGGGGGCTATTTACAAGGGATGTACCAGATAAAACAGTCGAGTGGGAAGAGGTGAGCGTAAATAGTATCAGGTTGGATAGTTTTTTTGACAAATTGATTCCGGAACTGATTAAAATCGATGTGGAGGGCGCAGAACTTTCGGTATTGAGAGGTACCGAAAATTTATTAAGAAATGGTTCCATGTCATTTCTGTTGGAAGTTCACAGTTTTTCCGGACAAATCAATCCCGCGGAAGTCTTCCAATTTATGAGTTCAAAGGGGTATTATTCGCGAAACTTTTTTGGAAGACTGTTTTTTACGAGATCTGGAAAGTATTCCGTCAGGGATCGCATCACGAACCAATCCAAGATACATCTGTATAAATTGAAACGGTTTTTCGGCAAATTCGGTTTTACCAGAAAAAGATAAGGATTTAATAAACGGAAAAATGAAAAAATTAACCATGGCAATTGTCGGCTGCGGAGCCGTGAGTGAACGCTGTCACATTCCGGCAATGATGACGCTGGATACCGTGGACGTGAAATTTCTGGTGGACAACGATATACAGCGGGCGCGGCAATTGGCCAACAAGTTCAAAATTGCGTCCGTCACTGACAACTATCATGACGTCATCGGCGGGGTGGATGCGGCTATTATTGCCCTGCCCCATCATTTGCACGAACCGGTGGGCTTGGATATGTTGAACCGGGGTGTCCACGTTTTGGTTGAAAAACCGATGGCGATGACAACCGCCGGATGTCGGGCGATGCTGGCAGCTGCCAAAGAAAACGATGTCGTGCTTGCCGTTGGGCATATGCGACGATTCCTCTACGCAGCTGCACTTGCCAAAGAGATAATTACAAGCGGCATGCTGGGCGCCATCGAATCTATTGATGCTCGCGAAGGCAATGTTTATAACTGGCCGGTTCATTCCGATTTTTTCTTCCGTCCGGAAAAGGCCGGCGGCGGTGTTCTATTGGATACAGGCTCTCATACCCTCGATCTGCTCATCTGGTGGATGGGAGACGTTTCTTTGGAAAGTTACCTGGATGATAATTATGGCGGCGTTGAAGCAGATTGCTTCATTCATTTGAAAACCGCATCCGGCGCTCGGGGTGAAGTTGAATTGAGCCGGACTCGAAATCTAAGAAATACGGCGATTATCGAGGGGCAGCGGGGAAAACTTGAGATCGGACTCCGGAGCAACGAGATACGCTTATCACCCAAGGCGGGACAGCACAAATTTAATGGATCCGGGAGCCCATTGACGCCGCAGAAAATGTCGGGACAAACTTTTAGCGATCTTTTTGTTCCGCAAATTACAGACTTTGTTCAAGCAGTTCAAAACAAAACTCCACCGAAGGTGCCGGGTGCCGAGGCCGCTAGAACAGTCACCCTGATCGAAGAGTGTTATCGACAACGAGGTCCGTTAACAACGCCGGGATTTTATACGACACAAAAAAATAATTTTACGGCCATCGAACTTTCCGGCATTCAAGGAAAAACAGTTTTGGTCAGCGGGGCAACGGGATTTATCGGCGGACGGTTGGTCGAACGGTTGGTTGTAGAGTATGGGGCAAAAGTCAAGGTGCTGGTCCGGAATTTTAAAAATGCGTCACGAATCGCACGCTTTCCCGTTGAAATGATTCCAGGCGATGTTATCGATAGAGGTGCGGTTTCATCGGCGGCCGAAGGATGCCGGTTTATATTTCATTGTGCCTATGATTTCGGCGGCAGCCAAAAACACCGGGAAGATGTTGCGGTCAGCGGCACTGAAAATGTTTGCCGGGCCGCAATCGAAAACCATGTTGACAGACTTGTGCATATCAGCACATTTTCGGTTTATGGCGATACGCCTGACGGTGATCTGAACGAGGATTCTACTCGTCTATCGTCCGATGACCCTTATACCCAAAACAAACAGGCAGCAGAAGACCTAGTGCTGAAGTATACCCGGCATTTCGGTTTGCCAGCGGTAATCATTCAACCGACAATTGTGTATGGACCTTATTCCAAACCTTGGACCATTGGTCCGGTCGATCAATTGCAAAAGGGACGGGTGGCTCTGGTCGACAATGGCCAGGGGGTATGCAACGCGGTGTATATCGATGATGTTATCCAAGCCATGCTTCTGGCGGCCACCAAGGAAAAGGCGATTGGTGAAGTTTTCCTGATTTCCGGCAAGGAACCGATATCTTGGAAAGAATTTTATCATGCATTTGAACAGGGTATCGGATCAGCGCGCACCATATTTATGACCGACGCGGAAATCGATGCGCTGAGAAATAGCAGGTTCAATCCGGCGAAGAGTCGGCCGGCTGGCATTATTAAATCATTGGCGTCGATATTGAAGGATCAGCTGCTATGGGAGAAAATCTATAATATTCCCGGGATAAAGATTAAAGCGGAATGGATCAAAGAAAAATTTCCAGGGGCTTACGACTTTGCGATAACTAAAATCTTGGGGTTGAGCAGGACAGCCACCGCCAAATCGGACAGGCCGATGAAGGCAACGGATATCAATGGGGACATTATCATTCCCGATTTGACCCGACAGGCATTGCTACGTTCCCGCACTCGTGTTTGCATCGATAGAGCACAAAAAATACTGGGATATCAGCCACAGTATTCATTTGAAGACGGCATGGCGTTGACCCGTGAGTTTTTAAAATGGGGAAATTATTTATCCTAAAGCAACAGAGGGAAATGTGCCCAGAATTTCTATTGTCATAAGATGTTATAACGAGGAAAAATACATTGGCAGATTGCTGACGGGTATTTCCCAGCAGACGGTCAGGGATACGGAGCTTATCATTGTCGATTCAGGTTCCACGGATGCAACAATTTCCATAGTACAGCGGTTTCCGGTAAAGTTAATTCAAATCCGACCCGAGGATTTTTCGTTCGGTTATTCACTTAATACCGGATGTCGTGCAGCCGCCGGAGATATTATTGTTATTGCCAGCGCGCATGTGTATCCGGTGTATATCGACTGGCTGGAAAAGCTGGTGGCGCCGTTTGCAGACCCAGACATCGCCATAGTCTATGGCAAACAGAGAGGAAACGATCGTTCAAAGTTCTCCGAACGTGAATTATTCGCAAAATGGTTTCCGGAAAAATCCGATACGAATCAGAAGCATCCTTTTTGCAACAACGCCAATGCTGCAATTCGCAAATCTTTATGGCATCGACTTCCATATGACGAAAGCCTGACCGGGCTGGAGGATCTGGATTGGGCCACGCGGGCAATAGCGTCCGGTTACCGGATCGTTTATCAATCCGATGCCCTGGTTGTTCATGTTCACAACGAGACGCCGCGTGCAACCTATAATCGATACCGGCGAGAAGCAATGGCGTTTAAACGCATTTCTGAGGATGAACACTTTACTCGAAAGGATTTTTTTGTTCTTTTCTTCTCGAATGTGATGAGCGATTATGTTAACGCATTTCGTGAGGGTGTTTTTGCAAAAAAATGGTTTGAAATTATTGGCTTTCGTTTGATGCAGTTCTATGGAACATACCGGGGATTTGCGGAAAGCAGGCCGGTTACCAGTCAGCTGAAACGTACATTTTACTATTCTAATCATATCAGGCAAAGACCTGTCCCGCCTCTTGAGCGAGGCAATAACCAAATGGTCGACTACCGATCGGGGGGGCGTTTATATCGTGAAGATAATTGACATCTCTTTGTCACTGAGTGCCGATACCCCCCTATGGCCCGGCAGCCCCGAGTTTAGGCTGAATCGCTATAAAAAATTGAAGGCTGGCGATGAATGTAATAACAGCTATTTGGCCCTCGACGTACACACGGGAACGCACATCGACGCGCCGTCACACTTTTTATCAGATACCCACGACATTGACCAACTGCCATTGGATACACTTATTGGCCCCGCGACCGTATATCACCTGAGAGGGATATCAACGATTCGGGCAACCGATCTTGAATCACTTTCTATTTCGAAGAGAGTTCAGCGCCTTTTATTGCGAACTGATAATTCGGAGTTGTGGAATACGCGGTCCTCAGGATTTAAAACGGATTATGTGGGGCTGACTTCTGATGCGGCTCAATGGATTGCAGACAGTGGCATACGGCTGATCGGGATCGACTATCTGTCGGTTGCTGCATTAGACGATATGGCAAAAACACATCAGATTTTGTTGCGAAAAGGAATTGTCCTCCTCGAAGGAATCAATTTGTCTGGTATCGATGCCGGAGAATACGAACTGATTTGTCTGCCTCTGAAAATAATTGGTGCTGAAGGTGCTCCTGCCCGTGCAGTTCTTCGAAAACCGGCAGTGGATCGCTAAAGAATTCCTAAATGAACTCTTTATGATTAATTGATGCACATGTGACGTTTAATACAGGGTGATATCCGATGACTCAAACCACTTCAAACTCGACCCCCAAAATCGTGGCGTTGGTTCCCATGCGCCATCATAGCGAACGGGTTCCCGGCAAAAATTATCGTTTTTTTGCGGGTAAACCGCTTTATCACTATATTGTAAACAGCCTGCTGTCTTCCCCATTTGTTGCAAAAATACTCATTGATACCGACAGTACAATAATTAGGGAAGATGTCGACAAACATTTTCCTCAGGTAGCGACCATTAATCGACCTGCTCATTTAACCGCCGGAACAACTCCTATGAATAACGTTTTGCTGCACGATGTGCAACAGATCGATGCGGATTATTATATACAGACCCATAGCACCAATCCGCTTTTGCGGACGAATACCATTTCCAGAGCCATTCAAACGTTCCTGGATAATTCAAACACACACGATTCTCTCTTTTCAGTTACCCGCATGATGGTTCGTCTATGGGACCAGAAGGGCCGGCCGATCAACCACGACCCGTCCATTCTTTTAAGAACTCAAGATCTTCCCCCTGTCTACGAAGAAAACTCATGTATTTATATTTTTTCTCGTGATTCGCTCGAGCAGCGAAAAAACCGCATCGGCGCTAAGCCGTTTATTTTTGAGATTGAAACGCTTGAGGCGTGGGACATCGATGAAGAGCCCGATTTTTATATCGCCGAGTTTTTATATAAAAAATATTTTTCGGTAAAAGGTGAACAATAATGAAATGGAAAGTGATGATTTCAGCGCCATACATGCAGCCTGTCATCGATCGTTTCATGGATATTTTTTCGGCGCACGATATTGAATTGACTATTCCCCCTGTCATGGAGCGAATGGAAGAAGATGAACTCCTTGAATGGATCGGCGATGTTGACGGCGCCATCTGTGGTGATGACCGCTTTAGTGAAAAAGTACTACGGTCGGCTCCAAAATTGAAAGTGATTTCCAAATGGGGAACCGGAATCGACTCCATTGATCGTGTATGCTGTCAAAAGCTCAATATCGCTGTATGCAACACGCCGAATGCCTTCAGCGAACCGGTCGCTGATTCCGTCATGGGCTATATACTGTGTTTTGCCCGCAAGCTGCCCTGGATGGATATCGATATGCATAAGGGGTGCTGGGACAAAATTCCGGGACGTGCGCTGCGAGAATGTACTTTGGGCATCGTCGGGGTCGGAAACGTCGGCAAGGCCGTTGCCCGTAGGGCTGCGAGTTTTGGTATGAATCTGGTAGGTAGTGACCCGATGCGCATGCCTGAAGAATTTCTTGCCGTAACCCGAATTCGGATGATGTCTACACATGAATTGCTGCGTCTGGCAGATTTTGTAAGCCTGAACTGCGATTTGAACCCAACCAGCTTTCACCTGATTGAGGCCCGGGCCATTGCGTTAATGAAACCGTCGGCAATCATCATCAACACCGCTAGGGGACCGATTATTGACGAACCGGCACTGATCGATGCGCTGCGGGCCAAACAGATTGCCGGGGCGGCTCTTGATGTGTTCGAGAACGAGCCACTGTCTGTAGACAACCCGCTGTGCAGGATGAGCAATGTAATGATGGCACCCCATAATGCCAACAGCAGTCCGGAAGCCTGGGAACATGTTCATCGAAATTCAATTAATAATTTAATTGACGTGCTGGAGAGGAGCTCACAATGAAAAGGGTCGTTGTCGTAACCGGCATCAGCGGCGGAATTGGCAGTGAAACCGCAATAGTATTTGGTGCCGCCGACTGGCATGTCGTTGGTGTGGACAGACGGGCTAATAAAGCGATTTCCCATATTCAGCATTTTATACAAGCAGACCTTTCACGGCCTGAGGCGGCGGCTCGAATCGTTGATGAGATTTTACTCAAAGAGGGCCGTATCGACGCGTTGGTCAATAACGCGGCGGTACAAATCTGCAAGCCCCTAATAGAAACCAAACTGTCGGAGTGGGAACTGATCATGGCGTCCAATGTCCGATCCATATACCTGCTCGTTCAGGCCGCCCATCCGTTTTTAAAAAAGAGTCATGGTGCAATTGTGAACGTCGGCTCTGTCCATGCATTTGCGACTTCGAAAGGCATGGCGGCTTATGCAGCCAGTAAAGGAGCCGTCCTGGCATTAACCCGCGCAATGGCGCTGGAGATGGCAGCCGACGGAATTCGGGTAAATGTGATTATACCGGGCGCGGTGGATACCGGAATGCTGCGTGAAGGCCTTAGTCGCGATCATGCCGTCAACGGGGATATGGAAAGTAACTTGCTGCGGATCGGACGCCGACATCCGTTGGGGAGGGTGGGGCAGCCCGAAGAGATCGCCAAAAGCATTCTTTTTCTGGCCGATAACAACCAGTCCGCGTATATTACAGGACAGAGTTTGACGGTTGATGGCGGCGCCATGGCGGCTTTAAGTACAGAATTATAAAATTTATAAACCGTTGCCACAATGCGAATACCGTCGCTATCGGATCCAGAAACGGGGATTATCCAGCCAGCAGCTTCGTGCCAGGAACGATGCAACATGAAATCATATTGTTCAGAAAAACTGAGTAAAATCATCCGGTATCAGAAAAACAGGATAAATCAGAAAAGGGATAACCGGGAGCTTGTCGATGCGATCGAAAAGGGCCAGATCACGGGCCGTCACGGATTAAACCTCCAGATTCAAACGATTTCCGCTTGTAATGCCGCGTGCGTTTTCTGCCCTTATCAGGAATCGTGGCATAAATCACATCCGGGAATAATGACAGACAAAATGTATCAAACAATAATTGACGAAACCTCCCGTTATCGTATCGGAAAATTCTGCCCCTACTTGGAAAACGAACCCCTGTTGGATCCGAGGCTATTCGATCGAATCGAGTATGCCCGCTCACGATTAAATTTCAGTCTTTTGGAAATATCTACAAATGCTTTCCTCCTGAATCAAACTAAAATCGACCATTTTTCACGCATACTTCCCGGGTCAAGCCACGAAATTTGGATCAGCTTTCATGGTATCGACAAGGAATCATTTAAATCGATCATGGGCCTTGATTTTGATATTTGCAGGGAAAATGTGCTGGCGCTGATCGAAAAATCCCAGGACAACGACATTCGGATAGTTATTCGAGGTGCTGGTTTTGCCAGAAGAAAACGGGAAAACTACCCAGCATGGTTTAATCGAAAACAATATTTTAAATTCTGGCGATCGGAATTTAAAAACCATCATTTTAAAAAATTACCCGAGGTCAGATTTTTTACCTACCATGATCGAGCCGGTCAAATAAAAAGAAATGAAATAAACTTTTCGACGACAGTTCGTTCGAGTCTGAAAGGATTTTATTGCCACCGGGTGGACCAATGGCTTCATTTTCTTTACACGGGCGAATTGATTCTGTGTTGTATGGATTATCATCGGACGACTGTATTTGGCGATATGCGAACCAAAAGCCTATCCGCGATTTTAGGATCGGATGAATTTATCAGCCTGGCGGAACAGGTGACGGGCCTCACGCCTTCGGCAGATGAGTTCCTGTGTAAAAAGTGCATTTCTCCCTGGGACGGTATTTATACCGGCAAATAAACACCATGCGCCAACCATCTGACAGTCTGCTCCTTGCTATAATTTTAAACAGAAACGAACTCGACCTCACGGTGCGATGCATTGCAAGTTTGAAAGCCCAGACAGTGGGCTTGGACATTTTGGTGATCGATAACGATTCGGATGAGGATCCAGGCGACGCCCTGAAAGGAAAATTCCCGGATATATTCATTAGAAAAAATCCGGTTAACCGTGGTGTAGCCGGCGGGCGAAATATCGGAATTGATTTTGCTATCCAGAACAGATACCCATATGTGTTGTTAATGGATAATGATGCCTTTGCCGATACCGGGATGGTCGCTCACCTGTTTGAAGCTGCAAAAAGAAATCCCAAGGCTGGCATACTAGGCCCGAAAATACTGATGGACGGTGCCTCCCGGGTCATCTGGCGGGCCGGATGCACCTCTTGGAAATGGACCTATCTGCACGCGGGATATACCATTTTAAAACGATTTTATCAGCTAATCGACAAGCCCCTCCCCAGGATTTTCGACACGACTAGGGGCGAAAATCAACTTGACCGCGGGCAGTTCGACACGGAAGAGGATATCGATTTTCAAATCGGCTGCACCCAATTTATCAAAACCGAAATTTTCGATTCTGTAGGACGACTGGACGAGGCATTTTCTCCTTACGGTTGCGAAGACATCGATTTTTGTATACGCGCAAAAAACAGAGGGTGGAGGATTATTTATGTGCCCCGCGCCTTTTGTTGGCATCGAATTACCAGCAGTTTCAGGGACGAGTATGAACGGTCGTTTTTCAACACCCGCAATATACTGCTGCTTGCACGCAGGCATTTACAACCGTTGTATTTTTGGCTTCTGTATTTTCCTGATTTCATTTTGTTAACCCTCCCGCTGATGGTGCTCGACAATATTTTTCATAAAAGACATATGCGGCTAAGGGCAGTAGCCGATGCAGTCGCATGGCATATGACGGATATCAGGAAACGAAAAGTATTTTTGTCGCCGGACACATGGGAAAAGAACGAGTGACGATGATATGCAACGCTGAGAAAATCATTTTTGGCGGAAGCTTTGCTGCGATCCTTACGGAAAACGTTATGATCGTGTCGATATCTGTTAATGGCTTTGGGACTTGTGCCCGAGAACATAAAACAGATGGCTAAAGGGTAGTTTAAGAAGCCCTTTTCGGAAAGTCATGTCCCAGCGGCCCAGCCGTATCATCCAATTCGGGTAACGACCGGATTTGGCATATTCGATGATGGGAACTTCCCAATATGGTTTTTTTACCTTCCGTCCTTCCTTATTGGTTCCGTATCGCCGGTGCAGGCGCACATCCCGCGGGCCGCTGGGATCCGGCCAGCCGGGGGTGTCGATGGCGCCGCATTCCATAATGTTTAAGCCCGCGCGGCGGAAAATTTTTTTAACGGTTGTAATGTGATTATATTTTACCTGACCGTGGGTCCAGGGAAAACCGAACAGCCGGTGGAGCAGTCGGTGCCAGGGGTATCCGGGTTGAAAGTTGTTGCAGGTAATCAGCAGAACGTATTTATTTGAAATTCTTTTCAGCTCCTGCAGATATCGAGGCGGATCGGCCAGTTCAGTCCAAGTGACGAAATTCCAGGCCAGATCAAATTGACGATCTTTAAAACCGGTACGGTATATGTCGCTGCATGATACTGCTTTAACCTTCTCCTGAATCCCCAGTTGCTCCCACCCGGCCATCATTTCCATTTCAGGATTCACTAGCGTAACCCGGCACCCTGCAAGGCCAAACCCTATGGAATACAAGGACCCTGCTGCTTTGGCGCCATGGCTCGGCATCTCAACCACTGTTTTCAGGTTCAACTGCTTTACTAGAATTTTATGTAACTGCAGCAGAACATAGCGGTCGTAGGTTACCCCGAAGACTTCCACTTCTTTTAAATACGGCTCTTTCATCTAAACCCACCCATGTGTTTTATACCAATCCACAGTTTCCCTTAAGCCGTTTTCAGGGTCAATTTTCGGATTAAAATCCAGTTCCCTTTGAGCTTTTTCAATGGAAAAAACCCGGTCCGCCAGGGTCGATTCGATGTTTTTTCTGGAAACCGGCGGTGTTTTTCCTAACACTGTGAACAATTTTTCAATCACGGAGGCGGCTATCAGTGCCGGCCATTCCGGGACATACAGCATGAAACCTTTCATTCCGAGAGCGGTATGGATGATTTCCCTGATTTTATCGAAAGGTTCTGATTGCGGATTGGTGATCAGATAAATCTCTCCGGACTTTCCATTTGCGACCGCCGCTAAGATGCCGCTGACGGCATCTTCAACATGGACCAGCGGGGTCAACTTGGATCGACTGCCAACTTTTGGAAACAGGCCTTTTTTCGCCAGGCGCGTGAGCTTCAATATGTCCCGGTGATCTCCCGGACCATACACCATCGAGAACCGTATAATAACGGCAGGCAGACCCTTGACTTTAAACAGGCGCAAGACTTCATTTTCAGCCCGAAGTTTACTGCGGCCATAGGGATGATGCGGGAAGCAATCGCTTTTTTCCGTTGCCGGGTTGTCCGTACAGATGCCCATGGCGGCGACGGTACTGCAGTGAACGATTGTTTTTACGCCCGCCGCCAGGGCCGCTTCCATTATATTAATGGTGCCTTGGACATTGACTGCTTCAAACCGGGATTCGCTGACGGTAAAATTGCTCATATGCCCAAGGGTGGCCATATGAACCAGTACATCCATTCCTCCGGCAATGCCGGTTAACGTATCTTTTTCCGTTATATCGCCGCTGACAAACTCGACGGAAAGATCTTTAAGCGGGTCCGTATTGCTGCCGGGTCGAACCAGGCATCGACAGTGATGCCCCATGGCCGTTAATCTTTGAATGAGATAGGGTCCGATAAATCCGGTGGCGCCGGTTATTAGATATTTCACCTCATGCCCCCCCGTCAGGATATATCATTTGTGATGGATTTCCACACATAAAAGACCCATGCGCCGTACTCGGCCAGGACCCAGCGGATCTGCCGACCTTCACGCCACCATCCGCCGGGGTCGTACGGATCTTTTTTGGCGGCAATCGTCCGCACCGCCAACTGGTTCTTGAATAGTTTTTTCCAGATAAAACCGGCCCGGCGGGTATGATATTTGCTCGTTGTAATAATGATTTGCTTAAACCCGCGCGAAAGTAGGTCTTTCCCCAAGACCTTTGCTTCACTGATGGTATCATAAGCATCTTCAAGGCTGATATTAACCACATGGCTGCGGGGAACGCCGAATAATGAAAGAATCCGAACCGAATTTTCATGCCAGGGGCAGCAGGCTTCGAACCCCTTGCCTTCGAGCTCGCGCAGAACGTCTGATTTACGGTTTCCGTTAATCACGATCGTTTGCGCAAAACCCCGTTTATAAAGAGAAGCCGCTTCGATCAGGCGCGGGTAATATTCCACGCCCGAGTTTAAAACCACGATGGCGTCGGAGCGGACCGGGACATCATCAACTACAATAAAACCTCCGATGGCCGTTAAGACAGGGGCTGAAAACAGATATACAGCACCTGCAGCAACAAGGATCACAACCGCAGACCTCAATACGGTGTTGTAACGATTTTTAGATGGATGGCTTTTCAGGTCTGCAATCTTCATGATCAACCTCGAAGCATCTCTTTTAAAACCCTGAGGAGGGAGGGACCATGTAACAACATATTGGAGTAAGTCTGATTGGCAAGCGGACAGCAGCAAATTTTATTGTTGATATCGGCGCGAATGGCTTCCGCCCGGGGGCTTCTCCACAACTTTTGAAAGTCATAATCAAACTCGCGCAGATTTCCCATGGACTTGTCATACCCCAGGGTACAGCAGGCCCAGACGTCGCCATAGGGGGACAGGTGGGCGTTGGAAATGCCGGCGTAGCAGGGGATGACCTGTTGATTTTCCTTTAATATTCTGACGGCAAGATCATAATAAACCAGTCGGAATGCGCTGGTAATTCGATGGAAAAAGATTCGATTTTTCATGTTTGACCGGATTTGCCGCACAAAGTGACCGATGGCTTTTTCATAAGCATCCGGGTCGGGTGTGATTGCATGGCCGCTGTTGAACATTTCCGAGCGTTGTTCGGCGATCTCATTTCGATAGCTGTCCGTGCCGAGTGATGTGACAAAAGCGGCAATTTCTTCGACATCGTCGATATTCCAGTTGGATATAACGGTTCCGAGCTCAACGTGGAAATTAGGAAATTCGGGCTGAAGGGCTTTGAGCTGATGAAACAGGGTCATAACATTTTTAAAGTTTCCCTTTACGCCCCGGATTTCATCATGCCTGTCGCCGATATGGTCCAGGCTGGGTTTTACCGTCAAGCGAACCGCAGGGAAGTTATTTTTCAAGAAGTTTAAAATTTCATTAATTTTTTTATTAATCCGTTCGATTGCAATGGCGTTTGTCGGAATATGAATAATGCCGGGAGAAAGGTATCTGCAGGCGGTCTTGATGATATCGGCGATATCCGGTCTTAAAAAAGGCTCACCGCCGCTGATGTTAAATACATAGATATGACCCATGGAACGAAATATCTTTTCAATTTCTGCGAGGGTGAGCTCATCGTTTCGTTTTTCAGGGTTATTTTCGTATAGGCTCCAGATGCGACAGGTACGGCAGCGGGATTGGCAGATATTGGTAACCGAAAACGTCAGATTCAACGGCATCCCCGGGGGTACTAGTCTATGGCGCACCAGGCGATATCGAATGATTTTCGGTAACATTTCAACCAGATAGCCCACTGTTGCTATTCCCCGTTAATGGTGTCCGATGCCTTCAGAACCTTGCGATAGACGGATGTTGTTTCTTTAGCGATGGCGGACCAAGTCAGTTCCCGGGCGACCATATCAGCGCCGGCGGCCATATCGGCAAGACGACCGGGGCTTTTCAAACATTCAATCAGAATATTTGCCAGGGCGGCCGGATCTCCCGGCGGAACAATGGAGCGGGGGTCGGCGACCAGATCGGGCAGCCCGCCCACCCGGCTAACTATCAGAGGCTTTCGAAATGAAACAGCACTGGCGCCGACACCGCTCTGGCTGCTAAAATGGTGATAGGGGAGAATGACTATATCGGCAGCCGTGAAAAATTTATAAACGTCGCCTGAAGGGATGTATTCAAGATGGGTTAAAACCGTATCCTTAAGGTTCAGCTCTTCAATTAATTTAGAATAGGGCTCCCAGCTTTCCCATAATTTGCCGGCTATCAACAGGCGGGAATCCGGCGCGTGTCTCAGGACCGGTGCAAATGCCTTCAGGGCCGTGTCAATTCCCTTGTAAGATCGGATTGCGCCGAATAAGAGGATGACCTTACTGCTGGAGGTAAACCCAAGGGCCGTGCGAATCGATTCACGGTCAACCTGCTGTTTGACATGGAAATCCAGCGTGCCATGCGGGATCAGATTTATTTTTTCGGGCGGAATGCCATAATTTGCGACCAACTGCTGTTTATTGACAGCGGTATGGACAATAAAGTGATCTCCCAGTTTAAATAGAACTCCGGAAATTTTCTGGAAAAGGAAAGATTTTTCGTGGGGCTGGGTATTGTGAACCGTAAAAACAACCGGTTTTCTCCGGGCTTTGAATGTTCCGCAGACAGCCAGATAGATCGGGAAAAGGGGCGGGCTCCACCATTGGGCATGCAGCAGTCGGGCGTTATTAAATAAGCCCGCCTTTATCCAGCTGATCGGATTATACCAGGTCAGCTGCCGGTCGACTTTTAAATTGGGGTGCTCAAGACCGGGAAAGGTATCATCCTCATTTAAGCCGCCGCCCGGGTAGGCAAAAGCCGGGTACAGGCTTTTAAAAGAAATAAATTCAACGGAGGCCACTTCCGCCATCGCCAGCGCAAGTTCGAGGCAGTAACTGCTAAGCCCCCGCAGGGGCGGCAGGGTTCCCAGAATGGCTATTTTTTCTGCTCGGTTCAAATCAGTCGGCGGCTCTTTCCTTGGCCAATTGCTCCGGGTTCAGGGTCCAGAACGGGGTTCCGTCTTTGGTAAGGCGAACTTTTACAGAAAAATTTTCTCCTTTTGTTATCTTTGAGGCCATGAAAACATCTTTCCCGTTGATTTCAGCCCATACTCCCCTGACCTTGACCTTGTCTCCTTTTTTTAGCCCGACCTTCTTAATGTCCATAAACCAGGAAGGGGCAACATGCACCAGAACCTTTTCTGACTTGGATTCGCTCACAACCAGGGCAATGCAGGGAGACATACCGGGGAGCGGCACGACTTCCTTGATTTCTTCAACGGTTCCCTTGAAAGAGTCCAGCTCATTTGCCTTATAAAACTTGTTGTAATGGCTGCCGTGTTCCCAGCCTTTCATGGCGGGTTTTTCCTGAGCGGCCGCGATTGCCAATAGGACGAGCGACATGATGCTCAACATGTAAGTAAGAAATGTCATTTTGGTTAAGGATTTAAACATGGCGCCTCCGGTTAAGGATAATATATTCCATATTATAGCCTAAAATAAATTAACTGCAAGTCGGATGAAAACAAATGCAACTGTCCGGGACAGCTAAAGCCGTTCCAGTAATTGTTTTATCGCCGTCAGATATGCCTTTGAACCTCGCAGGAAAATATCATTGTGGTTGGCTGCCGGTATTTTTATAATCGCCTTGTCTGTTGATATGCTGGCGTCATAAAGCGCCTGCGCCTCTGAAAAGTGTATGATGTGATCGAATTCGGCATGGATAATGAGCGTCGGTTTCTGGTATTTCCGGATTTTTTCCAAATTGCGAAAGCTCTTTTTCTCGGTAAATCCGAACCGATCGAGCTGAATGCCCATCAGCTGCAACAACGGTCCGGAGTATGCAAATCCGCTTTCAACGATGAGCGCATCGATTAAGTCCGGATAAGATGCGGCCAGTTCCAGCGCCGATGCGCTGCCCAGGGACCTTCCCATCAAGACAAGCTTGCCCGAATACCTGTTTTGTTTCAGCCAGTCCGTGACAAAATCAAACAGGACATGGCAGTCCCGCATCATGGCGGTGATGGTGGGGGTTCCGGTTGATATACCGTATCCGCGATAATCGACAGCCAGCAAGTTAATGCCCATACCGTTATAAATGGCGCCCATATCGTCATAGTCGGAAACAATTTCACCGTTTCCATGAAAAAACAATATGTTGGGAGAGGTGATGCCTTCCACGTGAAAACGGGCGCCGATAGCGGCCTCCTTGTCAACGGAGATCAGATGATCTTTTGTCTGCTGAGCGGCCGGGTAACCGCCCCATTCGGCCCTGGGATGAAAGAGAACCTCTAAAATTTCCGGCCGGTCAAGTTCTGAAAAATCTATTTGATTTAAATCAATCATTTCATATCGCCCTGGGGGCCTACAATCGGATTGCATAGGGTTCCGACTCCTTCGATCACGGACTCGAGCATGTCTCCAGGTTTAAGATAAACCGAAGGATTCCGGGTATAACCGACACCGCTGGGGGTTCCCGTTAGGATGACGGTTCCCGGCAGAAGGGTCATGTCGGTGGAAAGATAACTGACAAGTTCGGCCACCGGAAATATCATATCGGAAGTATTGGCATCCTGCATGGTGTCGCCGTTGAGAAGGCATTTCAATTGCACGGACTGAGGATCCGGGATTTCATCCGAAGTAACCAGCGTCGGTCCCAGTGGGCAGAAGGTATCAAAACTTTTTCCGCGGACCCATTGGCCGGAACCGGCATGCGCCTGCCAGCGCCTGGCGGAAATGTCATTGGCGATCGTATAGCCAAATACATATTGCAGCGCAGTCTGGGTGGATACATTTTTGGCAGACTTACCGATCACCACCGCCAGTTCCACTTCATAGTCGACCTGAAGGGGCTCCATGCAGGAGGCGGGTATTACAACAGGGTCATCGGGATGGGCCAGCGTGGCGGGGTTTTTCATGAAAAGAGCCGGGTATTGCGGAATTTTAAAACCGGTTTCTTCCGCATGTTGCCGATAGTTAAGCCCGATGCACAGGATTGTCTTAGGCTCCAGAGGGGTCAGCAGTTTTTTAATCCGTACCTTTCGCCGGGAGTCCTTGAGGCCTTCAAACAAATTTCCTTCCAGTAAATCGGCGATTCCTTCCCGAAAGTTCTGTCCATAGCAGATCTGATCATTTTCATCAAAAAATCGAATAATTCGCATGTAGCTATCCTTTCAAAAGAATATGGTATGGCAACCTGTTTTTATGTCAAGCGGCAACCAGCGAGAATCAATAGCAGTTGAGAGGCAATTCTCGGCTTTTGCATCTATAGGGTTTATAACCGATAAACAGTCGGTTTTTCTTCGGCGTCGACATCGATCCCGATGGTGTCTCCAGTTGTAAAACCGATTCTTCGGATCTCCTTGAGGATAAAATCATGTCGGTCCGCATGCCAATAGACGGACCATAAAGGGTTTCGCACCGTATCGACACCGTAGGCCGAGTGCGTGCCCAGGTTAAAACGGATTCTGTCTTTGGCGATAAGCGTATCCGCCTCGGCCAGAAAATAGTCTCTTGTATACAGATTGTTGTGAAGCGCCTTGGAAAGCTGTTTCTGGTAATCCGGCGTGTCATCAAGATAATGATTGGCTATCTGGAAAAGATCTTCCGGCACCTGGATCGAGATGCCTAAAATGCCGAAACGTTCATGGCGCAAGGCAAAGGTTTCCAGCTCATTATCATAGTCTGAAATGATGCCTAGAATATCATCGATTGAAGTGACGGCCCCCTCACTGCCGAGAACCAGATCTTCGCATTTCGTGATGATATCAAGATAGAGGGATCTGCTATTCATCACAAATATCGGGCGCTCGCGATAACTTCGCCTTTTGCGGATTCTGCGAAGCCCGTCCAGATGAATAGACCTTTCGCTTTCTTTTTGCATCAGCGTGTCGATATGGGAAATGTCCTTGGCCTGTACGACAACGATATCGCCTTCTTCAGAAATTATATATTCAATTTCGCATTTGAAACCCAGATATTTTTGAATATCTTCCGATATCTGCAACAGGTTGCGGTCATGCGGCGTTTGGGTGACATAGGGGTCTTTCTGGAGCTGTCGGGTACGGTTGAAACTGTATCCGAATTCCCACTGTTTCCCCAATTTTTTGGCCATCACGTTGATGCCGTCTATAAAGGGCATCACAATGACACCCATCTCGTCCAGGTTAATATCCGGCGCGCTGTTAAATTTTTGCTGCCTGAGGATTGAAAGCCTTCTGGAAGACTTCGCGCTGGTAATAATCCGTTTGCGGGCGTATTTAATCCCGCCGATATCCGCATAGGTTTCCAGCGAGTCGAAGGTCCCCCCTTTGTAAAATTCTTCCTGGGGATGCCCGCTTCGTGCAATGACCTTGAAACTCTCGCGGTGGTTGCTGATGAAGGATTCCAAGGCCTTGAAATTATCATTCCTGAAATCGGCGGCAGGGATATAAATAAAGTCCGGAACGTTGAAGTTTCCTTTTTTCAGCCTTTCCAGGAGTCTGGCTTTTTCCGGTATAATGTTTTTCATTGTCTTATCGTTATGTTAAATTGATATGGATTAAATTACCCTGACATAATTTAGAAATATAATACACACCCAGCATGCTGTCATCATCCCTGGAACGCGACGACCGGCCTTTATCTGCTTCCCGCTGGCTTCATATATATCTCAAGGCGTCCCAAGACCAGAGAAAGCGTTAATGTCAAGAACAGATAGAGTACGGTGATCGTAATCCAGACTTCAAATGTAAGATACGTGGCCGCCATCAGCTCAATGCCCTGGAACGTAAGTTCCTGAATTGAAATGACCGATACGATGGCGGTATCTTTAATAGTGGAAATAAACTGTCCGGCCAACGGCGGCAGAATTTTACGGACCGCCTGCGGCAGGATGACCAGATGGAGTCGCTGCATTCGATATAAGCCGATGGCGGCAGAGGCCTCCCACTGCCCTTTTTCGATCGATTGAATACCGGCCCTGACAATTTCAGTGATGTAAGCGCCTTCGAAAACCGCAAGGGTGACTACGGCCGATAAAAACTGCGGCAGCAGATCCGGTGGCGCAAATAGAAAATTTAAAATGGCGACGGTTGGTTCTGAGCAGCGGTTAAGGAATGTCTCAATTCCCAAGGCGGGCAATATCTGGCTGCTGACGAAATAGTAAAAAATAAAGATTAAAACAAGGGGGGGCAGATTGCGGATCAGCTCAACATACGTGCGGCTGATTAGTCTTTTGAATAAACTGCGGCTGATACGCATGAGTCCCATCATAATTCCAACCAGAAGTGCCAGCAGGGTTCCCCATATGCTTAAGCGAATGGTTGTGACGAGACCCATAATCAGAATATTCGCGACCCATTTCTGGCGGGTGGGATCAAACCGAAAGAGAAATTGGGGCATGGCATGCCACTGCCAGTTGTAATCAAGACCTGTCCGGACGCGATAGATAACGTAAAAACTAAAAGAGAGGAACAGCAGAAGAATTATCAGGTCCAGCAACGTATGTTTTTGGGGTGTTCGATACATATGCATCCGTGAATTCGTAAATGTTTTTTCAGCCAGCGGTCCGGCCTGGGACAGCCCCGGTGGGAACCGTAACCACCTTATCGAATCATAACCGCACGGCAGCGATCCCGCTCAAGTTCAATCGTGCCAGCCCCAAATGCTGATTTACACGTCAACGATGATCGTCTCTGTCTATTCCGGGTCGGCGCAACGCTCAAGGGGCATGTGCAGGACTCAGTTCCTTTGGTTACGGCCCCCACGGGGTTGCCCCAGGCCGGACCGGAGAACCTATAAATACTCCCCGTCTCCTGCAACAATGATTTATTGTTGAGATAACTTCTATTATCAAAATTATGCATGGCAGTGATTCGGCGGCGGCCAAAGCTGCCTTTGGGCTATTTCAGCAGGGTTTCCCACTCCATGGTTTCAAACCAGTAATGCTTGCGCTCCTTTAACCAGCCTTCGGCCTCCACAAAGCGGATCCAGTTATTGAAGTAATTCAGTGTGTCGACATCCCCTTTGCGGATCGCAAAACCGATCGGCTCTTTGGTGAATGTGCCTTCAACGGGGAGAAACAGTTTGCCCGAATTTTGGATTGCCAGCTGGGCCGGCGCCGGCGCTGAAGAGACAACCGCGTGAACCCTTCCGGTTAATAATTCCTGGAAGACTTTGGACTCGTCGTCGAATAATCTCAGTGTCGCTTTCGGCATAAACTTCTTGGCGGCTATGACCGGGGTGGAACCCATCCGGGCGGCGATGGTAACTTCCGGGCGGTTAAAGTCTTCCAGGCGGCTGAAACCGGCGGCGAGCTTTTTGTCGGCAACAATGGCTACCCCGCTGTAATCGTACGGGATACTGAAATTGACCTGTTGATTGCGTTTGGGAGTGATACTCATGCCGCCGATGATCACATCAAATTTGCCGGTCAGCAATGCCGGAATGATTCCATCCCATTTGGTGGGAACAAATTTTACCTTCACCCCGGTGTCTTCCGCCAGCCGTGTCGCCACATCGATTTCAAAACCGATGAGCATACCGGTTTTATCGTGCATCGCCCAGGGCTTGAATGTGGACATGCCGACCTGCAGGGTGCCGCGCTTGAGAACCTCTGCAATGGTGCTTTCGGACGCCAGTTGCTGTTGAAGTTTTTCAGCGTGACCCACCCCGGCCAATGCAAAAATAATAACCAGGACCGCGGTGATGGTTGAAATTGCTGATTTAATTTTCATGTTTGCCCCCTTTGGTTGAAAAAACTGATAGGAAAATCATGCATGTATTTTAAAACGGTGTTCCATGAGGCTGACAAGAAACGATAGTGACCCCGTGATTAATAGATAGATACAGGCGACAAGAAACCATATCTCAAACACAAGATAAGTTTCCGCAATAATCGATTGCCCCTGCATGGTCAGATCATATATGGCAATGGTGCTGACCAGGGCGGAATCTTTGATAAGCGAGATGGCTTGCCCGGTAAGCGGCGGGAGAATCCAGCGAATCGCCTGGGGGAGAATGACATGCCGATAGGTTGAATAAGCGTCAAATCCAAGGCTGTAAGCCGCTTCCCACTGGCCTCTGGGGATCGATACGATCCCCGCCCGAAAAATTTCCGAGGCGTAGGCGCCCTCAAAAAGGCTCAGCGCCAGTACCGCCGAAGTAAAACGGCCGATATCCAGGACCGGTGAAAGTACGAAATATATAAAAAAAAGCTGCACCAGCAAGGGGGTATTCCGGATCAATTCCAGATAGGTGCGTGCCAGTGCTTTTGCTATGGTTGAGTCCGACAGGCGCAACAATGCGGTCACAAGCCCAATGATAAAAGCCAGAACGAGGCTGATGCCCGAGACTTGAAATGTCACCTTTATTCCGTTGATCAGCGGGCCGCCGATCAGTTTGCCGTCCTGCAGTGAAAAGAGATAGCGGAACACCCGGTGCCATTGCCAGTGGTAACCCAGTCGTTCAGAACCCCTGGATATAAACCAGGCGATGACGATGATAACCAGAGCAAACTTCATCATATCGATCCCATGGGATCGCATGAAGCTGCCGGTGGATATGCGGAAGTGCTTTAAAGTGAACGGGTGCATTTTGTTCGGTATGCTTAAAATCTGGAAACGTTAATCCCTGCATACCCCTTTGGCAAAGTAAAAGCTGCTGAAATCATTGGATGAGACAAACCCCATCTCCATGTCGACATACCAGGCGGCGGTATAGGAGCGCCGGTCGCAGCTCCACAGCCATTTTTGTTTTTGATCAAATACCGGTTCGATGCAGAGGTCTTGACCGTGGGGTGTGCGGGAGACCAGTGTCAACAATTCATCGATTGTGGGGAGTCGCCAGTTGTCATGCCCGGCAACCGCTTGCCGGTTCAGGGTTTCAATATACGTACCGGCGTTTTCCCAGCTGACCGGAAAAGGTGTTCCGGCCGCCTGCCAGAGCAGTCCGGTCAAAAGATCTTGAACCGTCCCGTCCGGTTGAATTTTAAATTTATTGTTTTTAAAACTTAATGGGCCCCAAAGGCGGTCAAGACCAAAAGTAGTCATTGCATCTTTCTGCGCAACCTTTAAGCAAAGATTTCTCGGTGCAGGGGTTTGGAGGTCATCGCCGCAAGTGTCCGGAATTTTATTTGTACCATCTTGAGGCCGGTCAAGCGCACACATCCGTTCCTTATGCCTGAGCCATTCCGATGCGAGGGTTTCAAGAACGGTAAGCATTTCCTGGGCGCTGCCAAAGCGGTGACGGCTTTGGGGGGCAATGGATTTCAAGATAAAGGCGTCCCATTTTTCGTCAAGGTCCGGATTGTAATTACTGGGCTTCTCGGGAGTTTCCCGGGGAAGCCGGCCGGTCAGCATGCGATAGAGCATGACCCCCACGGAATAAATGTCGGCACTGAAATCGACGGCGTCAGGGTCTTGCTCCTGCTCAGGGGCCGCATACCAGGGGGAGCCGACCTTAAGATTCTGGGGCCCTCCAAACGATTCGCCCCTTAATTTATGCAGGCCGAAATCGCAGATTTTAACCGTGTCCTGTTCGGTTATCAGGATATTATAGGGCTTGATATCGCGATGGATGATGGCGGCATGGTGCAGACAAGCCAATCCGTCAAGCGTTTGACGGATATACCGGATAGCTTTTTCGGTTTTAATGATACGGCTTTGCATTTCGGTTTGATAAGTCTCACCGATAACGGTCCCCAGGTTATTGCAATAGTAATCCATAGTATAAAAGGGTTTGCCGTTCGTTTCGCCGAAATCCCATATATCGATGATGTTGGGATGGCGCAGGTTTGCCATGGTAGTTGCTTCGGTCATAAACAGCGTTCGGATGCTTTCGGCGCCCATTAGATCCATCAGCAGGGGGTTGGGGTCCAGCAGTTTCAGTGCCACAATTTTTTCAATTACCGGAAGTTCGACCTTAAAGACTTTGCCCATGCCGCCCCGGCCGAGCAGCCCGCAGATTCTGTATTTGTCAATATATTTCATATTTGATCGGTATTATCTGTAATAAAAAGTAATCGACGCGCTGGTGAATTATCCACGGATAGGGCATGAAAATCCGGGTCAAAGCGAGCGTACAACCGAACAGGAGCGTTAAATTTGGGACCTTTACCGGAGCCGGTAGGCATGCGATTCCGGGAGCCCGGCGGTGATAATTTTGCCGACCACAGTTTCAATGTCATAGGGGACATAGCGTACTTGGATCTCATGGCTGCGGCTGTCCCAGATTATGTATTTTGCGTTGTTATTGCCATCCCTGGGCTGGCCGACACTGCCGGCGTTGATGATATAGCGCTGTTCAGTTTTCAGTTGGACCGTTCCGCATGAAAGCGACTGGTGTCTGACAACCCGTCCGTCAAAAGAGATCATTTCGATCACATGGGTGTGCCCCACAAAGCAGATTGATTCAGGCATTGTGTCAAATACGGATATGATTTTATCGTCCGCGACCTGAAACAGATAGGTTATAATGGAATCCGGCGGAAACCCGTGAACCATCCGGCAGTTTTCAATAATTCCGGCAGGTTTTAGGCTGCGGATATACCGGATGGAAGCATCGGACAGCATGCGGGTCGTCAGTTGCAGCGACCGGCGGGCGAGGGGATTAAAAAATTCCAGTGCCTTTGGATCCGCCACCCCCAGCTCATGGTTGCCCATAACCGCTGGGATTTCAAACGCCTGTACCTGTTGAACGACCGCTTCGGATTCAGGACCGTACCCCACCATGTCTCCCAGGCAGAAAATGGCGTCAACCTTGGATTGGGCGATATCATCCAGCACCTGGCGAAAAGCATCCATGTTTCCATGAATATCTGAGATAACGGCAATTTTCATTGGTTTGATAATTTATAACAAGTTGAGCGAAATAAAAAGGCAAAAATTCTGAAAAGTGTGAGGGATTCATGAAATTTTAATAAAAGTGTTGACAGAATCATATATCATATATCATATATAATTTAGTGTCGACATTAACGTGGACTGATGATGACGCTGTCCGGAATTGAATTGAGACGCGCACTCCTGTGGCTGGTCATTTGTATCACTTCTTCGCTGAAAAAACAGGGTATGGAGCATAAATGGAAGTCCAGTTTAAAACGAAGACGGAAATTGTTCATGCAAAACTTCACCGGGATATTATCGGAGGGAAATTGCGGCCGGGTCAAAGAATCATCCTCTCCGAACTAGCCAAAGAATTCGGTTTTAGTGAAATCCCCATCCGGGAAGCCATCCGCTCGCTGGAAACCGCGGGGCTGGTTCGATTTACCCCGCATGTCGGGGCGGTTGTCAGCGAATTTAATGATAGAGAGTTCTTGGAAATATACATCATCAGAATCGAGCTGGAAGCGTTGGCAACCCGATTGGCCGTTGAGCACATTACGGACGCAGATCTCGATTTTCTGGATAAAAATGTCGTAAAAACCGAAATGGCGATCCAGCAGAACAAGCACGCCAAAATCGGGCCGTTGAACAAGGAATTTCATTTAAGGATTTATCAGGCGGCCCCTTACCCGTATCTGTTGAATTTGATTAAGAGTTTATGGGAAAAATTTGAATTATTTCAGAGCGTGTTTGCCTATGTTCCGGACAGAGCGATCCCCTCTTGCCATGAACACAGAAAAATTATCGAGGCATTGCGGGCTAAAGACGGCGTTTTGGCGGAAAAGCTGGTCAAGGAGCAGAAAGAACGTACCATCCGGGCGTTAAAGGAACGATTGGATACGAGGTGAATCCATTGAAAAAACGTTTGATACTTTGCGGTTTCGGTAATGTCGGCCGGACGTTTGCGCAATTGATTACGGACCAGCGACAGGCGGTAGCGGAGAAATATGGACTTGAATTGGAATTTAAGGCCGTCGTCGATATCGGCGGTGCGGCCGTATTCAGGGATGGTGCCTTGCCGGTGGAGCGGCTGCTGGCGCATGTCAAGCGGGGCGGTTCAGTGGAGTCCTTTGAAGATTGCGGGTGTCCGGGCATGAGCGGGAGCAGGGTGTTGGCGGAAGTCGCGGCGGAGTTTCTGGTGGAAACAACACCTACCAACCTGAAGGATGCCGAACCCGGCCGGGGGCATATGCTGGCGGCTCTAACAAACGGAAAAGACATTGTTACCGCCAACAAGGGTCCGCTGGTGCTTTTTTATAAGGACATCATGAACCTCGCCAGAAAAAAGGAGCGCAGCATTTACATGAGCGCGGCCACGGCTGCGGCCCTGCCGACGCTGGACGTGGGACTGCTTTGTCTGGCAGGCGCCAGGGTGCTTTCCATTGAAGGGATTTTAAACGGGACCACCAATTATATTCTTACGCGGATGTCTCAAGAAAAGTGTTCCTATGAGGTTGCCCTGCGGGCTGCGCAGGAAATGGGCATCGCCGAAACCGACCCGAGCCTGGATGTGGACGGGCTGGACACCCGCAACAAAATGATACTGATCGCCAACCGGTTGTTTGATAAGAATTTCTGCCCGGCGGATGTACCGGTAACTGGCATTACCGGCATTACCCTGCAAGACATGGAAAAAGCCAAAACGGCCGGAACGGTCATCAAGCTGATCGGCGAGTGCCGGATGGAGGATGGAACCGTTCGGCTCAACGTGGGGCCCAAGCGCCTGGGGCTGGATCATCCGCTGGCCGCGGTAAATTTTTCCGAGAAAGGAATCAGTTACCTTTCGGACACCATGGGACGGGTGACGGTCACCGGCGGTAAAAGCTCTCCGGTAGGGGCGGCCGCTGCGCTCCTGAAAGACCTGATCCATGCATCTTTGTTTTCAGCGGAAGGCCGTATTTGAAGCGTTTGCGTGATGGTTTGCCGTTTAATCTTTTTAATTAAAAATATTCCAATACAACTGGAGGAGGTTTAAAACCATGAAAGTCGCTGCACGGATGGATCAAATTCCCTTTTCGGGAATTCGGACAATCTTTGAAGAAGTCATCAGACGGGAGAAGGCGGGCGAAAAACTCATCCACCTGAACATCGGTCGGCCGGATTTTGATACCCCGGCGCATATTAAAGAGGCTGCCAAGAAGGCGCTGGATGAGGGCAAGGTCCATTATTCTTCCAATTATGGTATTCCCGAACTGCGGAATGCCCTGGCGGAAAAATTCAAGAAGGAAAACAATCTCTCCTATGATCCCAACAAGGAGATCATCGTTACCGTGGGCGGCAATGAGGCCGTCTTGATAACCATGATGGGGCTGCTGGATCCCGGTGACGAGGTACTGATCCCGGATCCGTGCTGGCTCAATTATTTTTATTGCGTACGGATGGCGGGGGCCAATCCGATTTCGGTCCCGGCCCTTCAGGAACATGACTTCGTCCCGCAACTGGAAGACTTCCGTTCACGGATTACTTCCAAAACCCGGATGATCGTCATCAACACCCCCAACAACCCCACCGGCGCCGTTTATGACGCCAAGATACTGGAACAGCTGGCGCAGCTGGCCAAGGAACACGACCTTTACGTTCTCTCCGATGAAATTTACGAGAAGATGGTTTACGACGGCAGCCGTCATATCAGCATCGGCAGCCTGCCGGACATGAAAAAAAGGACCATTACGGTCAACGGATTTTCCAAGAACTATTCCATGACCGGCTGGCGCCTGGGTTCGGTGGCGGCGGACGGCGAGGTGATTTCAGCGCTGGTCCGTATTCATCAGTATGCCACCATCTGCGCGACGTCGTTTGCCCAGTACGGGGCGGCTGCGGCGCTGACCGGCCCCCAGGACGAAATCACCAGCATGATAGCTGAATTTGATCGCCGGCGGACCCTGGTCTATAATGCGCTGAAAGACATGCCGGGGATTGACGTGGTAAAGCCCCTGGGGGCGTTTTATATTTTTCCCAGCATCCGGGAGACCGGGAAAACCCCAGATGAAATGACCCTTTATCTGATCGAGAAGGCCAAGATCGCCGTGGTCCCGGGCAGTGTTTTCGGAGACTACGGCAATGAATCCATTCGGATATCCTATGCCAATTCATATGAAAACCTGGAAAAGGCCATGGAGAATATGCACGCGGCCCTGAAGAAACTTTAAAGCCGGATGATGGGCCGGCCTGTCGTAATGGTGCCTTTCGGCAAGACTTTTTCATTGCCGGCCCTTCACAAAGGGCCGGCAATGAAAAAGTCAACCTTACTATAAACCTAAAATCGCGGGAGGGATGAAAAATGAAAGTGTTATGGAAAAAAATTTCAGTTTTGTTTGTTGTTTTGTCTCTGGTGCTCGGCGTTGGCATTAACGCCCAGGCGGCCGACAAGATTCGTGTCGCTCTGGGGGATGTGGCTTCGGTTGAAACCCTTTGCTTTTTAGTCGCGCTGGATCGCGCCAAGGATCGCGGTATTGCCTATGAACTGACCGCATTTTCAAAAGAGGAACTGGCTATTCAGGCAATTATAAACGGGCAGATGGACATCGGCGTGGGCACCCCGTATTCGGTCATCCAGAAAACCAGTGTCCCGCTCCGCCTTTTTTACCAGGTGAGCAAGCTGGTTTTCTTTCCGGTAGTAGCCAATGAGTACAAAACCTGGAAGGATCTGGACGGTCAGCCCTTTACCTTTCATGCCCGCGGCACAGGAACTGAAGCCATCGGCAATATCATCGCCAAACGCGAGGGCATCCAGTTCGGCACCCGCAGTTACGTTCCGGGTTCCGAAAACCGGATCATTGCCATGATGAAGGGGCAGATCAAGGCGTCGATTGTCGACTTGGCCAATAAGAATCTCCTGATGAGCAAAGCCGGCGATCGCTTTCACGTCCTACCGGGCGTCAGCGATCCGGTCACAGATGAAGGCCTGTTCGCCGATGTGAACTGGCTCAAGAAGAATGAGAAGACCGTAATGATCCTGGTGGAAGAACTTGTGCGCACCTGGCAGGATATGATCAAAGATCCGACCATCATGGATAAGGAACGCAAGAAACGCAACCTGCTTTCCGATCTGCCCAAGGAACTGCTGGCGGATGTCGATAAGTTTTACAAGGAAGCCGTCGACGGTGGATTGTACGATCCCAAAGGCGGGTTGAACGCCGCCAAAGCAGACTTTGAATTTTATGTGGGTGCCGGTCAGCTGAAAGGCCCAGCGGATAGCCTGAAGGTTGAAGATTACTGGTATCTTGCTCCGCTGCAAGCGGCCAACGCCAAGAAGTGAAAATAATTAGAAGCAAAAGGTGAATAGACTGAAGGCTGAAGATCGGTAGGTTTGTCCGGATCCGTTTGTGAAAGAACCCTAAATAACCGAAGTTGAATTGATAGGAATATGGATTTATTCCTGAACGTTTCATTACCTTCAGTCTTCAGCCTTAACACCTAAAACCGACAAGGATTTATAATGAGGGCCTTTTTTTTCCATTCGTTGACATTGAGAGTCCTATCCTTTCTGATTGTGTTCGGGGCCTGGGAATATGCAGGCCGCATCCCGATCAGTCCGGCGTTTCCGACATTTTTACAGACAATGGCGGCACTATGGGGCATGATCACCGACGGTACCTTGGCGGCGGTATATCCTACCACCCTTGAACCCCTGGGTATTGGTCTGGTCATATCGTCCTTTCTCGGCGTGGGGTGCGGGATCTTCATGGGTCTTAACGAAAAAGCCGAATGGTTCGGCGCGCCGGTATTTATCGTGATGCAGGCTGCGCCCCTGGGGGCGCTGGTCCCGCTGCTGACTTTCGTTTACGGCATTGGACTGACGTCGAAAATCCTCACCGTCTGCATCATGGCGCTGCCGGTTATTGTTTTGAACGCCTTCAATGCCGTGCGCCATACCCCGGAGTCGCTGATCGAGATGGGCCGGTCCTATCTCGGCAGCCGCTTCCAGGTAATCATGAAAATCATCCTGCCCGCCGCCAGTCCGGTCATCTATGCAGGCCTGCGACTGGGTGCGGCCATGGGATTCATAGGGGCGATCCTTGCCGAACTGTTGATTACACCGACAGGGATCGGCGATATTATCACCTATAACCAGTCTGTTGCCGAGTACGATAAAATGTATGCCGCCATTTTTTCGATCATGGCATTCGCCGTGATATTCATCGAAATTTTAGAGCGCTCCGAATATACTTTCTTCAGACCAGACAAAAGGGTAGACCAATGAGTATGCAAACCGAATCCACTTCCGAATCGACGGCATCCATTGCGGTTGCTGTTGAAAATGTTTCCAAAATCTATCCCGGTGGTGTCGAAGCGCTCAACAACATGACGCTTCAGTTCCCAAAAGGAGAGCTGACGTCGCTGCTGGGTCCTTCCGGCTGCGGTAAAACCACCCTCTTGAAAATCATTGCAGGGCTGTTGCAGGCGAATTCCGGAACGGTTACGGTCAACGGCCGCCCGGTAACCGGCCCGGGTCCGGAGCGGGCCTTCGTGTTTCAGGATTTTGCCCTCATGCCCTGGGCCTCGATCATCCGCAACGTCGCTTTCGGATTGGAGCTGCGCGGGGTTGCCAAATCCGAACGCATGGCCATTGCCGAGAAACACATCGAAAATGTGGGGCTGAAAGGCTTTGAAAACCACTATCCGCACCAGCTTTCAGGGGGCATGCGTCAGCGCGTGGGGCTTGCGCGCGCGTTGGCGGTGGATGCCGAGATCCTGCTGATGGATGAACCCTTTTCAGCGGTCGATGAACAAACCCGCCGGAAATTTCAGGAAGACCTCCTGGGCGTGGTGCAGAGCGAGAAAAAGACCTTTATTTTCGTTACGCATTCGATTGAAGAGGCGGTTTATCTTTCCGACAGCATCGCTTTGCTCCTGCCGCGGCCCAGCCGCGTTTCCGAAATCATCCAGCCGGATATCCGGCGTGATATCGATCCGGATGCGATCCGGCGCGATACCGTCTATCTGGATACGGTGGAACGGATATGGCAGGGCTTACGGCGTTATATTGAATAACAGGGAGAAGAGGGTATGAAGATATTTGGCATCAAGCTGCCGATGATGGCATCGCTGGTCATCTGGGCGGTTTTATGGGAATTTATCGGGCAGTTTGACCTGTCGATTCTGCTGCCGCCGCTGAGTCACATACTGATTCGAATGGTTGAAATCATCCCGACCGCAACATTCTTCAAGGCGTTCTGGATAACAACCAAATGCTTCCTGATCGGATCGGCTATTGCCGTTGTCGCGGGGATACCCATCGGGGTCATGATGGGGCGATCCGTGATTATCGACCGGATGCTCCTGCCTTGGGTCAACATGTTCCTGAGCGCGCCCCTGACCGCCCTGGTGCCGGTCCTGATGACCCTGTTCGGATTCGGCGAGAAGACCATCATCCTGACCACCCTGCTGTTCGCCATCTGGATTATCGTTCTGGATGCCCGCGCCGGCGTGAAAGGCATCTCGCCGTCCCTGGTGGAGATGGCACAAAGCTACGGCGCCAACGGCTGGCAGGCGTTTGCCAAGATTTATGTCTGGGCGGCATTGCCGGAGATACTCGCCGGGATCCGTCTGGGGTTTATCCGCGCCATCAAAGGCGTCATCATAGGTCAGCTGCTGGTCTCGATTGTCGGTTTCGGCAGGCTCTTCGAGCTGTATTCCTCCAACTTTTTAATGGAGCACATGTGGGCGCTGTTGCTGGTGCTGTTCTTCTTTGCCTTTCTGATTGCGGAGGGAATGGGAATCATCGAACGCAAATTTTCCTACTATGCCGCTTCGCGTTAGTTAGGTAAATAGGCGGAAGGTGGATTAGACTGAAGGAGTGATCCTCTAACAGCCTTCAACTTCAGCCTTCAGCCTAAACTGCAGGCCATTCTATCCGGAAATGGGCGGAGAGTCAGAACAGATGACCAATGGTCCCGGTTTCGATCTATAAAAATTTTCTTAGGGATTTTCTGCGGCGATGGCCCGTAGTTTGGGAAGCAGCTCAATAAACAGATCATAAAGAGTGGGATCAAAATGGGATCCGCGACCTTCCTGCATCATCCGCAGAACTTCTTCTTCCGGCGCGGCCTTATGATAAACGCGGTCATGGCTGAGGGCGTCAAATACGTCCACGATGGCTAAAATCCGTCCGACCAGCGGGATGTTTTCTCCCGACAGGTGTTTGGGGTAGCCCTTGCCGTTCCATTTTTCGTGATGCGAGACGGCGATATCGTGGGCTATCTGCAGCATGCGAAAATGGGATCCGGCCAGAATCTGTCCGCCGATCGTGGTATGGGTTTTCATGACTTCGAACTCTTCGGGGGTCAGCTTGCCGGGTTTGAGCAGGATCGCATCGGGGACGCCGATTTTGCCGATGTCGTGCATGGGGGCGGCCAGGCGCAAATCCTCAACCTTGTCAGCCTCCCAACCGAGCGCTTCGGCCATGATGGCACTGGACAGGGCGATGCGGCGAACATGGCCGCCGGTTTCCTCATCCCGGGTTTCAAGCGCGGTCAAGAGCCGATAAATGGTTTCTTCCTGGGTTTCACGAATAACCCGGGTCTGTTTTTGTACGATTTTTTCCAGCCCTTGTCCGTACTCTTTAAGGGCCCTTTCAAGTCGGACTGTTCGCTGGCCGACACCGATGCGGGCCTTAAGTTCATCCGGGTCAAAAGGTTTGACAAGGTAATCATCGACGCCTTCCTCGGACAGGGCCGCGACCACATCTTCCTTGTCGCCCCGGGAAGTCAGAAAGATAACATAGACATAGGGTTTATCATGGCTATGCTTACTGATATGGCGAATCAGCTGCATCCCGTCCATTTCGGGCATGTTCCAGTCGGTCAGGACGATATCGACATCTTCGGAAATAAATTTTTCAAGCGCTTCCAGGCCGTCTTTGGCGGTGATGACATGGTGGTCCCATTTTTCCAAGAAATGACGAATCCTGCTCAGGGTAATCGTGTCATCTTCTGCGATGAGTATATTCAATGGTTTTCTTCCTTGGTTATTGCGATGAGTGTTTCTTTAAGATCTTTCATTTCTGCGATCAGTTTTTCTAGAGCGTTCTCAACACCGTTAAAATCCTGGTTCCGGCCCATTTCTTCAAGTTTTAAAGCCGCCTGGGCGGTTGTTTTGGCCTGAAAATTTCCCACCATCCCTTTCAGGGCATGCGCCGTCATCCGAAGCTCTTTGGCATCGTTGGCTTTAACGGCCGCTTCGATACTGGACACCATCGAGGGGTAATCGTTCAGGAACATATCCACTGCTTCGCGGAAAAAAACCCAGTCGTTGTCAAAGGCGTTTAAGAGCGCTTTTTTATCAATGGTCATCGGGATCTCTTGCGGTGTTTGTACCGCAGAAGGCTGCGGTACGTCCGTGGCGGCCGGAACAAGTTCGGCAATCATATTTTGTAGGGCATCGGAAGATATCGGTTTGGAGATGTAGTCATCCATGCCGGCGGCCAGACAACGCTCACGATCGCCTTTCATGGCATGCGCCGTCATGGCAATAATGGGAATGCGCATGCCGGAACGGGCCTCAAGCTTGCGGATCTCAGCGGTGGCCTCAAATCCATCCATTTTTGGCATCTGGACATCCATCAGGATAATATCAAAAGACTGTCTGGTAACGGCTTCGACCGCCTTAATGCCGTTTTCAACGATAATGGCCTGATGTCCCCAGCGATTCAACAAACGCTGGATAAACTTTTGGTTAAAGGGCGTATCTTCTGCGACCAGAATCCGCAAGGCCTGCTTATCGAATTGTAACAGGGGCTTTAAAGCCTTGGGAGGGGTTTCCGGGCGGCTCTCTCTCAAACCGACAGCGGTAACAATCGCTTCCAGCAGGTCTGAGGCCCGGACCGGTTTGGTTACGGTTGCTTTTACACCGATGCGCCTTAAATCCGGGTGGTTGCGCAAAGAGGAATGGGTCAGCATCATGATGATGGGCAGCTCAAGAGAGCCCTGATTTTTGATTCCGACGGCAAGCTTGAAGCCATCTGATTCCGGCATGTCGGCATCGATGATTGCCAGCTTGAACGCCGGACTTGTAGAGCCGCTGACCGACAGTATCCGCTGGGCTGATTTGGCATCGGCGGCAGTCACGGGAACCATATTCCAGCTTTCAAGCAGCTCCTGTACAATTTGCAGGTTGGTGAGATTATCGTCAACCACCAGTACCTGCGTGCCGGAAAGATCGAATTCAGGCCGCGGCGGCATGATATCCTCTGCCTCCGGATCCAATTTAAAGCGGGCGATAAAATGAAAATTGCTGCCCACGCCCGGTTCGCTTTCAAGCCAGATGCGTCCCCCCATCAGTTCCACCAGCTGGGATGAAACCGCCAGGCCGAGGCCGGTGCCGCCAAAACGGCGAGAGGTGCTGCCGTCGGCCTGCTGAAAAGCTTGAAATATACTGGTATGTTTTTCTTTAGGTATGCCGATGCCGGTATCTCTGACTGAAAAATGTAAAATTGCGCCGGTTTCAGACACTTGGTCATTTGTCACCGAAACAACGACTTCCCCGTGATCGGTAAATTTAACGGCATTGCCGGCCAGGTTCAGCAGGACCTGGCGGAATCTTGAGGAATCTCCCAAAAGTCTGTCCGGCACATCGGAAGCAACCCGATACGCCAGTTCGATCCCCTTTTCGTGGGCTCGGATACCGAGAATACGGATGGATTCTCCCACAAAGTCTCTCAACTCAAAGGGAATCTCATCCAGTTCCAGTCTGCCGGCCTCGATTTTGGAAAAATCAAGGATATCATTAATAACCGAAAGGAGAGAGAAGGAGGCCGCTTTGACAACTTCCAGATCCTCGCGTTGGTCGGGGCTTAAGTTGGTGTCGAGCACCAGTTCGGTCAGACCGGTGATGGAATTCAGGGGGGTGCGGATTTCGTGGCTCATATTGGCCAGAAACTCACTTTTGGAACGGCTGGCGGCTTCGGCTGCCATTTTTTCCTGAGTCAAGGCTTCCGCCTGTTTTCGTTCGGTGACGTCGCGGATGATGCCCCTGAATCCGACCGACTGATATTTTACATCCTTTATTAGGGACACGGATGATTCCACGACCCGGATGGTCCCGTCTTTACGAATAATCGTACTGTCGAACGCCTTGATGGATTTATCGCTATTCAGTACATTATTAAATATGTCAAAGATCTTTTTGGCGTTTTCTTCATCCACGAAACGTTTGATATTGATGCCTTCCATTGCATCCCGCTCATACCCTAGGATGCTGCACATGGCATCATTAAAAAATCTGAAGTTGCCGTTCAGGTCGATTTCATAGTAGCCGTCTTCAAGACTTTCAACGATGGTCCGATACTTTTCTTCGCTGTCCGTCAGGGCTTCTTCCATTTTCTTGCGCTGATTAAAGGTGTATTGGGCATGTGAGCCGAAAATAATGAAGAGGCAGCAAACAATCAGACGCGTCCATATGCCGCTGATATCCAGGCCGGTGAGCCTTTTAAAGAAATTGGCGTCGTAGGACAGGAAGAGGTACAGGAAAGAATCGAGAACCCAGTAAATTGCCGCAAGGCCAAAGCCGGTTAGAACAAATTGATCGGTCAGATAGACCCGATTTTTTCGGCCGTCTTTCATTTTCAGGTTTCCTTCAGAAATATATGATCTGTTGCTGGGCAGCGTCCTCAACGGGCCGGGAAATCAAATCTGTTCGGAAAACGGAATCTATAATATTTACAGGTAGTTTTTAATTCTTTTATTTATATATTCAAAATGATGCTTTTGCAAGGGATTTTTTGTGCCCGCGCCAATTGAATCAAGCGGATCCGCATGGATTCGATGCGAACGGATTGGATCAGTTGCCAAAGACCCCGGTGGAAGCCGATACCTGGCAGGTTACCGGAGGGGTCGCTTAAAAGCGCGATTGACGGAATGGAATAGATGCCGGCGCAACCCGATCAATCAGCTTGTCTGGCCCTTAACTCTGCTTGTTTTATATGATTTGTTGTCGTCAGGGGGGTGATAATATCCGGATTAATCCGGATTTCATTTTCTGATGGCAATAATCGATCCCGTATGATTTTTCGAAGGCTTTAAAACTTGACAAATCATGATATTTTTTAGTAAATTAATTAACTTATATTAACCGGGCAAGACCATTAAAAACGTCAATTCATTATATCAAGTTATGGGGTATGGGCTTGGCGCAACAAGACGAAATATCTTCGACCGAACGCCTTCTTGATCTGATTCGAAACAAGGACCAAAAGGAACCTGAACCTTCGGATAGCGGCCATTCCCATTCTTTTGCCGTCGGGATTTCATCCTCTATCAAAAAGGTTATTCCCTTTAAGAAAAAGACCGTTGTCGGCGTCGATATCGGCAGAAACACGCTGAAGCTAGTGGCCATCAACCAATCAACTGAAAAGAAAATGGAATTGCTCGATTATTCCATCGTTCCATTTGAAGCCGATCTTAACAAAGACAGCCCACAGTTTTCACGTTTTTTAAAATCGGCGTTGACGGCGTTTTGCGGCAGCGCCAGGGCTGTCGAAATCTGGAGCGCGATATCCTCGGCCAATGTGGAGACCCGCTATGTAAAGATACCCAAAGTTCCGAGCAAGCAGATCTATAATGCGGTTTACTGGACGTATAAAAAAGAGGTTTCATTTAACGAAAAAACCGATCTGTTTGATTTCGATATTTTGGGGGAAATCACGGATAACGGCGTCCGCAGAATCGAAGTGATCTGTTATTCCGCTCCTATTCAGGAAATTCAGGATCTAAGAAATATCTTTGAGCGAAGCGGTTATCCGCTGACCGGTATATCCATCGTGCCGTTTGCGGTTCAGAACCTCTTGCGTACCCAATGGCTGGATCCGGAGGTTAAAAATTTATGTAATTTGTTTATCGGCAAAGACTGGTCGCGCATTGCCGTCTTTTCGGAAGGAAACCTTGTCTTGTCAAGGGACATCAAGGCCGGCATCATCAGCATGATCGAAGCCATCCGCGAAGTTGTCGATCAGCATACAGAAGGCGGTACGGGTAGACCGGCGGCTGGCGACCTGACTCCTGCGGGCGAATCGAGCCTTGAAAAAGCGACCGGACCTGATGACAATTTGTCCTCAAAGCTGTTCCATCTGCTGGTCCAAAACCCGACGGAAACACTAGTAGCGTTTGAAGGGGTCACATATCAGAAGGAAGAAATTTTTCAAATAATCCAACCGGCACTTGAACGGGTCGTCCGGCAGGTGGAACGAACCATCGAACATTACAACTTGCATTATACCCGGGATTCCGTCGGTAAAATCTTTGTTTCAGGCCAGGTTTGCACCAACCGGGAAATTGTTGAGTATATCGGCAAACAGCTGGACCTCCCGATCGAAGTAATCGACCCTTTCAAAACCAACCCGTCCTTTTTGGAGAACGTCGCGGTTCCTCAGGCGACAGGGGATAGGGGCAGTCTTGTTCCGGCCATCGGTATGGCCCTGTCGGACAATTCGATTACCCCGAATTTCATATACACCCACAAAGAAAAGCAGCAGCTGGCAACAACGCTTCTTTTTAACCGTGCGGCTTTCGGCATCCTTGTTTTATTATTGACCCTATGTGTCGGCATCAACTATTGGCAGGGGCATTTGATCAAATTGAAGAAGGGGATCCAAAAGCAGTTGCAGCGGCAGGTTGACAGCTCTATCCCCTATGTTGATCAGAACCTGATCATTCAAATGGTTGCCCAGAAGCAGCAGAACATTGCGACCCTCAATAAAATAGGCCGGCGCTATATGGGGGCGGCGGTGATCAGCGAGGTCGCCCGGATGACCCCTGAAAATGTGAAACTGCTGAACTTGACGTTGGAATTGGGCGGTGTAGAGGACCCGAAAGCATCTGATAAAAAAACTGCCGATAAGAACGTAAAAAAAATGTTAACCTTGGAAGGTGTCATTTTAGGGGATCGCTTGACCTTCGAGGCATCGTTGGCCAGTTATTTGGTCAATCTAAAAAAATCGCCGATTGTGAGTCAGGCTAAAATTCAAAGACAAGCCGTAGAGCTGTTTGAAAATACGGAAGCACTGCGCTTTACCGCCCAGTTGGAGCTTGGTGTGATTTGATGGAAGTCGGCAAGTTCTCACAGAGAAGCCTTTTTTATTTCGCATTATTCGGTGTGGTAATTCTAATTATTATCCTGCTGATGGTTTACCCGGATTACCGCACCCTTTCTGCTTTGGATAAAGACATCAAGCAGCTGAACGTCAAAATTGAAACTCAGAAACTGCTCTTGCCGCTTTTTCAAAAAATGCTGACCGAGATCGACCTCAAGCTCCCCGAGGGGGTAACCTTGCCGAAAGAGGAAAAGCTTACCCAGGAAAAAACGGAAGGAATTGTTTCTGTTTTTCATGATCTTGCCGGAAAGTCCGGGCTCAAGGTAGTGGAAGCTTCTCCTGATGTTGAATCGACGCTTAACGGATCCGGTTTTCTGTTGATGAATATCGTTGTGAAAGGGGATTTTTTTAAGCTGCGTGATTTTCTGATGGCCTTGGGGAACCTGCCGTATCTTGAAAAGATAGAACAAGTCAAGCTTCAGAATATTGAAGAAGGCAAGGAGGTTCGCTTGAAGATCTGGCTGGTTAAGGAAAGGCAGGCTGAAGGAAAATAGGCTGAAGGGAAATAGGCTGAAGGCTGAAGGAAATTAAACTGAAGGGCGAAGGTAGAAGACTGATAGGAGCAGAGATGAAGGTAATAAGGGAATAAAGGCTGGATTCTGCTGTAGGCGTGACGAATAGCCTTCAGCCTTCAACCTTCAACCTTCAACCTTCAGCCTGCGGGTTCTCTCATGGCAAAACGTGAAAAAATCATTCTGGTCGTCATGGCGATAGTTGTTGCATTCGGCCTTTACGACCTATTATTCAGTTCCGGGGCCAAGAAAAAACCTGTGGCCATGGTCACCGGCGTTGATGAAACCAACAAATTCATCTCAGATGTTGCCAATAGTTTTAAAGATGATTTTACGGAAACCAGTATGTATATCATCCGGCAGGCCAAGAGCGAATGGGGGCGGGACCCTTTCTGGAAGACGGAGCGCCGGCCGGAAGCCAAAGCCGATGCTAAAGCGGAAGCAGTCGTGGAAAGCAGGAAAGAGACCAAGGCCCAAGAAGTCCGTGTCTATACCGGGTATCTGGAAATGAATGATCAAAAGCTGGCAATCATCAACGGGGCTGAATATGAGTTGGGGGACGAACTGGGCAGGGGAGGGCCGGTCATAAAAAGCATTGATCCCAAACAGGTGATTATTGCGGATCCGGGGACGGCCGAAGAGATTGTTCTGCCACTCAATGAGACAAGGTAGGTTAATACATTATGACGCTAAATCCGTATGATAAAAAAACAGCGCCCTGGTTGGTCGTTGCCGTTATGATTGCGATCTTGATCGGCGGATGCGCCCAGAAAAAGGCCGTTAAAAAAGAAGAAGCCTTTTTTGATAAATGGAAAATAATGGCGGAAAGTTCGCGCGGATATTCCCCCTCTTCCAAGAAACCTGCGGATAAACAGCCGACGGCAACTCCGCCCGAAATTTCCAAGCCGGCAGCAAAACTCTCTGAAGTCAAACCGGCCGTTGAACCTGAACGGCAGCTTCCCACAACGCCGGTCAGCATGAAAATGCACGATATCGATGTGACCGTTCTCCTCCGGGCTTTGGCCAAGGCCGCCGATCAGAATATCATGGTGAATGAAAAGGTCAAAGGGAAGGCCAACATCAACATCAGCAAGGCGCCCTGGGATCAGGTATTTAAGGGCCTGCTGCGCACACACGGACTGACCTACAGCTGGGAAGGGGACATCATCCGCATCATGACGGTAGAGGATATGGAGCAGGACCTAAAGCGGGAAACCCAGAAACTGGGGTTTCGGCTGGTGGCCCCGCTGACCACCCAGGTGCTGAAGATTAATTATACCGAAGCCGCCAAACTGAAAGTGAACCTGGAAAAATTTCTTACCTTAAATGCTGAAGGCAAGCCGATGGGGTCGATCATGGTGGACGAGCACACCAATTCTCTTATCATTCAGGCGATCCAGGCGGATATCGATGCCATACTTCCGATCATTGAAAAACTTGATCGACCCACACCGCAGATCCTGATTGAGGCTCATATTGTTGAAGCCACCAAGGACACCGCCCGCGAACTGGGCATCCAGTGGGGCGGTTTGAACCGTAGCGGTTTTTGGATAACGCCAGGTTTAAGCAGCGCTGATCTTGGAACCAAATTGAGTGCCGGGGGAATCGACCCCACTCCCGGTTGGGCGGCCAATTTTCCAGCCGCTAGCATAACAAACACTCCAGCCATGACCATCGGGTTTGCGGTGGAAGACATCGGCAGCAGTATCATCGCCGCTCAGCTTTCGGCCCTGCAGAAAGACAACAAAATTAATATCCTTTCAAGCCCGTCTATTACTACTCTTGACAACCAAAAGGCGATTATTGAAAGCGGTACGGACTCTCCGTATCAATCTGTTGAAGAAGGGAATGTAAAAGTTGAATATAAGAAGGCAACACTCAGTCTGGAAGTCACCCCCCATGTTATTGATGGCAGAATGTTGAGAATGCAAATTAAGACAAAAAAGGACGAGATCGGTGAGAAAGGAACTTTAGGCCCAACTATTATAACTAAAATGGCAGAAACTAATGTTTTGCTCTTTGATGGTCAGACAACGGTCATCGGTGGGCTAACAAAGGAAAAAACTGATAAAACTGAGGCCGGTGTGCCATCTTTGAAGGATATTCCTTTATTGGGCTGGCTTTTTAAAAGTGATAGCGATAAGGGTGCAATGGAAGATCTGCTGATATTCATTACGCCCCATATTCTCAAAGAAGACGTATCAGAGGCAAATGAGTTAAAACCGAATCAGAGCCCATCGACAAATAAACCGGAAGCAGTTCCACAATAAGGCGCTGATCAATGGATTATTTCCGCATCATTCACCTGATCAAAGAACCGTTTTCCAACTCCCCGGATCCTGAGTACTTTTTCCAGTCCTGCCAGCACGTGGAGTGTCTGCAGAAACTGGAACTTTCCTTGCGCCTGCGTCGGGGGTTGAATGTGGTGATCGGGGAGGTGGGCACGGGCAAAACCACCCTATGCCGGCAGCTTATCCGCAAATTTGCCGCTGAAAAGGATTGTGAAACGCATCTGGTGCTGGATCCATACTTCAGCAGTTCTTCGGAATTCCTGCGTTCGGTCGCTGAAATGTTAACGGGCGAACAGCCGCCCGCGGGCGCCAACGACTGGCAGCTGAAGGAAATCATCAAGAAATATATTTTCCGTAAAGGCGTCGATGAAAACAGGATCGTTATCCTGATCATTGACGAGGGCCAGAAAATTCCCGATTTCTGTCTCGAGATCCTGAGGGAATTTCTGAACTTCGAAACCAACGACTATAAATTGCTGCAGATTGCGATTTTTGCACAAAAGGAATTTGAAAATACGCTTGAAACGTATAGCAACTTTGCGGACAGAATCAGCCTTTATCATACACTGGGGCCATTAAGCTTTAAGGATACCCGCCAGATGATCCGGTTCCGCATCCGACAATCGAGCGAAACGCCCAGGCCGCCGGCCGTGTTTACCCTTCCGGCCTTGTGGATGATCTATCGCGCTTCGGGCGGGTATCCACGAAAGATCGTCAACCTGTGTCACCGCAGCATCATGGCTATGATTATTCAGAACCGCACCCGGGCCGGCTGGCTGCTGGTGCGGTCCTGTGTCAAACGGTCTTTTTCGGAAAAGCGACCGAAATGGCAACGTGCTGCTGTAACCGGTCTGATTATGCTGGCGGTGATTGTATCGGCGGCGGGGCTGCTGCCCACCAGATTGAACATTGCGGATCTGCTGAAAAACAGGCGGACCGCCACGCCGGGAACGCATCAGGCGCCGGTTGCCGCCAGTGTCCCGCAGGTCCTGGAGCCGCCCCGGAAGGAAAGTGCCATGCTGCCGGATCAGACAAAGAAGCCTGATTCAGGGCGGGTTGCATCGATTGAGGCGGTTCCAAAGGCTGTTGCCCAACCATTGGAGGATAAAAAGCGAATCCCTTCGCTGTTGGGCCGAGTTGCCTTGAAGCAAAATGAAACCTTGTGGCGGCTGATTGAGAAGGTTTACGGTGAGTTCAGCTATCCGCTTCAAAAACTACTGCTTGCGGCCAATCCCCAGATTAGAGACCCCAATCAAATTGAGGCGGGCAGTTTGATTTCGGTTCCGGCAATTGCGGTTTCGGTAAAACCGCTGACGCAAGCGGTCTGGTGGATCAAACTGGAAGACAGGGACCGGATAGACGAGGCCATTCAGACCCTTCGATCATATCCAGATACGGCGCCGCCCATCCGCATGGTGCCGAACTGGCGCCCTGCCGGCAATATCCGGTTTTCAATCTTGCTGCGGGAATACTTTTACAATGAGACCGCCGCCAGAGGACGGTTGGCGGGCCTGCCGCCGGTATTTTCCGAAAAGGTAGAAATATTGACCGGCTGGGAGGAAGGAACGGTGTTTTTCGCCGATCCGTATCTGGTGATGAAATAGGGATCAGGGATCAGTTGTCCGGAGCCAGGTTTCAGGGGCCGGTGGCGGAGATAAAGCTGAAGGTTATAGGCTGAAGGACTAAGAGCTTATGGTCTGATAAGCCCTTAAGCAAAGGGGGTGGGGGCTGGGGATGAGGAGGAGTAGAAATCAGCTGAATCCCGACACCTGAAACCTGATAACTGATAGAGGGATACACCAAGTGAGAATCAAAAAGAAACTGGGCGAAATGCTCATAGAAGGCGGGCTGTTGACGGAAGAACAGCTCAATCATGCCATTGCCAATCAAAAGCGGACCAATCTGAAGCTGGGGCAATTTTTAGTGCGTGAAGGCGTCCTCAGCGGCGCCCAGATCGTCGACCAGATCTCAAAACAGTTGCGGGTCAAAAAATACACCCCCGACAAGTACCCGGTTGATATGGAGCTGTCCCGGGTGATCCCGGTGGATATTGCCCAGAAGTATCAGGTGGTACCCCTCAAGAAAACCCGCTACCTCTTAACGGTGGCCATGACCGACCCCATGGATATCAATGCCCTGGATGCCATAGAAGTTTATACCAACACGGAAGTTGAGACGGTCATATGTACGGATCAAGAAATGAACCAGTTGGTTGGCAGCCTCTATGGCACCTATTCCGGTATCGGCGGCGTTCTGGAGGATATGCAGTATGAAAAAGAAGAAGAGGCCGAACGGGCCCTGCTGACTGAGGATGTGGAGGTGGGGTCGCTTCAGGACATGGCCGAAGAAGCGCCGGTTGTCCGTCTGGTCAACTCGATTCTCGCCCAGGCGGTCCGGGAGGGAGCCAGCGATGTGCATATCAGCCCCGAGAAAGACTATGTCCAGGTTCGCTTCAGGGTCGACGGCAAGCTGCACGAGGTGCCGGCGCCGCCCAAGGCCATGATGCTTCCGATCGTTTCCAGAATCAAGATCCTGGCAAACATGGACATTGCCTTGTCGAGGGTACCCCAGGACGGCCGTTTTACGATTAAGATGGATAACAAGGAAATCAACATCCGCACCTCCACCCTGCCGACCATCTACGGAGAAAACATGGTTATCCGACTTCTGGATACCAGCACCGGCGTTTACTCGCTGGAGCACCTGGGCATGTCCGCGGGAGACAGAGACAAGATCGAATCCATGGTCGTCAAACCTTACGGCATGATGCTCTGTACCGGCCCGACCGGCAGCGGCAAAAGCACCACGGTCTATTCCATGCTCAAGAAGATCAACAAGCCGGATATCAACATTATCACGCTGGAAGACCCGGTGGAGTACCGCATGGAAAAAATCCGGCAGATTCAGTTCAACCGCAAAGCCGGCATGACCTTTGCCAGCGGCCTGCGATCCGTCATGCGGCAGGACCCGGACGTGATCATGGTGGGTGAAATTCGAGACCCTGAAACCGCCAGCATCGCCGTGCAGGCGGCCCTGACCGGCCACCGGGTCTTGAGCACCGTGCATACCAATGACGCTGCCGGGGCCATCACCCGGTTTATCGATATGGGGATCGAACCGTTTCTGGTTTCATCCGTCATGCTGCTTTCAATCGCCCAGCGCCTGGTGCGGCGGGTTTGCGATTATTGTAAAAAGCCCTACCGCCCGCCACAGAAAGCCTTGGAATACTGGGGGCTGGACAAGATTGAGGGGGCAAATTTCATGCAGGGAACCGGCTGTTTCAACTGCATGGACAAGGGCTTCAAAGGACGTATGGGGATTTACGAAGTTCTGGTGATCGACGACATGGTCCAGGAGATGATTTTGAGCCGGCGCTCGGCCCAGGAGATCACCCGGGCCGCCCGCCAGGCCGGGACGCTGAAGACACTCAGAGAAGACGCCGCCGAAAAGGTACTGGAAGGCGTCACGACGCTTGAAGAAGCAGCCTCGGCCATTATGGCATAAAATAGCTGAAGGAAAATAGGCTGAAGGCTGAAGGTGGAACGGATCGTGACAAGAAAAATGAATGGTGACGAGTGACAAAAAAAAGGGTCAGGTGTCGGGTGTCAGGGATTAGGAGAAATGCCAAAGTACACTTTTCAGGCCATTAATGAGAGCGGCAATACATTTACCGATGTGTTGGAAGCCGATTCGATCGATATGGCAAACAACATCATAACGGCCCGGGGGTACATCCCCGTGTCGGTAGCCGAAGAGGGCGGCGCGGCAGGAGGGGCCTTTTTGACCCGAATCAAGGAAAGCCTGACGCCGATCCGCACGGCGGAGCTGATCCTTTTTACCAAACAGTTCAGAACCATGCTGAGGGCCGGGGTGTCCATGGTTAAGCTGCTGCAGGTTCTGGAAAACCAGTCTGAAAATCCGGTTTTAAAAAGAATCATTATCGATATTTCCAATGATATCAAAGAGGGTTATAGCCTTTACGATGCTTTCAGCAAGCATCCCCGGGCATTCTCACCGCTCTATTGCGGCATGGTGCAGGCCGGCGAAGCCAGCGGCGCCTTGCCCGATATTCTAGACAGGCTGCTGTATATTATCGATCATGAAAACAAGATCAAATCGGACATTCGGGCGGCTTTGCAGTATCCGATGATCGTGGTGTGTTTCCTGGCCATTGCTTTTTTCATCCTCCTGACATTTGTCATTCCCAAATTTGTGGGCCTGTTCATCCGTTCCAATATCGCCCTTCCCTTGCCGACCCGCATCTGCATGCTGATGTATAAACTGCTGGCCGATTATTGGTTTATATTGATCGGAGGGGTGGTTGCAGTCATTGTGGCGGCGACCTATTATCTCCGGACGGAACAGGGGAAATATATGCGGGACGCGTTTCTGTTGCAGCTTCCGGTTTTCGGCAGCTTGTTTGTTAAAGCTGCCATGTCGCGTTTTGCCAGTATTTTTGCCATCCTGCAATCCAGCGGGGTGGCTGTTCTGGAATCCATGAAAATTCTGTCCAGGACCATCGGCAATGCAGCAATCTCACGCGAATTCGAACAAATCACCGAGCGCCTGGCGCAAGGCCGCGGTATCGCCGAGCCGCTAAAGTCCGCAAAGTACTTTACGCCGATTGTTATTAACATGGTCGCTATCGGAGAAGAGTCCGGAAGCCTGGATGAAATGCTGCGTGAAATTTCAGAACATTATGACGTTGAACTGGAATACGCCATGAAAAAGCTTTCCGATGCCATTGCGCCGATTCTAACGGTGGGGCTGGCAGCGGTCGTGGGATTTTTTGCCCTGGCAATTTTTCTGCCCATGTGGGATCTTACCAAAATGGCGCATTAATGGGGGCGAAGGCTGAAGGAAAATAGACCGAAGACAGAAGGGGCAAAGGCTGAAAGCGGAGGGAAAAGGTGATAGGTGTTAGGGATCAGGTGCCAGTGGTCAGGAATTGGGGAAGAAGCCCTTTCTACCCCTGTCCTCTGATACCCGGCACCTGATCTCTGAGCCCTTTCTTCAGTCTTCGGCCAAACCCCCCTGTGCAGTTACAAACGAATAATACTGGTTAATTCGACTAATTTGATTTTCAAGAAAGAATTTTCAAGGTAAAAAACAATGAAGGACAAAAGATACAACATCAGCCTGTATGTGATTATCCCGGTTATTTCAGCCGGCATTGGATTGCTGGCCACCATAGTCGCCTACAACATTACCATGTTTTACATGAAAAAAGGGATCGACCCCATCTGGCCGGTGTCTTTCTGGGGGACTATCCTGGTCATTTTTACATTTTTCACAGGCCTGCTTATTGCCCGGACGATCCTAGTGCCCCTGGATCGCTTTTTTGAAAAAACCGAAAGCCTGGGAATTTTAAAAAATCTTCCAGAGGGGGCTGCCGAAAACATCAAGAAGGACGATATGGGCCGGTTTAACGTTCTGTTTGACCAGGTGACCGAACTCCTTGGAAAGGTGGAGTCGCGCCAGCTGTTTCCC